>CAWJZI010000021.1:0-160791 GCA_963847305.1 uncultured Actinomycetes bacterium | reverse complement strand
TGGAAGCGTCACCGGCACAGCCGGCGACGCCCGGCCGGAAGACCGGTCGCCTTCGGCGACCCGGGGCGTATAGTCGGCCGATGGACGAGGGCGGTTATGGCGGGCGCGCTGGTGGCCGCAGTGCTCGCAGCGGGAGGACGCCGACGCCCGGCAGGCGCCGCAGGGCCTACTACCTGTCGCTCGGCGACTCCATCGCATACGGCTTCCAGCCGGACAAGGACGGCAAGCCTCCGCCCTCGGCGTTCGACACCGGGTTCGTCGACGTTTTCGCCGCGCGCCTGCGGAAGATCAAGCCGAAGCTCAGGGTGGTCAACTACGGCTGCCCGGGCGAGACGACCGTCTCCTACGTCCGCGGCGGCTGCGAGTGGACCGCGGACGGCCGCAAGCTCCACGACCCGCACCCGGCCCGCAGCAGAAGGCGGCGCTCGCGTTCCTCGCCGCCCATCCCGGGCAGGTGAGCCCGATCACCGTTGTCCTCTGGGGCAACGATGTCTGCACAGGCGACCGAGGCTGCGGCACCGACGCCCAGTGCACGAAGCAGGCGCCGAAGGTGATCGCGGCGATCGATCGCGTCTCGGCGCGATTCTCGAGCGGCTGCGGGCCGCGGCGCCGGCGGCGGAGATCCTCGTGCTCGGCGCGTGGAACCCCCAGCCCGAGACGGACGCCGTCAGCGACCGCCTCCACCGTCAGCTGAACGACGGCGATCGGCCGGGCCGCGGCCGAGCGCCCGCGCGCGACGCGCGAACGTCCTCCCGGTCTACAACCCCAATCCGCCGGGAGCCGCCCGGAAGCGAACGATCTGCTTCTACACGTTCGCCTGCAAGGACGACCCGCACCCGACCGATGCGGGCTACCGCGCGATGGCGAACGCGTTCTTCAGGGCGTCGGGCTACTGAACCGGCGCGAGCTCCTCGCCGACGAGCTCGACCCAGCGGCCGGCGCGCGGAAGCGGGACGAGGCCGCCGCCGCGCGAGCGCACCGCCGTGCCGTGCACCGCGCGGGGGATGACCGTGTGCGTGGCGTCGATCCCGCGCTCGCGGATCCGGTCGTAGCCGCGCAGCGAGCTCTTCGGGCTGACGCCGGGGATGCCGGGGAGCCAGCGGTCGAGGGCGCCGTGGAGGATCGCGACCCGGCGGCCGTCGAGCGAGTCCGACGTCGAGCCGGTCCGGGATCCACGGGGCGAGCGCCGATCACGGTCGTGACGAGCGGGTGGTCGGCGGCGGCGACCACGACGGCGCCGCCCATCGAGAACCCGAGCAGGGCGATCTCCTCGGCGCCCTCCCCGGCGGCGAGCGTGATCGCGGCGCGGCAGTCGTCGATGCACCACGTCAGCCGCTTCCACGACTTGATCCGGTAGCGCACCTCGACGAACGAGAGCTCGGGGAACTGCGGGAGCGAGCCGCTGGACGAGGAGCTCGAGCGTCGGCGCCCACGTGCCGGGCACCTCCTTGCCGGTGCCGCCGTTCACGCAGACGACCGCCTTCCGCCCGCCCGGGCTCGTGACGCGGGCCTCCGCTCCGGTGAGGAGCTGCAGCCCGCTTACCCCTTGGCCTCGGCGTGGCGCAGGTTCTGGAGCGCCCAGGCCCCGAAGACGACGATCAGCCCGAACGCGACCAGGAAGCCGACGCCGACGTGCGCGGGGCTCCCGGCGAGCAGGCTGCGCACCGCCTCGATCAGCCGGGTGATCGGGTTCGCGACCGCGACGCTGTGGATCCAGCCCTGGAGGAGCGAGAGCGGCACGTACACCGGCGCGAAGAAGAGGATCAGGAAGACGGGCGTCTGCATGATCGGCCCCGCCTGGACGGACTGGAAGCGCATGGCGACGCCGCACGCCCAGAGCAGGAAGCCGGCGTTGACCAGGACCGCGAGCGTGTACAGGCCGACGAGGTCGATCCCGTCGCCCTTGATCCGCATGCCCGCGAGAACGGCGACGCCGGTGACGATCACGGCGGTCAGGATCCAGCGCACGAGCGCGCCGATCGCGTAGCCGGCGATGATCCCGCTGCGCCGCGCGGCCGCGAGCATCAGCCGGCGCGAGAAGCCGTACTCGAAGTCGCGTGCGATCCCGAAGCCGGTGAAGACCCCGCCGAACGCGGCCGACTGGATCAGCACGAACGAGAACTGGAAGCCCGCGTACCCGGGCGCGTAGTCGAACCCTTCGAGGTGCCGGAGGCGAGAGAGGCCGCCCGCGAAGGCGGCGAAGTTGAGCAGCGGGAACATCAGCCCGGGGAAGAGCAGCGACGGGTTGTGAAAGACGTTGTGGATCGTCCGCCAGCCGACGGCGAACGCGGCGTTCCGGAAGTCGCGGGTCACGTGCGGGTCATCCTCTCGCGGAGGGCGAACGACGAGAGCGCGAGCGCGCCCGGCCAGCAGGCCGGCGGTGATCGCGAACGCGAGCGCGAGCGCCTCGCCGTTCCACCCCTCGATGATCAGGCTGCGGATGCCCTCGATCAGGTACGAGACCGGGTTGACGGTCGCCGCCCAGCGGAACCAGTCGGCCTCGATCAGGTTGCGCGGGAAGTTCATCGACGAGATGAGCAGGAAGACGAACAGCACCGGGAAGAGCCCCTGGACCGCCTCGCCCGAGCCGGTGCGGAGCGCCATGAAGAGGCCCGCGCCGCCGAAGGCGATCGCGATCGCGACGGCGAGGAGGAGCAGCATCACGATCCCGGCGGCGCCCGAGGCCGAGGTGCACGCCGACGATGTAGCCGACGACGATGTAGATCACCGCCTGGACGAGCGCGACGACCGCGACGCCGGCGAGCTGGCCGGTGATCAGCGCGACGCCGCGCACGGGCGTCAGCGAGAGGCGGTTCAGGAACCCGGTCTGGATGTCGCGGGCGAGGTCGGTGCCCGCGTTCATCGTCGCGAAGAGCGCGCCCTGCATGAACGGCACCGCGAGCGCGAACGCGACGAAGCGGTCGGTCGGGAAGCCCGGGATCATCGTCGCGGGCTGGAGGCCGCCGGCGTTCACGGCGAGCAGGCCGAGCGGGAAGATCACCGGCGCGACGACGTTCGCCGGCTGGCGGGACTGCCGCACGACCGAGCGGTGCGCGAGCCAGTAGATCTGCGCCCACATGGCGCTCAAGCCGGCGGCCGGCCTCCGCCTCGGCGTCCGCCTCGGCGGTCGCGCCCTCGAGCGTCCGGCCGGTCTTCTCGAGGAAGACGTCGTCGAGGCTCGGCGCGTGCAGCTGGAGGTTGGCGAAGTGGAGGTCCTCGGCGTCGAGCGCGCGGATGATCTCGGCGAGGTCGTACTCGTCGTGCTCGCAGCGCACGGCGACGCTGTCGGGCGAGAGCTGGACGAGCTCGCCGAAGCGGCGGAGGACGTCGGCGAACGCGGTCGCGCTGCTCCGGGTCGGCGGGGACGACCTCGACGGTCGGGCGGCCGATCTCCGCCTTCAGGGCCTGCGGGCGTGCCCTCGGCGACGATGTGGCCGTGGTCGATGATCCCGACGCGGTCGGCGAGGACGTCGGCCTCCTCGAGGTACTGCGTGGTCAGGAAGACGGTCACGCCCTCCTCCTTCGCGAGGCGGCCGACCTCGGCCCAGAGCGCGTTGCGGCTCTGCGGGTCGAGGCCGGTGGTCGGCTCGTCGAGGAACAGGATGCGCGGGTAGTGGACGAGCGCGAGCGCCAGGTCGAGGCGGCGCTTCATCCCGCCGCGAGTAGGTGCGGATCTTGCGGTCGGCGGCGCCGGTCAGCCCGACGCGCTCGAGCAGCTCGTCGCCGCGTGCGGACCGCTCCGCCCGCGGGCATGCCGTGGAGGGCGGTCTGCAGGCGCATGTGGTCGCGGCCGGTGAGGAGCGGGTCGAGCGCCGCCTCCTGGAGCGCGGCGCCGATCGCCTTCGCGCACGAGCGGGCCCTGCTTGACGACGTCGTAGCCGGCGACGGTCGCCCGGCCGGCGGTCGGGGGCAGCAGCGTGGTGAGCATGTGGACGGTCGTCGACTTGCCGGCGCCGTTCGGGCCGAGGAAGCCGTAGATCTCGCCGGGCGCGACGACGAGGTCGATCCCGTCGACCGCGCGCACGTCCTTGAACTCGCGGACGAGCCCTTCCGCTTCGATCCCGTGGCGGTCCGGTGCCATGTCGCGATGCTAGTTACGCTGGGGAGCGATGCGTCGGGTGCTCTTGGCGGTCGTGCTGGTCGTGCTCGTCGCGGGCTGCGGCGGGTCGAAGACCGTCACCGTGACCACGACGGAGACGGTCACGCAGACGACCACTCCGCCGACGCATGGCGAAGACGGTGCGGGTCTACTTCCTGCGCGACGGGAAGGTCGGGCCGGTCGGGCGGACGCTCGGGACTGGTCACGCGCGCGACGCTTCTCGCCGCAGCAGGCGGCCGGGCCGACCGCGAAGGAGCGCGCGATCGGGTTCGACCCGGGCGAGGCGACGCGAGAAGCTCGCCGCGACCGTGTACACGCTGTCGCAGTTCGACCCGGCGCAACCTGTCGTCGTCGACGGCAAGAGCTACCGGCGCTCGGACTTCGAGGAGCTGACGCCGGCGATCCTGGTCGAGGGGCCGCTGCCGTTCGCCGCGGTGTCGGCGCCGCTGCGCCTGTGGGGCACGGCGAACACGTTCGAGGCGACGTTCGAGTACGACCTGCTCGACCCGGCCGGGAAGGTGCTCTCCCACCACTTCGTCACGGCGACCTCCGGCTCGGGCACGCGCGGGACGTACGACGTGACGATCCCGTTCGAGGCGCCCGAACGGTCTCGGGAAGCTCGAGGTCTACGAGCTCTCGGCCGCGGACGGGTCGAAGACCCACGTGGTCGAGATCCCGCTGACGCTGGCGAAGAGCTCAGAGTCAGCCCCTTCGGGTACCGAGAACGTCAGCGCTCGTACGTCACCTCGCCGCTCTCGACGGCGACGCCGTCGATCAACAGCCGACCCTCGCGGTCGATCAGCTGCGCGACGCCGGTCGTGCCGTTCACGGTCACGGTCCGGCCGCGGAGGAAGTCGCGCGAGCCGAGGCCGTCGTAGACCGCGTCGAGCCCGCCGGCGAGCCACGCCTCGTAGCGCGCGCCGAGCGCGGCGAGCACCGCGTCGAGAACGTCGTCGCGCGCGAACTCCCGGCCCGTGGTCGTGAGCAGCGAGCCGGCGCGCTCCGGGAGCTCGCTCGGCCCCTGCGTCAGGTTCACGCCGATCCCGAGGACGACTGCGCCGTCGCGGGCCTCGGCGAGGATCCCGCAGACCTTCTGGCGGCGGAGCATCACGTCGTTCGGCCACTTGATCTGGACCGAGAGGCCGGTCAGGTGCTCGAGCGCGTCCGCCACCGCCACGCCCGCGACGAGCGCGAGCTGCGGCAGCGCCCGGTCGGCCGGCGGCTTGAGCAGCACCGAGAGCAGAAGCGCCGATCCCGGGCGGCGCCTCCCACGTCCGGCCGAGCCGCCCGCGGCCGGCGGTCTGGAAGTCCGCGAGCGCGACGTGCCCCTCGGCCATCGACGGGTCGACGCAGCGCCTGCGTCGACTCGCAGGATCTCGACGTGGGCGCGCGGCTCGCCCGAGCCTCAGGTCACAGCGCCTCGACCCGCACCGCCGACACCTTGTACTCCGGCGTGCCGATCAGCGGGTCGCCGACGTCGTGCAGGAGCCAGTTCACCTTCGCCTGGGAGAAGTGGAAGCGCCATCCAGACGAGGCCCGGGTAGACGCGGGTCGAGTACGTCGCGTCGCGCGGTCAGCTCGCCGCGCCGCGAGACGAGCCGCGCCTCCGCGCCGTCGGCGATCCCGAGCGCGGTCGCGTCGTCGGGGTGGATCTCGAAGAACGGCCGCTCCTGCTTCTCGACGACGCCGGCCTCGCGCATCGTCATCGTCGCCGAGTTGTAGTGGTAGAGCGTCCGGCCGGTGGAGAGGACGAACGGGAACTCCGAGTCGGTCTGCTCGATCGGCGGCTGGTACTCGACCGGGAAGAAGCGCCCCTTGCCGAGCGCCGGCGCAGGTGAGTGCAGGTACGGCGTGCCGGGGTGGTCGAGGTCGGTGCACGGCCACTGCATCCCGTTCTCCTCGATCCGCGGATAGCGGATGCCGTACCAGTTCGGGCAGAGGTCGGCGAGCTCGTTCCAGACGTCCTCGGGCGACTGCGTACTCCGGCCACGACGCGCCGAGCGCGGCCGCCATGTCGCAGACGATCCGCCAGTCCTCGCGCGCCTCGCCGGGGCAGTCGAGCGCCTTCCGCACGCGGTTCACGCGGCGCTCGGTGTTCGTGAACGTCCCGTCCTTCTCCGCGAACGACGACGCCGGCAGCACGACGTCCGCGTACTTGCGCGTCGAGTCGTTCAGGAAGATGTCCTGCGAGACCATGAACTCGCAGCGCTCGAGGCCCTCCTCGACGTGGTGCGCGTTCGGCTCGGTCTGCGCCGGGTTCTCGCCGACGAGGTAGAGCGCCTTCGTCCGGCCGTCGTGCAGCCCGGAGATGATCTGGTCGAGCCGGTAGCCCGTCGCCTCCGGTACCTCGACGCCCCACGCCTCCGAGAACTTCCGTCGGATCTCCGGATCGTCGACCGGCTGGTAGCCCGGCAGGTACGACGGGTTCGCGCCGGAGTCGTTCAGGCCCTGGACGTTGTTCTGGCCGCGGAGCGCGTTCAGGCCGGTCGACTCGTAGCCGAGGTGGCCGGTCAGCAGGACGAGGTTCGAGAGCGACCAGATGTTGTCGACGCCGCACGCGTGCTCGGTCATCCCGAGCGTGTAGAAGATCGCCGCGTGCCGCTCGCGCGCGTACTCGCGCGCGGTCTGGCGGATCGCGTCTGCCGGCACGCCCGTCACCTGCTCCGCCTCCTCCGGCGAGTACCGCGAGACCACCTCGCGCACCTGGTCGAGCCCGTCGGTGTGCTCGCGGATGTACTCCTCGTTCTGGAGGCCCTCCTCGAGGATCACGTGCATCATCGCGTTGATCAGCCAGACGTCCGTTCCCGGCCGCACCTGCAGGTGGCGCTTGGCGAGCTTCGTCAGCCAGATCTTGCGGGGGTCGGCGACGACGAGGGTCGCGCCGTTCCGCACCGCCTTCTTGATCCGCAGCGCGAGCACGGGGTGCGCCTCGGTCGTGTTCGAGCCGATCACGAGCAGGAACCGGGCGTTCTCGATCTCCGGGATCGAGTTGGTGCTTGCTCCTCTGCCGAACGACCTGACCAGGCCGTAAAGGGTCGGAGCGTGTCAGGTCGCTTCGCAGGAGTGCACCGAGTTGGTGCCGATCACCGCCCGCGCGAGCTTCTGCGTGAGGTAGCACTCCTCGTTCGTCGTCCGGGCCGACGAGAGGAAGCCGATCGCCTGGGGGCCATAGCGGTCGCGCACCCGGGTCAGGCCCGCGGCCGCGGCCGAAAGAGCCTCGTCCCAGGAGGCCGGGTGGAGCTCGCCGTCCTCGCCGCGGATCAGGGGCTGGGTCAGCCGGTCGGGGTGGTGGACGAAGTTGAAGGCGAAGCGCCCCTTGACGCAGAGGTTGCCGTCGTTCGAGACGTATGACGGGTCGGAGGTGACCTTGACGATGCGCTTCGTCTCTGGATCGACGTTCAGGTCGATCTGGCAGCCGACGCCGCAGAAGGTGCAGGTGGTCTTCGTCTTCACGAGCCCCGCCTCGCGTGCGGCCGGCGCGCCCTCCTCGAACTTCTCGTAGATCGCGCCCGTCGGGCACACCGACAGGCAGCCGCCGCAGAGCTCGCATTCGGTGTCGAGCCAGCCCTTGCCCCACGTCGGCACGATGCGCGCCTCCGCCCCGCGGCCCTCGAGCGAGAGCGCCGAGCACTGCATCACCTCCTGCGTGTAGCGGACACAGCGCGCGCAGAGGATGCAGGCGTCGGGGTCGTAGCCCATCAGCAGGTCGCGGTCCTCGTACGGCTCGCGCTTCGCGTCCGGCAGCACGATCGGCGCCTCGACCCCGAGATCCTCGGCAAGGGCGACGAGCTCGTTCGGCCGCCCGCCCGGGTTCGCGTTCAGGTGCTCGGCGAGGAGCATCTCGGTCAGCGTGCGCTGGAACTGCGGCACCGACGAGTTCGTCGAGATCACCATCCCCTCGGCGACCCGGGTCGCGCACGCCGGCATCGGCCGCGGCGAGCCCTCGACGCCGACGACGCACATGCGGCAGCCGCCGTACGGGTCGAGCTTGTTGTCGTGGCAGAGGGTCGGGACGAAGACGTCGTTGCGGGCGAGCGCGTGGACGAGCAGCTCGCCCTCGGGCGCGGTGACGGCGCGACCGTCGACGCGTGAACTGGACTACGGAGCCAGACATTGCGCCTTCAATCGTGTCACCTCGGCCCGGACGAAGGGCGCAGTCGACGGGCCGATCTTCCGGTTCACCGTTCCGTCCGCCCACATCACCACCCAGCCCCGTTTCGCGTTGAGCAAATGCAGCGCGGCGATGTGGCGGCGACCATGGATCTTCGCCTCGACCATGGCGAAGCGGTCGCCCCGGTACGTCGCCTGGCAGGTCTTCACCGGCTCCCACTGCTTCGTCCCGTAGAAGCCGGTGACCGCGCCCCAGATCGAGAGGCCGGCGGCGACAGCGGCGATCACGCGAGCACCTCCGGCCAGTGGCGCTGGACGTTGCGCCACGGGATCGGCGACGCCTGCCCGAGCCCGCAGATCGAGGTCTGCGCCATCGCCTCGAGCCACTCCTCGACCTTCGGCGCGGACATCGTCGCGCCTCGCCGGCCGCGATCGCGTGCAGCGCGCGGTTGCCGATCCGGCACGGCGTGCACTTCTGGCACGACTCCTCGGCGAAGAAGCGCATCGTCTCGGCGAGCAGGCGCAGCACGGGGTAGCGCGCGGGGAAGACCTGCACCGCCGCCGAGCCGGGCCCGCTGTCCCACTCGCGCAGCGCCGTCGCGCGTCAGCGGGACGTCGAGGGCGGCCGGCGGGAGGATCCCGCTCGCCGCGCCGCCGGGGACGACCGCGCCGACCTCGTCCGCGAAGCCGCCGGCGTACGTCTCGACGAGCGCGCGCGTCGTCACGTCGAGCGGCGCCCAGTAGCACCCGGGCTCCTTCACCGCCCCGGACACCGACCACAGCCGCCCCGGCGTCCACTCCCCGCGCAGGATCAGCGCGACGTGCACGAGCGTCTCGACGTTGTTGATCAGCGTCGGCCGGCCGAGGTAGCCCTTCTGCGCGGGGAACGGCGGGCGCAGGCGCGGCATCCCGCGACGGCCCTCCATCGACTCGAGCATCGCCGACTCCTCGCCGCAGACGTACGAGCCGGCACCGACGACGACGTGGACGTCGAGGCCGCGTGCGGCGATCGCCTCGCGCAGGCGCGCGCGCGAGGTCGCGTACTCCTCGCGCAGGTAGATGTAGGCCTCGTCCACCTCGCAGAAGCGCATCGCCGCGACGAGCCCCTCGAGCAGCAGCTGCGGGCGGAGCTCCATCACGTAGCGGTCCTTGATCGTCCCGGGCTCGCCCTCGTCGGCGTTGACGATCACGGCGCGCGGGGCGGGCTCGCGGCGGACCGCGTCCCACTTGCGGAAGGTCGGGAAGCCGGCGCCGCCCATCCCGGTCAGCCCGGACGCCTCGAGCCGCGCCAGCACCTCGTCCGGCGAGAGCTCGGGCGGGTCGCGCGGGTCGTCCGGCTCCGCGAGGAAGCCGTTCGTGCTGTGGGTGACGCCGCCGCGCACGGTCTCGCCGTCCATCACGACGGGGGCGAGGTCGCAGTGGCCGAGGCACGCGACGGCGAGCGCGCCGTTCAGCCTTCGCGCCCATGCAGTCGCACACCGGCCCGGTGCAGACACGCACGACGTCCACCGGCTCCTGGAGGAACGAGTAGAACGAGACGACCTCGTGCACCTCGCCGCGGCGGATGTTCATCCAGTCGGCGAGCGCGTCGGAGAGCTCGGGCGTGATCGGCCCGACCTCGCGGCGGATCCGGCCGAGGTTGTCGAGCAGGTGCGTCCGCTCGAGGGGAAGCTCCGGGAGGAGCGGGGTGAGGGCGAGAACGTCCGTGGTGCGATTATCACTACCCATGGAGCGGATCGAGAGCATCCGGGAACTCCCGCACACGCCGGAGCGTGTCTTCGAGTTCCTCTCCGACCTGCACAACCACTGGCAGCTCGAGGATTCGTTCATCGCCGTGAACGGTGTCGGGAACGGAGGCGGCCGCATCCTCATCCGCGGGCCTCTGGGGATCACCCGCGAGGCCCGGACCGAGGTGGTCGAGGCCGAAGCCCCGTCCCGTCTCGTCGGCCGCGCCGTGCTCGGGACGACCGTCGGCGCGGTCGCCTGGAAGATCCTGCCCGAGGGCGACGGCTCGCTCGTCTCGCTCTCTGCCGAGGTCGAACGCGCCTCGACCGCCGACCGCCTGCTGCTCGTGCTGGGTGGGCGCCGGTGGCTCAGGCGCCGGTTCGCGAACGTGCTCGAAACGCTCGACCGGCGGCTCGGCTGAGGGACCACACCGCCCAGGCGACCGCGCAGCCGACGGCCGCACCGACGATCACGTCCGAGAGGTAGTGGAGGCCGAGCCAGACGCGAGAGAGCGAGATCAGCGTGGCGAGCGCGAGCAGCCACCACCGCAGCTTCGGGTGGACGAAGCCGACGGCGAGCGCGGCCGCGAACGCGCTCGCGGCGTGCGTCGAGGGCATCGAACCGTTGTGCGGCACCGCGACGAGCGGGTGGATGGCCGGGTCGGCGACGGACGGCCGCTCGCCGGTCGAACCACGACTTCATCTGCAAGGACAGGCCCTCGGCCGCAAGGTACGAGATCGTCGCGAGCCCGACGCCGAGCGGGAAGCGGCGCGTCCAGATGTCCGCGATGAGCCCGATCCCGATGATCACGAGGCTCTTCACCCACCACTCGGACAGGAGCTCTGCGAACCAGTCGGCCGGCCCCCAGTGGAGGTGCTGGAACGCCTCGACCACCGATCGGTCCCAGCGTGAGATCACGGGGCTAGCTTCGGTAGCTGAGCTGCTCGCGCTTGCCGCTCTCGCCCGAGCGGACGATCGCGTCGCAGACCTCGGCGGCGCGGTAGCCGTCCTCGAACGTCGCGCCGTGCGGGCCGACCGGCGGTGTCGTTCGCGATCGCGTCGAGCAGGTGCCAGAGCTCGTTCACGAACGTGTCGCCCCAGCCGATGATGTGGCCGGGCGGCCACCAGAACTGCCAGAACGGATGGTCGGCCTCGGTGACGAGGACGGTCGTGAAGCCGCGCGTGCGGCCGCCGTTCCGGAAGACCTGGATCTCGTTCAGCCGCTCCATGTCGAACGCGAGCGAGCCCTTCGTGCCGTTGATCTCCCACTGGAACGCGTTCCGCCGGCCGAGCGCGAGGCGCGTGGACTCGATCGTCCCGATCGCGCCGTTCTCGAACTCGACCGCGGCCTCGATCGCGTCGTCGACCTGGCGGCCGGGCAGGAACGTCTTCACGAGCGCCGAGACGGTCGCGATGTCGCCGACGAGGTAGCGCGAGAGGTCGACGACGTGCGCGCCGAGGTCGCCGAGCGCGCCCGAGCCGGCCTCGTCGGCGTGGAAGCGCCAGGTGTCGAGCGACGGGTCGTCGCCCCAGTCCTGGAGGTAGCGCCCGCGGAAGTGGCGGATCTCGCCGATCTCGCCTGCGTCGATCAGCTCGCGGGCGAGCCGGACGGCCGGGACGAAGCGGTAGTTGAACGCGCAGAGGTGCTTCACGCCGGTCGCGTCGACCGCCTGCCAGATCTCGTAGCTCTCGTCGGCCGTGCGGCCGAGCGGCTTCTCGCAGACGACGTGCTTGCCGGCCTGCGCGGCGGCGATCGTCGGCTCGGCGTGCACCGAGTTCGGGCCGCCGTTGTCGAAGAGGCCGATCTCCGGGTCGGCGACGATGTCCCGCCAGTCGGTCGTCCAGCGCTCGTAGCCGTAGCGCTCGGCGGCGGCGCGCACCGCCTCCTCGTTGCGGCCCGCGATCGAGACGAGCTTCGGCCGCAGCGGCGGCGGCCACGTCATGTACGGGATCTTCTTCAGCGCGTTCGAGTGCGCCTTGCCCATGAAGGCGTACCCGAGCATCCCGACGCCGATCTCGGGCGCGAGCCCCGCCGCGGTCTCGCCGCGCCGCCACCGGTCAGCTGAGCTCATCGCTGCATCGCCGCGTCGAAGGCGACGTCGGAGGGGCTGAAGTGCGTAGCGCCGGACGAAGGCAAGCGCATCCTGCGCGCCGAGCTCACGGTTCATTCCCGAATCCTCCCATTCGATCGACAGCGGCCCCTCGTACCCGATCCGGTTGAGCGCGCGGAAGAGCTCCTCGAACTCGACGTCGCCGTGGCCGGGCGAGACGAAGTCCCAGCCGCGCTCGCCCTCGCCGAAGTTGAGGTGCGAGCCGAGGATCGACCGGCGGCCGTCGGTGCGCACCTTCGAGTCCTTGACGTGCACGTGGTAGATGCGGTCGGCGAACTCCTCGACGAACGCGCACCGAGTCGAGGAGCTGGCGGGACGAGGTGCGCACGGGTCGAAGTTGATCCCGAATGCCTCGCGCCGGTCCGATCGCCGTCGAGCGTCTTCCGCGTCGTCACGAAGTCGTAGGCGATCTCGGTCGGGTGCACCTCGAGCCCGAAGCGCACGCCCTCGGCGTCGAAGACGTCCAGGATCGGCCCCCAGCTGCTCGGCCAACTCGCTCGTAGCCGCGCTCGATCTCGGCGAAGTCGTTCGGCGGGAAGCTGTAGAGCATGTGCCAGACCGGCGAGCCGGTGAAGCCGTTCACCTGCGTGACGCCGAAGGCGGCGGCCGCGCGGGCGGTGTCCTTCATCCGCTCGGCCGCGCGCTCCTGGACGCCGGCCGGGTCGCCGTCGCCCCAGACCTCGGGCGGGAGGATCGCCCTGGTGGCGCGCGTCGATCGGGTCGCAGACCGCCTGCCCGACGAGGTGCGCGCCGAGCGCCCAGCAGCCGAGGTCGCCGAGCTGCTCGCGCTTCGCCTTCGCGTAGCCCGAGTCGGCAACGGCCTGGTCGACCTCGAAGTGGTCGCCCCAGCAGGCGAGCTCGAGCCCGTCGAAGCCCCACTGGCTCGCCTTCGCCGCGAGGTCGTCGAGCGGCAGGTCGGCCCACTGGCCGGTGAACAGGGTGACCGGTCTCGCCATCAGAGCGATCTTATGACGCTTAGGATCTCGGCGTGCTGCTCGCAGCCTTCACGGTCGCGCTGTCGCTCGTCCACTTCCAGTCGCCGTCGGGGAACATCAACTGCATCGGTGCGCCCGCCGGCTTCGGCCAGCCCGCATTCGTCCAGTGCCTCGTCCGCAAGCACACGTGGCCGGCGAGCATCACGCCGCGCAAGCCGGCGAGCTGCGACCTCGACTTCGACCCCTACACGGTCTCGCTCGGGAACCGGAAGGTGTCGGTGGGCTCATGCCGCGGCGACATCGGCCCGCTCTGTGTGCTACACCTCGGACAAGTGCTCGACGCTGGCGTACGGCCGGTCGGTGAAGATCGGCCCGATCCGGTGCACCTCCGCGACGGCGGGCGTCACCTGCCGCTACACCACGAGCCCGCGCGCCGGCTTCAGGATCGCCCGCGAGGGCTACGTCACCTACCGCTCGTGAAGTGGGGGATCATCTCGACCGCCGACATCAACCGGAAGGTCATCCCGCGGCGCGCAGGCGTCGCCGAAGGTCGACCTCGTCGGCGTCGCGAGCCGCGACGCAGGAGCGCGCCGACGAGTACGCCGCGAAGTGGGAGCATCCCGCGCGCGTACGGCTCCTACGAGGCGCTGCTCGCCGACCCGGAGATCGAGGCGGTCTACATCTCGCTGCCGAACACGATGCACTGCGAGTGGTCGATCAAGTCGGTCGAGGCCGGGCAAGCACGTGCTCTGCGAGAAGCCGTTCACGCGGCACCCGGACGAGGTCGACGGCGGCGTTCGACGCCGCCGACCGCGCGGGGCAGCTCCTCACGCGAGGCGTTCATGTACCGGCACAACCCGCAGACGAAGCGGCTGCGCGCGCTCGTCGAGGAGGGCGCGATCGGCGAGCTGCGGCTGATCCGCTCGGTCTTCAGCTACTCGCTCTACGACGAGGACAACATCCGCCTGCGCACCGACGTCGAGGGCGGCGCGCTGATGGACGTCGGCTGCTACTGCGTCAGTCCGGGTCGCGGCTCGCTCGGCGGCGAGCCGGAGTCGGTCTACGGCGAGGCGTGGTTCGGGCCGTCCGGCACCGACTGGGTCTTCGCCGGCGTGCTGCGCTTCCCCGGCGACGTGCTCGCGACGTTCGACTGCGGCACGGCGATGCCGAACCGCGACGAGCTCGAGGTCGATCGGCAGCGAGGGCTCGCTCTTCCTCGACGACCCGTGGCACTGCAACGAGCCGGTGATCGAGCTCCGCCACGCGACGGCAGCGTCGAGCGGATCGAGGTCGAGCCCGCGGACTCGTACCGGCTCGAGCTCGAGAACGTGAGCGACGCGATCCGCGGCGAGGCCGAGCTGCTGCTCGGGCGCGAGGACGCGATGGGGCAGGCGCGGGCGCTCGAGGCGCTCCACGAGTCGGCGACGAGCGGGCAGCCGGTCTCGCTGTGACCGACGCGCGCAGCGCGGGCGGCGGCGATGCTCGCCGAGGCCGGGATCGTGCTGACGCCGGCCGAGCGCGACGCGATCGAGGTCGCCGACTTCGGGCTCGGCGACCTCGAGCGCTACGGGCTCCAGATCGTCGTCTACGTGAACACGGACCGGGTGTGCGCGAAGGAGCTCGTCCTCTTCCCCGGCCAGGAGTGCCCCGAGCACCGGCACCCGCCGGTCGGCGGCGAGCCGGGCAAGGAGGAGACGTTCCGCTGCCGGCGCGGCATCGGTGCTCCTCTAGGTGGACGGGCAGGGCGAGATCGCGCCTCGAGCCCGGGCGAGCAGTTCGACGATCCCGCCCGACACGCTGCACTGGTTCCGCGCAGGTGACGAGGGCGCGATCGTCTCGGAGTTCTCGACGCGGAGCAGGGACGAGGCGGACGTCTTCACGGATCCGCGGATCGTGCGCTCGAGCCGGTCTAGCTGACAGGCCCGCAGCGGCGATCGCCGCGCGAGCCAGCTCCTCGTCCACCTCGCCGGGCAGGCCGCTGACGCCGACCGCGCCGACGCGCGCGTCGCCCTCGAACACCGCGACGCCGCCGAGGAAGAACGTGAAGAACGGGTCGAAGCTCGCCCGCTCGACCGGGTCGTCGCGCGACCTTCTCCGCGAGCTGCGCGAGGTCGAGCGTCGCGTCGCTGCGCGCCGCCGTGTAGGCCTTCCGCTGCGCGTTCAGGCGCGTGTCCGGGCGCGGCGCCGTCCATCGTCGCCGCCGCGACCAGCTCGCCGTGCGTGTCGGCGACGAACACCGAGACGGCCCCGGCGGCCTCGCGAGACCACGAACTCGACGATCGCCTGGGCGCTGCTCGAGCTTCACGCATCGCCAGCACTCGTAACAACGGCGTGAGCGTCGAGCGACCGGAGTACCATGAGCGCCCGTGGCCGCACCTGCCATAGCCGCCCCGGCGGCCGCGCGCTCGCGATCCGCGGCCGCGCCGTATCCCGTCCTCCTGCCGAAGCTGAGCGACCCGCGGCTGCACCTCGCCGCGGTGATCATCTCGCTCCAGGTGCTCGGCCAGGTCGGCGTTCCACTTCCAGGCTCTCGATCGCGCAGATCCTGATCGCGCTCGGCGACCTGCGCCGTGCTCGAGGTCGGGATCGCGTTCTGCCGGCAGCACGTGCTGATGTGGCCGGCGAGCGCGCTGCTGACCGGGAACGGCGTCGCGTTCATCCTGCGCGTGCCCGGCACGCAGCACGGCGACTGGTGGAGCATGAACGGCTGGTGGATCTTCGCCGGCACCGCCGCGGTGTCGCTGCTCTCGAAGTACGTGATCAAGTTGGCGCGGCGCGCACATCTTCAACCCGTCGAACTTCGGGCTCGTCCTCTGCTTCCTGCTCCTCGGCCGCGAGCCGCGCCGAGCCGCTCGACTTCTGGTGGGGCCCGATGTCGCGCGTGGCTCGTCGCTCGCGCTCGCGATCATCGTCGCCGGCGGCTTCGCGATCCTCGTCGCGGCTGCACGCTGCTGCGGATCGCGGTCGCGCTTCTGGCTCACGTTCGCGGCCGGCGCTCGGCGTGCTCGCCGCCGACCGGCCACGCGATGACCGCGCGCTGGCACCTCGGGCCGGTCACCGGCCTCCACTTCTGGTGGGTGCTCGTCACCTCGCCGGAGGTGCTCGTCTTCCTCTTCTTCATGATCACCGACCCGAAGACGACGCCGACGTCGCGCGCGCGGCCGGATCGTCTACGCCGTCGTCGTCGGCCTGCTCGCGGCGCTGCTGATCGCGCCGGCGAAGACCGAGTTCTGGGCGAAGGTCGCGCTGCTCGGCGCGCTCGCGATCGTCTGCGCCGCCGGCCGCTGCTCGCGCTGCTGCCCGGCATCCGCCTCGACCGGCGCGTGCTCGTCGCCGTCGGTGCTGTCGCGCTGCTCGCCTACACGCGGCGCGATCGCCGGCGCCGGCATCCGCGCGCGGCCCGAGCGACCGTCGCGCCGCTCGCGCACACGGGCCGGCTGCCCGCAGTCACGATCCTGCCGTCGACGGGCGTTCAGACCGTCTCGACCGGAAGACGGCCCGCCGATCGCGGCGACCTCGTCGCCGACCTCCAGCGCAGACGGCGCCCTGATCGCGCGCGACCCGGCGCGCTCGCCCGCGCCTCGATCGGCGACGACTGAGCGCGCTGACTCGCCAGGTCAGCGCGGCGGAGGCGGGCCGATCGAGGTGCCCGCCTACCGCCTCGACCAGATGCGCGTCCAGCTCGAGCCCGGCCAGGGCCAGGGCGCGCCGATCGCGGTCGCCGCGCTCGCGGGACGATGCAGCTGACGAGCTACACGCGACCCGGGCCACGGTCGTCCGGCGCGAGGCGCCGAGCGCTGCACGAGACCCTCGAGCTGCAGGACGGCGACGGCCGCTGGCTCGTCGCGCATGTCCGAGCGGCCGACCGCTGGCGGTCATCCCGCCGGCGAGACGCCCGGCGCTGCTCGCCGGCCGCGAAGGGGTTCGCCGGCTTCCGGCTGACCGACGTCGCGCGGCAGGTCGGGCTCGACTTCCGGCAGGGCGACTTCCGCTTCGGGATCGACGAACGACGTCCACTGCGATGATGGGCGGCGGCCTCTGCTGGCTCGACTACAACAACGACGGCTGGCTCGACCTCTTCGCCGTCAACTCGTACTCCGACGCCGACATCGGCCGACTGGAACGGCGCACGGCGGGCTGCCGCGGAGCGCGCTCTTCGAGAACGTCGCACGGCCGCTTCGTGAACGTCAGCGCCGCGGTCGCACGCGGACCCGGCCGTCCAGGGCGAACGGCTGCGTCGCCGCCGACCTCAACGGCGACGGCCACACCGACCTCTTCGTCACGACGAACACCTACAACGTCGCTGCTCTGGAACAACGGCGACGGCACGTTCACCGACGGCACGCACGCCGCCGGCATCGACGTCTTCGGCACCTTCGGCTGGCACACCGGCGCCGCCGTCGCGGACGTGAACGGCGACGGGCGGCCCGACATCTTCGTCTCCGGCTACGCCGACGTGAACGCCCCGATCGGACGTCGCCGCGCGGCTTCCCGTCGAACTACCAGGCGTTCCGCGACCTGCTCTACCTGAACGAGGGCCCGACGCGAACGGACACTCGCGTTCCGGGACGTCGGCGCTGCAGGCCGGGCATCGAGACCGAAGCACGTCGACCACAGCCTCGGCGCCGTGTTCACCGACGTGAACGGCGACGGCCGGCCCGACCTCTACGTCGCGAACGACCTGGACCCGAACCGGCTGTACGTCAACGAGCCCGGGCGGCCCGCTCGGCTTCCACTTCGTCGAGGACGGCGCGCCGCGGCGGGCGTCGCCGACCCGAACGCCGGCATGGGCGTCGCCGCCGCAGGACTACTCGGGCGACGGCCGGCCCGACCTCTTCGTGACGAACTCGCGCGGCCAGGGCCACGCCGCCTTCCAGGCGACCGCGCGGCTCGGCGTTCGCGAACGTCGCGCTCCGTCGTTCGCGCCGGCGCGTCGGCACGAACGCGACCGGCTGGGGCGACTCGTGGGTCGACCTCGCGAACGACGGCCGGCTCGACCTCGTGCTGGCGAACGGCGCGATCCCGGTCACGAACCTGAAGAAGGACGCCGGCCGCGATCCAGGTGCTCGCGAACGTGCAGGGCCGGTTCGCCGACGCGAGCCGCGACCGTCGGCCTCCGACCGCGGCGCCGCTCGTCAACGGCCGCGGCCTCGCGGCGGCCGACTACGACAACGACGGCCGCATGGACATCGCCGTCAACTCGATCGGCGGCAAGCTGATCCTGCTCCACAACACCGGCGCGCTCGGGCCACTGGCTCGAGGTGCAGCCTGGCGCCGTTCGCGCCCGGCGCGCTCGTGACCGCCGTGCTCCCGGACGGCACGCGGCTCGTCCGCGAGGTCCAGGCCGGCAGCAGCTACCTCTCCTCCGAGGACCCGCGCGTGCACTTCGGGCTCGGCAAGGCGACGACAGGTGAAGCGAGCTCGATCGTCCGCTGGCCGGACGGCAAGGTCACACGGCAGCGCGACGTCGCCGCCGACCGGATCGTGACCGTCGCGCCGTAAGCGCTTAGCGGCCCGAGCGGACCTGCAGCCGGCGCGCGATCGTGTCGAGCGTGACGGCGAGCAGGAGGATGATCCCGGTGACGATGTAGATGATGCCGGCGAGTAGCCGGCAGTGTTGAGCCCGTTCGAGACCGTCGCGATCACGAGCGCTCCGAGGAACGCGCCGCGCACCTCGCCGCGGCCGCCGAAGAGGCTCACGCCGCCGATCACCGCCGCGGCGATCGAGTCGAGCAGCAGCGTGCCGCCGCCGAACGTGAGGGCGACCGAGTCGGACGTTGGCGGCGAGGATGATGCCGCCGATCGCGGCCATCCCGCTCGAGATCATGAAGACGAGCGATGCGGATCCGCGGGACGTTGATGCCTGCGCGCCGGGCAGCCTCGGCGTTGCCGCCGACGGCGTAGACGTGACGGCCGAAGGTCGTCCGCTTGGCGAGGAACGTCAGACGACGAGGAAGATGACGACGAGGACGCCGGCGAGCGGAAGCCCGAGCGGCGTTCCCTGGACCGCCGCGTGGTTGCAGATCGCGACGGTCCCGAAGGCCGCGATCGCCGACACCGATCACCTTCGCGACGACGATCCCGAGTCCGTTCGTTCGAGACGCCTGCGCGCCGCTTGCGCGAGTACGCCGCCGAGCACGAAGAGCGCGTAGAGCGCCGGTGATCCCGGCCGCGATGATCCAGCCTGCCAGTGCGGCTGAAGCAGTAGCTGGCGGTGTAGTTGATCCAGCGGTCCTGGATGACGATCGAGCCCGGCGCTGCGAGCTTCCGCAGGATCACGCCCTGCCAGATCAGGAAGCCGGCGAGCGTGACGACGAACGACGGGACGCCGACGAGCGCGACGATCGAGCCCTGCACCGACGCCGATCACGGCGCAGATGGCGACGCGCGGCCGGCGATCGCCAGCAGCCCGTTGATCTGGTGCCCGCTGCCGGGCAGCTGGAGCTCGGCAACCGCGACGGCGCCGATGCCGGCCACGTAGCTGATCGAGAGATCGATCTCGCCGAGCAGGAGGACGAAGACGACGCCGAAGGCGAGCATCGTCGTCCCGGCCATCTGGATGATGATGTTGTTGAAGTTGACCGCGGTGAAGAAGTTCGTCGCCTTGAAGCTGAAGAAGATGACGATGAAGATCAGACCGAGGACGATCGGCAGGACGCCGAGGTTCCCCGCCTTGAGGTTGTCGACGACGCGACGGATCTCGCCGGACAGCCCGGTCTGCTCCGCCTCGTCGGGCGCGGCGCCTCGGTCCTGGCCGACGACGTCGACGTCCGTGGCGCTCACGGCTGTCGCCTCGGCCGTCGCCGGGATCCCCGAGACCTTCGTCGGCACGCCGGCCGTGATCGCCTCGACGACCTCCTGCTGGGTCGTCTTCTCGCGCTCGTAGACGCCGACGTTCCGTCCGAGGCGGAGCACCGTGATGCGGTCGGCCGTCTCGAAGATGTCGTGCAGGTTGTGCGAGATGATCACGACCGCGAGGCCCTGCTCGCCGAGGCGCCTGACGAGCGCGAGCACCTGCTCGGTCTGGGCGACGCCGAGCGCGGCGGTCGGCTCGTCGAGGATCACGAGCTTCGAGTTCCACTCACCGCCCTGGCGACGGCGACCGACTGGCGCTGCCCGCCGGAGAGCGTCGCGACCGGCTGCCGGATCGAGCGGATCGTCGTCACCGCGAGCGACTTCAGCGTCTCGGCGGTCTTCGCCTCCATCGGCGGCTCTCGTTCAGACGCTGGAACCAGTCGTGCTCCTCGCGGCCCGAGGTACATGTTCTGGACGACGTCGAGGTTGTCGCAGAGCGCGAGGTCCTGGTAGACGACCTCGATGCCGAGCCTGGCGGCGTCCTTCGGCCCGTGGATCTGAGACCTCCTTGCCGTCGAAGAGGATCTCGCCGCTGTCCGGCGAGTGCGTGCCCGCGATGCACTTGATCAGCGTCGACTTGCCGGCGCCGTTGTCGCCGACGAGCGCCATCACCTCGCCGTGTCGCACCTCGAAGTCGACGTCGGTCAGCGCCTGCACCGATCCGAACGACTTCGTGATGTCCGCGGAGTTGGAGGAGTGGTGTCTCGGTCACGGTCACGGTCGCGGTTTCCTACCACAAAACGGGTGGAGGCGCCCGGCCGGGGCGCCTCCGCTCGTTCGGTCCGGCTACGTGATGTGCCGGTCTACTAGCAGTACTTCTTGAACTCGCCGACGCAGACGTCGCTCTTCTTGAGGAACTTGTCCGCGTAGAGCTTGCTTGACGTTGGCCTTCGTGATCCAGGCGACAGGAAGCGCGACCGTCGGCACCTGCTTCTTGCCGTTGAACCTGCGTCGTGGTCGTGGCCGGCTTCTTGCCCTTGACGAGCGCGACCGCGGCCGCGGCCGCGGCGTGCGCCTGCAGCGGGCACCGGCTTGTAGACCGTTCCGTCTGCCAGCCGGAGATGATGTTCTGCACGCCCTGCGTCGGTCGCGTCCTGGCCGCTGAGCGGGATCGGCTTCAGGTGCTTGGCCTTCAGCTGCGACGACCACGGCGCCGGCGATGTTGTCGTTCGCCGCGATCACGCCGTCGATCTTGTTGTTCGTCTTGACGAGCATCTGCGCGAAGATCGTCGCCGCGCCGTTGGCCGACCCAGGCCGGGCACGAACTGCTGCGGGCCCTTCGCTGATCTTCCCGCTCTTGAACAGCGGGTTCAGGATGTCGTCGTTTCCGCTCTTGAACCAGGACGCGTTCGCGTCGCTCTGGCCGCCCCAGAGCTCGGCGACGACCGGCTTCGTCTTGCCCTTGAGGCGCGGTGACGACGCCGGTGGCCTGGGCCAGTCCGACCTTGTTGCCGTCGAAGGTGACGTAGACGGACGCGGTGCCGCCGGGGACCTGGCGGTCGTAGTCGATCGCCTTGCCGCCCTTCGACGGTGAACGCCTTCTCGATCGCGGCGGCCGAGCCGGAGTCGAGCGTGGTCTCGATGACGCACCTTCGCGCCGGCGGCGAGCACGCGGTCCGCCTGCGCCTTCTGCTTCTGCGGGTCGTCCAGGGCGTTGGTGATCGGGCAGATGACACCTGCCGCCTTGAGGCCTTCTCCAGGTCGGGCGCGTCGAACTGCACCCAGCGGACGGACGACTTGGTGTCCGGCAGCAGGACGCAGACCTGGATGCTTGCGCGCTTCCCGCCGTGCTCGGCCGTCGCGACGGCGACGACCATGGCGAGGCAGCGACCGCGGCGACGAGCCCGACCGCGACCACCTTCCGAGAACTGCTTCACGTGCTTCCTCCCTCTTTAGTTCCTGACGATTGCGTGCGCGTCGAGTCGGGCGCGATCGCGCCCGGCGCGGAGAAAGACTCGCCGCATGCAGGGCGGTTAGTCAAATCCGAGTTGCGCAGTCGTCCGCTGTAGGCTGGTCGCGTGAAGACGAGCCTCGGCATCTGGGCGCTCAGCACGATGGTCACGCGCTTCGTCCCGGGCGGCTACCAGCCGCGAGTGGGCGGGCGAGGACACGCCGCGGCGCGTTCGCCGCGCGGTCGAGGGGCTCGGCGACCTGATCGACGGGTACGAGTTCCACTACCCGCAGGAGCTGAACGAGCAGAACGTCGAGGCGATCCGCGAGGCGCTCGGGCCGGACCACGACATCTACTGCCTCGCCGGCGGGCCTGCACCTCGATCCGCGGTTCGGCCGCGGCGGGCTCTGCAACCCGGATCCGGCGGTGCGCGACGAGGCGGTCAAGGTCGCCGTCGCCGGCGCGAAGCTCTCCGGCGAGCTCGGCGTGCCGATGATCGTCTGGCCCGGGATCGAGGGCTACAACTACCCGTTCCAGACGCCGTACGCGCAGAGCTGGGACCTGTTCATCGACGGGCTCGGGCAGATCGCGGCGACGCTCGCCGAGCAGGGCCAGCCGCTCTGGCTCGAGCACAAGAACTCGGAGCCGGCGATGAAGATCCTGATGCGGAACATCGGGATGACGCTGTTCGTGATCCACGAGCTCGCGCGACCGTGGCCATCGACAACGTCAAGGTGAACATGGACTGGCAGCACCTGATCATGAACGGCGAGTCGCTCGCCGAGTACGCGGCGCTGCTGTCCTCGCGCGGCCTGCTCGGCCACCAGCACGCGAACTCCGGCTGGGGCACGTTCGACGACGACAACATGGTCGGCGCGACCGCGTTCATGGAGACGCTGGAGCTCGCGCTCGAGTTCCGGCGCAGCGGCTACGGCTCGAACGGCGAGCGGCTCGGGTTCGACCTCTACCCGTACACCGAGGACGCCGTCGCCGCGGTGCAAGCGGTCGGTGCTCCAGTGGCGGTTCATCGACGGGGTCGCGGCGAAGATCGACGACGCGGCGCTGCGTGAGGCGCAGGCGGCGAAAGACGCGGTGCGGGCGTACGAGATCGTGTACGCCGCCCTCGGCGCTTGAGCCTTCTCGGCATCGACGTCGGGACGACCGGCGTCAAGGCGGTTCGGATCTCCGAGACGGGCGAGGTGCTGGCGCGGGCCGAGGAGGAGTACCCGCTCTCGATCCCGCAGCCCGGCTGGGCAGAGCAGGACCCGGAGGACTGGTGGCGCGCGGCGGAGCGCGTGCTCGCCGGCCGCGACGGGCCGCTCGGTTTCTCCGGCCAGATGCACGGGCTCGTCCTGCTCGACGCGGACGGGCAGGTGCTGCGGCCGGCGATCCTCTGGAACGACCAGCGGACCGGCGCGGAGTGCGCGGAGATCGAGGAGACGATCGGCCTCGTCGCGGCTGATCGAGCTGACCGGGAACCGCGCGTTGACCGGGTTCACCGCGCCGAAGCTGCTGTGGGTGCGCAAGCACGAGCCGGAGGTCTGGTCCCGCGTGGCGCACGTGCTGCTTCCGAAGGATTACGTGCGGTTCCGGCTCACCGGGGAGCACGCGATCGACGCGGCGGACGCCTCCGGGACGCTGCTGTTCGACGTCGCGCCGGCGCGAGTGGAGCGGCGAGGTCTGCGAGGCGCTCGGGATCCCGCTGGAGTGGCTGCCGCGGCGTAGCGGAGTCGACCGAGATCGCCGGGGCAGGCGACCAGCAGGCGGGCGCGCTCGGGGTCGGGGTGGTCGGGCCGGGACCGCTGTCGGTCGTGCTCGGCACCTCGGGGGTCGTCTTCGCGGCGCTGGAGGGCTACCGCGGCCGACCCCGAGGCCCGCGTCCACGTCTTCTGCCACGCCGTGCCGGACACCTGGGAGGCGATGGGCGTGATGCTGTCCGCGGCGGGCTCGCTGCGGTGGCTGCGTGACGTGGTCGGAGGGTCATTCGACGAGCTGGTCGGCGAGGCGGCGCGCTGGCCCGCCGGGCGCGGAGGGCCTGACCTTCCTGCCCTACCTCCAGGGCGAGCGCACGCCGCACGCCGACCCGGACGCGCGCGGGTCGTTCACCGGGCTCTCGCTGCGCCACGACCGCGGCGCGCTCGTCCGCGCGGTGCTCGAGGGCGTCGCCTACGGGCTGCGCGACTCGCTCGAGCTGCTGCGCGAGCTCGGGGTCGAGCCGACCGTCGGCCGCGTCTCCGGCGGCGGCGCCCGCAGCGAGCTCTGGCTGAAGATCGTCGCCTCGGTGCTCGGCATCCCGCTCGAGCGCACGGCCGTCGAGGAGGGCGCGGCGTACGGCGCGGCGCTGCTCGGCGGGGTCGCGGCCGGCGTCTTCGCCGACGCGCACGAGGCGGTCGCGGCCTGCGTACGCGTGCGCGACACCGTCGAGCCCGACCCGGAGTGGTCGCGCGTCTACGACGAGGGCTATGCGCGGTTCAGGTCTCTCTACCCGGCACTACGACGACTGGAGGAGCAATGAGTCTCGAAGGCAAGAGTCGCATTCGTCACCGGCGCGAGCGGCGGGATCGGCGCCGCGGTCGCGCGCTCGCTCGTCGCCGCGGGCGTGAAGGTCGGGCTCGCCTCCAGGCGCGGCGACGACCTCGGCCTCGGCGAAGCCGCCTACGGGCTCGCCTGCGACGTCAGCGACCACGAGGAGATCGACGCGTCGGTCGCAGCGACGGTCGAGCGCTTCGGTCGGCTCGACATCGTCGTCGCGAACGCCGGCGTCGGCGCCTACGGGCCGTTCCTGGAGCTGAAGCCCGAGTTCCTCGAGGAGATGATCGACGTCAACCTGAAGGGGACGCTGTACACGGTGCGCGCCGCGCTGCCGCACCTCCTGAAGAGCGACGCCGCGGACATTGTCACCCTCGCGTCCGAGGCCGGCCGGCGCGGGCTCCCGTACGAGGCGGTCTACTGCGCCTCGAAGTTCGGCCAGGTCGGCTTCACGCGCGCGCTCGACCACGAGCTCCGCGAGCAAGGCGTCCGCTGCACAAATGTCTGCCCGGGCGGTGTCGCGACCGAGTTCGCGCTCGAGGAGGGCCGCGGACGGAAGCCGGAGGTCCTGGCGGGGATGATGACCGCCGAGGACGTGGCGGAGATCGTCATGTTCGTAATCACCAGGCCGCGAAACCACAGGATCCTCGAGACCGCGATCCGCCCGATGACGGAAACCAGCTGGGGCTAGTGCGTCGACGCGAAGACGAGGGCCGCAACATCCGCGATCTCTTGCTCGGACAGCCGGCGCCTGAACGGCGGCATGACCCTGCGTCCGTTCGTCACCCGGTCGGAGGCTCCGCTCGACGTACTCCATTTCCACTACGCATTGCCGTTCGCGGCCATCGCCGACCGCGTGGCGCGCAGGCTGGGCCCGCACGCCCCGGCGCCGACGGCGGAAGGGCTCGCCGGCTCGGTCTCCGGCGAGCTCTTCCGCGGCCGCTAGGTTCTGATGGCGATCGCCGTTGAGATGACCTTTAAAGGCGCGACGCTCGATCAGTACGACCAGGTAATCGAGGCAATGGGTCTCGAGCCGGGCGGCGCGTCCCCGCCAGGGGCGATCTCCCACTGGGCCGCGGCCCTCGTCGTCCATCGTCTCCAGCAGCACAAACGAACGCTTGTCGCTCTTTCAGTGCTTCGAACGCCACGCATGTCTCCTTCCTGAGCGACCCCGGGTTACTGCCGTCTGATGGAATAAGGTCGTGGACGCGCGCGCAACATTACGGGTCGGCGACCAGGCGTTCGAGATCTTCAGGCTCGACGCGCTGCAGGACAAGTGGGATGTCGCGCGACTGCCGTACACGCTGAGGGTGCTCCTCGAGAACGTGCTCCGCGCGGGCGACGCCGGCGACGCCGAGGCGATCGCCGGCTGGGTGGCGACGGACGAGCCGAGCAGCGAGATCTCCTTCCGGCCGAGCCGCGTCCTCCACCAGGACTTCACCGGCGTCCCGGCGATCGTCGACCTCGCGGCGATGCGCAACGCCATGCAGGACCTCGGCGGCGACCCGGCACGGATCAACCCGGTCATCCCCGCCGAGCTCGTCATCGACCACTCCGTGCAGGTGGACGAGTTCGCGACGCAAGCTCGCCTTCGGCCGGAACGTCGAGCTCGAGTTCGAGCGAAACCGCGAGCGCTACGCGTTCCTGCGCTGGGGCCAGGGCGCGTTCGCCGACTTCAAGGTCGTCCCGCCGGGTACCGGGATCGTCCACCAGGTCAACCTCGAGTACCTCGCGCGCGTCGTCGAGATCGCGGAACGGGCAGGCCTTCCCGGACACGCTCGTCGGCACCGACTCGCACACGACGATGGTCAACGGCCTCGGCGTCCTCGGCTGGGGCGTCGGCGGGATCGAGGCGGAGGCCGCGATGCTCGGCGAGGCGCTCTCGATGCTCGTGCCCCAGGTCGTCGGCTTCCGGCTGACCGGCGCGCTGCCCGAGGGCGCGACCGCCACCGACCTCGTCCTGACCGTGACCGAGACCCTCCGCAAGACCGGGGTCGTCGGGAAGTTCGTCGAGTACTTCGGGCCGGGGCTCGCCGCCCTCTCGCTCGCCGACCGCGCGACGCTCGGGAACATGTCCCCCGAGTACGGCGCGACCTGCGGCTTCTTCCCGGTCGACGACGCGACGCTCCAGTACCTGCGCCTGACCGGGCGGCCGGACGAGCGCGTCGCGCTCGTCGAGGCCTACTGCAAGGAGAACATGCTCTGGCACGAGGCCGACGACCACCCGACCTACTCCCAGGTCGTCGAGCTCGACCTCGGGACGATCGAGCCCAGCCTCGCCGGGCCGCGGCGCCCGCAGGACCGCGTCCCGCTGCGCAGCGCGAAGAACGCGTTCCTCCACGAGCTGCCGGGCTTCGGCGTCGACTACGGGAACGCGAAGGACGAGGCGGTCGCGGAAAGCTTCCCCGCGTCAGACCCGCCCGCGCACGTCGAGCCCGGCCACGAGGAGCCCGCCGCCGGCCGCCGGCCCCTGCCGTCGCCGTCGTCGAGCCCGAGCCGGCGACGGCACGCGTCGCGATGGGCGACCTCGAGTTCGAGCTCGACCACGGCTGTGTCGTGATCGCCGCGATCACGAGCTGCACGAACACCTCGAACCCGCAGGTGATGATCGCGCGCCGGCCTGCTCGCGAAGAAGGCCGTCGAGCGCGGCCTCGACCGCAAGCCGTGGGTGAAGTCGAGCCTCGCGCCCGGCTCACGCGTCGTCACCGACTACTACGAGAAGGCCGGCCTGACGCCGTACCTCGAGGCGCTCGGCTTCCACACCGTCGGCTACGGCTGCACGACCTGCATCGGGAACTCCGGCCCGCTGCCGGCCGAGATCTCCGCGGCGGTGACCGAGAGCGACCTCGTCGTCTGCGCCGTCCTCTCCGGCAACCGGAACTTCGAGGCGCGCATCCATCCCGAGGTGAAGGCCAACTACCTCGCGTCGCCGCCGCTCGTCGTCGCGTACGCGCTCGCCGGCCGCATGGACCTCGACCTGACGACCGAGCCGATCGGTCAGGACCCCGACGGCAACGACGTCTTCCTCCACGAGCTCTGGCCGACCTCGGAGGAGATCGGCGCGACGATCGCCGGCTCGGTCTCCGGCGAGCTCTTCCGCGGCCGCTACGCCGACGTCTTCACCGGCGACGAGACCTGGCGCGCGCTCGACACGCCCGCCGGCGATCTCTACGCCTGGGACCCGGACTCGACCTACGTCCGCCGCCCGCCGTACTTCGAGGGGATGGCGCTCGAGCCGCCGGGCGTCGAGGACATCTCCGGCGCACGCTGCCTCGTGCAGCTCGGCGACTCGGTCACGACCGACCACATCTCTCCGGCCGGCTCGATCAAGCCGGACAGCCCGGCCGGGCACTACCTCGTCGAGCACGGCGTCGAGCGCCGCGAGTTCAACTCGTACGGCTCCCGCCGCGGCAACCACGAGGTGATGATGCGCGGAACGTTCGCGAACGTGCGCCTGCGCAACCTGCTCGTGCCCGGCAGCGAGGGAACGTGGACCGTGCACGTGCCGAGCGGCGAGGAGGGCTCGATCTTCGACGTCGCCGAGCGCTACCGCGCCGAGGGCACGCCGCTGATCGTGCTGGCCGGCAAGGAGTACGGCTCGGGCTCCTCGCGCGACTGGGCGGCGAAGGGCCCGAAGCTGCTCGGCGTCCGCGCGGTGATCGCCGAGAGCTACGAGCGAATCCACCGCTCGAACCTGCTGATGATGGGCGTGCTCCCGCTCCAGTATCCCGAGGGCGAGAACGCGGAGTCGCTCGGCCTCACCGGCCGCGAGGTGTTCTCGATCACCGGCGTCGACAACGCCGAGGCGCGCGAGGTGACCGTGCGCGCGGACGACACGGAGTTCACCGCCCGCCTCCGGCTCGACACGCCGCGCGAGCGCGACTACGTCAGGCACGGGGGCATCCTGCCGTTCGTCTTGAGAAGACTCCTGGAAAACAGCACATAATCGTCTCCGTGGAAGACCGCTGGCGGAGACTGATCGAGACCGGCATCGCGGTCACGTCGGAGCTGTCGCTCGACGCGCTCCTGCAGCGCATCGTCGAGGCCGCGGCACAGCTGACCGACGCAAGGTACGCCGCGCTCGGCGTGATCGACCCGTCCGGCCGCGCGCTGGAGCGTTTCCTGACGACCGGCATCGACGCCGAGACCCACGAGCGGATCGGCGACCTCCCGCATGGCCGCGGGATCCTCGGCGTGCTGATCGACGATGCCGAGCCGCTCCGGCTGCACGACCTGATGACCGACCCGCGCTCGGTCGGCTTCCCGCCGCACCACCCGCCGATGCGGACGTTCCTCGGCGTGCCGATCCTGCTCCGCGGGGTCGCCTACGGGAACCTCTACCTCAGCGAAAAGCAGAGCGGTGAGGACTTCACGAGCGAGGACGAGGAGCTCGTCACGCTGCTCGCGGCCCAGGCCGCCGTCGCGATCGAGAACGCGCGCCTGTACGAGTCGGCGACGCGCTGGCTGACCCAGCTCGAGTCGCTGACGGAGATCGGGAACGCGATGGCGGGCGAGACGGAGCTCCAGCCGCTGCTCCAGCTGATCGGCGAGCGGCTCGCCCCGCTGATCGACGCGGAGCTCGTGGTGATCGCGATCCCCGCAGGCGCCGACGAACTGCGGATCGAGGCAGCCGCCGGGCCTGCCGCGGAGGAGCTGGTCGGGACGACGCTCGCACGCGACAGCTCGAAGAGCGGACGCGTGCTCGAGCGGAGGCGGAGCGAGCGCGTCGACTCGACGCTCGAGGACGTCGAGGTCGACCAGGAGCTCGCCCGGCGCGTCGGCCTGCGCTCGGGGCTCTTCGTGCCGATGATCGTCGCCGACCGGCCGATCGGCGTGATCGCCGCGCACAACAAGCTCGGGCCCGACCCGCGCTTCACCGACGAGGACCTGCGCCTGACCGAGACCTTCGGCGCGCGCGCGGCCGTGGCAGTCGACCTCGCCGACCGGGTTGCCCGCGACGCGCTGCGCAGGGTGGTCGCGGGTCAGGAGCTCGAGCGCCGCCGGCTCGCGCGCGAGCTCCACGACGAGACCGGCCAGGCCCTGACCTCGATCCTGCTCGGCCTGAAGCACGTCGAGGAGGCGGGCTCGCCCGAGTCGGCGCGCGCGGCCGCAGCGGAGCTGCGCGAGCAGATCGTCGACACGCTCCAGAACGTCAGGCGCCTCGCGGTCGAGCTCCGGCCGAGCGCACTCGACGACTTCGGCCTTGCTCCCGCGCTCGAGCGTCTCGCGGAGGCGTTCGGCGAGCAGTCCGGGATCGCGGTCGACATCCAGACGAACCTGGACTCGCAGCGCCTCGCCCCCGAGGTCGAGACCGCCCTCTACCGGATCGTGCAGGAGGCGCTGACGAACGTGGCGAAGCACGCGGAGGCGACGCGCGTCAGCATCGTCGTGACCAGGAGAGAGAGCTCGGTGACGGCCGTGATCGAGGACGACGGGCAGGGCTTCGGTGCCGGGGGCGGAACCGGTGAAGGGCTCGGGCTCGTCGGAATGAAGGAACGAGTCGGACTGCTCGGCGGTAGGCTCGCGCTCGAGTCGACGGAAGGAGCTGGGACGACGGTGGTCGCCGAGGTGCCTGTCGCGTGACAAAGGACGCCAAGATCCGCGTGCTGATCGTGGACGACCACGCGGTGCTCCGCTCCGGCCTGCACCTCCTGCTCGATGCGCAGTCCGGCATCGAGGTCGTCGGCGAGGCCGGGGACGTCAAGGAGGCCGTCTTCGAGGCGCGGGACAAGAAGCCGGACGTCGTCCTGATGGACGTCGTCATGCCCGGCCAGACGGGGATCGAGGGCGTTCCGCTCGTCCTCAAGGAGGCGCCGGAGGCGAAGGTGCTCGTGCTCTCGATGCAGGACGACCCGCGGTACGTCCACGAGGCGTTCGCCGCGGGCGCGGCCGGCTACATCCTCAAGGAGGCTGTCGACGCCGAGGTCGTCGGCGCGATCCAGCGGGTCGCCGCGGGAGACCACTACGTCCACCCGGCGCTCGGAGCGCGGCTGGTCGCGGCCGAGGCCGAGGAGAAGGCGCGCGAGGAGGCCGACCCACTCTCCGACCGGGAACGCGAGGTCATGCGCCTGCTGGCGCTCGGGCACACGAACCAGGAGATCGCGAAGATGCTCTACATCTCGGTGCGCACGGCGGAGACGCACCGCGCGCACATCATGCAGAAGCTCCGCCTCTCGACTCGCGCGGAACTCGTCCGCTACGCGATCGACCAGGGGCTGCTCGAAGAGACCTAGCTAGCTTCCTCGCCCGGTCGCCGTTCTCGCTCTTCCAGTTCAGCTTGGAGAGCACCGAGACGACGCCCGGAACGCGCTGGACGAACTCGGGAACGAGCTCGGCCTCCGCCTTCGTCTCCACCTGGCCGGCCAGCCGCACCTCGCCGGAGTGGACCTCGACCTCGATCATGTCCGGCTCGATCCACAGCGAGCGCCGGATCACGTCTTCGCGGATCTCCTGCTCGATCGCCGAGTCAGAGCGGACGAACGCCCGCACGAGGTCGGCGCGAGTGACGATCCCGACGAGGTTCCCCGCCTCGTCGATCACGGGCAGGCGCTTGACGCCCTCGTCGAGCATCATGCTCGCGGCCTTCGTCAGCGGGCGAGTCGGCGCGATCGTCAGCGCGGGAGCGGTCATCGCCTCGCCGACCGTCGCGGCGGCGAGCTTCGCCTCGCGCTCCGAGGGCGGCAGCGACAGCAGGCGGTCGACGAACGGCCGCTTGGGCGCCCGGCCGGCTTCCTTGAACAGGATGTCTCCCTCGGAGACGACCCCGACGACCTGGCCGCCGAGATCGACGACCGGCAGGCCCGAGATCCCGTGCTCGGCCATCAACGCGGCCGCCTCCTTCAGAGTCGTGTCCGTTCGCACGGTGAGAACGGCGGTTGTCATCACGTCTTTGACCTTCATCTCAGCCTCCCGGTACGTGTAGGCGGGGCAGTAGGAGCAAGCCACGGAGCCGCCGCGCGAGTAGGTGCGCATGCAGCGGGCCGGCCTGGATGCGGCGAAGCACGATCGGCTCCGCGTCCCCCAGCTCGACGACCACCTGCTCGGAGGCCGTCGGCGACGCGTAGACGTGCTCCACCTCGTCCGGAGGGATCGAGAGGGTGACGTCGACCCCGGTTCTCGGGTCACGGCCGTTGAGCCTGATGCCGTCGGACCCCGCGCGCAGCGATCCGACGAAGTCGTTCGCGACGCCGCGCCGCTTCCAGGCCACGCGTTCGACGAGCAAATCCATGGACTCACGATCGCGCCGCCGCGTCCCGGCCACATCGGGGCGGGCGCTGAGCCCTTTGCGGAAACTCCGCAGCTACCAGGTCTTGGCGCGCGGGGAGCGCTCCGCCTCGCGGACGCGCACGCGTGCGTCGACTGCGACGCAGCCGCTCGGCAGTCCGAGCACGGGGTTGAGGTCGAGCTCGGCGACCTCGGGGATGTCGTCGGCGAGGCGGGCGAGCCGAAGCACGAGGTCGACCAGCGCCTCCGCGTCGGCAGCCGGCTGCCCGCGGAAGCCGGCGACGAGCTGGCCGGCCTTGCCGGTCAGGACGAGCTCCTCGGCGTCCTCGAGCGTGAGCGGCGCGATCCGGAACTGCGCCTCGCCGATCAGCTCGGCGAAGACGCCGCCGGGGCCGAACGCGACGAGCGGGCCGAAGACCGGGTCCTGGACGACGCCGGCGAGCAGCTCGGCGCCGCCGCGGATGAAGGGCTGGACGAGCACAGGCCCGCCGATCCGCTCGGCGGCCGCGCGCACCGCATCCTCGTCCGGGAGATCGAGCGCGATTCCTCCGGACTCGGTCTTGTGCGCGCCCGGAACGGCGGACTTCACGACCGCCGGGAAGCCGAGCTCGCGTGCGGCTGCCGACTGCCTCCGCCGCGCGTCGCCGACGACGCGTTCCGGGACGAGCGGGATGCCGTAGGCGCCGAAGAGCTCGCGAGTCTGCGGCGCCGTGAGCCAGGCGTCGTTCGAGGCGGCGAGCACCGAGCGAACGAGCGCCTCGGCTGCGGGCCGGTCGATCCCTTCGAGCTCGGACGACGTCGCCCGCCGGCCGCCGGAGCCACTCCGCGCGGTCGGCGGCGTGGCCGAGCGCGCGGGCGGCGGACTCCGGGAAGTCGAACGTCGCGATCGGCGGATCGGCCTCGACGAGCGAGGCCGGGACGCCGCCGGCGGAGATGAACGCGGCCAGAAGGGGCTTGTCCGCCGGCGGGTTGGCGCGCACGGCGCGGGCGACGGCCTCGGCGACCTCCTCGGCGCCCGCGACCACCGGCGGCACGAAGAGCACGATCACCGCGTCGATCCCGGGATCGGCGAGGAGGTGGGGGATGACGTCCTCGTAGGTCGAGCCGACCGCGGAGCCGAGCATGTCGATCGGGTTCGCGAGGCTCGCCTCGCGCGGCAGCAGGGCCGCGAGCTGCTCGCGCGTCTCCTCGGCGAGCTGCGGGAGCTCCAGCCCGGCGCCGGCGCAGGCGTCGGCGCAGAGGATCCCCAGCCCGCCCGCATTCGTCAGCACGGCGACCCGGCGGCCGCGCGGCAACGGCTGGCGCGAGAGCAGCACCGCGACGTCGGCGAGCTCCTCGAGCGAGTCGGCGCGGATCACGCCCGCCTGCTGGAACAGCGCGTCGACCGCGGTCGTCGAGCCGGCGAGCGCGGCGGTGTGCGAGCCGGCGGCGCGCTGGCCCGCGGTCGTCCGGCCGCCCTTCATCGCCAGGATCGGCTTCTTCCGCGCGACCCGCCGCGCGACGCGCGCGAACTTGCGCGGGTTGCCGAACGACTCCAGGTAGAGGAGGACGAGATCGGTGCTCGGGTCGTCCTCCCAGTACTCGAGCAGGTCGTTGGAGGAGACGTCGGCCTTGTTCCCGACGGAGACGAAGGCCGAGAGGCCCAGGCCGCGCGCGGCCGCCTGCTCGAGCAGCGCGAGGCCGAGCGCGCCGCTCTGCGAGGAGAAGCCGATGTTGCCGGCGGGGAAGGAGTGGGGCGCGAAGGTCGCGTTCAGGCCGACCGCCGGCCGAGAAGATGCCGAGGCAGTTCGGGCCGACGAGGCGCGCGCCGTGGGCGCGCACCAGCGCGAGCAGCTCCTCCTGGCGGCGGATGCCCTCGATCCCGGTCTCGGCGAACCCGGCCGAGATCACGCAGAGGGCGCGCGTCCCCTTCCGCAGCGCCGCCTCTGCCTCGGCGAGCACGGCGGCGCCGGGAACGCAGAAGACCGCCAGGTCGACGTCGCCGGGGATGTCCGCGATCGACGGGTAGGCCTTCACGCCGGCGACGGAGCCGGCCTTCGGGTTGACCGGGTAGGCGATCCCGGCGAAGTCGGCGTCGAGGATGTTGCGGAAGAGCTCCCCGCCGATCGAGCCGCGTCGCGTCGAAGCGCCGACCACGGCGACCGTTCGCGGGGAGAAGAAGGGTGCGAGCGACGCCGCGACGGCGACGTGGTCGCGCTCGTCGACGGCGGCTCGGTAGGTCTCCGTCGGCTGGATTGCGAGGCGAACCTCGGTCGTGCCGCCCTCGAGCCGCCGCGAGACCGCGAACCCCGCGTCCGCGAAGACGCTCAGCATCGCGCGGTTGTCCGGCATCACCTCGGCGACGAACTCGGAGATCCCGGCGTCCGCGGCCGTTTCGGCGAGCTGCTCGAGCAGGCGCGTGCCGACTCCGCGCCCCTGCAGCTCGTCCGCGACCGCGAACGCGACCTCGGCGGACGACGGGTCGCGCAGCCGGACGAAGCTCGCGAGCGCGACGATGCGCTCGCCTCCGCCGTCGCCCGACAGCGCCCCGATCAGCGAGCCGCTCTCCTCCCAGTCGGGGTCGAGGAAGGGCTCGACGGTCGCGGGCGTGAGCGAGGGAAAGCCGTGGAAGCGCCAGTAGACGCTCTGCTCGCGAGAGCGCGCCGAAGAACTCGAGCACCGCGTCCAGGTCGCCCGCACGCGGCGGGCGCAGGCGTAGCGTGCTCCCGTCCCGAAGGATGACGTCGCGAACCTCGGGTGCGGCCAGTGCCATCCCGGGCAGTGTGGCCGCTCGCCGCTCGCGACGCGATGGTGCCGGCGCGTACAGGAGTTCCGTACTAGCCCGCAACCTCCCTGTGGCTCGGAGCGGATGGCGGCCCGGCGCCCGCCTTCAATGCGGACAACACGAACCACAAGGAGGCAAGGCAATGACGCAGCGCAAGGTTTTCGAGATCGGCGGCTATGTCGCAGCCGCCGTGCTCGTCGCGTTCGGCATCGCAGCGATCGTGATGGGCGTCAACGGGCGCAACGAGGTCCGCAGCGACATCAAGCGCGAGTTCATCGTCGGCTCGCCCGACATGAACAAGACGGCGATCCTCGCGGAGGCCAAGCAGGCCAAGCTCCCCGCGGCGATCATCGCCGACCTGCCGACCTGCAACGTCGCCGACAAGGCGATCGTCACCGGCGCGCAGGCGAAGTGCTTCGCCTCGTACATGCGGATCCACTCCTTCGAGGCGACGGGCGGCAAGACGTACGCACAGATGGGCCGCTTCCTGACCAAGGACGGCAAGGACACGAACGATTCGAAGCTCGCCGCGATCGACCCGAAGACCAAGCAGCCGGTCGAGAACGGCGCCCGCAACCTCTGGGTGACGGAGACCGCTCTGACCAACGCGCTGAACACCTCGTTCTTCGCGGAGCAGGTCGCGATGTTCGGCATCGTCGTCGGAATCGCCCTGCTGCTCTCCGGCTTCGGCTTCGGAATCCTGGCCTTCACGGCCTTCCGCTGGCTGCCGGCCCAGGAGAAGAAGAAGGCTCTCAAGACCGCGGCGAAGCCGGTCGTCGCGTAGGCGCTGCGTCATACAGCCGAAGAGGGCCCTATCGGGGCCCTCTTTCGTTGCTGGGTCAGTTCCGCTCCCACCGCTGACCGATAATCCCGCCATGGCGGAGCTGACCTACGACGAGCTCCAGGCGCAGCTCGTCCCGCTCTGGAAGTCGATCGCAGCGGATGAACCAGGACGAGCAGACGATCGTCGTCGTGCCGTCGCATGACGCTCGACGTCGGCTGACCGCAGCGGCGCGATGCTCCAGGCCTACGAGGAGCGGTTCCTGTTCCTGCTGCTCCTGCTGCGGCAGCCGCGCGCCCGGCTGATCTACGTCACGTCGCAGCCGATCCTGCCGAGCGTCGTCGACTACTACCTCGATCTGCTGCCGGGCGTGATCCCGGCGCACGCGCGCAAGCGGCTCTTCCTCGTCTCCCCGCTCGACGGCTCGCCGCGGCCGCTGACCCAGAAGCTCCTCGAGCGGCCGCGGCTGATCGGCGCAGATCCGCGACGCTCGATCCCCGACCCGGACCGCGCGCACCTCGTCCCGTACAACACGACCGAGCTCGAGCGCGACCTGGCGCTGCGCGCTCGGCATCCCGATGTACGGCGCCGACCCGCGGCACTTCCACCTCGGCACGAAGAGCGGCTGCCGGCGGCTCTTCGCCGAGGAGGGCGTCCCGCACCCGCTCGGCGTGGAGGACCTGCAGACGCTCGACGACGTCGTCGACGCGATCGCCGCGATGCGCGCCGAGCGGCCCGACGTCGCGCAGGCGATCGTCAAGCTGAACGAGGGCGTCTCGGGCGAGGGCAACGCGAGCGTCGACCTGCGCGGCCTGCCGGCGCCCGGCGCCGACGGCGAGCGCGACGCGATCGCGCGAGCGCCTCCAGCGCGATGCAGTTCGAGATCGCCGGCGCCGACGCTCGACGCGCTACCTCGCGAAGCTCGCCGAGCGCGGCGGCATCGTCGAGGAGCTCATCGCCGGCGACGAGTTCCGCAGCCCGAGCGTCCAGCTGCGCGTCACGCCGCTCGGCGAGGTCGAGCTGCTCTCGACCCACGACCAGCTGCTCGGCGGGCCGAGCGGCCAGACGCTACCTCGGCTGCCGCTTCCCCGCCGACCCGGCGTACGCGCCGGCGATCACGCGCGAGGCGGCGAAGATCGGCGCAGCGGCTCGCCGCGCGAGGGCGTGCTCGGCCGCTTCGCGCTCGACTTCGTCGACGGTGCGCAACGAAACGGCGTCGTGGGACGCCGTACGCGATCGAGATCAACCTGCGCAAGGGCGGCACGACGCACCCGTTCCTGACGCTGCAGTTCCTCACCGACGGCGCGCTACGACGCCGAGCGCGGCGTCTTCACGGCGCCGCGCGGGCAGCGAGAAGTACTTCGTCGCCAGCGACCACGTCGAGTCGCCGGCCTACGCGGGCCTCACGCACGACGATCTCTTCGACATCGTCGCGCGCCACGGCCTGCACTTCGACCAGTCGCGGCAGACCGGCGTCGTGTTCCACATGATGACCGCGCTGGCAGAGCGTGGCCGGCTCGGGCTGACCGCGGTCGGCAACACGCCCGAGGAGGCCGACCGGATCTACCGCGAGGCGATCGCGGTGCTCGACGAGGAGGCTGCGGCCTAGCCGCAAGCGAGTACGCGCCGCCGCGGATGCCGGCGCGGCCCGCGCAGCGATCCTCGCAGCGTGAACTTCGACGCGCTGCCGCCGCCCGAGATGGCGAGCGAAGGCAGAGCAGGTCGGCGTCGCGAAGGCCGGGCTCGACGCGGCCGACGACGTTCGCGCTCGCCGTGCTCGCCGGCGCGTTCATCGCGCTCGGCGCGATCTTCGCGACGACACGTCACCGCCGGCAGCGCCGATCTGCCCTTCGGCGTCGCGCGCCTGCTCGGCGGGCTGACCTTCTCGCTCGGGCTGATCCTCGTCGTCGTCGCCGGCGCCGAGCTCTTCACCGGCAACAACCTGATCGTGATGGCGTGGGCGAGCCGGCCGCGTCTCGACGCTCCGGCTGCTGCGCAACTGGGCGATCGTCTACGTCGGCAACTTCGTCGGCGCGATCGCGACCGCCGGGCTGCTCTTCGCCGCGCAAGCAGTACGAGTTCGGCAAGGGCGCGGTCGGCGACAGGCGCTCACGATCGCGGCGACGAAGACGGGCTCGGCTTCGGCCAGGCGATCGCGCTCGGCATGCTCTGCAACGCGCTCGTCTGCCTGGCCGTCTGGCTCTGCTACAGCGCGCGCACGACGACGGACAAGATCCTCGCGATCGTCCCGCCGATCACGGCCTTCGTCGCCGCCGGCTTCGAGCACAGCGTCGCGAACATGTTCTTCATCCCGTTCGGGCTGCTCGTCAAGAGCGACGACGGCTTCGTCGCCGTCGCACAGGGCGCCCGACCTCTCCGACCTGACCTGGGGGCACTTCCTCGTCGGCGAACCTCGCTGCCGGTGACGATCGGCAACATCATCGGCGGCGCCGTGATGGTCGGCGCCGTCTACTGGTTCGTCTACCTGCGCGGCGGAGACGCCGAGCAGAGGAGTCGAGCAGCCTGCAGGAATCGCCGCGCGCTAACTTCGGTGTCACGTGTCCCGGCAACCCCGATGAGCGTTCTGACGAAGCCGCGGCCACGAGCTTGGCCGGCGCCGGACGCCGCGCCGCCACCGATCGCCGAGGCGATCGTCGAGGCGAGGTCGGTGGACAAGCGCTACGACACCGGCAAGATCGAGGTTCACGCGCTGCGAGACGTGAGCTTCTCCGTCAGCCGCGGCGAGATGGTCGCGATCATGGGGCCGAGCGGCTCGGGCAAGACGACGCTCCTCAACTGCCTCTCCGGGCTCGACTCGATCGACTCCGGCGACGTGCTGATCGAGGGCGTCTCGCTGAGCGAGATGTCGGACGAGGAGCGCACCGACTACCGCGCCCGGCGGATGGGGTTCGTGTTCCAGTTCTACAACCTGATGCCCGGTCCTGAGCGCGGTCGAGAACGTCGAGCTGCCGCTGCTCGTCGCGCGCGTGCCTGCCAGGGAGGCGCGCCGGAAGGCGCTCGACGGCGCTCGAGATGGTCGGGCTCGCGCGATCGCGCGGAGCACGTTCCGGACGAGCTGTCGGGCGGGCAGCGGCAGCGGGCGACGATCGCCCGCGCGCTCGTCAACGACCCGGCGATCGTGTGGGCCGACGAGCCCACCGGCGACCTCGACTCGCGAGAACGCCGAGGAGATCGTCGCCCTGATGCGCACGCTGAACCGCGAGCGCGGCCTGACGTTCCTGATCGTCACGCACGACATCGGCGTCGGCCGCGTCGACCGACCGGATCGTGCGGATGGTGGACGGACAGATCGTCGACGAAGAGCTGCTGGAGGTGAGGTGACGATGGTCGCGCGGGTGACACTGGCCGAGGTCGACACCGTGCGCGTGCCGCTCGACGACGCAGTCGAGCTCTACGAGCGCTCGGTTCTGCCCGCGCTGCGGGAGCAGGACGGCTACGAGGGCGCGTACGTGCTGGCGACCCCGGAGGGCAAGGCGATGGTGCTGACCTTCTGGCGCGATGAAGAGGCTGCGCGTGAGGGCCTCGACAGCGGGTTCTATGCGGACCAGGTCGAGAAGTTCGTCACGCTCTACCGCACGCCTCCTGGTCGCGAGCTCTACGACGTGGCGGTCGCCGACGTTCGTGCGCCCGCGGTCACGACGAGGTAGGGGGCGATAATGAGCAGGCTGTTCGGAATCCCGACGGGCCAGCTGACGCTCGCCCTCGTCGCACTACTCGTCGTCGCGCTGAGCGTGGTCGCTCGTGCTCGGTCTGCGCAACCCGATCTTCCTGAGGCTCGGCGTCCGGAACGTGCGCCGCCGTCGCGCCCGGAGCCTCCTGATCGTCGCGGGCCTGATGCTGGGCACCGCGATCATCGCAGCGGCCCTCGCCACCGGGGACACGATGAGCCAGACGATCCGCTCCTCGGCCACGTCTGCGCTCGGGTCGACGGACGAGGTCGTCGCGGCAAAGGGTGTCGAGGAGGCGCTCGCTGCGCAGTCGGGCGGGACCGGCTCGCGCTATTTCCCCCAGGGCTACGCCGACCGGATCGCGGCGGCGGCGCGGCCTTCCGGGCTCGTCGACGGCGTCGCCCCGGTGATCGTCGAGCAGATCGCCGTGCTCGACACCACGAGCCGGCAGAACGAGCCGCGCGTCACGCTCTTCGCGGCCGACCCCGGCCGCCTGGACGGCTTCGGCGCGATCCGCAGCGGCGGCGACACCGTCTCGCTCGGCGCGCTGCGCGCCGGGCGAGGTGTATCTCAACGCCGAAGGCGCGGACAAGCTCGGGGCGAAAGCGGGCGACAACCTGCGGCTCCTCGCCGGGCGGCTCGGCCGCGCACCGTGCGCGTCCGCGCGGTCGTCGAGTACGACGGCGGCGGCACCGACGGCGCCGGCGTGCTGATGCCGCTCGCGGCGGCACAGCAGCTGCTGGGCAAGCCCGGGCTCGTCAAGGCCGTCTTCGTCGTCGAACGCCGGCGGCGTCGGTTCGACGGATGCGGTCATGCGGGTTCTGAGGCCCGCGGTCGCGCCGCTCGGCCTCGAGGCCGACAACACGAAGCAGGACGCGCTCGAGACCGCCGACGAGGCCGGGTCCGACGTTCATGTCCTTCTTCACGACGTTCGGGTCGTTCTCGATCGCCGCCGGCATCCTGCTGATCTTCCTGATCTTCGTGATGCTGGCGGCCGAGCGGCGTGGCGAGCTCGGAATCGCGCGCGCGGTCGGCACCCGCCGCGGGCACCTGGTGCAGATGTTCCTGTACGAGGGAATCGACCTACGACCTCGCCGCGGCGCTCGTCGGAGCCCTCGTCGGTATCGCCGTCGCGTACGGGATGGTGCTCGCGCTCGCGAGCGCGTTCGCCACCGACGACGACTTCCAGCATCGCGTACGCCGTGAAGCCGACGAGCTTCGTGCTCGCGTACGCGATCGGCGTGCTGCTCACGCTCGTCGTCGTCGCCTTCTCCGCCTGGCGCGTCAGCCGGATGAACATCGTCGCCGCGATCCGCAACCTGCCCGAGGACGCGACCGAGAAGAGGCGCCGGCGGCGCTGGGTGCTCGGCATCGTCGGCCTGCTGGTCGGCGCCGCCCTCGCCTCGTCGGGCGTGAGCTCGAAAGACGCCGTCGTGCTCGGACTCGGTGTCTCGATCGTGATCCTCAGCCTCGTCCCGATCCTGCGCGTCTTCCTACCGGTGCGGGCGGTTCGGACCGTCGCAGGGCTCGTGCTGATCGCCTGGTTCCTTCTGCCCTTCGACCGCTGGATCCTCGGCCAGCCGAAGGTCAACTTCGGGATCTTCGTCCTCGGCGGGCTGATGATCGTGGTCGGCGCGTCATGGACGCTGATGTACAACGCGGACGTGCTGCTCGGGACGCTCGGCGCGGCGACTCGGCGAATGCGAGGGCTAGCGCCCGTCCTGAAGATGTCGATGGCGTATCCGCTTCGAAGCCTGTTCCGGACCGGCGTCACGCTCGCGATGTTCACGCTCGTCGTCTTCACGCTGGTCGTCGGAGCGACGACGAGCGGCGCGTTCGGGAACGCCTTCAACGACAAAGACGCGTTCGGCGGAGGGTTCGACGTGCGGGCGACGGGCTCGCCCGCGGAGCCGATCACCGACATGACATCGGCCGTCGCCCACGCACCAGGACTCCGGCCGGCCGACTTCCGGGCAGTCGCGAGCATCTCGACGCTCGCGGTCAAGGCCCGCCAGCTCGGCACGACCGGAAAGGAAGCCTCGTACGTCGTCCACGGCGCCGACGGCGCCTTCCTGCGGAACACGACTTACAGGCTCGCCGCCTGGGCGCGCGGCTATTCGTCCGCGGAAGCTGTCTGGAGCGCGATCCGGACGCGACCCAACCTGGCGGTTGTCGACCAGTTCGTCGTGCCGCGCCGCGAGAACTGGACCTTCGGGATGGCGCCCGACTTCAAGCTGAAGGGCTTCTACCTCGAGGACAAGACGTTCGACCCGGTCCGCGTCGCGGTTCGCGACCAGCAGACGGGGAAGCGCCTCGTCCTGAGGGTCGTCGGCGTCCTCTCCGACAGCACGCCGGAGTTCATGGGCGGGATGTGGACGTCGCAGCGCTCGGTCGGCAGCACGTTCGGCGACCGGGTTCTGCCGACGACGTATCTGTTCGCGCTCCGTCCCGGCTTGGACGCTGAGGCGACTGCGGCGAAGATCGAGTCCGAGTTCCTCGCAAACGGCGTCGAGGCCGACTCGCTGGCGAAGCTGCTGTCCGACACGGTCGCGGCGAACAGGACGATGAACCGGCTCGTCATGGGCTTCATGGGGCTCGGTCTGATCGTCGGGGTCGCGGCGCTCGGGGTGATCAGCGCCCGGTCGGTGGTCGAGCGGCGCCAGCAGATCGGCGTGCTCCGGGCGATCGGCTTCCGGAAGCGGATGGTGCAGCTCGCGTTCCTGCTGGAGTCGTCGTTCGTCGCGCTCTCCGCGATCGTCGTCGGGACGGGCCTGGGCCTGGTGGTCGCGCACAACGTGATCGACAACGCCCGTCGCCAGCCGAGCTGGCAGAACCTCGGCTTCGACGTGCCCTGGGGCAGCCTCGGCGTCATCTTCCTCCTCGTCTACCTCGTCGCTCTGGCGACGACGCTGGCACCGGCCGTCCGCGCATCGCGGATCTACCCGGCCGAAGCCTTGCGGTACCAGTGAGGGCTCGCGCCCTCACGGAGGTGCGGATCGCGCGAGCCGCGCTCGGCATCGTCGCGCTGCACGTCCTCGACGACGCGTTCTTCCAACCGCAGCCGGGAACGTCTCCAGGAGATCACCTGGTCTCGGGGCTGGTGCCCACCGCTCTGCTCGTCCTCGTCGGCTGGCTGTACCCGCGCCTTCGCGCCGGGTGGCGGGCGTCGCTCGCACTCGTCCTCGGCCTGCTCACGGTGGCGGGAGCGGTCGCCGAGGCCTTCTACCAGTCCCTGTCGGTCGGGCCGTCTGGCGACGACTACAGCGGTTTCGCGGGAGGCGCGGCGGGACTCGTGCTGATCCTCGGCGGCCTCCGGACGGCGTGGAGGTCGAGGCGGCTCGACGAGCGCCTGCCGCGGCGATACGGGCGGCGCATCTTGCTCGCGGCCGGCGCCGGCGGTCGCGGGGGTGCTGCTCGTCTACCCGATCGCGTTCGGGTATGTCGCCACACATGCCTCGAGGGCAGCGGTACCTGCACCGACACTCGGCCCGCACCGGGAGGACGTCGCGTTCACCACTGCAGACGGACTGACGCTCCGCGGGTGGTACGTCCCGTCGCGCAACGGCGCCGCGGTGATCGTGTCGCCCGGGCGATCCGCCGCCGTCCAGCGCCACGCCGCGTTGTTCGCGCGCCACCGTTACGGCGTCCTCGTCTTCGACCGCCGCGGCGAGGGGAAGAGCGAAGGCGACCCGAACCTCTACGGCTGGTCCGGGAACCATCGACCTGGAGGCCGCCGTGCGATATCTCGTCCACGAGGGCCGACGTCGACGGCCACCGCATCGGAGGGCTCGGCCTGTCCGTCGGCGGCGAGATGCTCCTCCAGGCGGCCGCGGAATCCTCGGCACTGCGGGCAGTCGTCTCCGAAGGCGCGGGCATCCGCTCGGTTCGCGAGGCAGCCCGGCTGCCTGGGACCACGCTTGGTTGCAACTGCCGTTTTCCGCCGTCGCCACGACGGCGACCGCGCTCTTCGCCGACGAGGCGCCGCCGCCTGGGCTGACGCAGGTCGTAGGCCGGATCGCGCCGCGCCCGGTCTTCTTCATCTACGCCGGTCGCGGCCGGGGCGGCGAGGAGCTCAACCCGACGTTCTACTCCGCTGCGCGGGCGCCCAAGCTGCTCTGGAAGATCCCGGAGGCCGGACATACAGGGGGTCTCTCGGCACGTCCGCACCAGTACGAGCGACGTGTCGTCGCCTTCTTCGACCGCGCGCTGGTGAAATAGCGGTCGTGGAAGACGCACAACCGCTCGACGCAGACGAGCTCCGGCTCATCGACGCCTACTGGCGCGCGGCGAACTACCTCTCGGTCGGGCAGATCTACCTGCTCGACAACCCGCTGCTCCGCGAGCCGCTGCGCTCCGAGCACGTGAAGCCGCGCCTGCTCGGGCACTTCGGGACGACGCCCGGCCTGAACCTGATCTGGGTGCACCTGAACCGCGCGATCCGCGCCCGGCAGCTGCACGCGATCTACGTCACCGGGCCGGGGCACGGCGGGCCGGGGATCGTCGCGAACGCGTACCTCGAGGGCACGTACTCCGAGCTCTACCCGAACGTCGGCCCGGGCGAGGACGGGCTGCGCGAGCTCTTCCGCCAGTTCTCGTTCCCGGGCGGGATTCCGAGCCACGCCGCGCCCGAGACGCCCGGCTCGATCCACGAGGGCGGCGAGCTCGGGTACGCGCTCGCGCACGCGTACGGCGCCGCCTACGACAACCCCGACCTGCTCGTCTGCTGCGTCGTCGGCGACGGCGAGGCCGAGACCGGGCCGCTGGCGACGAGCTGGCACTCGAACAAGTTCCTGAACCCGGTGACGGACGGCGCCGTTCTCCCCGTCCTGCACCTGAACGGCTACAAGATCGCGAACCCGACGGTGCTCGCGCGCATCCCGGAGCAGGAGCTCGTGGCGCTGATGGAGGGCTACGGCCACCGGCCGCTGCTCGTCTCCGGCGACGACCCCGAGGCCGTCCACCAGGAGCTTCGCCGCCGCGCTCGACGACGCGCTCGACGACATCTCCCGGATCCAGCAGGCGGCGCGCGCGGGCCAGGCGACCGGACGGCCGCGCTGGCCGATGATCGTGCTGCGCACGCCGAAGGGCTGGACGGGCCCGAAGGAGGTCGACGGCAAGCCGGTCGAGGGAACGTGGCGCTCGCACCAGGTGCCGATGTCGGATGTCCGCGGCAACAAGGCTCACGTCCAGCTGCTCGAGGAGTGGATGCGCAGCTACCGGCCGGAGGAGCTCTTCGACGAGCGCGGAGTGCTCGTCCCGGAACTGGCCGCGCTGGCGCCGGCGGGCGAGCTGCGCATGAGCGCGAGCCCGCACGCGAACGGCGGCGTCCACCGCGACCTCGTCCTCCCCGACTTCCGCGACTACGCGGTCGACGTGAAGTCACCCTGCACGGGCTCGACGGAGGCCACTCGCGTGCTCGGCACCTTTCTGCGGGACGTGATCGCCCGCAACCCGGAGAACTTCCGCCTCTTCGGCCCCGACGAGACCGCGTCCAACCGCCTCGGCGCCGTCTTCGAGGTGACGGGGCGCACCTGGGAAGCCGAGATCGAGCCGACGGACGAGGGCCTCGCGCCGGACGGCCGCGTGATGGAGGTGCTCTCGGAGCACCTCTGCCAGGGCTGGCTGGAGGGCTACCTGCTGACCGGCAGGCACGGGCTCTTCAACTGCTACGAGGCGTTCATCCACATCATCGACTCGATGTTCAACCAGCATGCGAAGTGGCTGAAGGTCACGCGCGACATCCCGTGGCGGCCGCCGATCGCGTCGCTCAACTACCTGCTCAGCTCGCACGTCTGGCGCCAGGACCACAACGGGTTCTCGCACCAGGATCCCGGCTTCATCGACCACGTCGTGAACAAGAAGGCGGAGGTGATCCGGGTCTACCTGCCGCCGGACGCGAACACGCTCCTCTCCGTGGCCGACCACTGCCTGCGCAGCCGGCACTACGTGAACGTGATCGTCGCCGGCAAGCAGCCTGCGCCCGACTTCCTGCCGATCGAGGACGCGATCGTCCACTGCACGCGCGGGCCTCGGGATCTGGGAGTGGGCCTCGAGCGACGAGGGCGGCGAGCCGGACGTCGTGATGGCGTGCGCCGGCGACGTGCCGACGCTCGAGACGCTCGCCGCAGTCTCGATCCTGCGCGAGCGGCTGCCCGACGTGAAGGTGCGCGTCGTCAACGTCGTCGACCTGATGCGGCTCCAGCCCGAGAGCGAGCACCCGCACGGGCTGCCGGACAGCGAGTTCGACTCGCTGTTCACGCGCGACCGGCCGATCGTCTTCGCCTACCACGGCTACCCGTGGCTGATCCACCGGCTCACCTACCGGCGCACGAACCACGACAACCTGCACGTGCGCGGCTACAAGGAGGAGGGCACGACCACGACCCCGTTCGACATGGTCATGCTCAACGACCTCGACCGCTTCCACCTCGTGATCGACGCGATCGACCGCGTACCTGGCCTCGCCGTGCGGGCCGCGCACGTCCGCCAGGAGATGGAGGACGAGCGCCTGCGCTGCCGCGCCTACACGCGCGAGCACGGCGAGGACCGGCCCGACATCCGGGACTGGACCTGGACGTCCTCGTCGTCAACGCCGGCTCGACGAGCCTGAAGCTGCACCTCGTCTCGGGAGACGAGGCGAAGGAGGTCGAGTCGTTCGACGTACCGTGCGACGCGGTCGGCCACCGGATCGTCCAGCTCGGCGAGCTCGTCGTCGAGGCTGCGGTGATCGACGACTCGGTCATTCGCCACGTCGAGCAGGGCGCCGGGATCGCGCCGCTGCACAACCGGCCGGCTCTGGCCGCGATCCGCGAGGCTCAGGCCGCGTTACCGGCCGTCCCTCACGTCGCCGTCTCCGACTCGTGGTTCCACGCGGGGATGGCCGACGAGGCGCGCCGGTACGCGGTGCCGTGGCCGGAGATCGTCCGGCGCGGCTTCCACGGGCTCGCCGTCGAGTCGGTCGTCGAGCAGATCTCGGCGCCGCGGCTCGTCGTCTGCCACCTCGGCGGCGGCTGCTCCGTGACCGCCGTGCGGGACGGCCGCTCCCTCGACACGACGATGGGCCTCACCCCGCTCGAGGGCGTGCCCATGGTGACCCGCTCGGGCTCGCTCGATCCGGGCGCGCTGCTCTACCTGCTCCGCAGCGGCCACACCGTCGACGAGCTCGACCACGCGCTGAACGAGGAGTCCGGTCTGACCACCCTCGGCGGCCTCGACGAGCCGTCGGTGGTCGCCTACTTCGCATACCACGTCGCGAAGGCGGTGGCCGCGATGGCAGCCGTGCTCGGCGGCGTCGACGTGATCGCCTTCAGCGGCGGGATCGGCGAGAACCGAGCGGACGTCCGGGAGGCCGTGGCGGAGCGCGTCGGCTTCCTCGGCGCGCACGTGCACGTCGTGCCGGCGCGCGAGGAGCTGGTGATCGCCCGGCACGTTCGCCGGCTGCTGAGGGCCTGATCAGCCGACGAGCTCGCGGAAGCGAGGCTCGTCGCGGATCGCGTCGAAGTCCGAGTCGCCGCGGGCGGGCGACCCGTACTCGGCCATCGCTAGGCGACGAGCTCTCTGAAGCCGGGCTCGTCGCGGATCGCGTCGAAGTCCGAGTCCTTCCGGGCGATGTCGCGTCCGTCTTCCCAGCGCTCGATCGCCATCCGCAGATGCCTGATCGCATCCTCGGTATGCCCGGCGAGGCTTTCGCAGCAGGCGAGGTTGTAGAGCGGCATCGGGTGCGGATTCGCCTCGATCGACTCGCGGCCCTTCGCGACCACGCCCTCGTAGTCGCCCGCGACCGCAGAGGTCGTGGTACCGGCCCCCAGTACTCCCAGCCGTGCGACCTCGAACGCCTTGCCGGCGGTAGCGCCGATCGCGAGCACCATCGTTCCCGACTCCTCGGCGAACGCGGTCCGCACGGTCGGGCCCGGCGGGGCACGTAGACCAGCGTCCCCTGCGGCGCATCGACCGTGTCGTCGCCGACCTCGAAGCGCGCGCGCCCGCGCACGACGACGTAGAGCTCGTCCTGGTCGCCCTCCTGATCCTCCGCGTGCTCGGGGATGACGCGGTCGCCGACGTTCGGGCCGAGCCACGAGCTGACGCCGAACGCCGTGATGCCGAGCTCGTGCCGCACCCGGCCGGTCTGCGTCTCCTTGTAACCCCAGTAGTCGAGGTCGTCGAGGCTCGACGACCTTGTACCCGGCCGCCATCAGGCGACCAGCTCTTTGAAGCCCGGCTCTTCGCGGATCGGAGTCGAAGTCCGAATCCTCCCGCGCCAGCTCGCGCAGTCCCGGCCGCCGCTCGACGGCGATCCCCAGGTGGCCGATCGCGTCCTCCTTGTGGCCGGCGAGGCCTCGCAGCAGGCGAGGTTGTAGAGGACGGCATGCCGTACTGCGGGTTCGCGTCGGCGATCGGACGCGGCCCTTTCGATCACAGCTTCGTACTCGCCCGCCTCGTACAGGTCGTGGACCGGCGCCCAGACCTCCCACCCGCCGACGTCGTACGCCTTGCCGACCGTTGCGCCGACCGCGAGCACCGTCGTCCCGGCCTCCTCGGCGAACGCGGTCCGGTTCGTGCCCGGCGCCACGAAGACGAGCGTGCCCGCAGGCGCGTCGACCGACTCGCCCCCGACCTCGAACCGCGCGCGCCCGCGCAGGACGACGTAGAGCTCGTCGTTGCCCTCGTCCTCCGCGTGCTCCGGCATCAGCCGGTCGCCGACGCTCTCGACCGACCAGGCGTTCGCGCCGAACGCGCGGATCCCGAGGTGGTGCCGCACCGGACGCATCTGCGTTTCCTTGTAGTCGATGTGCTCGATCTCGTCGATCCGCGCGACCTTGTACGGCTCACAGATCAGCCCCAGCTCCCTGCCGACCTGCTCGAACGCCGCCAGCGCCCGGTCCATGTGCTCCTCCTCGATCGCTGCCGACATCTGGACGCGCACGCGCGCCGTCCCCTCCGGCACGACCGGGAAGCCGAACCCGGTGACGAAGACGCCCTCGTCGAGCAGTCGCCGCGAGAACTCGATCGCAAACGCGGTCTCGCCGACGATGATCGGGACGATCGCCGCCTCGCCGTCGAGCGGCTTGAAGCCGATCGCCCGCAGCCGCTCGCGGAAGTGCTCGGTCTGGCGGTGCAGCTTGGCGACGAGCTCCGGCTCGCGGCGCACCACGCGCACCGCCTCGAGCGCGGAGCACGCGACCGTCGGCGGCAGCGCGTTCGAGAAGAGCTGCGGCCGTGAGCGCTGGGCGAGGATGTCGCACACCTCTTCGCTCGCCGCCACGAAGCCGCCGGCCGCGCCGCCGAGCGCCTTGCCGAGCGTCGAGGTGATGACGTCCACCTCGCCGAGCAGGCCGTAGTGCTCCGCGACGCCGCGGCCGGTGTCGCCGACGACGCCGGTGCCGTGCGAGTCGTCCACGACGAGCGTCGCGTCGTGCTCCCGCACGAGCTCGACGATCTCCGGCAGCTTCGCGAGGTCGCCCTCCATCGAGAAGACGCCGTCGGTGATCACGAGCGCGCGCTGCCCCGGCTTCGCAGCGAGGCGAGCTGCTCGCGCAGGGAGTCCATGTCGGAGTGCTTGTAGACCGCCTTGCGCGCGGGCTTCGCGAGCCGGACCGCGTCGATGATCGACGCGTGGTTCAGCTCGTCGGAGAGGATCACCGTGTTCTCGTCGGTCAGGCTCGGGATCGCGGCCTCGTTCGCGTTCCAGCACGACACGTAGGTGAGCGAGGCCTCGGTGCCGACGAGATCGGCGAGCTCGCGCTCCAGCTCGAGGTGCGGCTCGAACGTGCCGCAGATGAAGCGCACGGACGCGGTGCCCGCGCCGTACTTGCGCAGCCCCTCGATCCCGGCCTCGACCACCTCCGGCCGGTCGGCGAGCCCGAGGTAGTTGTTCGAGGAGAGCACGAGCACCTCGCCGCGGCCCTCCATCTCGACGAGCGGCCCCTGCGGCGAGCAGAGCGTGTTGAAGCGCTTGTAGGTGCCGGCCTCGCGCAGCGCGTCGAGCTCGGCGCGCAGCCGCGAGTCCGAGTAGCGACGTCATCTGTGCTGCCACCGCCCCTCGAGCGGGACGCGCTCGCGCTCGCGCTCCGCCGCCGCCGGCGACGGCGCGCGCCCGCCCGGATAGACGACGATCTTGCACGCCTCGCCCGCGGAGAGCAGCGCGAACGCCTCCTCGAATTCCTCGAGCGGCAGCTCCTTCGTGATCAGCGGCCGGAGGTCGACGACGCCGCTCTCCAGCAGCCAGCGCGTCCGGTACCAGGTCTCGAAGATCTTCCGCCCGTTCAGGGCGAGCACGTTCAGGTTCTTGAAGATCAGCGACTCGGCGACGTCGATCTCGACCGGCCGCGACGGGATCCCGAACAGGATGACGCGGCCGCCGTTGCGGGCGATCCGGAACGCGTCGGCGATCGCGCGCGGCGAGCCCGACATCTCGAAGACGACGTCGAAGCCGTAGCCGTCGTGACGATCGAGGAACCAGCCGACCGTGTCCGGCGTCTCGTCCACGTTGACGACAGCGCTCGCGCCCATCTTCTCGGCGAGCCCGAGCCGGAACGGCGTCCGGTCGGCGGCCATCACGACCGCGGCGCCCGAAGCCCGCGCGATCCCGATCGTGAACAGCCCGATCGGCCCGCAGCCGAGCACCGCGACCGAGCGGCCGGCGAGGTCCTGCTCGCTGGTCGCGAAGACGGCGTTGCCGAACGGCTCCTGGAGGGTCGCGATCTCGGGCGGCAGCTTCGAGCGGTCGTTCCGCCAGATCACCGTCTCCGGCACGGCGACGTAGCGGGCGAAGGCGCCGTCGCGGTCGACCCCGAGAATGCGCGTGCGCTCGCACATGTGCGCATGGCCGGTGCGGCACTGGAAGCACATGCCGCAGGTGACGTGGCTCTCGGCCGAGACATAGTCGCCGACGGCCACGTTCTGGACGCGCTCACCCCGGTCGACGACCGTCCCGGCGAACTCGTGCCCGAGCGTCAGCGGCGGCTTGATCCTGCCCTGCGACCACTCGTCCCAGCCGTAGATGTGCAGGTCGGTGCCGCAGACGCTCGCCGTCTCGACCTCGACGAGCACCTCGTCCGCCGCCGGGACCGGGACGGGGATCTCCTCGAGCCGCAGCCCCGGCTCGGCCGCCGACTTCCGCAGCGCGATCATGGTCTCCGCCACGGGCGGAATCATGCCGATCCCCGAGCCGGCGTTGCGGGTTCTCACGGATGTAGCGGCTCGGCCTGCCGGCAGCTAGCCATGAGCATTGCCGTAGAGCGATCGGGCAGTAGTCAACGTCAGGGCCAGCGCCCCTGTCCGATGTGCGGACACGACGGCTGGGCGCGGAGATCGCCTTACGAGGTGACCGCGCTGACGCCGGTCCAGGCGATTCCGTTCGTCTGCACGACTGCGGCTTCGTCCGGCTGCAGCGTCGTCGGCTCGAGACGATCGAGAGACGCGCTGACCCGACGACCACCTGGACGGTGGGTGCTGTCGGCGCAGTCGGAGCGGCGCGGCCGGATCGCGTCCTGATCGCCGTCAGCGTTGTCGGGTCGAGCGACTCGAAGACCGCGGCGACCACCTCCGCCCGACGCCAACGGCACCGTGAGCACAACCGGTGGCACCGCCGGCGCCGGCGAAGGTGGCCGGCGCCGCGGAACGCCGCTCTTCAACGGCATCCCCCAGCAGCTGAACGTGCTCGGCAAGCCCACCGCTCCGGTGACGATGGTCGAGTTCGCCGACCTCCAGTGCCCGTACTGCCGCGACTACACGACTGAGGCGCTGCCGGCTCTCGTCGACCAGTACGTCCGCACGGGCAAGGCCAAGTTCGTCTTCTCGGGCATGCACTTCATCGGGCCCGACTCGGAGAAGGCCCTGCGCGCCGTCTACGCCGCCGGTCTCCAGAGCCGTCTCTGGCACTACCTGCACCTCCTCTACCAGAGCCAGGGCGCCGAGAACGCGGGCTGGGTCACCGACGGCCTCCTCCGCGTCGGCCGGCGCCTCGATCCCGGGCTTCGACACCGAGAAGATGCTGGCCGACATGAGCTCGCCGACCGTGACCAACGCGCTCGCTGCCGCCGATCAGCAGGCGCAGAGCGCAAGCGTCAACCAGACCCCGACGTTCTTCGCCGGGAAGACGGGCGGCGACGCTCCGAGCACGTCAACGTGACCGCGCTGACGCCGGACGGCGTTCCGGCCCACGCTCGACTCGCTGACGTCGTGAGCGACCGCACGCTGCGCGGCGTGATCGCCGCGCTCGCACTCGCCGGCGCGGCAGTCGCCGCCTATCTCGTCTACGCGCGGTACACCGCACACGCAGCTCGCCTGCACGACGGGCGGCTGCGAGACCGTGCAGCACTCGAAGTACGCGAAGGCGGCCGGGATCCCGGTCGCCGTGCTCGGGCTCGCCGCGTACCTCGCGGTCTTCGTGACGGCGCTCTCGGCGCGCGTCGAGGCGGCCGCGATCGGCGCTGCGATCGTGCTCGCGGGCCTGGCCTTCGGCGTCTACCTGATCGTGATCCAGGTCGCGGTGATCGACGCGATCTGCCAGTGGTGCCTCGCGAGCGACGCGATCCTCGCGTTGCTCGCGATCGCGTCCGCCGAGCGGCTGCGCCGCGCTGCGGGAAGACCGCAGACGCGATCGGGGACCGCACCGATGGCCGGACACAGCTGACGCCTCAAGCTCCGGCCATGGAAAAGCTCTGCACGCTGAGCGGCGTGATCGGGAACGACGAGGAGTGCCCGCGGGGCTGGTGCTCGTTCTGGGAGCATGGCGAGTGCGCGATCGAGCGAATGGGGATCGACCGCACGAACATCGACCTCTCGTACTACCTGCTCGACCTGCGCCGCGCGCTCGATCGAGCCCGCAGCGAGGAGGCAGCGCGCGCGGCGCGCGGCGACCTCGCACAGCTGCCGGGTCTCTAGGCCGCGACGCGAACCGGCTGCGCCTGCTCGACGAGCTCGTCGACCAGCGCGGCGAGCCGCTCCGCGAGCTCGTCGTCGAGCAGACGCCCGTCCTCCTCGAGGCGGACGTGCGCCCGCGGCACCGCGACCTCGCCGTCGACGACGCGCGCGCCGGCGGTGCGGAGGATCTTCTTCAGCTCGGCCTGCGCCCAGACGCCGCCGAAGGAGCCGGTGCTCGCGCCGATCACGGCGACGGGCTTTCCGAGCAGGACCGCCGCGCCGCGAGGGCGAGAGGCCCAGTCGATCGCGTTCTTCAGCTGGCCCGGGACGGACGAGTTGTACTCGGGCGTCGCGATCAGCACGGCGTCGGCCCGCGCGATCGCGTCGCGCAGCTCCGATCACGGCCGGGTCGGCCTCGTCGGCGCGGTCGTCGTCCTCGTCGTAGGGCGGCACGGCCTTCAGGCCGCCGAAGAGCTCGAGCTCGGTGCCGGCGGGGAAGAGCTCGGCGGCCTCGAGCAGGAGCCTGCGGTTGTGCGAGTCGCGCCGCAGGCTCCCTGAGATCCCGAGGATGCGCATGGTTACGCCTGCGCCTTCCCGAGCTCGAGGTTCGCCGTCAGCGTGACCTCGTTGTCGAGGATGAAGCCGCCGCCCGGGAGCTCCATGTTCCAGTTCATCCCGAAGCTCGTCCGGTCGATGACCGTCTCGAGCGTGAGGCCGATCTTCTCGCCGGCGGGGCCTTCGACGGGACCGGCGATGGTGCCGGTCAGCGTGATCGGCTGCTTGACGCCGCGGATCTCGAGCTCGCCCTCGACGGTCAGCTCGTCGCCGTCGCGGCGGATCGAGGTCGACTCGAAGAAGACGCGCGGGGTGCGCTCGACGTCGAAGAAGTCCGGCGAGAGCAGGTGCCCCTGCAGGTTCTCGTCGTTGACGGTGATGCTCGAGACGTCGGCGCTGCCGCGGATCGTGCCGTCGGCGAGCTCGGCGTCGAACGAGTCGACGGTCCCCTTGAAGAGCGAGACGCCGCTGTGCCGGACCGCGTAGCCGACGCTCGAGTGGACCGTGTCGAGCGTCCAGGTGCCGGTGGGAATCGCCTGCTCTGTCGTGATGGTGCTCATCCTTCTGTCCTCCTGTTCCGCTACGATTACTTGCGAACGCAAACAACTGTAGCAAATAAACGTGACTAGTCAAGTATTGAGCACTCAAACACCTCGGAGCGTGGACGCCTTCGCGCGGCTGCTGCGCGCGCACGCCGCGCTGACGCGCGAGCTGAGCGCGCGACTGCTGACCGACCACGGCCTGTCGATCACCGACTACCAGTGCCTGCTCGACGCTCGCCCACGCCGAAGACGGGGCGATGCGCCGCGTCGACCTCGCCGAGCAGCTGCTGCTGACGCCCTCCGGAGTCACCCGGCTGCTCGACGGCCTCGAGCGCGACGGCTGGGTGACGAAGGGCTCGTGCAGCACCGACGCTCCGCGTCACCTACGCGGTGCTGACCGAGGAGGGCCGCGAGCGGCTCGAGTCGGCGGGCCGGTCGCACGTCGCCCAGGTACGCGAGCTGATCGAGGACCAGTTCTCCGCGGAGGAGCTCGAGACGCTCGTCGAGCTGCTCGGGCGCCTGCCCGGCGGCGCCGCCGGTCGCGGCGAGGCCTGTTCGCCCTAGCGGCGCGCCCGCACGAGGGCGTCGATCGCGTCCCGCTCGCCCTCGACGGGGCGCAGCACCGCGTCGGCCTTCTCGATCCGCAGGCCGGCGAGCGACTCCGCCACCTGTTCCGGAGTGAACAGAACGCGCGGGTCCTTCGGGCCGCCCGAGCCGTGGTCGAGGTTGTCGCTGTGGTGGCCGACGACGAGCAGCGTCCCGCCCGGTGCGAGCCCCCCGGCGGCCCGGCGCAGCACCGCCGCGAGCTGCTCCGCCGGTAGCTGGAGATAGAGCACGATGATCAGGTCGAACGCCGCGTCGAAGGGGCGCCACCCGAGCAGGTCGGCCTCGACCCAATCGACCTCCACCCCGCGCTCCGCTGCGAGCCCCCGCGCCTGCTCCAGCGCGACGCCGGAGAAGTCGACGCCCGTGACCCGCCAGCCGCGGAAAGCAAGCCAGACGGCGTTCCGGCCGGAGCCGCAGGCGACGTCGAGCGCTCGGCCCGGCTCGAGGTCTCCGACCTCGTCGACGAGAAAGCGGTTCGGCTCCGCCCCGAAGAGCAGGCCACCCTCGCCGTGCTTGCGGTTCCAGTCCTCGCGCTGCACCCCTGCATTGTCGTGACAGAGTGAAGGGCTATGCCGCACTGGCTCGAGGTCGTCTTCGTGGCCGCCCATGTCCTCGCCGCAACCGTCTGGGTCGGCGGGACGATCGCGCTCACCTTCATCGCCGTCCCGGCGATCCGGATGCTCGCCGGGGAGCCCCGCCAGGTGGCGATGCGGACGCTCGGCCGCCGCTGGCGCCCGATCGGCTGGAGCGCCCTCGTCGTGCTGGTCTCGACCGGGATTCCGCTTGCGTCGCACGTGCTGCCCGGCTCGGACGCCGGCGCGAAGGCCGTCTTCGGCGTCAAGATGGGCATCTTCGTGGCGCTGCTCGTCTTCGCCTACCTGCACGACTTCGTGCTCGGCCCGCGGCTCGCGGAGGAGATCCGCGAGGGCCGCGAGCAGGTGAGCCGGCGGCCGCTCGTACTCGTAGGGTGGACGTCGTTTACGCTTACCCTCGCCCTGCCGATCCTGGGCGTCGTCCTTGCGGAGGCGGTCTAGATGAGTGCAACCAGCCGGATCTCGCCGCGCCCGACAACCGGCACTGCGACGTTCGCGGTCGTCGGCCGCGCGAAGACGGAGCCGCTCGGCCGCTTCGCCGAGCTGCTCAGGAACGCGCTCGGCCGCGCCGACCTCGTCGAGACCGACGACGGCAACGCCGCCGACCTCGTGATCAACGTCGTCGACGAGGCCGACCCGAAGCCGTTCAGGCGCCGGTCGCGGGGGACCTTCGTCGTCGGCCTGTACGAGCGCGAGAGCCACTCGCTGCCCGAGGACTACCCGATGCTCGTGCGCGCGCTCGCCAACATCGCGCTCTGCTACGTCCCTGGTGAGGGCGCCTGGTTCACGACGATGGAGCGCGGCCACTACGGGGACAGCGCGGAGCAGGGCGAGGAGGCGCTTGCCGACGCGGTCGTCGAGCGGCTGCTCCCGCTCGCGCGCTCCCGGCTCGTGATCGACAACGAGTTCCTCACCGACCTCGAGCCCGAGCTCTGGCGCGGCGACGACGTGACGGAGGAGATCATCGCGGCGGGCGCCCGGATGGGCGACCTCGACCTCCTCCCCTCGCCGTTCCCGATCGAGGACCTGCTCAGCGAGCAGGAGCTGCGCCACGTCAAGCGCCTCTACGGGATCGGCGGCCTGTCCTACGGCAACCTCTCGCAGCGCAAGGACGAGCGCCGGTTCTGGATGAGCGCGAGCGGCGTCGACAAGTCCCACCTGGAGATCCCGGGCCGCGACATCCTGCTGGTCTCGAACTACGACCAGGAGAACGGGCGCATCGTCCTCAGCGTCCCGCCGGACGTCGAGCCGCGCCGCGTGTCGGTCGACGCGATCGAGCACTGGATGATCTACCAGGCGCATCCGGGCGTCGGCGCGATCCTCCACGTGCACGCGTGGATGGAGGACATCGCCGCCACCGACGTCAATTACCCGTGCGGCACCGAGGAGCTCGCCGTCAGCGTCGCCGAGCTGCTCGCCGCCGAGCCGAACCCGAACGAGGCGGTGATCGGTCTCCGGAACCACGGGATCACGGTCACCGGCCCGAGCCTGCTGAGGATCCTCGACCGGATCGAGCCGACGATCCTCAGACAGATTCCGATGCTGTAGCCGTTCGCGCGTTCGAGGCGTTCAGGCGTCGCGCAGGGGAACGAGCCGCGCGCCGGTCGCCTTGAACGAGGCGACGACGAGCCGGCCGCGCTCGAGTGCGAGGCGCTCCGCCGATGCGGCGGTGACCTCGCCGACGAGCGGGCCGACCCGGACCCGCACGCGGTTACCGATCGTGACCAGGGACGAGATCGGAGCGCTGACGTGGTTCAGCGCCGAGTCCGCGGGCACCGACTCGGCCGGCGCGATCGACACCTCCCACGGGTACACGACGACGCCCACCCGTCCTTCACCGCGGTCGGTCGAGAAGACGACCGCGCCTCCGTCGAGCACCACCTCCGTCAGTCCGTCGCGCGCCGAGCGCGCGAAGCCGTGGAGCAGGTTCCCGCCGGTGAACCCGGCGACGAAGGCGTCGGCGGGCGCGGCGACGAGCTCGTCCGGAGTGCCCAGCTGGAGGACGTGGCCCTCGGAGAGAACGCCGACCCGGTCGGCGAGCGCAGCGGCATCCTCGAAGTCATGGGTGACGAGGATCGTCGGCAGGCCGAGCTCGCGCAGCAGCTCCTGGAGCTCGGCGCGCACACCCGCGCGGGTGTGCGCGTCGAGCGCGGCCATCGGCTCGTCGAGCAGCAGCACCGCGGGGTCGCGGGCGAGCGCCCGGGCCAGCGCGACCCGCTGGCGCTCGCCGCCAGAGAGCTCCCCGGGCCGCGCTCGCGCCAGGTGCGCGATCCCGAACCGCTCGAGCAGCTCGTGCACGCGGTCGCGGCCGCCGAAGCCGACGTTCGCCTCGACGGAAAGGTGCGGGAAGAGCGCGTACTCCTGGAAGACCAGCCCGACCCGCCGCTCCTCCGGGGCCCGATTCACGCCACGCTCGGAGTCGAACAGCACCTCGTCCCCGAGCACGATCCGCCCCCGGCTCCGGCCGGACGAGGCCGGCGATCGCGCGCAGCGCGGTCGTCTTGCCCGCCCCCGACGGCCCGACCAGCGCGAAAGTCTCGCGCTGGACCTCGAGCGCTAGCTCGAGATCGAAGGAGCGAAGAGGGCAGGCGACGTCGAGGACGAGCGCCGCCATACCGGCACCAACTTGATCGCGAGCAGGACGGCCGCGCTGAGCACGACGAGCAGCGCGCCCATCGCGAGCGCCTGCGTGAAGTCGACGTCGAACTGCCGGTAGATCGCGAGCGAGAGCGTCTGGGTCACGCCCTGGAGGCTGCCCGCGAACATGATCGTCGCGCCGAACTCGCCGATCCCGCGGGCGAGCGAGAGGGCGGCAGCCGCGCTCAGGCCGTCGCCGGCGAGCGGGAGCGCCACGCGCGCGAATGTGCGCCCCGGGCCGGCGCCGAGCGTGCGGGCCGCGGCGAGCAGCGTCGGGTCGACCGCCTCGAAGGCGGCGATCGCAGGCCGGAGGTAGAACGGCCCGGCGACGAACAGGATCGCGAGCACGACGGCCGCCTGGGTGAAGCCGATCCGGACGCCGAGTGTGTCGAGCGTGCCGCCGAGCAACCCGAGACGCCCAAAGGCTGCGAGGAGCCCGATCCCGGCGACCGCCGGGGGCAGCACGAGCGGGAGCTCGCAGAGCGTGACCACGAGAGGACGGCCCGGGAACCGCCGCGTCGCGAGCAAGTACGCCGCCGGCGTCCCGACGAGCAGCGTGATCCCGAATGCGATCCCGTTCGTGACCGCGGTGACGACGAGCGCGTCGCGGACGACGCCGTCATCCAGCTTCCCGAGCAGCTCACCCGGCGAGACGCGCAGGAAGATCGCCAGGACCGGCAGCAGCAGGAACCCGAGCGCGAGCACGGTCGCGACCGTGCTGAAGACCGTGAACGCCACGCGCCCGCTTACGTCGCAGCTCGACCATCACCGAGGTCGCCTTGACGACCGCCGAGGCGGGCATCCCGGACGTGAGGCCGAGCTCCTCGGCCGCGTCGCGCGTGATGATCGCGACCACCCGCGCGGGCTCGGTGACGTCGAGCTCGACCTGCGCGAGCAGGCCCTCGATCTTCACCTCCCGAACGACGCCGCGGAAATGGTTGCGCGCGCTCATCTGCTCGCCCTCCACGCCGCGCAGCCGCGCGACCTCGCTCGCGGGGACGAGCCGGCGGTTGGCGGAGTCGCGCTCGGTCTTGATCCGGCCCGCCCGGTCCCAGCGCCGCAGGGTGTCGAGGCTGATTCCCAGCGCGCGGGCGGCCTCGGCAGCGGTGTAGTGTCGTTGCATAGGCATTACCTGGCGGAACCTATCACCCCTCGGAGGCAGCCGTAGCGCGGCGATCAGGCCGTAGGCCTGTCCCCTAGACTGCGCGCCACCGGGGTGCCTGGCAGGTCCAGGCTGAGATGACACCCGTAGAACCTGATCCGGTTCGCACCGGCGAAGGGAGTGAGGTAGTTGGCGAGAGAAGCGCCCTCGTGGGGGATCGAGCCCGTTCCGGACCGGCTCCGCGTCCTCGGGCCGGTGGACACGCTGCTGCTCTGGACGAACCTCGGGATCTCGCTGCTCGTCCTCGTCCTCCCGGGGTTCTTCGACCTCTCGCTCGGCAAGGCGCTGCTCGCCACGCTCGTCGGCGGCGTGATCGGAAACCTGCTGCTCGCGGTCGCGGGGACGATCGGCGCAGACGGCACGCGTGCCGGCAATGGTGCTCCAGCGGGCGCCGCTCGGCCACCGAGGCTCGTACCTCGCGACCGTCCTGAACGTGCTGCAGTGCTTCGGCTGGGCGATCTTCGAGTTGATCGTGATCGCGAAGGCCGCGGGCCTGCTCTGCGACAAGCTGTTCGGGTTCGAGGCGACCTGGTTCTGGACGCTGCTCTTCGGCGCGTTGACGATGGCTGCTTGCGCTGCTCGGGCCGATCGGCTTCGTCCGCCGCTACGTCCGCAAGCTCGCGATCTGGGCCGTCGCCGCGTCGCTCGCCTACCTGACCTGGTGGATCCTCGACGGCGCGGGCGGGCACGACGTCTGGTCGGGCAAGGGCCACCACGGCTCGTTCTGGGCCGCGGTCGACATCGTGATCGCGGTGACCGTTTCCTGGGCGCCGCTCGTCGCCGACTACACGCGCTTCTCGCGCGACCGGCGCAGCGCGTTCTTCGGGGTCGGAGTCGGCTACTTCCTGCCGACGTTGTTCCAGTTCGGCTTCGGCTCCGTGCTCGTCCTCTCCCGCGGGCTCGACCCCGACCACCCGGAGCTGATCCTGGTCGCGATCGCCGGCGGCGGTGCCGCCGCCGCGCTCGCGCTGCTCGCGCTGACGGTGGACGAGACCGACGAGGCGTTCGCGAACACGTATTCGGCCGCGGTCTCGCTCCAGAACCTGTTCCCCGAGGTCTCGCAGCGGTTCCTGATCCTCGTCTCGTCCGCCGTCGCGACCGGCGGCGCACTGTGGATCGACCTGCGCAGCTACCAGGCGTTCCTCCTCCTGCTCGGCTCGTTCTTCGTGCCCCTGCTCGGCGTCCTGATCGCCGACTGGCTGCTCTCCGGCATGCGGTACGGCGCCGACCGCTTCTTCGCCGCGCCCGCGGTGCGGCCGGCGCAGATCGGCGCGTGGCTCGCCGGCTTCGCCCTGTACCAGTGGCTCTACCCGAACGGCCCGAGCTGGTGGCTCGACTTCATCCACCACGACACGCCGCCGTACGACATCAGCGCGTCGATCCCGAGCTTCGCCGCGGCGTTCGCGCTCGCGACGCTCGCGGGCCTGTTGGCCCGTCGGCCGCGGCCCGCCTTCGCCGAGAGCTAGAAACCATACGATTGCGCGATGCGCAGCGGCCTCTCGCGCCGGGCGGTCGCGGTCGGGGGAGCGCTCCTCGGACTGACCGCAATCGTCGCTCTCGCCAGCCGGGCCCACGGCCCGGGGGGTGGCTCGACGCGCACCGTCTCCACCGACTGGCTGTCCGAGTACCTGCTCCTCCTCGTCGGCGTCACGTTCGCCGCAGCGGTGATCGCCGGCATCTACCTGATCGTGACCGCGCACCAGGGCGGCGGGTGGACGGCGCCGCCCCGCACGAGCTGGTGGCGAACGCTCGTCACGGTTGGCGGTGTTCCTCGCGGTCGTCTTTGCGCTCGCCTCCTCGCTGCACCGGGCGAACGTCGGGAGCCTGCCGCTGAAGCCGGCCGGGAGCCCGTCGACCGAGAAGCACCGCCCCATCGGTGGCAGCCCTGCGCATTTCGACTGGGCGCCGGTCGCAGTCGTCGGCGGCATCGTCCTCGTCGGCCTCGGCGCGGCCGCCTGGATCCTGATCCGCCGCCGGACGCCGAGGAAGGTGCTCGGCGAAGGAGCGGGCTCCGACGCGCTGATCGCTGCCCTCGGCGACTCGCTCGACGACCTGCGTGACGAGCCGGACGCACGGCGCGCGGTGATCGCGGCCTACGCGCGCATGGAAGGCGCGCTCGCCTACGAGGGCCTCGGGCGCCGGAAGGCGGAGGCGCCGCGCGAGTACCTGGCGCGCGCCCTGCCGGCCGTCGGCGCCGGCGCCCGCTCCGTCGAGCGGCTGACCGCGCTCTTCGAAGAGGCGAAGTTCAGTCCGCACGACGTCGACAGCGGGATGAAGGAAGAGGCGATCGACGCGCTGGCGGCGCTCCGCGACGAGCTCCAGGCGGCAAAGGCCGCGGGCGAACTGGTGCCGGCGTGAAGGCTCTTCTGGTCTGGATCGGCGTCAGTCTGGTCGCGGCGATCGCGCTGCTGATCGCGCTCCCGGGCGAGCGCGGGCTCGTCATCGACATCTGGTTCCTCGCCGCGGGCGGGCTCGCCGTGCTCGCGGCCCTCCGGGCGACCGTCGAGAGGCTGCCCGCCGAGCAGCCTTCGCCGATCGACGAACCCCCGCCCACGCGCACCGACGAACGCCCGAAGGACCTCGCCGACCTGGAGAAGCTCGTCTCGATGGGCGCAGAGTCCGAGTTCGACCTCTATTTCCGCCTGCGGCCGCAGCTGCGGCGGATCGCGCAGGCCAAGCTCCGCCTCCGCGGCATCGACCTCGAGGCCTCTCCGGAGGAGGCGGGCGCAGCGCTCGGCCCGGCCGCGTGGGATGTCCTCCGCCCGGACCGCCCGCGACCCGATCCGACCGCGCGCGCGCGGAGCCTGCCCGCGATCGCGGCCGTCGCCGACGCCCTGGAACGCCTGTGAACCTGACCGAGGTCGCCGAGCGCTCGAACGCCTTGCTCGACGAGCTGTCCCGCGCGGTCGTGGGCAAGCGTGAGGCGCTGCGGCTCGTCCTGCTCGGGCTCCTCGCCGACGGGCACGTCCTGATCGAGGACTACCCCGGCCTGGCGAAGACGCTGATCGCGCGGTCGTTCGCCCAGGTCGCCGACCTCCGCTTCTCCCGCATCCAGTTCACGCCGGACCTGATGCCCTCGGACGTGACGGGCTCCTCGATCTTCGACCAGCGCGCCGCGTCCTTCGAGTTCCGGCCCGGGCCGGTCTTCGCAAACCTTCTCCTCGCCGACGAGATCAACCGCGCCCCACCGAAGACGCAGGCCGCCCTGCTGGAGGCGATGCAGGAGCGGCAGGTGACGACCGAGGGCCAGACCCGGCGGCTCGACCGGCCGTTCCTGGTGCTGGCGACGCAGAACCCGATCGAGTACGAGGGCACGTATCCCCTGCCGGAGGCGCAGCTCGACCGCTTCCTGCTGAGGATGAGTGTCGGCTACCCGGACCGCGACGACGAGCTCGCGGTGCTCGACCGGCGGCGCGAACGCCGGACGGACGACGTCGAGCTGCGGACGGTGATCGACGGCGAGACACTGGTCGCGATGCAACAGGCGCTCGAGGACGTCCATGTCGCGCCGAGCGTCGGCTACTACATCGTCGACGTCGTCCGCGCGACGCGCGAAAGCCGAAGCGTCCAGGTCGGCGCGAGCCCACGCGGGAGCCTCGCGATCCTCAAGCTCGCACGGGCGACCGCGGTGCTCGACGGCCGCGACTTCGTGGTTCCGGACGACGTCAAGGCGATCGCCGGCCCCGCGCTCGCGCATCGGCTCTCGCTCAAGCCCGAGCTCTGGGTGCAGCGCATCCGGCCGGAGGACGTCGTGCAGGAGCAGCTGGAGACGGTGCCGACGCCCCCGGCCGAGGACGTCCGCCGGGCCGGGTGACCCGGGCCGCCTCCCCCAAGCTCGTCGCCTACGCCACCCTCGGCGGCCTCGGGCTGCTCGCCGCCCTCGTCACGGGCCGGCCCGAGCTCGCCGCGATCGCGCTGCCCTTCCTGGCGGTACTCGGGGCCGCGCTCGTCCTCGCCGCCGATCCGCAGGTCGAGGTCGAGAGCATGCTCGAGCGCGACCGGCTGCTCGAGGGCGACGAGATCGGAGTCGAGCTCCGGCTGAGCGCGAAGCACGCCGTCCAGCGCGCGGAGGTGCTGCTCGTCGTCCCACCCGCGCTCGCTCTCGTCGACGGCCGGAACCCGACCGCGACCCATGTGTCGGCGCGCAAGCCGGCGACACTCGATCTGCGTCTGCGGCCCGAGCGCTGGGGAGTGTTCGACCTCCGCGACGTCCACGTCCGCGCGCGCGACTTCTTCGGCATGTTCGTCTGGACGAGCCAGGTCCAGGGCAGTCCCCGGACATGTCCCTTCGGGTCTATCCGCGGCCGGAGGCGCTCCCTCACCTGCTCCGCCCGGCGGAGACCCAGCTCTTCAGCGGGGACGAGCTCTCCCGCCGCAAGGGGGAGGGAATCGAGTTCGCCGACCTGAGGCCGTTCGCCTTCGGCGACCGGATGCGGCGTGTGAACTGGCGGGTCAGCGCTCGCCGCGGCGACCTCTGGGTGAACGAGCAGCATCCGGAGCGGAACGCCGACGTCGTGGTCTTCCTCGACAGCTTCGCCGAGGCGCGCCGAGGCGCCCACGGGACGATCGAGCCGGCCGTTCGCGCGGCCTCCGCGCTCACCGAGCGGTACCTCCGCCGGCGCGACCGCGTCGGCCTCGTCTCCTTCGGCGGCACGCTCCGCTGGCTCCTCCCCGGGACGGGCGCGACACAGCTCTACCGCATCATCGACGCGCTGCTCGACACGAGGATCCTGCTCAGCTACGCGTGGAAGTCGATCGACATCGTCCCGGTGCGGACGCTGCCGCCGCAGGCGCTCGTGATCGCGATCACGCCGCTGCTCGACGAGCGCGCGGTCGGCGCGCTGCTCGACCTGCGTGCCCGCGGGTTCGACCTCGCGGTCGTCGAGGTCTCGCCCCTGCCGTTCGTCGACCCGGGCCGCGGGCGGTCACGCGACGTCGCCTACCGGCTGTGGAAGCTCCAGCGCGACGCGTTGCGCGCCGAGTACGCCGCCGCGGGCGTGCCGGTCGCGGAGTGGCGCGACGGCGAGCCGCTCGCGGCACCGATCGAGGAGGTGACGGCATTCAGGCGCCACGCCAGGCTCGCGCGCGTCTGACGCTGACCGCGGCGACCGCGCTCGGCGCGGCCGCGCTCGCCGCCTACGCCGCCCTCGACGCCGAACGGCTCCGCGGCCTGCTCGGCGCCGGCGGCGCGGCTGCGACCGTTGCGCTGCTGGTCGCCTGCCTCCTTCGGCGCCCGCGTCTCGCAGTCCTCGGACTGCTGCTCCTCGGCGCGGAGTACGCCGGGTTCTTCCTCGTCCGCGGCGGGACTGTCGACCAGCGCGCGCCGCTCTACGGGGCCGGCTTCCTCGTCATCGCCGAGCTCGCCTTCACGGCGATGGAGCGCCGCGCGCCCGGGACCCGCGAGCTCGCCCTGTTCGGCGTGATCGTGATCGCCGCTCTGGCGGTCGCTGCCGTAGCTCTCGGGGCACTGGTGCTCGCGTTCGCGGCGATCCCGGCCGGCGGCGGAGTGGCACTGCACGCCGTCGGCGTCGTCGCCGCGGTCGGGCTCGTGCTCCTGCTCGGGCGGCTCGCCCTCCACCCGTCGTGAGTGTTGCGGTCCTCGGCTCGGTCTCGCTCGACCGGATCGAGGGCGGGCCTCCGCGGATCGGCGGCGGGCCGTACTACTGCGCCCGCGGGCTCCGCGCCCTCGGCGTCCGCGCAATGGTCGTCGCCAAGTGCGCCGCCCCCGACCGGCCGCAGGTCCTGCCTCGGCTCACCGGGCTCGGCTTTCCCGTTCACTGGCGCGACTCGGCCGCGACCGCAGCGTTCACGATCGACTACGAGGGCGAGCACCGGCGGATGCTGGTCGACGCGATCGCCGATCCGTGGACTCCGGAGGAGGTCCAGGTCCGGGCGAGCTGGGTGCACGTCGCCCCGCTGTCGCGCAGCGACTTCCCGGCGGAGACCCTCGCCGCGCTCGCGCGGGGCCGGCGCGTCTCGTTCGACGGCCAGGGCCTCGTCCGGCCGGCACGTACGGGGCTGCTGGAGCCCGACGGCGCCTACGACCCGGAGGTTCTCCGTTTCGTGTCGATCCTGAAGATCGCCGACGACGAGGCGGCGATGCTCGTCGACGGCTACGACGAGCGCGCGCTGGCGCGGCTCGGCGTGCCAGAGATCGTGGTCACGCTCGGCTCGCGCGGTTGCATCGTCTACCACGATGGGGTCGCCGAGCTCGTCCGCTCGCGGCGCGTCGAGGCCCGCGACCCGACCGGCGCGGGTGACGCGTTCGCGGCGACCTATCTCGCTGCCCGCAGCGCGGGCGCCGCGCCCACCGCTGCGGCCAGGCGAGCGGCTGCGCTCGTCGCCGACGTCCTGGCAGGACGCACCTCGTGATCGCCCACGTGCAGACCGCGGACGGTCTCGCCGTCGTCGACCTCGAGGACGAGACGGTGCTCGAGCTCGACCCGGCCCGCACGATCGAGCCCGCCGAGCGGCCGCAGGTCTCGCTCCCACGCGTGGTGGACGCGGCCGCGGCCGGCTCGACCGTGATCGCCGTCGTCGACGCGAAGCCGCCGCTGATGGTCTCGTACGACGCCGGCCGCACCTGGCGGGACGCCGGCCGCGGCCTCCCGCCGGGGCGAGCGGTCGCGATCTCCGCCGACGACCCCGACGCCGTGCTCTATGCCGCCCGGAACAGGCTCTATCTCTCGCGCGACGGAGGCCGGTTCTGGAGCGGTCTCGCGCTCGAGCTCCCGGAGATCCAGGGGTTGTCGCTCTAGAGCCTGAACTCGCCGCGGGCGACGATCACCGCCGACCCGCCCACCTCGACCAGCCCGACCTGCTCTGCGCTTCCCTCCACGCGCGCGTAGAGCTTGGAGGGCCTGCCGATCTCGACGCCCTGGGTGATCTCGATCTCGTCGCCGAACGCGATCCGGCCGTGCCGCGCGAGATGCAGAGCGAGCGGCCCGGCAGCCGAGCCCGTCGCCGGGTCCTCCGCGATCGCGCCGCCGGGCACGAACATCCGCGTCTTCCAGCGGTCCCCGAGCCCGCGATGGTGTTCACGCCGAGCAGCTCGTCGTCGTCGGCCAGCCGCCCGAGGTCGGGCTTCAGCGCCGCGACCTCCTCCTCGGAGCCCAGCGTGACGTACACGTGGTGCAGTCCGTTGTCGTACACCTCGACCGGGAGCTCGGAACGGGCGACGCCGAGCGCGGCGAGCAGGCCGGCCTCGTCCGCGTATGGCTCGACGGTCGGGATGGGCTGCTGCATCCGGCCGAAGACGATCCGAGCGCCTTCCCGCTCGAGCAGAACGGGCACGACCCCGCGCCCGGTCTCGAGCCTGATCACCTCGAGCTGCAGCGGCCCGCCGAGGACGAAGGCCGTGCCGAGCGTCGGGTGGCCTGCGAACGGCACCTCCACCTCGGGCGTGAAGATCCGGATCCGCGCGTGCGCGTCTCCCGACGCCGGGTAGACGAACACCGTCTCCGAGAAGTTGATCTCGCGCGCGAGCGGCTGGAGCCGAGACTCGTCGAGCTCGCGGGCGTCGGTGAAGACCGCCAGCTGGTTCCCCGTCAGCGGCGTGTCGGTGAAGACGTCGCAGACGACGTAGCGGAAGGCGGCCACGCGGCGAGTCTAGACACGGCAACACCACCGGCCCTAGAATCGCCTGCTCAGGGCCCAGATCCCGCCCGTTTGCCGTGTGGCGACGATGAAGGGAGAGGGGTCTTGCCCGAACCGCTGAGAGTGGAGGCGCCGACCGAGGATCTTGCGCGCGCCCTGATCCAGCGCCTGTCGGCCTACCCGACGGAGCTGCGGGGCAGCTCCGAGGGCTTCGAGGTCCGGGTGTCGCTGGTCGGCAACGCCGACCGGTCGATCGTCGACGTCCTCGACGGGGTCGACCGCTGGCTGATCGAGAACGCGCTCAGGCTCGGTGCGGGTCCACCTCGACGACCGCGTCTACACCCTGACGCCCCCGGTCGCAGCCGAACGGTAGATTTGCGAGGCCGTTGCGCCTCTACCTCGTACGCCACGCGGAGGCCGCACCGGGCGAGCCCGACGATCTGCGCCCGCTGACGGCCTGCCGGCCGGGAGACCGCACGGGCGCTGGGCGCCCGCCTCGCCGCCGACGGCGTCCAGGCCGACGCCGTGCTCTCCAGCCCTCTGCTCCGGGCGCGCGAGACCGCGGCCGAGCTCGGCCGGGCGCTGCGCTGCGAGCCCGAAGCCGATGAGCGCCTCGCGCCGGGGGCGACCGTGGACGAGCTCCGCGACGTCGTCGCGGGCCGTGGGGCCGCGGTGGTGGTCGTCGGCCACCAGCCGGACTGCGGCGAGATCGCGGCGGAGCTGACCGGCGCGCCGCCGCCGGCGTTCCCGCCCGGCGGCCTCGCGGTGCTCGAGCTGTGACGGCGGCAGCGCCGGCGATCAGCGTCACCGGCCTGCAGAAGTCGTACGGCGCCTACGAGGCGGTGCGCGGGATCGATTTCGAGATCGAGACCGGTGAGGTCTTCGGCCTGCTCGGGCCGAACGGGGCCGGCAAGACGACGACCGTCGAGATCCTCGAGGGCTACCGGACGCGCGACGGTGGGCAGGTCTCCGTGCTGGGACAGGATCCCGCGCACGCGGGCCCGGACTGGCGGCAGCGCATCGGCGTCGTGCTCCAGTCCGGCGCCCTGTATCCGAATCTGACGGTGACCGAGCACCTCGAGCTCTTCGCCGGCTACTACGAGCGGCCGCGTGACGTCGGCCAGGTGATCGAGGTCGTCGGCCTGGCGGAGAAGCACGACGCCAGAGTGCGAACGCTCTCGGGCGGACAGCAGCGGCGGCTCGATCTCGGGCTCGGCCTGATCGGCGACCCCGAGGTGCTCTTCCTCGACGAGCCCACGACCGGCTTCGACCCGGCGGCGCGCCGGGCGGCCTGGGACGTGATCCGCTCGCTGCGGACGCTCGGCAAGACGATCCTGCTGACGACCCACTACCTGGACGAGGCGGAGCAGCTCTCCGACCGGGTCGCCGTCCTGCGCGAGGGCGCGATCGTCGCGATCGGGCGGCCGGAGGAGCTGTCGGGCGCGGCGCCGGCGACCGAGATCCGTTACCGCCGCAACGGCGAGGAGATCCTGGTCTCCACCCACGAGCCGACGCGGGTGCTGCATGAGCTGACCGCGGAGGCGCTGGCGCAGGGGCACGAGCTCGAGGGGCTCTCCGTCCGGCGGCCGACGCTCGAGGAGGTCTACCTCGCGCTGACCGAGGAGACGCAGGAGTGAGCCTCTTCCTCCACCAGCTGCGGGGCGAGCAGCGCCTGTACTGGCGGAGCCGCGAGCTCGCCTTCTTCACCTTCCTCTTCCCGATCGTGCTCTTCGTCCTGCTCGGCTCGGTCTACGGCAACGACCGGATCAAGTCGGAGCACAACGTCAAGAGCTCCTCGTACCTGCTCGCCGGAGTGCTCGGGTACGGAGTCGCCTCCACCGCCTTCGCCGGGCTCGCGATCGTGATCGTCCTCCGGCGCGAGAACGGGATCCTCAAGCGGCTGCGCGCGACGCCGCTGCCGCCGGCCGTGTATCTCGCCGGGGTGATCGCCTCGACCGTGCTCGTCTTCGCGGTCGAGGCCGCGGCGCTGATCGTGCTGGGGCGGGTGCTGTTCGACGTGCCCTTCCCGGAGCACTGGGCCTCGGTGATCCTGTCGCTCCTCCTCGGCGCGCTCGTCGTTCGCGGCGCTGGGGATCGCGCTCTCGGGCGCGATCCGCTCCGGCGAGGGCTCGTCCGCCGTGGTGAACGCGATCTACCTGCCGGCGGCGTTCCTCGCCGGCGCGTTCTGGTCGCCGCATGCCTTCCCGCGTTTCCTGGAGGTGATCGCGGAGATCCTGCCGCTCACGTACTTCATCCGGCTGATGCGCGACGTCGTGCTCCGCCACGAGACGATCTGGTCGAGCTGGGAATCGGCCGCGGTCGTCGCCGCGTGGGGGATCGGAGGCGTCATCGTCGCGACGCGGACGTTTCGCTGGTCACCACGGGAGGGTTAGGGGTTGTCCGACGCGGGGCAGAGTAAGGACATGAGCAGCCTGCTCGCATTCCCAGTGCGCGCGCCCGAGCAGCCGGGCCTCGAGATCCGCGTCAACTTCGGGATCTTCGCCGGCCGCGAGGCGACCCAGGCGGAGATCGAGGAGCTCGGCAACGCCCTCCTGCCCGAGATCGGGACGGCCGAGATCTCCTCCGAGAACCGCTACGAGTTCGGCCCCGAGAGCGAGGCCGAGGTGCACCAGGTGCGGATCGAGGTTCCGAGCGACACGCTTCCGGTCGACGACTTCCAGGTCGGCGAGCTCGCCGGACGGCTGGTGACGATCGCAGAGCGCTGGGCGTCCGGCTGCATCGCCGAGCGCCACGCGGAGATCAGCGAGCCGTAGCGGCCTTCTTGCGGCCGCGACCCGCACGCGCGGCGCGGATCGCGAAGCTCGTCATCGCCCGGCCCATCTTCTGCGCCTCGCCGACGACCTCGTCGAGGGCGGTCGCGAACCAGTCGACGTCCTCCTCCGTGATCGTCAGCGGCGGCAGGCCCTTGACGATGTTCACCTTGTGCCCGGCGACCTGGCTGAGGATCCGGTGGTCGGTGAACAGAGGCACGACGACGAGCTGGGCGAAGATCCCGGGCTGCATCCGCTCGAGCACGCGCCACGTCTTGCTCCCCGAGTCGGGCTCGCCGAACTCGATCGCCCACATCAGCCCCAGGCCCCGCACCTCCTTCGCCACCTCGTACCGCTCGACGAGTGGGCGGGTGCGCTCGAGGAGGAGCTCGCCGAGCCGCCGTGACTCCTCGACCAGCTGCCGGTCGTCGAGCTCGCGCAGCGTCGCGAGACCGGCGACGCTCGCGTAGTCGTTCGGCGCGAACGTCGAGCCGTGGCTGAACGCGTGCTCGAGCGAGTCGAAGACGGCGTCGTAGACCGCGTCGCTCATCAGCAGCGCCCCGACGGGGACGTAGCCGCCGGAGAGCGACTTCGCGACCGGCATCAGGTCGGGCTCGAGGCCCCAGTGCTCCGCCGCGAACATCCGGCCGGTGCGGCCGAAGCCGGTCTGCACCTCGTCGAGGCAGAAGAGCGTGCCGTAGCGCCGGCAGAGCTCCTGCGCGCCGGCGAGGTAGCCGTCCGAGGGGAGGATCACGCCCTTCCCGAGGATCGGCTCGACGATGAAGAGCGCGACGTCCTCGCGCTGGAGCTCGCGCTCGAGCGCGTCGAGGTCGTCGAACGGCACGCGCGCGATCGCCGGGAGGTACGGGCCGAAGCGGTCGGTGAACGCCGCCTCGCCGTTGACGGAGAGCGACCCGAGGGTGAGGCCGTGGAACGCATGCTCGACGCAGACGATCCGCTCGCGCTTCGTCGCCGCGCGGCCGAGCTTCAGCGCCGCTTCGACCGACTCGGTGCCGCTGTTCGTGAACAGCGCCTTGCCGATCGAGGCAGGGCGCGCGGCGGACGAGCTCCTCGGCGAGGAGCGGCGTCACCGGCGAGACGCCCATCTGCGGCGCGTTCGGCGTCAGGAGCTCCATCGCCTCGGAGAGCCAGTCGCGGACGCGCGGGTTGTTCCGCCCGACGTTGAACATCCCGAAGCCGCCGAGCCAGTCGAGGTATCGCTCCCCGGCCGCGTCGAAGAGGTAGGCGCCCTCGGTGCGGGCCCACTCGCGGTCGAAGCCGATCGTGCGCAGTACGCGGACCATCTGCGGGTTGACGTACTCGGCGTGCAGGTCGAGCGTCTCGCCCGCCCGCGCCCGCAGCAGCTCCGCGAGCTCTCCCGACATGGCGTTGACTGTACTCGTTCCGTGATGCTCTCTCGCGTAACACGTCTCGGCGGCAGCACGATTAGGCTGGAGGTTCCAGCGTCAGGAGGTGGCCCGAATGGCGGCGAGGATTGCAACGACGGTGGTGCGCGCCGACGTCGTCGGCAGCCTGCTGCGGCCGGAGTACCTGCGCGAGACGCGGGACGCGGCGCGCGCGGGCACGATCGACGCGGACGAGGTGCGCGCCGCCGAGGACCGCGCGGTGCTGGAGGCGATCGCGCTCCAGGAGAACGCGGGGATCGAGGCGATCACCGACGGCGAGTACCGCCGCAACGGCTGGATCGCGCTGATCCCGATCTTCGAGGACCCGCTCTTCACCGCGCCCGTCAAGGGCTTCGAGTTCCTCGAGGCCGACTCCGGCTGGCGCGGCCTCTGGAAGACGAGCGACGGCGAGCCGGCCGACACGTCCGCCCTCGGACCCCTGGAGCCGTTCGTCACCCGCCGCCTGGAGGTCGACCGCGACATCGTCGCCGACGAGTTCACGTTCCTGAAGACGAACGCGCACGCGCGCCCGAAGTACACGATCCCGGCGCCGAGCTGGCACCGGATCTACTGGCACCCCGAGCACTCGGCCGACGCCTACCCCACCTCGGACGACTTCATCGCCGACGTCGCGCGCCTCCTGCGGGAGCACGTCATCGACCGGCTGGTCGAGCTCGGCTGCGACTACGTCCAGATCGACGCGCCCAACTACGCGCAGTGGCACATCGATCCGGTCAACCGGGCGACGTTCGAGGAGCACGGCCACGACATGGCGCACGAGCTCGTCGCCGACGCGAAGTTCGACAGCATGGTCTTCGAGGGGCTGACCGGCGTGACGCGAGCGATGCACATGTGCCGCGGCAACGCGCCCGGCGGCATGTGGGCCGCCGCCGGCGGGTACGAGGCGATCTCGAAGGACGTCTTCCCACGCCTGAAGAACGTCGACCGGCTGCTGCTGGAGTACGACAGCGACCGCGCGGGCACGTTCGCCCCCCTCGCCGACGTGCTCCCCCACCATCACGTCGTGCTCGGGCTCGTGACGACGAAGGACGGCACGCTCGAGGACCCGGAGGCAATCGTCGCCCGCATCGAGGAGGCGACGGAGTACGTGCCCCTCGACCGGCTCGCGCTCAGTCCGCAGTGCGGCTTCGCGTCCGGCGAGATCGCCCGCACGATGAGCCTCGAGGAGCAGGAGGCGAAGCTGCGGCTGGTCGGCGACGTCGCGCGCCGGGTCTGGAGCTAGTGGATCACGACGTCGCCGTTCTCGGCGGCGGGCCGGCCGGGCTGACGGCGGCGCTCTTCGCCGCGCGCCAGGGCCGGAGCACCGTGCTGCTCGACCCGCTCGGAATGGGCGGCGCGATCCTGAACACCGAGCGGATCGAGGACTGGCCCGGCTTCCCCGAGGGGATCCCCGGCTTCGACTTCGGGCCTCGCCTCCAGGAGCAGGCGGCCGCCGCGGGCGCCACGGTCGAGCCGGCCGAGGCGACGGGGATCGAGCGCCGCGGCGCCGACTGGGCGGTCCAGACCGACGGCCGCGAGCTCGTCGCCGGCGCTCTGATCGTCGCCACCGGGACGAGGCCGCGGCTGCTTGGCGTCCCGGGCGAGGCGGAGCTCGCCGGCAAGGGGATCAGCCACTGCGCGAGCTGCGACGGGCCGCTCTTCCGCGGCTCGGAGGTGGCGATGGTCGGCGGGGGCGACTCCGCGCTCCTCGAGACGCTGGAGCTCGGCGGCCACGACGTCCGGGTCGTGCTGATCAACGCAGGGGAAGCGTTCAGCGGCCAGGCGACCTACGCCCGGCGGGTGGCAGAGAGCCCGTACGTCGAGGTCCGGCACGGGACCGTCGTCGAGGAGATCCTCGGCGACGGCCGCGTCGACGGTGTCCGCGTGCGCGACCTCGCGAGCGGCGAGTCGTCGACGGTCGCGGTCGCGGCTGTTTTCGTCCATGCGGGCCGCGTCCCGAACACCGAGCTCCTCGCCGGCATCGTCGCGCTCGACGAGCGCGGCTGCGTCGCGACGGACACGTTGATGCGGACCGAGCTACCCGGGCTGTTCGCCGCCGGCGACGTTCGCGCCGACTCGGCCGGCCAGGCGGTCACCGCCGCCGGAGAGGGCGCGGCCGCGGCGATCGCCGCGCACCGGTACCTCACGAGCCGCTAGCGCCAGAACTCCTGAGCTTCGGCCTTCCCCGAGCGCCGCATCGCCTCGACCTCCAGCCGGCCGGCCGGCGCCTCCTCGTCGGGGAGCGAGGCGAGCACCTCGTCGAAGGTCTCCTGCAGCTCCTCGCGGAACTCCGGGTGCGTGAGGACGTAGAAGTCGCCGCGCCGGATCGCCCGCAGCGTCTTCTCGCCGACCTCGTCACCCGACATGCCGTGGGTATGGACTTGCGGCAGGATCGCCATGAAGTCGGCGTCGGCGGGCGTGACGTCGGTCGAGAGCTCGGCCGGCCGCACCTCGTCGCTCTTGTAGATCTTGCTCTCGACGAGCCCGGGGCACACGACCGAGACGCCGATCCCGTGCTGGGGCAGGCTGTAGCGCAGCGCCTCGCTGATCCCGCGCACGCCGAACTTCGCGGCCGTGTAGATCCCGGCGCCCGGCCCGGCGAGGAACGACGCCATCGACGCTGTGTTGACGACGTGGCCGCCCTCCCCGTGCGCCTTGATCCGGGGCACGAACGTGACGACGCCGTTGATCACGCCGCCGAGGTTCACGCCGAACACCCAGTCCCAGTCCTGGTACGTGGCCGAGGTGATGTCGTTGAAGAGGTTGATCCCGGCGTTGTTGCAGATCACGTGCACCTTCCCGAAGACGCGCTCGGCCTCGTCAGCGGCCGCAGCCATCCCCGCGCGGTCGGTGACGTCGACCCGGACCGGGTGGACCTCCCCGCCCTCCAGCGACGCCATCGCCTCGTCCAGGTGCTCCTGCCGGATATCCGCGAGCACGACCTTCATCCCGGCCCCGGTGAACGCCCTGGCCATACCGAGGCCGACCCCGCTCGCGCCCCCGGTGATGAACGCGACCTTGCCCTCGACGTCCTCCATCAGCCCTCAGCGCCACGCGTCGACGGAGACGGTCGGCCCCGGCATGCTGCGGAACTTCGCGCGCATCGGCGAGCCCATGAAGATGCTGAAGTGGCCGTTCGTCTGGCCGCCCGCGACGACGACGTTGATCCGGTTCGTCTCGAAGATCGGGATCAGCTCCTCCGGCGGCGCCTTCCGGTAGCTCGCGAACGGCTCGATCCCGGCCTCGACGACCTCGCGGATCATGTTCAGCATGATGTGGTCCCAGTAGCGGCCGGCCGGGATGCGCGCGTTCTCGTGCACCCACTCGGCGAGCTTCTCCTTGGTGTCGAAGCCGCGCTCGACGAACTCGCGGGCGACGATCGGGTCGAGGACGAACGTCACGCCCATCGACGGCTCGAGCCCGACGAGCATCGCCTTCAGCTTCTCCTCCCAGTAGGTGCGCAGATGCTCGGACCAGACGTTCCCCCACACGTAGAAGACCGTGACCGCGCTCTCCTCGGGCCCGAACCCGTACTGGACGTGGTAGGGCTCCCACGGGCTCGCCTCCTCGTTCTCGGCGAACGTGTTGCAGTTGTAGGCGAAGTTGTTGCCCTGCGAGCCGTTGTAGGTGAGGCCCGGCACGGAGCCGCCCTGGAGGTTCTGGGAGAGCAGGCCGAACGCGCGGCCGATCGCCGAGTTGGCGTAGTTGTACGGTCCGAGCGCGCCGATCCCGGAGTTCATTCCGATCTCGTTCCGGATCGGGCCGTTGACGACGACCATGTTGCCCATCGAGGACATGCTCGACTGACGGCCGGAGTCGCCGGTCGACGCGAGGGCGAGGATCACCGGGAAGTGCTCCGGCGCCGCGCCCGCCATCACCGCGTTCACCGCCACCTTCTCGACCGTCGACTCCCAGTACTCCATTCCGATCGTCGGCCGGTGCTTGCCGACGAACTCGTCCGGCGAGCGGCTCGTCCCGGCCAGCATCGCCTCCACGCGCTCCTCCGTCGGCAGCACGATCGGCAGGTAGTCGGTCCAGTGGCTCTCGCGGAAGAGCTCGTGCAGGTTCTCCTCGGTGTCCGGCTCGACCAGCCGGGGCGTCGAGCGGTCCCAGCCGCTCCCGCGTAGGTCCTCGTCCGGGAGCGGGCGGGTGAGCAGGTCGAACACCCGCTCCATGAACGGCCCGCCGTGGACGGGGTCGTCGCCCTCGACGTAGCCGCGCAGCACTGCCGCCGGCTGGTTGAACATCGGCACGGGGACGAAGGCCTGCCGCCCGTTCGGCATCCCCTTCGCCCTCGCCACGGACGCGACGAGCGGCGCGAACACCCTCACGTGCACGGCGACGGTCGGGATCCCGTGCTCCGCCTCCAGCTCGATCATGTGGCCGGAGACCTCCGGCGCGCAGCCCGGTCAGGTGCCGACGCCGATGATCGCGGCGTCCCCCTCCGCCGCGATCCGCCCGTACAGCTCCGGGTCGGGATTGTGCTGGTCCCGCATCCGCACGACCTCCGTCCGGATGCCGGGCTCGTGCTCCTCGAACCACCCGTGCAGCTGGCGCATGAAGTTGTCCGAGTTCTCGAAGCCGACGTCGACCAGGAACACACGCTTTCCCTGCAGCGTCTCGAGCGCCGGCGCCATCCCGCGGGCGTCGACCCGTGGCGGGTAGCCCTCCGGATTGAGGACCGTCAGCTTCGTTCCGACGGCGGTGGCCATCAGCGCCAGGGATCCACGGGAGCCACGAGCGGCAACGTCGGGTCGGACCGGAAGGGCGGGCGGCATCTGCGCTCCCTGGAAGATACTGAAGTGCCCGTTCGTCTCGCCTCCGGCGACGACGACGTTCACGCCGAAGGTCTGGAAGAGCGGGATCAGCTCGTCGGGCTCGGCCTTCGCGAGGCTCGCCCAGGGCTCGACGCCGCCCTCGACGAGCTCGTGGACCATGTTCAGCATGATGTGGTCCCAGTAGCGGCGCGCGGGGATCCGCACGTTCTCGAAGACCCACTGGGCGATCTTCTCCCGCGAGTCGAGGCCCTGGTCGCAGAACTCGCGGGCGACGATCGGGTCGAGCACGAACAATGCGCCTTCGAGCGGCTCGAGGCCAGACATCATCGCCTTCAGCTTCTCGGGCCAGTAGGTGCGCAGGTGCTCGGACCAGACGCTGCCCCACACGTAGAAGACCGTGACCGTGCTCTCGTCGGGCCGGTGGCCGCGATCGACGTGGAACGGGCGGAACGGGCTGCGCTCCTCGTTCTCGGCGAACGTGCAGCAGTTGTACGAGAGGTTGCAGCCCTGCGAGCCGCCGTAGGAGACCCCGGGCACCGAGCCGCCCTGGAGGTTCTGGGAGGCGAGCCCGAACGCGCGGCCGATCGCGGAGTTGGCGTAGTTGTACGGGCCCATCGCGCCGATTCCCGAGTTCATCCCGATCTCGTTCCGGATCGGCCCGTTGACGACGACCATGCTCCCCATCGAGGACATGCTGCTCTGGCGGCCGGTGTCGCCGCTCGCGCACGCGGCCAGGATCACCGGGAAGTGCTCCGGCGCGGCGCCCGCCATCACCGCGTTCACCGCCACCTTCTCCACGGTCGACTCCCACAGCTCCATGCCGATGGTCGGCCGGTGCTTCCCCACTACCTCGTCTGCCGACCGGCTCGTCCCCGCCAGCATCGCCTCCACGCGCTCCTCTGTGGGCAGCACGATCGGCAGGTAGTCCGTCCAGTGGTTCTCGCGGAAGAGCTGCTGGAGGTTCTCCTCCGTGTCCGGCTCGAGCAGCCGCGGGGTGGAGCGGTCCCAGCGGGCGCCACGCAGGTCCTCGTCCGGCAGCGGCCGCGTCAGCAGGTCGAACACGCGCCGCATGAACGGGCCGCCGTGGACGGCGTCGTCGCCCTCGACGTAGCGGCGCACCACGGCGGGCGGCTGGTTGAACATCGGCGCGGGCACGAACGCCTGCCGCGCGCGCGGCATTCCGTTCGTGCGCGCTGTGCTGTCGACGAGGCGGGCGAACACGTGCACGTGGACCGCAACCGTCGGCACCCCGTACTTCGACTCCAGTTCGATCATGTGGCCGGAGACCTCCGGCGCGCAGCCCGGTCAGGTGCCGACGCCGATGATCGCGGCGTCTCCCTCCGCCGCGATCCGCTCGCACAGCTCCGGGTCGGGATTGTGCTGGTCGCGCCAGCGCACGACCTCCGTCCGGATGCCCGGCTCGTGCTCCTCGAGCCAGCCGTGCAACTGCTTGACGAACTGGTCCGAGTTCTCGAACCCGACGTCGATCAGGAACACCGTCTTCCCCTGGAGGGTGTCCAGCGCCGGCGCCATCCCGCGCGCGTCCACCTTCGGCGGGTAGCCCTCCGGGTTCAGGACGGTGAGCTTCGGCTGGGTCTTTGTCGCGACGCTCATGACTCGACACTCTCCTTCCCGCCGGCGGCACTCGCCTCGCCGACCGGCACCTGCTGCTCGCCCAGGTAGCTTGCCGTAAGGAGCTGGCGGTCGGCGCGCAGCACCTGCGCAGTGTCCTGGAGGACGATCGCGCCGTGCGAGAGCACGTACCCGCGGTCGGCGACCTCGAGCGCGAGCTGCACGTGCTGCTCGACGAGCAGGACGGCGCAGCCCGTGCTCTGCGCGTGCTCCCGGACGACCGGCAGCAGGGCCTCGACGATCACCGGGGCAAGGCCAAGGCTGAGCTCGTCGAGGAGGAGCAGCCGCGGCTTCCGGGCGAGCGCACGGCCGACGGCCAGCATCTGCTGCTCGCCGCCCGAGAGCAGGCCGGCGCGCCTCGATCTTCAGCTCGCGGAGCAGCGGGAAGTGCTCGAACGCGATCTCCTCGTCGAGGTGCCCGCTGCGCCGGGCGAGACGGAAGTGCTCGGCGACGGTCAGCCCGAAGAAGATGCCGCGACCCTCGGGCACGTGCGCGATCCCGCGCCGCGCCCGCCCGGTCGGGGAGACACGCCTGAGATCTTCGCCGTCGAAGGTGACGCGGCCCCGCATCGGGCGGACGATCCCGGAGATCACTCTCAGCGTCGTCGTCTTGCCGGCCCCGTTCGGGCCCAGCAGCGCGACCACCTCTCCGGCGCCGACGGTCAGGTCGAGGTCGCGGACGACGGCCGCCTGGTCGTAGCCGGCCGTCAGGCCCTCGAGCGCCAGGACCGGACCACCGCTCATCGGCGAGGCGATCTCCGCCTCGACCTCCGCAGCCGCGCTGCCCAGATACGCCTCGACCACCCGCGGGTCGCGGCGCACGGCCTCGGGCGTGCCCTGCGCGATCACCTTTCCGAACTCGAGCACGACCACGTAGTCCGAGATCGAGAGCACGAGCCCCATGTCGTGGTCGACGAGCAGCATCGCCTGGCCGGCCAGGGCCACCTCCTTGAGGCGGCGCCCGAGCTCCTCGCTCTCGTGCGTGTCGAGCCCGGCCGCCGGCTCGTCGAGGCAGAGGAGGCGCGGCTGCGCCGCGAGTGTCCGGGCGACCCCGACCAGCTTCCGCTGCCCCTGCGTCAGGTCGGCAGGCATCTCGTTCACCTTCGCCTCGAGGCCGAGCAGCGCCACAGCGCCTCCGCGACGGCATCGGTCGAGGCGACCGGCCGCGAGAGCACCTCCTTCACCGTCGCCCAGGTGGACGGCCGGTACGAGGCGACCGCGAGGTTCTCGCCCACGGTCAGGTCGTCGAAGAGCTCGATGGATTGCCACGTCCGCGCCAGCCCCCGTCGCGCGCGGACGTGCGCGCGCAGGCCGTTCAGCGCCTCCCCGTCGAGCTCGACGCTGCCGCGGTAGGGCACGAAGCCCGAGATCGCGTCGATGAAGGTCGTCTTCCCCGCCCCGTTCGGGCCGATCAGCCCGACGAGCTGACCCTCGCCGACCTCGAGGTCGACGTCGTCGAGCGCCCGCAGGCCGCCGAACGAGACGGAGATGCCCCTGGCGGCGAGAACGGCGGTCACGGCGCCTCCTTTCCCGCCGCGCGGGAGAGCGCGGGGCACGAACCGGCGCGTCGGCGCCCGGGCCGGCGGCGAGCCGCTTCTTCTTCTGCTGCTCTTCTTCCAGCCGGTGCCGGCGATGCCCTCGGGGTTGACGAGCAGCGTGATGATCAGCGCGAAGCCGCCGACCAGCAGCGCCCAGTTGCCGGACAGGCCGAACCACCGGTCGAAGGCGTGCGGGAAGAGACCCTCCGTCGCGCCGATCCCCGCGATCACCGCCCCGGAGACCATCGTGATGCCGCCGAAGTAGCCGAACGCGATCAGCCCCAGCGCAGCCAGCGCGCCGAAGCGGCTGTAGCTGACCGAGCCGAAGTTGTACGCGTAGAGCGCCCCGGCCATCCCGGCGATGAACGCGGCGATGCCGAAGCCGGCGAGCTTCGTGTTGCGGACGTTGATCCCGGCCGCCGCGGCCGCGCGCTCGTTCGAGCGCACGGCGAGCATCCGCTGCCCGAGGCTCGAGCGTCGCACGTCTGCGCGACGAGCAGGCCGAGCAGGATCGTCGCAGCGAGGACGAGGAAGCCGAAGATCGGGCTCGGGATCTTGTCGTCGACGCCTCTGAAGGACCCACCGGGGGCGAGATCGAGCCCGCCGATCTGCCGGCTGGGCGACGGGCGAGCCCTTGTCGCCGCCGCCCCACCGCGCGTTCAGGAAGCCGAACTGCTCGAGCGCGACCGCGGCCGCGAGCGTGACGACGGCAAGGCTGACCCCGCGCACGCGCAGGGCCGAGACGGCGACGACGAGGCCGACGATCGTCGCGACCGAGGCGCCGATCAGCAGCGAGATCGGGAACTTCGCCCAGATGCCCGCCGACGTCGGTCGTCAGGTGCGACATCGTGAAGCCCGCGACCCCGGCGAGCGCGAGCTGGACGACCGAGATCTGGCCGACGAAGCCGATGATCACGACAAGCGAGAGGCAGATGACGATGCCGAGCAGCGAGTTGATCAGGGCCTGCCGGAAGTCGTACGGGAACACGATCAGCGCGACGGCGCCGAGGATCGCGGCGACCGCCGCCGGCCGCAGCAGCCGCTCCGGCCGGGGCACGGCCGGCAGCCGCTTCTCGACGATCTCGCCGCGGCCGGGCAGGCTCGCCCCGCGCAGGAACAGCGCGACCACGATGACGAGGAAGACGAACAGCTCCGAGAGGCCGCGGAGCGGCGCGCCTCCCGAGTCGGTCGGGAACCAGCTCTGCGTCCCCCAGTAGATGAGGAGCGACTGGAAGACCCCGATCGCGAGACCGGCGAAGCACGCAATGAAGAAGGAGGTGAAGCCGGCGAGCAGGGCCGCGCCGAGAGCGGGCACGACCTGGAAGGCGAGCGTCTGCGCATCGAGCGCGATCAGCGGCGCGACCAGCACCCCGAGCCCGCCGGCGACGACGCTCGCGAGACATGGTGTTCATGACCGCCAGACGGCTCGGAGAGAGGCCGACGAGCATCGCCGAGACCTCGTTCTCCGACGACGCCCTCGTCGACAGGCCGAAGGGCGTCCACCGGTACAGCGCAGCCAGCGCCGCCGCGACGACGACCACGATTCCCGCGAGCATGAACCGGTCGACCGGCACGACCCGGTCGAAGATCGTGACCGTGTCGACGGCAGGACCGACGGCGCCGACTTCAGGCTGTTGCCGAAGATCACGATCACGCCCGCCTCCAGGACGAGCAGCAGGCCGAGCGACGCGGCCAGCTTGGCGAGCGGCGCCGTGTTCCGGAGTGGGCGAAAGATGGCCAGCTCGATCAGCACGCCGAACACCGCCATGCAGACCAGCGTCAGGACGAAGGCCGGCGGCGAGCGAGAGGTGAAACCCGAAGTAGCCGGTCCTGAACGCCCAGAAGATGTAGGCGGCGACCATCGCGATCGCGCCGGTGGCGACGTTGATCACGCCGGAGCCGCGGTAGATGAGGACGACGCCGAGCGCGATGCTGGCGATCAGCGCGCCCGGCGCCGAGCCCGAGCGCCGCGAAGAGGATGACGTCCTGCATCCCGCGTCAGTCTTTCACGGAGCGGCGAGCCCGGAAGCTGCCGGGCCCGCCGCTGCATCCGTGCGTCGTCTCTATGCCGCCCCGGGCGGCTTCAGCCAGCCGGAGGCGGCCTTCCACTTGCCTCGGCCGGTGTAGTTGTAGAACTGGGTCTGGTTGCCGCAGGCCGCGGGCTCTCCTGGAGACGCCTTCCCGCAGGCGATCTCCGGCGGCACCGAGCACGGTCGGACCGCGGAATGCCTTGAACCCGGCGGTGATCGCCGCGGAGCTCAGCTTGTTGAACGGGATCGAGTTCATGATCTTGACCGTCGCGAGCATCTCCTCCCAGGCGCCCTCCGCGAAGACCCAGAGCAGGTCTTTCACTGTCGCTCCGTACTGGAGGCCCTTCCTGAGGTACAGCTTCGACTGCGGCACCGGGCAGGTTCACCAGCGTCTGGGCGATGCCGTAGGTCCACTTTGGGATGTCGCCGCTCGCGTAGGCGCCCGCGGAAGGAACGTGCAGATCGGCGTCGAGAGGATCGGCTTCGTGTAGTGGATCTGGTCGATCGCACGCGCGAACGGCACGCAGGTGGTGAAGCCAAGCGCCGGCGATGATCATGTCCGCGAGCTTGCCTGCGTCGCCGCCCCGAGCAGGTCGGTCGAGAGCGGCGGGACGCCGATCACGTCACCTTCACCCCGACCTGCTGCAGGCCATTCCTCAGGGCGATCGCGGCCGTGTCGGCACCCGGATCGGTCGGATAGACGATTGCCGCGGTCTTCACCTTCGGCAGGAAGCGCTTGCGTGTAGGTGCCGAAGGGCCCGAGCACGCTCGTCTGGCTGCCGTTGAGGAAGAAGGCGTTCTTCGCAGTCGGGTCGGCCGGGTTGGCGGTGACGACCCCGATGATCGGCTTCGTGCCCTTGACCGTCGAGTAGATCGACTGGTTGCCGACCGTCACGAACGCCGAAGATGATCGCCTTTGTGCCCGCATCGTTGACCATCTGCTGGCCGCAGCGGACGCCTTCCTCCTCGGCCTGCGCCCAGAAGCACTCGTTCAGCCTGACCGGGTGCCCGTGGACGCCGCCGAGCTCGGCGTTGATCATCTTCACTTCCGCCTCGATCACGTGCGTCGCCTGCGGGAAGTTGAAGTTCGGCGGGCCACCCTGGCCGTTGATGAAGCCGATCGTGACCGGCGCCAGCTTCGGGTTCGCCTTGCCCTTTCCGCCGGCGTAGAGCTGGTAATTCAGAACCTGCGCGGGCGGCAGAGCGTTGGACGTCGCGGTCGATGCCGTGGCGACAGCTGTGACAACGGCCCCGACCAGCGTGATCAGGGCGAGAGCGGCGAGCGCGAGCCGCCGCCGGGCGGACTGGCTGATCCTGCGTGGGCGCAAGGGTCCCTCCTTTGCCTCCGTCGTTGCGCCCTCTGGAAGAGCCCGAGCGTCCGGCCGATCGCACCCGGGTCGCGGTCCCCTCCACAAGGCCGCTCCGCGGTTCGACGTACAGTGCGGCGACCCTAAACGGGCCGCGTTCGAGCTGTCAATGTCGTGTTCCGGTTACTGGGACGGCTGGGACAGTGCCGCGGCGCGGACGGCGCCCCTGACGAAGTTGTCCGCGTTGGCGCCGCCGGCGAGGGGGATGATGTCGCCGGAGACGTACGAGGCGTCGTCGCTGAGCAGGAAGGCGACGAGCCCGCCTGCCTCCTCGGGCGTCCCGAAGCGCCCGAGCGGGATCGCGGCGCCCTCGAGGACCCGCTGGGCGGCCGCGGCGTTCTCCTCGCCGATCGCGCGCGTGAAGTCGTCCCAGAGCGGGGTCATGATCATCCCCGGCGCGACGCAGTTGACCCGTACGCCCAGCGGCGCGCCGGCGAGCGCGGCGCAGCGCGTCAGGCCGATCACGGCGTGCTTCGCGGCCGTGTACGGGACGAGGGCGTCGCTGCCCTGCAGCCCGGCCATCGACGAGGTGGTCACGATCGCCCCACCGCTCCCCTGCGCTTCGTACTGTCGGAGCGCAGCGCGCAGCCCGAGGAAGACGCTGGTCAGGTCGACCGCGATCGTCCGGTCCCAGTCCTCGGTAGTGACCTCGGCGAAGGGCGCGAACGAGCCCGAGATCGCGGCGTTCAGGTGGTAGAGGTCGATGCGTCCGAAGCGCTCCAGCGCATCGCTCGTATAGAGCTCGACGCCTTCGTCGACGGAGACGTCCGCCTCGACGGCGATCGCCGATTCGCCCAGCGAGTCGGCCACCGCCCGCGCCTGCCTCGCCCTGGATATCGACGACGACGACGCTCGCACCCTCCTCGGCGAGCCGCCGGGCAACGCCTTCCCCGATGCCTCCGGCTGCGCCGGTGACGACCGCGACCTTGCCGGCGAGCCCTTTCAGCGCCATCTCGCGCCAAGCCTACTGGGAGGCGCACCGCCGAGTACAGTGGCCGCGTGACGCAGCGCCCTCGAGCGGCTCGGCCGGGTCGGCGTGTGGAGCTCGGGCGTGGCGAACCGGCCCGCCGAGGAGCTCCGCGAGGCGCTGCCCGAGGTCGAGGGGCTCGGCTACTCCGCGATCTGGGTCGGCGAGGCGTTCTCGCGGGAGAACCTCTCCGCCTCCGCGCTCGCCCTCGGCTGGACGCAGGACCTCGTCGTCGCCACCGGGAATCACGAACATCTACGCCCGCGATCCCTCGGCGACGCGGGCAGGCGCCAACACGCTCGGGGAGGCGTTCCCGGGCCGCTTCCTGCTCGGCCTCGGCTGCAGTCACCGGCATGCGATCGAGCTTCGCGGCCAGACGTACGGCCCGCCGCTCACGGCCATGCGCGCATACCTGGACGCGATGGACACGGCGCTCTACCACGGCCCCGAGCCGCCGGACCGGGTGCCGGTCGTGCTCGCCGCGCTCGGGCCGAAGATGCTCGACCTCGCCCGCGACCGCACCGACGGCGCACACCCGTACTTCGTCCCGGTCGAGCACACCGCACAGGCGAGGGAACGGCTCGGCGCGGGAAAGCTGCTCGCTCCCGAGCAGGCGGTGATCCTCACCGACGACGAGTCGCGCGCGCGGGAGCTCATCCGCGAGCACGTCGCCTTCTACATGACGGCGCCGAACTACCGGAACAGCATGCTCCGGCTCGGCTTCGAGGAGGCCGACCTCGACGACGGCGGCAGCGAGCGGCTGCAGGACGCAATCGTCGCCTGGGGCGACGAGGACCGCGATCCGCGAGCGCGTGCAGGCCCACCTCGACGCGGGTGCCGACCACGTCTGCATCCAGACCCTCCCGTCGGGCGAGCTCGACCTCGACGCGCTGCGCCGGCTCGCGCCGGCGCTGCTCGAGCTCTAGCCGCGCCTGAGCGCGGCGAACGGAACACCCAGCCAGCAGGCAAGCTCGCGCAGACGGGCGGCGCGCGAGGCACGCTCGTCGGTCGTTGCGACCACGACGCTGCGGCCTGATCCCGCCAGGACGGCCCGGAGCAGCGCGCCGGCACGGCGCGCGTGCCAGCCGGACGTGACGAGCACCACCTCGGTCGCGCCGACCGCCTCCGCGAGCTTCGCCGCCGCGGCCACGTTCCCGAAGGTCGACCGGGCGCTGCTGTCGACGTGGAGCTCGCGGCTCGACCCGGCCCACGATTGCGCCATCAGCTCCGCCTCCGCCGTCGCATCCGCGTGTCGCGCCCAGCCCGTGAGCAGGACGACGTCGTCCGGCCCGGCCTCCCGCTCCGCCAGTCGCAGCCGCCGCTCGCAGATCGGGTGCAGCCCCGTCTCGCGGCCGTCGGAATAGCCGCAGACGGCGACCACGCGCGTCATCGCCGGCGAAGCCGCCGCCAGACGCCGTACATGACGAGCGTCCCGGCCACCGTGGCGACGAGCTGCACCGCCTTCCGGCCGCGCAGCTTCGACTCGCCGCTCGCGCGCTCGCGCATGTCCACGGGCACCTCGACCACCGTCAGCCCGGCCTCCGCGAGGCGGAGCAGCGACTCGACCTCCGGCGCTCCGCTCTCGTACGGATCCGCGAGGATCGGCATCGCCCGCGAGTTGACCGCGTACATCCCGCTGGTCGCGTCCAGGAAGGGCCGGCCGAGCGCGGTTCTCATCCCCCGGCGCAGCACGGCGGTGCCGAACCGCCGGCTCGGGCTCGGCGCGTAGCGGTACTCCGCGTACCCGGGCCCCGAGGCGAAGCGCGAGCCGACCGCGACGTCCGCCTCCCCGGCCTTGACGATCTCGAGGAGCCGCGCGAGCTCGCTGACCGGATGCTGTCCGTCGGCGTCCACGCGGCCGGCGAAGGCGTAGCCGTGCTCTCCCGCGTACGCATACCCGGCCGCGATCCCGGCCCGCAGACCGCGGTTCTCGCCGAACGAGAGCACCTCCGCCCCGTGCCCGCGCGCGATCTCGGCGGTCCCGTCGGTCGAGCCGTCGTCCACGACCAGCACGTCGGCGTCGGGCAGCCCGGCCCGCAGCTCGTCGAGCACCGCGGGCAGATTCTGCTCCTCGTTCCAGGCGGGGATGAAGACGACCGTGTCCGGCACGCATCAGCCGAGCCCGAGCAGGCGGGCGGCGTTCTCCTTCAGCACGAGCGGGCGCACCTCGTCCTTGAACGGCGCCTCCGCGAAGTCCGCCAGCCACCGCTCCGGCGTGATCAGCGGGAAGTCGGAACCGAACAGCACCTTGTTCTTCAGCTGGGTGTTCGCGTACTGGACGAGCTGCGGCGGGAAGTACTTCGGCGACCACCCCGAGAGGTCGATCCACACGTTTTCCTTGTGCAGGCAGATCGAGATCGCCTCGTCCTGCCACGGGAACGACGGATGCGCGAGCACGATCTGGAGCTCCGGGAAGTCGGCGGCGACGTCGTCCAGGCACATCGGGTTCGAGTACTTGAGCCGCAGCCCGCCGCCGCCCGGCACGCCGGTCCCGATCCCGCTGTGCCCGGAATGGAAGAGCGCCGGCACGCCTGCCTCGGCGATCACCTCGTACAGCGGGTAGACCGCGCGGTCGTCCGGGAAGAACGCCTGGAGGTTCGGGTGGAACTTGAACCCGCGCGCGCCGGCCGCGGCCAGCGCGCGGGCCCGCTCGACCGCGTCCGGCCGGGCCGGATCCACGCTGACGAAGGGGATGACCACGTCGGGGTTCTGAGCGGCGGCGTCGAGGATCTCCTCGTTCGGGATCGGCGGGATCCCGCTCTTCGACTCCCAGTCGACGGTGAACAGGACACAGGCGAGCCCGCGCTCGCGGTAGTACGCCGCGACGTCGTCGACGGTCGGCAGCGGCTCGTCGCTCTTGAAGTAGCGCCTGGCGGCGTTGCGGAGCTCGGGCGGCATCGGGTCGTGGCCGTCCCGCGTGCTCTCCGTGTGGACGTGGACGTCGATTGCCTGGACTGCGGCGAGATCGATCATTGCGGCGAGACCGTACCGAGCTCGTCCTGGAGCGCGGCGCCCCACCCGAGCAAGTCCCACTCGACACCGGGCGCGCCGACCAGCGACACGCTCACCGGCAGGCCGCTGCGGCTTCCGACCCCTGAGGGGAGCGCGACCACCGGGAAGCCCGTCCAGTCCCAGTAGTACGTCAACGAGAGATCGTCGAGATCGCCGTACGGCTCCTCGTAGCCCCGGCCGCGGACGGGGGCGACGATCGGCAGGGTCGGCTCGACGATCGCGTCGAGCCGGTGCTCGGCGAGCCAGTCGCGCCAGACGGCGGCGTCCTCCCTGCGGCCGTCCTGGCTCGCCATGTACTCCTCGGCGGTCATCGCCCGCTCCACGGCGTGCTCGAGCCGCGCGCGGTTCGAGTAGCGGTATTCGCCCCAGCGGCCGTCGAACCGCCGGTGCCACACCAGCCACTCGGTGAGGACCAGGTCGAAGAACTCGGCGAGCACGTCGAGCCGGACCATGGGAGGCGGCGGTTCGATCCGCTCGCCGGGAAGCGCGGCGAGGGCGCGCTCGAAGCCCTCGGCCACGTCGGGGTCGAGATCGGCGATCCGCGGCGAGAGCGCCCAGCGGCGGAGCGGCCGGCGCTCGCCCGGCGGCTCGCAGGCCGGCCATCGCCGCCAGCAGCGGCTCGCAGTCGCGCACGGTGCGAGTCATCGGCCCGGGGTGGTCGAACGTCGGCGCCAGCGGGACGATCCCGCGCTGCGAGACGAGCCCGTGCGTCGGCTTGATCGTCGACGTCCCGCACTCCGACGAGGGGATCCGGAGCGAGCCGGCCGTGTCGGTGCCGGTCGCCGCCGCCACCTGCTTCGACGCGAGCGCGGCGCTCGACCCGCCGCTCGAGCCGCCTGCCGACCGCTCGAGCGCCCACGGATTGCCGACCTGGTCGGTCGTCCCGCCGCAGGCGAACTCGTGCGTGTGCAGGTGGCCGAGGAGCACCATCCCCTCCGCGCGCAGTCTGGCCCAGACGTCGCAGTCCCGCTCGGGCACGTCGGCCAGCACGGTGCTCGATGCGGTCAGCGGCTTCCCCGCGACCGCGTAGAGATCCTTCAACCCGATCGGCACGCCGCACAGGAGCGGAGCGTCGCCGCGGGCGAGCCGCTCGTCGGCCGCGGCGGCGGCGGCGCGCGCGTCGTCCTCGTAGACGCGCACCCAGGCGTTGATCGAGGCGGGGTCGCCGTCGTGGCTGTGAGTGCCGTCCCGCTCTGCGATCCGGTCGAGGCAGGCCTCCGTGAGCTCCCGGGAGGACAGCTCACGGCGGGCGAGGGCGGCCGCCGCATCGATCACGCCGAGGTCGGCGGGGTTCACGACGCGTGGTATACACGGCCGGTGGCCCGGCTCGTCCGCGACGCGACCTTCGACCTCTTCCGCCGCCGCGGACTGACGACGATGTTCGCCAATCCGGGCTCGACCGAGGTCCCGTTCCTGACCGGCCTGCCCGACGACCTGCGCTTCGTCCTCGGCCTGCACGAGGGCACCGTGGTCGGGATGGCGAGCGGCTACGCGATCGCCCGGGGCGAGCCGGCGCTCGTCCTGCTGCACACCACGGCGGGGCTCGGCACGGGCGTGAGCGGCCTCGCGACCGCGCGCGTCAACCGCGCGCCGCTGGTCGTCGTCGTCGGCCAGCAGGACCGGCGGCACCTCGCCTACGAGCCGTTCCTGGCCGGCCGGCTGGACGGGCTGGCGGGCACGTACCCCGTGTCGGTCGAGACCCCGGCCGCCGCGCACGACGTGCCGGCCGCGATCGAGCGCGCCTACCACTCCGCCGCGACGCGCCGGGGACCGGCCCTCGTGATCGTGCCGATGGGCGACTGGCGCGAGCCCGCCGACGAGGAGCGCGAGCCCGCCGCCGCCGGAGGCCCGGTGCTGCGCGCGGGCGGCACCGACCCCGAGACGGTGGACGCCCTCGCCTCCTTCCTCGCCGCCGCCGAGCGGCCGGCGCTCGTCGTCGGCGCCGGCGCGGACGACCCGGCGACGTGGGCGGCGCTCGTCGAGCTCGTCGAGAAGCTCCGCGCGCCCGTCTTCCAGGAGGCGTTCGGCGGGCGGGCAGGCTTCCCGCAGGATCACCCTGCCTACCAGGGAGTGCTCTCCTCCGACCGCGCCCGGCTTCGGGCCCAGCTCGCCCCCCACGACGCGGTGCTCGTCGTCGGCGCTCCGGCCTTCCGGCAGACCGGTTTCGTCGCGGGGCGATTCACCGAGCCCGGCACGCGGATCGCCGTCGTGGGCGACGACCCGGACGAGGTGCACCGCAGCCCGGCGGAGCTGAGCGTGCTCGCCCCGATCGCGCCCGTGATCCGGGAGCTGGCCGCCGCCGTCCCCCAGAGAGAGACTCCGCCGCCCGATCCGCGCGCGGCCCCGGCCACCCCGGCCCCGCCCGCCGCCGGCGAGCCGCTGACCGCGAGCCATGTCCTCGCCGCGCTGGCCGAGCGCCTGCCGCGGAACGCGGTCGTGATCGAGGAGGCGCCCGTCGACCGGCCGGACATCCACGAACGCCTCCCGGCCCGCGAGCCGCTCGGCTACCTGAGCGCCGCGCAGGGCGGGCTCGGCTTCGCCCTCCCCGCCGCGGCCGGGGTGAAGATGGCGCTTCCCGACCGGCCGGTCGTCGCCGTCGCCGGCGACGGCTCGGCGCTCTACGGCGTCCATGCCGGCTGGAGCGCCGTCCAGTACGGCGTCGGCCCGCTCTGGATCGTGCTCTCGAACGGGGGCTACGTGGTCATGGACCGGCTCGCCGAGAAGGCGGGCGGAGGCGCGGGGCCGTGGCCGGGGTTCGGCGACGTCGAGGTCGCGGCGATCGCGCGCGGGTTCGGCTGCCCGGCGCAGCGGATCACCACGCACGACGAGCTGGTCGCGGCGCTCGACGAGGCAGTGCCCGGCCTCGCCGAGAGCACGACGCCGCTGCTCCTGGACGTCGTCGTCGCGCCGACGCCGACGTTCACGCCCTAACGGAACGCCATCCCGGCATCCGGAACAGCGTCTTGCATACGCGCCGCCGATGGAGTTTGATTGCCCTCGAGGTGGCATCCCGCCGACCCCACCGCGAGATGCCCTGTGTCAGCTCAGCGAACCGCTGAACAAAAGGAGGAGGGATCAATGCTTCGGAGGGGACGCTACGCCGCTGTCCCCGTCGCACTGATTGCCGCCGTAACCATCGCAATCGTCGCGAGCACCGGCTCGACGGCGACGAAGGTCGGCACCGGTTCCGCCGCCGTCGGCAAGTGCGGACTCGGCAACGGCAAGAAGGCGACGGGCGCCCCGATCAAGATCGGCGGGATCGCGATGCTGATCCCGGGCGTCGACTTCACGACGGTGGGCAAGGTCGCCAAGGCCTATTTCGACTGCGTCAACGACAACGGCGGCATCAAAGGCCGCCCGATCAAGTACATCCTCTACACGGAGCAGCTCAACCCGGCGCAGGAGGCGGCACTCGCTCGTAAGCTGATCCAGAGCGACAAGGTCGTCGGCGTCGTCGGCAACACGAGCTTCGCCGAGTGCGGGACCAACTGGAAGTACTACAAGAGCAAGGGCTACGTCGTGCTCGGTGCGGGCGTACAGGCCGAGTGCTACAGCACCCCCTCGTTCGCCGAGACGAACATGGGCCCGCGCTACAGCAACGTCGGCGCGGTCCAGGCGCTGATCCGGGCGGGGATCAAGAAGCTTGCGATCGCTTCACCCGAGGCACTCTCGGCATATGCGGACGGCGGGGCCGCGCTTCTCGCCAAGGCACACGGCATCCCGGTCAAGGTCTACCCGACCCACCTGCCGGTCACGGATGCGGCCTCGCAGCTCCTCCAGATGTACCAGTTCGCCGGTGAGGGCGGCGGCATCCTGCTCGACTTCACGCCCGACACGGCGCCGGCCTTCATGAAGGCCGCGATCGCACAGGGCATCGTCGACAAGGTGAAGTGGGGCTCGTCCACGCCGATCGCGAACACGCTGATGGCCTCGCAGTTCCCGCAGTTCGACGGCCACCTCTGGATCAACCAGGAGTTCTCGAACGTCGACCCGTCGGTCGGTCCAGACTCCGCGCTGATGTTCCAGATCCTGAAGAAGTACGCCCCCAGCATCGCCCCGCAGGCGTTCGCGCAGATGGGCTACATGGACGGCAAGTTCGCCACGAACGCGCTGCTCAGCATCAAGGGCCCGATCACGGCGGCGTCCTACAACCGCGCCGTCCGGGCGACTGAAAAACCAGAAGACGGACATGCTGTGCAAGCCGTTCTACGTCGGCACGCTTCCGTTCCACATCCCGAACAACTGGGACATCACGCCGACTACAAGGCCGGCAAGGTCGTCGTGAAGGAGAAGTGCTTCGCGATCGCGCCGGTGGACAAGGCGCTCGCGCAGACGCGCGTCTTCGAGAAGAAGCTGAAGCTGAACACTGGCTAGAGAAGAGAACAACGGTATGACGATAGGGACGACTGAGAGGATTCGATGAACGGACTGCTGGCGCTGAGCATCTTCGGCGTCGACTGGCAGTTCCTGAAGCCGTTCATCGTGATCGGCCTGGCGTTCGGGGGCGTGTATGCGCTCTCGGGCGTCGGGCTGGTCGTCCTCTACCGGGCGACCGGGGTGCTGAACGTCGCGTTCGGCGCGATCGGAGCCGCCGGCGCTCTGATCGCCTACTACCTGTCAGCCCACACGGGCTGGCCGGACTGGCTCGCCTTCGTGGTCTGCGTCCTCTTCGGCGGGGTCGTCAACCTCGCGTACGGCATGGTCTTCGGCCCCGCGTTCGCACGGCGCGATCCGCTCGTGAAGATGATGGGCACGCTCGGGCTCGCGCTGATCCTGCTCGGGCTGATGGCGTGGCGGGCCCCGATCGGCGGCGCCTTCGCGCGCTTCCTGCCGCTGCCGAGCTCGACCCACCACTACTCGATCTGGGGGACTACGGTCAGCCTCACCCAGATCATCGCGCTCGCCCTTGCGTTCGCGATCACCGCCGGCGCGATCCGTGTTCCTGCGGGTGACGAAGCTCGGCACCGCGATGCGGGCGATGGCGAACGACCGCGAGATCACGGCGACGCTCGGCGTGCCGGTGAGACGCGTCGAGGCGGCGGCCTGGTTCGGCTCCGGGCTCGCCTGCGGCGCGGCCGGGCTGACTCCTCCCCGACCTGCTCACCTCGCTCGACTACTCCGCGCTGACCTTCCTCGTCATCTCCTCGCTCGCCGCGGCCCTGATCGGCCGGCTGCGCTCGCTCTGGTGGACGCTGTTCGGCGGGCTCGCCGTCGGCGTGTTCCAGTCGGTGCTCGACCCCGTACGGATCGGACTCGGTCTCGCGCTACCGCTCGGCAGCGCCGTTCGTGCTCGCGATCATCGCGCTGCTCTACCTCTCGCGCCGCCGCATCGTCTCGATCTCGCGGACCGCCCACTAGCGCGATGAGCACGTCGCCGGCACCGGCAGGACTGACCGCTGCGGCGGTTCGCGCCGCCCTCGACGTCGACCGGGGCCACCTCGCGCGGGCGGTCGTGATCGCGGGGCTGCTCGCGTTCGTCATCTTCGCGATCCCGCAACTTCGTCGGCAGCCGACTGGATCACCACCTTCACGAGCGTGGCGATCTACTCGGTCGCCGCCGCTCGGCTTCGGCCTCCTCTACGGCCGGGTCGGGATGATCTCGCTCGGCCAGGTCGCGCTGTTGACGATCGGCTGCTGGGTCGGCACCCGGCTCTCGTACGCGACCGGCGCTCCCGTTCCCGATCCTGCTCCTCGCCGCCGGCGGCATCACGTGCGTGATCGGCGTCCTCGTCGGCCTGCCCGCGCTACGGCTCTCCGGGCCTCTACTTCGCGCTGATCACGCTGATGTTCGCCGGCGCGATCACGGTCGTCATCTCCGCAGATCGACTTCCCGAACGGCGGCGGCGGCTTCACCGGTCGTTCGCCTGACCGGCGCGCTGACCACGCGACACGCCGCCGGTCCGCAGGCCCTCCTGGGCGGAGAGCGACACCGCGTATTACCGCTACACGGTGATCGTCTGCGCGATCCTCTTCCTGCTCGCGCTCGTCCACGTCTCCGTGCAAGCCCGGCCGCGCGTGGGCTTCGATCCGCGAGAGCGAGCCGGCGGCGCTCGGCGCGGGCGTGAACATCACCCTCTACAAGCTGTGGGCCTTCGCGCTCGCCTCCTTCATGACCGGGGTCGCCGGCTGCCTGCTCGCCGCGCAGGTCGGCGTCCCGCGCGCGATCACCTTCCAGACCCAGGACTCGCTGACGCTGGCGGCGACGGCGCTGATCGGCGGGATCTTCAGCCTCTGGGGTGCGATCATCGCCGGCGCCTTCAATCAGCTGCTCCCGTTCCTGTTCCAGGCGCAGTGGGGCGTGAACGCGAACTTCCTGCTCACCGTCTTCGGCGCCGGGCTGCTCCAGGTGCTGCTGACCGCGCCCGGCGGCCTGATCGAGCAGTTCCCGAAGGACATGGCCAACCTCGGGCGCCTGATCACCCGGAAGGTGCCGCTGACCCGCCAGGCCGCGCTCGGGATCGGCAGCATCCTCGCGCTGATCCTCGGAATCGTCTTCCTCGTCACGACCTCGCCGCTCCTCGGCCTGCTGGTCGTCATCCTGTCCCCGATCCTCGCCGCCTTCATCCAGGACTGAGCCGTGCTCCAGATCGAAAACCTGACCGTCCGCTTCGGAGGCGTCACCCCGATCGACGGGGTCTCGCTCGTCTTCGAGAGCGGCACCTGCGGGCTGATCGGGCCGAACGGCGCCGGGAAGACGACGTTCTTCAACGTGCTGAGCGGGTTCGTGAAGCCCGCGGCCGGCTCGGTCACGGCCTTCGGCGAGAACCTGCTGAAGATGGCCGACTACCGCCGTGCCCGCTGGGGCCTGCGCCGCACCTTCCAGACCGAGATGGCGATCGAGAAGCTGTCCGTCTACGACAACGTCGCGATGATCCACGAGCACTCGGGCGCGAAGCGGAGCTCACGACGGGCCGACGTCCTGGCGGCGATCGAGTTCGTCGGCCTCCAGGCCTCACCGAAGTCGAAGGTGGGCGTCCTGGGCGCGCGCGAGCGCAGGCTCGTCGAGGTCGCCCGCGCCGTCGTCGGCCAACCGCGCCTCGTCCTGCTCGACGAGCCCGCGGCCGGCCTCCCGGAGGAGGAGACCGGCCACCTCGGCGAGGTGATCCAGAAGATCCCCGGCGAGTTCGGCGCCCTGACCATCCTCGTCGACCACGACATGAGCCTGGTCTCGGCTTGCTGCGGAACGACCGCGGTGATCGACTTCGGCAAGCTGATCGCGTCCGGCCCGACCCCGGTGGTGCTGCGCGACGAGCACGTGATGCGGGCCTACCTCGGCACGGAGGAGAAGATCTGAGCGAGACGCTGAAGATCGAGGGGCTGAACGTCTCGCGCGGAGGCCACCCGGTCCTGCACGGGATCTCGCTCGAGATCGCGCCCGGCGCGGTGACGACGCTGCTCGGCCCGAACGGCGCCGGCAAGTCGACGATGGTGCTCGCCGTCGGCGGCGTCCTGCGCCCGAGCGCCGGCTCCGTCACGCTGAACGGAACGGCGCTCACCCGCCTGCGGCCGGAGCAGATCCGGGCGGCGGGGGTCGCGATCGTGCCGGAGGGCCGCCGCCTCCTCTCGGAGCTGACGGTCGAGGACAACATGCGCGTCGCGACGTACGCGCTCTCGCGGGACGAGGCGAAGAAGGGGATCGAGTACGCGGTCGAGCTCTTCCCGCTCCTGGAGACGCGGTGGGACGCCGTCGCCCGCACGCTCTCCGGCGGCGAGCAGCAGATGGTCGTGCTCGCGCAGGCGCTCGTCTCGCGGCCGAAGTTCGTGCTCGTCGACGAGCTCTCCCTGGGCCTCGCGCCGGTGGTCGTCCAGCGCCTGATGCCGGCGCTCGAGAGCGCCGCCGCGGACGGGGTCGGGGTGCTGCTGATCGAGCAGTTCGTGCACGTGGCGCTCGCGCTCGCCGAGAGCGCCTACGTGATCGAAAACGGGCGGATCGTCCATCACGGCACGGCGCAGGAGCTGCGCGAGCACCCCGAGCGCCTCCACTCCGCCTACCTGCTGCGCGAGCGTCGCGACGCCGCGGAGCTGCTCGAAGATGCCGACTGACGAGGCGGCGATCCGGCGGCTCGTCGAGAACTGGGTCGTCTGGCGCGACGCGGGCGACTGGGACCGGTTCCGGACGGTCTGGCACGACGACGGCCGGATGATGGCGACCTGGTTCCAGGGAAGCTGCGACGACTTCATCCAGGCCAGCCGCGAGGCGTTCGAGCGCGGCGCGCGGATCCTCCATTTCCTGGGCGGGATGTCGGTCGAGGTGTCGTACGCGCGCGCGGTCTCGCAGGCCAAGATGACGATCACCCAGCGCGCGCCGGTCGAGGGCGTCGAGTGCGACGTCGTCTGCACCGGCCGCTTCTACGACTTCCTCGAGCGGCGGGACGGCCGCTGGGGGATCGTCCTGCGCCAGCCGATCTACGAATCCGACCGGATCATCCCGGTCGACCCGTCGGCGGCGCCGAAGCTCGACCGGGCGCTGCTGGACTCGTTCCCGGTCGGCTACCGGCATCTCGCATACCTGCAGACCGGGCCTCGGCTTCGAGGTGAAGCGCGACATGCCGGGACTGACCGGGCCGGAGGTCGAGGCGCTGTACGCGAGCGGGAAGCGGTGGCTTTCGGGAGAGAATCTCGACCGATGAAGGTTCTCGACGAAGGGCGGGCTGCCGCCCTGGAGGCGCTCTGCGAGCTGATCGTGCCCGGGTCGGCGCGGGTCGGGCCGGTGGTCTACATCGACGCGCTCCTCGACGGGATGCCGCCGCCGGTGCGCGACCACGCGCTCGAGTCGATCGACGCCCTCGCGCCGGCCGCCGGCAGCGCCGAGGCGCTCGCCGAGCACGAGCGCACGCCCGAGTTCGCCTTCGTCCGCGCGCTCGCGATCGAGGCGTTCTACTCCGACTTCGTCGAGCCGGGCCGCGACGTGCGAGGGCGCCTGGGCGGAGATCGGCTTCGACCCGCCGGCCGCGCGGCGCCTGCGCAAGGACTGGTCGTACCTGGGCATCGCATGAAGGACCGGTTCGACGTGATCGTGGTCGGGTCGGGCGCCGGGGGCGGCGTCGTCGCCGGCGAGCTCGCCGAGCGCGGCCGCGACGTGCTGCTGCTCGAGGCGGGCCCGCACCTGACCGCCGTCGACTTCGACCGCTGGGAGGCGAAGGCGACGCACGAGTTCTGGTGGCCGATCCGCTTCGGCTTCCTCCCGGACGGCGACGTGGTCGCGTTCCTCGCCGGCCGGTGCGTCGGCGGGACGACGACGATCAACACGAAGGTGGCGCTGCGGGCCCACGAGAAGGACGTCGTCAAAGTGGCATCCGGAGACCGGGCTGACGAGCGACGGCTCGGCGCCGTTCTCGCTCGCCGAGCTGGAGCCGTACTACGAGCGGGTCGAGCAGCGGCTCGGCGTGCGCGAGCGCAGCGACTGGCAGCCCTGCGTGCACACGATCGAGGCGGGGTTCCGCGCGCTCGGCCACGAGCTCGAGCCCGTCACCTCCTACACGGACGGCAACTGCATGCACTGCGGCTCGTGCCTCCAGGGCTGCCCGACGAACGCCGGCAAGTCGACCGGGAACACCTACATCGCCGACGCCTGGGCGCGCGGCCTGCTCGAGCTCCGGCCGGACTCGCCGGTCGACCGCGTCCTCGTCGAGGGCGGCCGCGCGACCGGAGTCGAGGTCGGCGGCGAGACGGTCCACGCCGACACGGTCGTGGTCGCCGGCGGGGCGCTGAACACCCCGCAGATCCTCAGGCGGTCGGGCCTCGACGCGCCGGCGATCGGGAAGTTCCTCGGGCTCCACCCGGTGCGCCTCGTCTACGGCCTGTTCGACGAGCCGCAGGACGCGCACATCACCTACCCGATCTCCTCGCACTTCATGGGGCACCAGCACGACGAGGACGGCGGCTTCGTGATCGAGGCCTCGACGATCCAGGACCCGATCGCATTCGCGACCACGCTCCGCGACGAGCACGGCCCGATGTGGGGGCCGCGCCTGACCGACGCCGTGCGGAAGTTCCGCCACTGGAACGGCGTGCTGGCGATGGTGAACGACGAGAACACCGCGTCCGTGGTCGTCGACGAGGACGGGCACGAGCGCTTCGACCTCGCCTTCAACGAGCGCGAGCTCGGCCGGCTGGACGCGGCCCTCGAGTTCAGCAAGCAGGTGCTCGAGGCCGCGGGCGCGCGGGAGATCTGCTGGACGGGCATTGCCTCGACGCACGTCCAGGGGTCGTGCCGGATGGGCGACGACCCCGAGCGCTCCGCCACCGACCGCAACGGCAAGGTGCACGGCGTCGAGGGCCTCTACGTCGGCGACAGCTCGCTGATCCCGCGCACGCTCTCGGTCAACCCCTCGCTGACGATCATGGCCCTCGCGACCCGGCTCGCCGACCACCTGGCCGCATGAGAGCCGCGCTCCTCGCCGAGTACCACCGCCGCTCGAGCTGGTCGAGCGTCCGGAGCCGGAGCCGGTCGCGCCGCGGGACGTCGTCGTGAAGATCGGCGGCGCCGGCGTGTGCGCGACCGACCTGCACGCGCAGGAAGGCCTGATGGAGCCGGCGGGCCTGAAGCCGCCGGTCGTCCTCGGACACGAGAACGCGGGCTGGGTGCACGCGGTCGGCGACGACGTCACCACCGCTGCGCCCGGCGACGCGGTCCTGGTCTATCCCGCGTACAGCTGCGGCCTCTGCGTCGCGTGCCGCCGCGGCATCGACATGCACTGCGAGCGCCACCAGTTCACCGGGCTGACGCGCGACGGCGGCTTCGCCGACTACGTGCTCGTCGACGAGCGCTCGCTGATCAAGCTGCCGCCCGGGGTCGAGCCCGCGGCGGTCGCCCCGCATGCCGACGCCGGCATCACCGCCTACCACGCGGTCAAGAAGCTCCTCCCCCGCCTCGCGCCGGGCACGACCTCGGTCGTGATCGGCGTCGGCGGCGTCGGGCACATCGCGCTCCAGCTCCTGAAGGTGCTCGGCGGCGGCGCGGTGATCGGGATCGACACCGACGCGCGGCGGCGGATGCTCGCGAAGGAGTTCGGCGCCGACGAGGTGCTCACCGACGCCGCCGGCGTCCGCGAGGCGACGAACGGCGCCGGCGCAGACGTCGTGATCGACCTGGTGGCGACCGACGCGACCCACGCCGCCGGCCTGGAGATGCTCGCCCGCGGCGGGCTCTACTCGACGATCGGCTACGGCGGCGTGATCACGGTGCCGTCGGTGGCGATGGTCGTCGGCGAGACGGCGATCGCGGGCAACCTCGTCGGCAGCTGGATCGACCTCTGGGAGCTGCTCCAGCTCCACGCGAGCGGCGACGTGAAGCTGCGCACCGAGACCCACCCGCTCGAGGCCGTGAACGACGTGCTCGACGCGCTGCGCGACGGCGAGATCACCGGGCGCGCCGTGCTCGTCCCATGACGAGCGTCCAGGACCAGCTCTTCGACGTCAGCGGCGTCCGGGCGATCGTCACCGGCGCCGCCTCCGGCCTCGGCTTCGCGATGGCGGAGGTGCTCGCCGATTGCGGCGCGCACGTCACGCTCGCGGACGTCGACGCGGAGCGCCTCGAGTCGGTGACCGCGGGGCTCGGCGGTGCCGCCCGCTCCTTCGTCGCCGACGTCTCGGACGAGGAGCAGGTGCGCGCGCTGGTCGACGACGTCGTCGCGGCCGAGGGCGGGCTCGACGTCGTCTTCGCGAACGCCGGGATCGCGTCCGTGCCCGGGTTCGGGGTCGAGGACGGCCAGACCCTCGACACGGTCGAGCCGGCCGACTGGGACCGCGTGCTCGGGATCAACCTGAGCGGCGTGCTGTTCACGATGAAGCACGCGGCCGCGGTGATGAAGCGCCAGGGCTCGGGACGGATCGTCGTCACGTCCTCCGCGGCGGGTCTCAAGCCCGAGCCGGCGGTCTGTTACGGCTACGCCGCGAGCAAGGCGGCCGTCCTGAACATCGTCCGGCACGCGGCGCTCGAGCTCGCCCCGCACGGCGTCCTCGTGAACGCGATCTGCCCCGGCCCGTTCAAGGGCACCCGGATCGGCGGCGGCGTGACCGAGAGCCCGACGCCCGAGCTGGAGCGGATGTGGTCGAAGACGGTGCCGCTCGGCCGCATGGCGGAGCCCGAGGAGCTGAAGGGCCTCGTGCTCCTGCTCGCCTCGCCGGCGTCGAGCTTCATGACCGGCGGCGCGTACCTGATCGACGGCGGCACGCTCGTCCAGGCCGGCTGATGGCGACCCAGGGCGAGGCGATCTGGCGGCCGCCCGCCGACTGGCGGGAGAGCACCGTGGCCGGCCGCTACCTCACCTGGCTCGACCGCGGGTTGGCCGACTACGACGAGCTCCACCGCTGGTCGGTCACGGACCTGGAGGGATTCTGGGCGTCGCTCTGGGACTGGTTCGGGATCCGCGCGCACGTGCCGTACCAGCGCGTGCTCGGCTCGCGCGAGATGCCGGGCGCCGAGTGGTTCCCGGGCGCGCGGCTGAACTACGCCGAGCACATGCTCGGCCGCGCCGGAGGACACGGACGCCGTCGCGGTCGTCGCGTACTCGCAGACGCGCGAACCGTTCGAGCTCACCTTCGGCGACCTCCGCGAGCAGGTCGCACGCGCGCGGGCCGGGCTCCAGCGGCTCGGGATCGGGCCGGGCGACCGCGTCGTCGCGTACCTGCCGAACATCCCCGAGACGCTCGTCGCCTTCCTCGCCGCCGCGAGCCTCGGCGCGATCTGGGCGACGTGCCCGCCGGAGTTCGGCGTGCGCAGCGTGATCGACCGGCTCGGCCAGCTGGAGCCGAAGCTCCTGCTCACCGTCGGCGGCTACCGCTGGGGCGACAAGCTCGTCCAGCGGCACGAGCAGGTCGCCGAGATCCGCAGCCGCCTCGCGAGCATCGAGACCGTCGTCGAGGTCCCGTATGCCGGTGAGCGGATCCCGGACTCGACGTCGTGGGACGAGCTGATGGCCGAGGAGGCGCCGCTCGAGTTCGCCTCGCTGCCGTTCGAGCACCCGCTCTACGTCCTCTTCTCGTCGGGCACGACCGGCCTCCCGAAGGCAATTGTCCACGGCCACGGCGGGATGCTGATCGAGCACATGAAGAACCACGGCCTCGGCTGGGACGTCCAGCCGGGCGACCGCCTCCTCTGGTTCACGACGACGGCCTGGATGATGTGGAACGCGCTCGTCTCGACGCTGCTCCTGCGGGCGTCGATCGTGATGATCGACGGCAACCCGGGCTACCCCGACCTCGGTTTCCAGTGGCAGCTGGCCGAGGAGACGCGGCCGACGATGATGGGCGCGAGCCCGGCCTTCGCCCTCGCGTGCCGCAAGGCCGGGATCGAGCCGGGGCGGCGCTACGACCTGTCGTCGCTGAAGTCGGTCGGGGTCGCGGGGTCACCGCTGCCGGTGGACGGCTTCGAGTGGTTCTACGAGCAGCTCGACCCGAGCGTGCTGCTGATCAACGGCAGTGGCGGCACCGATGTCTGCACCGGGATCGTCCAGGGCAACCCGCTCATCCCCGTTTACGCGGGCGAGATCGCGGGCCGCTGCCTCGCGGTGGACACCGCCTCGTTCGACCCGGACGGCCGCGAGGTCGTCGGAGAGCTCGGCGAGCTCGTGATCCGGCAGCCGATGCCCTCGATGGCGGTCAGCTTCTGGAACGACCCCGACGGGGCGCGCTACCGGGCCGCCTACTTCGACGTCTACCCCGGGATCTGGCGCCACGGCGACTGGATCATGTTCACCGAGCGCGGCAGCTCGGTGATCACGGGCCGCTCGGACGCGACGCTGAACCGCGGCGGCGTCCGCCTCGGGACGAGCGAGTTCTACTCCGTGCTCGAGGAGCTGGACGAGGTCCTCGACGCGCTCGTCGTCCACCTGGAGGAGGAGGACGAGCTGATCCTGTTCGTCGTCCTGCGCGAGGGACTGGAGCTCGACGACGCGATGCGGAAGCGGATCGCCGGCGCGCTGCGCGACTCGCTCTCCCCGCGCCACACGCCCGACACGATCGTCGCGCTGCCGGTGATCCCGCAGACGCTCACCGGCAAGAAGCTCGAGCTGCCGGTCAAGCGCATCCTCACCGGCGTCCCGGCGGCGAGGTCGTCAGCCCGGACGCGCTCGTCGAACCCGGCCTCGATCGAGCCGGTGGTCGCCTACGCGGCGACGCGCGCGCCTCATGCCTCGGATGAGTGATTCGCGGTCGATCCGATCCCCCAGATGGGGGATTCTCGGCAGAAACTAGGTTCTAGCTCGCCGAGATTCGGGCCGCGAAATCTATGTCTACCTGCGTCAAACGGCTATTCGCGGGCTCGCCGGCGTCGACCGATACGGCTGGCAAGACGCGCACAACAAAGGGGGTATGACGATGCTGCCAGACACGCGAAAGCCAAACCCGAAAGCGGAGACGCGCCTACTCGCCGACCTTGCTCGGCTCGATCGCCTGCAGTCGCCATCGCCGATCGAGCGCCTCGAGGCCGCCCTCGGCAACGACAGACTGAGCCAGCTGCTTCTGCTGATTGCGCTCTGGCCTGAAGAGGAAGATCGTCTCGTCCATCCCTCTCTGCAACCCGGGCGGCCTGACCGCACCGATTTGGTATTAGAGAGTGTCGTGACGAGCCCGTCCGAGTTGATCGACGAGCGGATCAGGGAGCTGGACGACTGGCGCGGCGAGACGCTCGCCAGGATCCGGGCGCTGATCAAGGAAGCCGACCCGGACGTGGTCGAGGAGTGGAAGTGGAAGGGGACTCCCACCTGGTACCACGACGGGATCATCTGCACCGGCGAGACCTACAAGAGCGTGGTGAAGACGACCTTCGCCAAGGGCGCGTCGCTGGACGACCCGTCGGGCCTGTTCAACTCGAGCCTGGAAGGCAACGTCAGGCGCGCGATCGACTTTCGCGAAGGCGAAGAGATCGACGAGCAGGCGTTCAAGGCGCTCGTTCGCGCCGCGGTCGACCTGAATACGGGCTAGCGGCCGGCGGAGGCGGCGCCTTGCCGAGGATCAGGTCCGAGGCCTTCTCGGCGATCATCAGCGTCGGCGCGTGCGTGTTCCCGCGCGTGATCGTCGGCATCACCGACGCATCCACGACCCGCAGCCCCTCGACGCCGTAGACCCGTAGCTCGGGGTCGACGACCGCACCGATCGAGCACGTCGAGGTCGGGTGGTAGACGGTCTGGCACGCGCGCCGGACCCAGTCGAAGATGTCCTCGTCCGAGTCCGAGTCGGGGACGCTGAGCGGCTCGCGCGCGATCGCCTCCAGCGCCGGCTGCCGGGCGATCTCGAGCGCGATCCGCACGCCCGCGAGCACCGCCGCACGGTCCTCGTCGGTGGTCAGGAAGTTGCAGAGCACCGTCGGCTTCGAGCCCGGCAGCGGCGTGCGCAGGCCGACCTTTCCGCGTGAGGTCGGCTTGATGATCACCGGGCCGAACGCGTAGCCGTTGTCGGGCGGCGGCGAGAGGCCCTCGTCGAAGAACGGGGCGGCGGCGAAGTGGAACTCGACGTCCGGCGCCGGCACGTCCGGCCGCGAGCGGAAGAAGCCGCCCGCCTCCGGGTAGTTCGAGGTCAGCGGCCCCCGGCCCTCGCTCTCGAGCAGCGCGAAGTTCTCGGGCGTGAAGATCCCGTGCAGCCCCGGCTGGTCGGTGAGGAAGTTGACGTTGACCATGGCGTGGTCCTGGAGGTTGTGGCCGACGGGCAGGTCCTGGAGCACCGGGATCCCGAACGGCTCCAGCTGGTCGCGCGGGCCGATGCCCGAGAGCATCAGCAGCACGGGCGACTGGTAGGCGCCGGCGGAGACGATCACCTCGCGCTCGGCGCGCACGGTCTCGCGGACACCGTCCTTCACGAGCTGGACGCCGACGGCGCGGTTGCCCTCGAACTCGATCCGCTCGACGAAGACGCCGGAGGTGACCTCGAGGTTCGGCCGGTCCTCGGCCGGGTGGAGGAACGCGTCGGCGGCGCTGCACCGCAGGCCGTTTCTCTGCGTGAGCTGGAACCGCGACACGCCCTCGGGCCGGTCGACGTTCAGGTCGTCGATCAGCTCGTAGCCCGCCTGCGACCGCCGCCTCGAGCTGGGCGTCGATCAGGGGGCTCATGGAGCGGCTGTCGGAGACGGCGAGCGGCCCGCCGACGCCGTGGAACTCGTTCTCGCCGCGCTCGTTGTCCTCGGAGCGCTTGAAGTACGGGAGCACCTCGTCGTAGCTCCACCCCGTCGCGCCGCCGGCCGCCCAGTCGTCGTAGTCGAGCCGGTTGCCGCGCAGGTAGATCATCGCGTTGATCGAGCTCGAGCCGCCGATCACCTTGCCGCGCGGCAGATAGAGCCGCCGCCCGCCGAGGCCGGGCTCGGCCTCGCCCAGCAGGTCCCAGTCGAGGTCGGACTTGAACGCCGAGCGGGAACATCGCCGGCACGTGGATCGCGGCCTCGGTGTCGGGGCCGCCCGCCTCCAGCACGCGGACGGTCACGTTCGGGTCCTCGGTCAGCCGCGCCGCGAGCACGCATCCGGCCGAGCCCGCGCCGACGATCACGTAGTCGGCCACGCGGCAACTATCCCACTTGTCGGAACGGCTGTCCAACAGTTAGCTTCCGCCGGTGGCGGACGACGTTCTCGGCCTGTACTGGACGACCTCGGGGCCGGTCGACGTCCACTACGGCCGCGAGTGGAGCCTCTTCGACCTGCGCGACCGCTGCGAGCACGCGGCCCGGGTCGGGTTCAGCGGGATCGGGCTCTGGCACGCCGACCTCGAGCACGTCCTCGAGACCCGCACGCTCGACGAGGTCGCCGCGCTCTTCGACGAGTACGGCCTGCGCCACCTCGAGCTCGAGTTCCTCTGGGAGTGGTTCATCGATCCCGGCGACGAGCGGCGCGCGCAGAGCGACGAGCTGCGCGCCCGCCTCTGGGAGGCCGCTGCGGCGCTGCCGGCGCACCACGTCAAGGTCGGGAACATCCCCGGCACGCCGTGCGACCTCGGCCGCTTGACCGAGGCCTACGGCGAGCTCTGCGCGGACGCCGCCGAGCACCACGACGCGAAGGTCGTGTACGAGTTCATGCCGCCGGACGTCAACGTCCAGGACCTGGAGACGGCGCTCGCGATCGTCGAGGGCGCAGACGCGCCGAACGGCGGGCTCGCGATCGACACCTGGCACATGTCGAAGCTCGGGATCGCGCCCGACGACCTGCGTGCCGTCCCGGCCCGCCAGCTCGGCTGGGTCGAGCTCAGCGACGGCCACTACCGGAACATGCCCGACCCCGTCGACGAGACGATCAACCACCGCGAGCTCCCCGGCGAGGGCGAGTTCCCGATCCGCGAGTACGTCGCCGCCGTCCGCGACGCCGGCTACGCCGAGCCGTGGGGCGTCGAGGTGCTCTCGCAGGAGCTCCGCGCGCTGCCGATCGGCGAGATCTTCGACCGCGCCGCCGAGACCACCCGCGCGCAGCTCCCGTAGCTACACCTTCGTCGCCCGGTACGACGCCGCACGACCTCCACGTACGGCACGGGGCTGACCGTCGCCCGGATCTCGGTCTGGACGTGCGGCTCGACGGTCGGCTTCGTCGACCCGCCGTCGGGCTCGCCCCAGACGAGCGTCACCTCGGTCCCGGGCTCGGCGTGCTCGGGATCGAGCATCGCGAGCGTGAGCATCTTCCCCTCGTTCGCGCTGTAGCCGATCCAGGTCGAGAGGCCGACCGTCTCGCCGTCGGCCGTGACGCGGTCGAAGGGGTGCATGCAGTAGACGGCCGAAGGCCAGTCCACGAACTTCGCCCGCTCGCCCTTGCCGAACATCGTCCCGATCGTCGCGGTGACGTCGTCGTCGTCCAGAGCGAGCGTGACCTTCTGCCGGTGCTCGCCGTCGGCGATCTCCTCGAGCGCCTCGCGCCCGATGAAGTCGTGGTCGAACTTGACGTAGCTCCCGTAGCCGAGATCCCAGGGGGTGAGGTAGTAGTCCTCGATGTCGGCCGATTCGAAGCTCCCGCCGATCGAGGCCCTGCCCTCGTAGCCCTCGGCCGGCAGCCACTCGCGGTAGGCCTTCAGCGAGTCGCCGGTATAGACGGCAGGCAGCGGCGAGGGGATCCAGCCCGACTCGAGCGTGTTCGACGAGTACGCCCGTCCGCCGACCTGGCGCATGCCGTACTCCTCCCCCGCCTCGAGCAGCGCCTCGTGGACGGCCGGCTCGTCGTCCCACGGGCCGAAGAGCTCCCAGCCGGGCTGCCCGACCATGCCGTGCCGCAGCGCGCGCACGGGCCTGCCGCCGATCGTGACCGTCGGTCATGTTGAAGAACTTCAGCTCCGGGGCCGACCCGCCCAGCGCGCGCTCGATCACGGCCATCGCGTTCGGGCCCTGCACCTGGAACCGGTAGGAGCGCCGGCGCCCGTCGGTCCGGAGCGCGGTCCGCTGGTCGAGCTCGAGCCGGACGTCGTACCCACCCGTCTCCGCGTGGTAGGTGATCCAGTTCAGCGCCGGCGCGCGACCGACGAGGTTGTACGAGTTCTCGGCGAGGTGGAAGAGGATCACGTCCCCGATCACGTAGCCCTCCGGCGTGCAGGGCACGAAGTGCTTCGCCTTGTCGACGGTGAAGCTCTCGAAGCTGTTGACCGCGAGCCGTGAGAGCAGGGCCTCCGCGTCCGGCCCCTCGACTGCGAGGTCGGCCATGTGGAACGACTGGTTGAAGAGCACGCAGGTCTGCTGCCACGCCGTCTGCTCGTCGCGCCAGTTCGTGTACTCGGCGGGGACGCCGGGGTAGACGTTCGGCCCCGCCTGCGAGTTGCGCAGCAGCTCGACGGGGCTCGGGACGCTGCCGAGCAGGTCTTCCAGGCTCCGCTTGCTCATGGTGCGCCTCCTTCTTCGGCGACGTGCTCGCCGAGGTAGCTCGCGATCAACAGGTGCTTGTCGGCCCGCAGGTGCTTCGCGTCGTTCTCGAGCACGATCCGGCCGTGGGAAAGGACGTAGCCGCGGTCTGCGACCTCGAGCGCCAGGTGCACGTGCTGCTCCACGAGCAGCACCGCGCTGTTCTGCTCCTGGGCGAACTGCCGCACCACCGGGAGCAGCCACTCGACGATCACCGGCGCGAGGCCGAGGCTGAGCTCGTCGAGGAGCAGCAGCTTCGGCTTCCGGGCGAGCGCCCGGGCGACGGCGAGCATCTGCTGCTCGCCGCCGGAGAGCAGGCCGACGCGGCGCTTGTGGAGCTCCGCCAGCTTCGGGAAGTACTCGTAGGCGAGCTTCTCGTCGAGCTGCTCGTTGCGCGGCGCGAGCCGGAAGTGCTCGGCGACCGTCAGCCCGTAGAAGAGGCCGCGGCCCTCCGGCACGTGCGCGATCCCGGCCCGCGCGCGTGCGCTCGGCGACGAGCGCGCGAGATCCTCGCCCTCGAACAGGACCCGCCCGTCCATCGGCTTGAGGAGCCCCGAGACCGCGCGCAGCGTGGTCGTCTTGCCCGCCCCGTTTGCGCCCAGCAGCGCGACCACCTCGCCGGGGCCGACGGTCACGTCGAGGTCGCGGATCACGGCGGCCTCGTCGTAGCCGGCGGTCAGGCCCTCGAGCGCCAGCACGGCCTCAGGCATCGTCGACCTCCTCCGCCAGCTCGGAGCCCGCGCTGCCGAGATAGGCGGTGATCACGGCCTCGTCCCGCCGGACCGTGTCTGCCGGGCCGTGGGCGATCACCTTGCCGAACTCGAGCACGGTCACCTCGTCGCAGATCCCGAGCACGAGGCCCATGTCGTGGTCGACGAGCAGCATCGCCTGGCCGGCGTCGGCGAGGCTCCGCAGCCGCCGGCCGAGCTCCTCGCTCTCGTGCGTGTCGAGGCCCGCCGCCGGCTCGTCGAGGCAGACCAGCCGCGGCTTCGCGACCAGCGCCCGCGCGATCCCGACGAGCTTGCGCTGCCCCTGCGAGAGCTCGTTCGGCATCGCGTCGGCGACCGACTCGAGCCCGAGCAGCTCCAGCGCCGGGCCGATCTCCCCCATCCCGGGATCGGGCCGCGAGACCGTCTCCCGGATCGTCCGCCAGACCGAGGGCCGGTGCGAGGCGACGAAGAGGTTCTCGCGGACGGAGAGGTCGTCGAAGAGCTCGATCGACTGCCACGTCCGCGCGAGCCCGCGACGTGCCCGGGCGTGCGGCGGCAGCCGGGTCAGATCGTGCCCGTCGAGCTGCACGCGCCCCCGGGAGCGGACGAAGCCGCTGATCGCGTCGATGAACGTCGTCTTGCCGGCGCCGTTCGGGCCGATCAGGCCGACGAGCCTGCCCTCGCCGACCTCGAGGCCGACGTCGACGACGGCATGCACGCCGCCGAAGCTGACCGAGATCCCGGTGGCCGCGAGGACGCTCACGCGCCGCCGCCTGAGGTCGGGGTCAGGCCGCTTCGCGCCGGAGCTCGCTCGGCGAGCAGCCGTAGGCCGAGCGGAAGAGGCGGCTGAAGTGCTGCGGGCCGGGCAGGCCCCAGCGGCTGGCGATGGTGAGGATCGTCTCGTGGCGGAGCGACGGGTCGAGCAGGTCGCGGCGGCAGTGCTCCAACCGCGAGGTGCGAATCCAGCGGCAGACGCTCGTGCCCTCCGACTCGAAGAGCTTGTGCAGGTAGCGCGTCGAGACGAAGCTCGCCCGGGCGATCTCCGCCGGATCGAGGTCCGGGTCGCCGAGGTTCGCCTCGATGAACGACTGGGCGTTCAGCAGGACCTCCGCCCGCGAGCGCGGCCTGGTCGGCGTCTGCGTGCGCGCCGGCGCGGAGTACACGCCGCGGACGAGGTCGAGCACGCAGTCCACCGTGTTGGGCGCGTCCTCCGGCGTGACCGTCCCGTCCTCCAGCCCCACGACCAGGCTGCGAAAGAACGCGACAGCCGCGCGCGGGAGGCCGTCCGACCCCGAGATCCCGACCGCCGTCAGACCCGTGATCTGCGCCTCGTCCCGCCCGAGCAGGTGCTTCGGGACTCGCACGACCAGCGACTCGTACGGCTGGTCCGCCCGGAAGATCACCGGATGGGAGGTCTCGTAGCTGATCACGTCCCCGCTGCGGGCGACGCCCGTGCGCCCCTCCTGCGCCGCATTGATCCGGCCGCGGAGAACGACCGAGAGGTGCAGGCACTCCGGGTCCGCGGTTGCGATCGCGCGCGAGGTCCGCATCATCGTGTTCGGCGCCGCCGAGATCCGGAAGAGGCTGAGCGGCCCGAGCTCCCAGCCCCACATCCTCGCGCGGAACTCCTCCCCGTCCGGGCACCGGATCTGGACCGGCAAATAGGCCTCGGAGGACGACTCCGACCAGAAATCCAGCCGTTGTGAGGCCGGGACCGTGGCCGTATCGATCAGCAGCATGGGCGTCCCCGGTGAATCTTCCTCCCTTGTGCGCCGAAGAGCAACCCGCCGCGGTCACGTCGCCGCCTCCGGAGCCGGCTCGGCGCGCGCTCGCGCCTGTTTCTTCGCGTGCCGCTTGCGCCAGGTCGCGCCGGCGACGCCGTCCGGGTTCTGGATCAGGGTGACGATCAGCGCGAGGCCCGCGAAGAGCAGCGCGTAGTTCCCCGAGACGCCGAACCACTTCTCGAGCGCGTACGGGAACAGCGCCTCGACGGAGATCAGGCCGGCGACGACCGCGCCCGAGACCATCGTGATCCCGCCGACATACGCGAGGGCGATCAGGCTGAGAGCGGTCAGCGCGGAGAAGCGGTCGACCGTGACCGAGCTGAAGTTGTAGCCGTAGAGCGCGCCGCTGATGCCGGCGATGAACGAGCTGATCCCGAACGCGGCCAGCTTGACGTTGCGGACGTCGATTCCCGCGGCGGCTGCCGCCCGCTCGTTCGAGCGGACCGCGAGCATCCGCTGGCCGAGGCTCGAGCGGCGCAGGTTCGCGACGTAGAGCCCGATCAGGACGACCGCGCCGAGGACGAAGAAGCCGAACACGGGGCTCGGCATCTTTCCGTCGATCCCGCGGAAGGGCCCGGTCGGACCGAGATCGAGCCCGAGCTTCGGCTCCGGAACCGGCGAAGAGGCGGTTCCGCCGCCCCACCTCGCGTTGAGGAAGCCGAACTGCTCGATCGCGACCGCGGCGGCCAGGGTGATCACCGCCAGGCTCACCCCGCGCACGCGCAGGGCGGAGAACCCGATCAGGACGCCGAACACGGTTGCGCCGCAGGCACCGATCAGCATCCCCTCCGGGAAGCCGACCCCGTGATCCGTGGCGAGGTGGGAGATGATGAAGCCGGAGATGCCGGCGAGCGCCAGCTGCACGACCGAGATCTGGCCGACGAAGCCGGTGATCACGACGACCGAGAGGCACATGATCGTCGCCAGCAGCGACAGGATCAGGGCCTGGCGGAAGTCGTAGGGGAAGACGATCAGGGCGACGACTGCCGCGGCCGTCGCCGAGCAGCGCCGGCTGCCAGAGCCGCTTCGCGCGCGGCGCGAAGGGCAGCCGCTGCTCGACGAGCTCGCCGCGGCTCGGCAGGCTCGTCCCGCGCACGAACATCGCGACCACCATCAGGAGGAACACGAAGAGGGGCTGGATCCCCGGCAGCGCGACCGCGAACCGTGTCGGTCGGAAACCAGCTCTGGACCTGGAGGTAGTAGAGGATGTTCTCGAACATCCCGATCGCCAGACCGACCAGGCAGGCGATCCAGAACGACGTGAACCGGGCGAAGAGCGCGGCGGTCGAGCGCCGGGACGACCTGGAGCGGGAGCGCCTTGGGGTCGAGCTGCACGATCGAGGCGGCGAGCACGCCCAGGGCGCCCGCGAGGAATGTCCCCAGCAGCGTGCTGGCCAGCGCGAGCCGGTTCGGCGAGAGGCCCGATCAGCATCGCCGCGACCTCGTTCTCCGAGGCGGCCCGCGTCGCGAGCCCGAACCTGGTCAGCCGGTAGGAGAGCGAGAGCACGAGCGTCGCAGCGAGGACGATGCCCGGGAGGATGAAGCGGTCGATCGGCACGTTCGAGCCGAACACCGTGACGGTGCCGCCCGGGAGCACCGGCGGCTGCGGCTTCGTCCCGATGCCGAACGCCAGCGAGACCGCGGCCTGCGCGACGAGCAGCAGTCCGAGCGAGGCTGCGAGCTTGGCGAGCGGCGCCGCCGTTCGCAGCGGCCGGAAGACCGCGAACTCGATCCCGAGCCCGATCACCAGCAGGACGAGGGCGGTGATCACGAGCGCCGCCGCCGTCGGCATGTGCACGCCGTAGGTCCCCGTCTTCAGCGACCAGTACGAGTAGCCCGCGACCATCGCGACCGCCCCGGTCGCCAGGTTGATGATCCCGGAGCCGCGGAACGTGACGACGATCCCGACGGCGATGCCCGCGATCAGCGACCCCGCCCCGAGGCCGAGGATCCCGAAGAGGACGATCTGCTGCCAGTCCATGTCGTCAGTCTACCCCGGCAGAGGCGGGGCCGCTGTCGCGGCCCCGCCTGACGAGGGAGGAGGTTGTTTCAGTCGAGCTTGAAGGTCGGCGGCGGCCGCAGGAACCGGTGACGCGCTTGAACTTCCCGGCACCCTGGTACTGGAAGAACTGCGCCTGGTCGTTGCACGCCGCCGGCTCCGACGGGTACTTCGCGCACTGGAGGCTCGGCGCGCCGAGCGCCTGCGGGCCCTTGAATGCCCGGATCTTCGCCGCGAAGTTGGCCGAGGTGACCCTGTTGACGCCGATCTGGTTCATCAGCTTGACGGTGGTCAGGATCTGACCCCAGGCGACGATCACCCAGGCGTCGGCGGCGAGCTTCGGCTGCCCGACGGCCTTCAGGCCGCGGAGGAACGGCGGCACCCCCGGGTCGGTGGTGTCGAAGCCGAGCGACGAGGCGATGCCGTAGATCCACTTCGGCAGGTCGCCGCCGAGACCGGCCGGAACGGCCGGGTCGAGGCAGAGCGGGTTGGAGACGACCGGTGTGCTGCTCTTGCCGAGCGACTGCGAGTGCCTTGGCGAGGTTGACGCACCCGCCCGCGTTCGACTGCGGGACGATCATGTCGGCGTTCTGCGCGCCCGCCGCCGTCAGCGGCCCCGTCAGGTCGGTCGCGGTCGGCGGGAAGCCGACGAGCGTCGTCTTGATCCCGGCCGCCTCGAGGCTTTGCTTCTCGACCTGCGCGCCGTGGTCGATCCCGGGGATCTGGACGTAGACGACCGACGCGGTCTTCGCGTGCAGGTACGTCCTTGCCGAGCGTGCCCCACGGCCCGAGCACCGAGTCGTTCGTCCCGAAGAGCGCGAAGTTGTTCTTCCGCTGGCCGTCCGGCGGCAGCAGCATCACGCCGCCCACGACCGGCTTGGCTGCCCAGTGCGGCGTAGAACGACTGGTTGCCGACCGCGACCGCCCCGAACTCGACGACCTTGATCGCCCGGGCGTTCGCGAATTGCTGGCCGCACTTCGTGCCTTCCTCCTCGGCGGAGGTCGTGAAGCAGTAGCTGACGACGAGCGGGTGGCCCTGCACGCCGCCGAGGTACCTGTTCACGTACTGGACGGCGGTCTTGATCCCGTTCGTCCAGCCCGGGCCGATCAGGACCTGTCCGCCCTGCGTGTTGATCGCGCCGATCACGACCGGCGACAGCTTCGGGTTCGCACGAACCGCCTTCGCGCCGACATAGACGCGGTAGTTGGTGACTGGGCCTGCCGCTCGTCGCGCCCGACCGCGAGGGGCACCGCGACGGCGAGCGTGACCCCGACGACTCCGGCGATGATGCCGAGCCGCACGAGTCTGGTTTTCTCTCGAGACCTCATGCCCGTTCAAGCCTCCTTCTTGCGTTCTGGCCGCCCGGCAACCGGCCGCGCACCGGCCCTGAGGAGCGATCTTCTCGCGCTCCGGCGCCGCTCTCTTCGCAACAGAGCGCACAGTCAACCCCCGCGAGTTGACGATCAGCGCACGGTTCGTGCCCGGTTGTCGGCGCCGACGACGGCGCGGTAGATTGGCTCACCCGAGCACGAAAGGAGCCCAGAGTGCCTGATCTCGACGGCGAGCGGCTGACCTGGATGTACACCCAGATGCTCCGGATCCGCGAGTTCGAGGAGCGCGTGAAGCGGACGTTCGAGGACCACCCCGGCGTGATCCGCGGCCACACGCACCTGGCCGACGGCGCCGAGGCGTCGATCGTCGGCTCGCTCGCCGCGCTGCGCGACGGCGACCAGCTCCTGACGACCTACCGCTGCCACGGGTACCCGATCGCGCTCGGCACCGACCCGAAGGCGATCATGGCGGAGATCTACGGCCGCAAGGACGGCCTCTGCGGCGGGTACGGCGGCTCGATGCACCTGGTCGACCCCGGCCGCGGCTTCCTCGGAACGTCCGGGATCGTCGGCCAGGGGATCCCGCACGCCTGCGGCGCGGCCTACGCGGCGCAGATCCGCGGCCAGGGGCAGGTCGTGCTCAGCTTCTTCGGCGACGGGGCGTCGAAGCAGGGCGCCTTCCACGAGTCGCTGAACATCGCCTCGCTCTGGAAGCTCCCGATCGTGTTCGTGATGGAGAACAACTCCTACAACGTCTACACGCGGGTCGAGCAGGAGGACGCGAACGCCGCTGCCGGCGAGCCGCTGGCGGTGAAGGCGAAGGCGTACTCGATGCCGGGCGAGACGGTGGACGGCGGCGACCCGGTCGCGGTCCACGACGTCGTGTCCGCGGCGGTCGAACGCGCGCGCGGGGGTGACGGCCCGACGTTCGTCGAGTCGCTCGTCTACCGCCTCTCGGCGCACGGAAACATCATCGCCCCGCCGGGGGTGCCGCTCCACTTCCCGGAGCACGAGGCGATCACGATCTTCGGCAACGTCGAGGAGTACGAGGCGGCGAAGCGCGGCGATCCGGTGCCGCGGTTCCGCGCCCGGCTGATCCAGGACGGGACGCTGTCCACCGAGGACGCCGACCGGCTCGCGGAGGAAGTCCGGGCGGAGATGGAGGCGGCGGTGCAGTTCGGGCTCGACAGCCCGTTCCCGCCGGCCGAGGCAGCCACCGACTACGTCTACGCCTAGGAGGATCAGAGCCATGGCACGCGAGCTTCCGTACATCGCCGCGATCGGCGAGGCGATCCACCAGGAGATGGAGCGCGACGAGACCGTCCTCCACTTCGGCCAGAACATCGCCACCCACGACGACGACCCGTACCTGAAGGCGTTCGGCTCCGACCGCGTCCGCGTGACGCCGATCTCCGAGACCGCGGAGATCGGGATGGCGATCGGCGCCGCCATCGCCGGCTACCGGCCGGTGGTCGAGCTCTACATGGCGGAGTTCATGCTCGTCGCGATGGACCAGGTCGTGAACGAGGCGAACCGCTTCCACTACATGTCGGCGGGGAAGGTGAAGGTGCCGATCGTGCTCAAGGCCGGCTACGGGTTCACCGCCGGCTGGGCGGGCCAGCACACCGGGACGATCTACGGGATGTTCATGGGCGTCCCCGGGCTGAAGGTCGCGCTGCCGGCGACGCCCGCGGACGCGAAGGGGCTGATGACGGCCTCGATCCGCGACGACAACCCGGTCGTCTTCTTCCACCACTACCTGCTCACGCTCGAGCACGGCGACGTCCCGGAGGGCGAGCACGTCGTTCCGCTCGGCCAGGCGAACGTCGTCCGCGAGGGCAGCGACGTGACGATCGTCGCGCTCGGCTGGATGCTCGGCCGCGCGCTGGAGGCGGCCGACCAGCTGGCGTCCGAGGGCGTGAGCGCGGAGGTGATCGACCCGCGGACGCTGGCGCCGCTCGATCTCGCGACGATCCTCTCCTCGGTCGAGAAGACCGGCCGGCTCGTGGTCGCCGACCAGTCGACGCGGCACGGCTCGGCGGCGGCGGTGATCGCGGCAGAGGTCGCGTCCCAGGGGTTCTCGTCCCTCAGGGGCCCGGTGCAGCTCGTCTGCGCGCTGGACGCGACGGTCCCCTACAGCGAGCCGATGGAGGCGTACCTCATTCCGGACGCGGCGAAGATCGTCACGGCCGTCCAGCAGGCGGTCGGTGAGGCGCCGGTGCCCGCGTGAGGCGTTGTTCCACTATTCGGACACTTGTCTCGACTCACGCAGCAGTGACCGTTAGGCTCGCGCGGTGAGCATCCTCGGCAACCGGGTGCTGCGCACCGAGGACGACCGGTTCCTGCGCGGCAAGGGTCAGTACGTCGAGAACCTCGCGCTCGAGGGCGCGAAGCAGATCACGTTCGTCCGCTCGCTGCTCGCCCACGCGAAGATCAACGGGATCGACACGAGCGCCGCCGCGGCGCTCCCCGGCGTGCAGGTGTTCACCGCCGCGGACATCGACCTGCCGCCGTACGGGCCGCCGCCGCTCCCCGGCCTGAACGCGCAGATGGGCCGCCCGGTGATCGCGAGCGACGTCGTCCGCTTCGTCGGCGAGATCCTCGCCGTCGTCGTCAGCGACGACCGCGCGACCGGGGCCGACGCGGCCGAGCTCGTGATGGTCGACTACGACCCACTGCCGGTCGTGATCGACCCGCACGAGGCGCTGAAGGACGAGACGCTGCTCTTCCCCGACGCGGGCACGAACGTCGCCGCCCACACGGAGCCGGCCGCGCACGCCGAGGACCTCTTCGACGGCTGCGACGTCGTCGTCTCCGACACGCTCCTCAGCCAGCGGATGGCGCCGTGCCCGCTGGAGCCGCGCTCGATCGCGGCCACGTTCGAGGACGGCAAGCTCACCGCCTGGCTCTGCACGCAGGCCCCGCACGGCGACCGGGACGCGCTCGCGGGGGTGCTCGGGCTGGAGCCGTCCCAGATCCGCGTCATCGCCCCGGACGTCGGCGGCGCCTTCGGCGCGAAGATCATGTCCGTCGGCGGCCTGATGGAGGACATTCTCGTCGCCTGGCTCGCCCGCAAGCTCGGCGGCCCCGTTCGCTGGACCGAGACCCGCAGCGAGTCGATGCTCGCACTCCCCCACGGCCGCGCGATGGAGCTGAACTTCACGATCGGCGGCACGAAGGACGGGAAGGTGCTCGCCTACAAGCTCGACGTGCTCGCGGACTGCGGCTCCTATCCGACGCTCGGCGCCTTCCTCGCGAACCTGACCCAGCTGATGTCGAGCGGCGTGTACGCGATCCCCCGCGTCGAGGCCGAGGGGACGACGGTCGTCACGAACACGACGCACATCTCGGCGCTGCGCGGCGCCGGCCGGCCGGAGGCGATCCAGGCGATCGAGTGCGCGATCGACCGGTTCGCCATGGAGATCGGCATGGACCCGGCGGAGGTGCGCAGGCTCAACTACGTCACCGAGTTCCCGCACACGACCCCCACCGGCGCCGGGTACGACTCGGGCGACTATCCGGGCGCGCTCGACCTGGCGCTGCGCTCCGCAGGCTATGACGACCTCCGCGCCGAGCAGAAGCGGCGGCGCGACGAGGGCGGGACGAAGCAGCTCGGGATCGGCCTCTCCTCCTACGTGGAGATCACCAACCCGCTCGGCGAGGCCGAGCTCGGCGAGGTCGAGATCACCGCCGGACGGCGGAGCGATCGTCCGCACCGGCTCGTTCTCGCACGGCCAGGGGCACGAGACCTCCTTCGCGATGATCGTGGCCGAGCGGCTCGGGCTCCCGCTCGAGAAGGTCACAGTCCACAAGGGCGACACCGACGAGATCGCGTCCGGCACCGGCACGTACGGGTCGAAGTCGGTGCAGATCGGCGGCACGGCATCGCGCGAGGCGGCGAACACCGTCGTCGAGCAGGCGAAGCAGCTGGTCGCCGACTACCTGGAGGCGAACCCCGCCGACGTGGTGCTCGACACGGGGCTCGGCCGCTTCCACGTCGCGGGCACGGCCGACCCGTCGCTCTCCTGGGAGGAGCTGGCGACGCGCGCCGCCGGAGACGACCGGATGGGCGAGCTGAAGGCGAGCAGCGAGTGGCAGGGAGGGCCGACGTTCCCGTTCGGCACCCACGTCGCCGTCGTCGAGGTCGACACGGAGACCGGCGCGGTCGATCTCCAGAAGATGGTCTGCGTCGACGACGCGGGCACGCTCGTCAACCCGCTGCTCGCCGAGGGCCAGGTGCACGGCGGCGTGGCGATGGGCGTCGCGCAGGCGCTGTACGAGCACTACACCTTCGCCGAGGACGGAACGCCGCTGACCGGGAACCTCGTCGGGTACGCCTTCCCGTCGCCGGCCGAGCTTCCGTCGTGGGAGTCGATCTTCATGGAGACCCCCACACCCGCGAACCCGCTCGGCGCCAAGGGCATCGGCGAGTCCGGAACGATCGGCTCGACGCCCGCCGTCTACAACGCGGTCGTCGACGCGCTCTCGCACTACGGCGTGAAGCACGTCGCGATGCCGGCGAACGGCGAGAACGTCTGGCGCGCGCTCCAGGAGGCGAAGGCATGAAGATTGCGATCACGGTCAACGGGGAGCGGCACGAGGCGGACGTCGAGCCTCGCCTGCTGCTCGCCTACTTCCTGCGCGACAACCTCGGCCTCAAGGGGACGAACGTCGGCTGCGACACGTCCTCCTGCGGCTCCTGCACGGTGCTGATCGACGGCGAGTCCGTGAAGTCGTGCACCGTGCTCGCGGTGCAGGCGGACGGCAGCGACGTGACGACGATCGAGGGCCTCGCCGGCGACGGCGCGCTGCATCCCGTCCAGCAGGCCTTCCACGAGAACCATGCGCTCCAGTGCGGCTTCTGCACGCCGGGCTTCGTGATGGCGACGGTGTCGCTGCTGCAGGAGAGCCCGAACCCGTCGGAGGAGGAGATCCGCCTCGGGCTCGAGGGCAACCTCTGCCGCTGCACCGGCTACCACAACATCGTCAGCGCGGTGCAGTCGGCCGCGAAGGCGGCGAAGTGATCCCGCCTGCCTTCGAGTACGCGCGCGCCGGGTCGATCGACGAGGCGATCGAGCTGCTCGGCCGCGAGGACGCGAAGCTGCTCGCCGGTGGGCACTCGCTGATCCCGCTGCTGCGGCTGCGGTTCGCGCGGCCGTCGCTGCTCGTCGACATCGGGCGGCTCGACGACCTGCGCTACGTCCGCGAGGACGGCGACCGGATCGCGATCGGCGCGCTCAGCCGCCACTGCCGATCTCGCAGGCGACCCGGTGCTGACGCAAGGGCTGCCCCGCTGATCGCCGCACGTCGCGGGCGAGGTCGGCGACCCGCAGGTGCGCCACCGCGGGACGATCGGCGGCTCCGTCTCGCACGGTGACCCGGCGTCCGACCTCGGCACGATCCTGCTCACGCTCGATGCGGACTTCGTCGCCCGCGGGCCCGACGGAGAGCGGACGATCGCCGGCAGCGGAGTTCTTCACCGGCCCGTTCGAGACGGCGCTCGGGCAGCAGGAGCTCCTGACGGAGATGCGCGTCCCCAGGGTCGACGGCGGCGTCTACCTGAAGCACGTGCGCCGCGCGCAGGACTGGGCGACGGTCGGGGTCGCCGCCGCGCGCGTGAACGGCGGCGTGCACATCGGGCTCGCCGGGATGGGCGGCACTCCGCTGCGCGCTCGCGCCGCGGAGCAGGCTCTCGCCGACGGCGCCTCGCCTGCCGACGCAGCGGCACGCGCGGCCGAGGGAGCGGAGCCGCCGACCGACGTGAGCGGAAGCGCCGAGTACCGCGCTCATCTCGCGCAGGTGCTCACGCGCCAGGCCCTCGAGCAGCTCTGACGCCTTGCCCGGACTGACCGTCGCGGTGCTCGGACTCGGGGAGGCCGGCAGCAGGCTGGCCGCCGACCTGACCGCGGCCGGCGCCGAGGTGCGCGGCTACGACCCGCTCGGCGGCGGCGCGCCGGCCGACGCGGTCGCCGGCAGCGACGTGGTGCTCAGCGTCAACTCCGCACGGGACGCCGTCGAGGCGGCAGAGGCGGCGCGCGGGACGCTCGGCCAGAAGGCCCTGTACGCCGACCTGAACACCGCGGCGCCGGCGCTGAAGCGCGAGGTCGCGGAGCTGGTCGGCGAGCGGCGGTTCGCCGACGTGGCCCTGCTCGGGCCGGTGCCGGTCCGCGGGCTGGACACGCCGGCGCTCGCGTCCGGCGGGGCCGCGCAGGCGTTCGCCGAGGCACTCGGCCCGCTCGGCATGCCGGTCGACGTCGTCTCCGCGCACGCCGGCGACGCGGCGACGCTGAAGCTCCTCCGCTCCGTCTTCATGAAGGGCCTCGCCGCCTCCGCGATCGAGAGCGTCCGCGCCGCCGAGGCCGTCGGCCACGCCGAGTGGCTGAAGCAGGAGATCGCCGCGGTGATCGGGCGACCCCTGCTCGACCGGCTGCTCGTCGGCAGCCAGGCGCACGCGGTCAGGCGCGTGGACGAGATGGAGGCGGCGCGCGACCTGCTGCTCGAGCTCGGGATCGAGCCGCGGATCGCCGAGGCGAGCGCCGCGCTGCTCGGGGACATCGCGAAGGAGAGCGTGCTAGTGCCGAGCGACCGTGCGCGGGAGCTGGTGCGGGGCGGGTATGACCTGCACATCCACGTCGCGCCCGACGTGCCGGCGCGCATCGTCGACGACGTCACGCTCGCCCACCGGTTCGCCGAGGCCGGCCTGGCCGGGTTCGGGCTGAAGTCGCACTACACCTCGACCGCCGAGCGCGCGCAGATCGTCTCCGGGCTCGTCCCGGGCGTGCGTGCGATCGGGACGATCACGCTGAACTGGGCGGTCGGCGGGATGAACGCGCTGGCGGTCGAGATCGCGGCGCGCGAGGGCGCGAAGATCGTCTGGCTGCCGACGGTCGACTCGCCGGCCGAGACGGCGGGCCGGACCGAGCCGAAGCCCGGCGACAAGGTGCCGCTCTGGGCCAAGCTCCAGCACGAGCTGCGCGGCCTCGGTTTCTCGGTCGAGCCCGTGCTCGTGCGGGCGGACGACGGCTCGCTGCTCCCGGAGACGCGGGCGGTGCTCCGGGCGATCGCGCGCCACGGGCTGATCCTCGCCACCGGGCACCTCGGCCGCGAGGACATCTTCGCGGTCGTCGACGGCGCGCTCGAGGAGGGAGTGGAGACGATCGTCGTCACGCATCCCGAGTTCCCGGCGCAGAACTTCTCGATCGAGGAGCAGGTCGCCCTCGCCGAGAAGGGCTGCCTGCTCGAGCGCTGCCTGAGCACGCCGCACAGCGGCAAGACGACCTTCGAGCACGTCTTCGACGGCGTGCGCGCGACCGACGGGCGCAACTACTTCTCCAGCGACTTCGGCAACCCGGACTACCCCGAGGTCGAGGACGGGCTCGCGCTCTGGGCCGACCACCTGCTCGGCGCGGGGTTCGGCGAGGACGAGATCCACGAGATGGTCGTCGGGCAGTCCCGGCGGCTGGCGGGCGACTCGTGAGCCGGCGCCTGCTCGTCGTCGGGGCGCACTCGGCCGACTTCGTCTGGCGGGCCGGCGGCGCGATCGCGGTCACGACCTCGGCCGGCGGCACGGCGCACGTGCTCGCCCTCTCCTACGGCGAGCAGGGCGAGTCGGGCGAGCTCTGGAAGGAGCCCGGCATGACCGTCGAGCGCGTCAAGGAGGTCCGCGCGGGCGAGGCGGAGCGCGCCGCGGCGGCGCTCGGCGCGACGTTCGAGTGCCTCGACCTCGGCGACTACCCGCTCGAGGTCGACCGGGCCGGTCTCGCCGCGCTCGCCGCGCGGATCCGCGACTTCGCGCCGGACGTGCTGCTCACGCACACCGACCGCGATCCGTTCAACCCGGATCACGCGGAGGCGTACGTCGCGGTCGAGCGGGCGCGCGCCCTGGCCGCCGGCGCAGGGACCGCAAGCGCCTTCGGCGGTCCGTTCCAGCCGCCCGAGCTCCTGCTCTTCGAGCCGCACCAGCCGGAGCTCTGCAACTTCACGCCGACGGTCTTCCTCGACATCACGGCCGTGATCGAGCAGAAGCGCGCGGCGATGGCGGAGATGGGAGCGCAGGCTCCGCTGGCCGCGTACTACGACGCGCTGGCGACCCGGCGCGGCAACCACGCGCGCCGGTCGTCCGGCAACTCCGCGATCCAGTTCGCGGAGGCGTTCCAGCGCGTGACGCCGCAGGTGGTGGACGGGCTTTGAGCTGGGACGAGCTCGCGCAGCCTCGGCTCGGCGACGGTGCACGAGGCGGCCGCCCGCTCGCAGGTCGTCGACCTCGACCTCGTGCAGGTGATCCCGGGCTCGCGCGCGGCAGGCCCGGCCCGGACGGTCCGCTGCGGCCAGGACGACAACCTGATGGTGCACGCCGCGATCGCGGAGGCGGAGCCCGGCGAGGTGCTGGTGCTGACGATGCCGGAACCGCGTCCGGTCGCCCTCGTCGGTGAGCTGCTGGCGACGCAGGCGAGGGGCCGCGGCGTCGCGGCGATCCTCGTCGACGCCGCCGTCCGCGACGTCGAGGAGTTGCGCGAGGTCGGCGTCCCGGTCTGGGCGCACTGGGTCCGGGTCAGCGGCGCGGACAAGAAGGTGCCGGGCGCGATCGGCGAGCCGGTCGTCGTCGGCGGCGCGACGATCCGGCAGGGCGACGCGGTCGTCCTCGACACGGACGGCGTCGCCGTCGTCGAGCACGAGCGCGTCGAGGAGGTGCTGGCCGCGGCACGCGAGCGCGCCGAGCGCGAGGTCGAGAAGCGCGCGAAGCTCGAGGGCGGCGCGCTCTCCTACGACCTGGACGGGCTCCGCGGCCTGGTGGAGAAGTGACGCCGCTCCACGAGGTCGCCCGGATCGGGCACGCCGAGCTGCTGACGCCGAAGCCGGAGGAGAGCCTGCGCTTCTTCGTCGACGTGCTCGGGATGGAGGAGGAGGCGCGCGAGGGGCAGTCGGTCTACCTGCGCGGCTGGGGCGACTACCTGCGCTACAGCCTGAAGCTCACCGAGTCGGAGACGTCCGGCCTCGGTCACGTCGGGCTCCGCACCTGGAGCCCCGAGGCGCTCGAGCGCCGCGTCGCGGCGATCGAGGAGACCGGCCTCGGCCGCGGCTGGATCGACGGCGACGTCGGGCACGGGCCGGCCTACCGGTTCGAGGACCCCGACGGCCACCGGTTCGAGCTCTTCTACGAGGCCGAGCGGTACGTCGCGCCCGAGCACCTGAAGCCGTCGTGGCGCAACCAGCCGCAGCGCTACACCGGCCGCGGCGCCTGCGTGAAGCGGCTCGACCACGTCAACGTCCTCGCCGCCGACGTCCGCGCGTCCCGCGAGTTCGTCCAGGAGCTCCTCGGCTACCGGCTCTACGAGCGGATCGAGCTCGACGACGGCACCGAGCAGGGCGCCTGGCTCAGCCTCTCGATCGCCGCCCACGAGCTGATCTACGTCGCCGACCACTACGGCGCGCGCGGCCGGCTCCACCACCTCGCCTTCTGGGTCGACACGCGCGAGGAGTGCCTGCGCGCCGCCGACCTGTTCGTCGACAACGACGTGCCGATCGAGGCCGCGCCGTCGAAGCACGGCGTCGCGCAGGGGTTCTTCCTCTACGGCTTCGAGCCCGGCGGCAACCGGATCGAGGTGACGACCGGCGGCTACTTCGTCTTCGACCCCGACTTCGAGCCGATCACGTGGACGGCCGAGGAGCGCGCCCGCGGCCAGTTCTGGGGCGTGCAGACCGTCGAGAGCTTCCACACCTACGGGACGCCGCCGGTCGCAATGACCTCGCGCTTCGAGATCCTGCCCTTCGGCGCCGGCGCGGAGCAGGCCGCCGCAGCTGCCCGAGCACGTGCGGCTGACCGTCACGTGCTCGCCGAAGCACGGGCCGGACCTGTCGGTCGAGGTCGGCACGCGGCTCCGCGAGCATCGGCCACGACGTCACCATCCACCTCTGCTCGCGGATGGTGCGCGACCGCGCGCATCTGGACGAGCTGCTCGCGCGCATGGCCGACGGCCGGAATCGACGACGCGTTCGTGGTCGGCGGCGACGCCCTCCAGCCGCTCGGCGAGTACTCGTCCGCCGTCCAGCTCCTGCCCGTGATCCACGAGCATCCGAACCGCCCGCGCACGCTCGGGATCGCCGGCTATCCGGAGGCTCACCCGCTGATCGACCCGGCGACGCTCGCCGACGCGCTCGAGCAGAAGCTCCCCTACGCCGACTACGTCACCACGCAGCTCTGCTTCGAGCCCGACGCGATCCTGCGCTTCGCCCGGCAGATCGACCTGCCCGTGATCGTCGGCATGCCGGGGATCGTCGACCCGAAGCGGCTGCTGGAGATCTCGGTCAAGGTCGGCGTCGGCCCGTCCCTGCGGTACCTGCGCAAGCAGCGGAGCCTACGCCGGCTCTTCCGCCTCTCCGGCTCAGCCGACGCGCTCTACGACGCCCTCGCTCCACACGCCGACGTGATCGACGGATTCCACTACTTCACCTTCAACCGGCTCCTGGACACCTGGAACTGGGAGCGCGAGCAAGCGGACTAGCATTGCCCCCGAGGCCCAGAAGGAGGTCACCCCGACATGACGCCCACATCGCTCGAACAGAAGCTCGCGGCCGCAGGCAGCGCCGCCGAGATGGCCCGGAACTCGCAGATCGGGCCGTACGTCTACCCGAAGGTCGCCGCCGAGTTCTCGAACTGGCGCGAGGAGCAGGTCGCGTGGCGCGAGACCGCTGCGCTCTTCGACCAGTCGCACCACATGACCGACCTCTACGTCGAGGGCCCGGACGTGATCCGGCTGCTCTCCGACCTCGCGGTCAACAGCTTCGAGAACTTCGCCGTCGACAAGGCCAAGCAGCTCGTCGTCTGCAACCCGCAGGGCTACGTGATCGGCGACGCGATCCTCTTCTACCTCGACGAGAACAAGGTCAGCATCGTCGGGCGCCCCTCGGCGCACAACTGGGTGCAGTACCACGGCGAGACCGGCGACTACGACGTGACCTTCGACCGCGACGAGCGCACCGCCGTCAACCCGACCGGCAAGCGCAAGCTCTACCGCTTCCAGGTCCAGGGCCCGAACGCGATGCAGGTGCTGGAGAAGGTGACCGGCGGGCCGCTGCCCGAGATCAAGTTCTTCAACATGGGCGAGATCACGATCGCCGGGCACACCGTGCGCGCCCTCCACCACGGCATGTCGGGCGTCCCCGGCCGCGAGCTCTTCGGGCCCTGGGACGAGGCCGAGGACGTGCGCGCGGCGATCGTCGAGGCCGGCGAGGAGTTCGGCCTCGAGCAGGTCGGCTCGCGCGTCTACGCGACGAACACGCTCGAGTCCGGGTGGATCCCGTGCCCGCTGCCGGCCGTCTTCACGGGCGACGACCTGAAGGCGTACCGCGAGTGGCTGCCGGCCAACGGCTACGAGGCGACCGGCTCGCTCGGCGGCTCCTTCTACTCCGACGACATCTCGGACTACTACCTGACGCCGCACGACCTCGGCTACTGGGGGTTCGTGAAGTTCGACCACGACTTCATCGGCCGCGAGGCGCTCGAGGCCATGGACGCCGAGGGCCCGCGCCGCAAGGTCACGCTCGCGTGGAACGGCGAGGACGTCGCCGCCGCGATGCAGACGCTGTTCGAGAAGGGCGACCCGGCGAAGTACATCGACCTGCCGCTCTCGAACTACGCGACCTGGCCGAACGACAAGCTGCTGCTCGACGGCGAGCAGGTCGGCGTCTCGACCTTCTCCGGGTACAGCTACAACGAGCGCTCGATGCTCTCGCTCGGAGTCGTCAACTCGGACGTCGAGATCGGCACCGAGGTCACGCTGGTCTGGGGCGAGGAGAACGGCGGCTCCGCGAAGCCGGTGGTCGAGCGCCACCGGCAGGTCGAGATCCGCGCGACCGTCAGCCCGTGCCCGTACTCGGAGGTCGTCCGCACCGGGTACGCGAAGGGCTCGTGGCGGGAGAAGGCGACGGTCTAGGGCATTTGGGGCGAGGCGGCTCTCGGCCGCCCTGCCCCTGCCCGCCCCGCGCGGCGCCGCTGCGCGTCACAATCGGAAGTCGCCGTGCGCGCGACCCCCCTCATCGGGCGCGAGGACGAGCTCGACCTGCTCGAGGCGTTCCTCGCCGGGATCGAGGAAGGACCGCGCGCCCTCCTCCTCTCCGGCGAGGCGGGAATCGGCAAGACGATCCTCTGGGACACGGGCGTGGGCGAGGCCGGCCGCCGCATCGGCCGCGTGCTCGTCGGCCGCGGGTCCGAGGCCGAGGCGTCACTGTCGTTCGCCGGGCTCTCCGAGCTGCTCACGCCGGTCTTCGACGAGGTTGCGCCCTCGCTCGCGCCGCCACGCCGGCGGGCGCTGGAGGTCGCACTGCTCCTTGCCGAGCCGGGCGAGACAGCGCTCGACCAGCACGCGATCGGGCTCGCTGTCCTGGACGTGCTGCGCGCGATGGCCGAGCGGAGCCCGGTGCTCGTCGCGCTGGACGACGTGCAGTGGCTCGACCCGGCCTCGGCGGGGGCGATCCAGATCGCTCTTCGGCGGCTTCGCGACGAGCCGGTCGGCGTTCTTGCAACTCTCAGACTGGCTCCGGAGCTCGAGAGCCCGGTCGATCTCGAGCGCTCGCTGGCGACCGATCAGCTGACGCTCGGTCCGCTGAGCCTCGGCAGCCGTCCACCGGCTGCTCGAGGAGCGGCTCGGGCTCGAGCTGACCCGCCCAGAGCTCGTGCGCGTGCAGGAGGCGACCGCCGGAAACCCCTTCTTCGCGCTCGAGCTGGGCCGTGAGCTCGTGCGGACGAACACGCGGCCGGCCCCGGGCCAGGCGCTCCGCGTTCCGGAAAGCCTCCACGAGCTGCTCGGCAGCCGCCTCGCCCGCCTTCCCGGGGAGACGCTCGACGTCCTGCTCCTCGTCGCCGCGCTCGCCCGGCCGACCGTCGAGCTGCTGACATCGACGTACGGAGAGCGCGATCGCGTGCTCGAGGCACTGGAGGCGGCGGCGCAGGAGGCCGTCGTCGAGCTCGACGACTCGTCCGTGCGCTTCACACATCCCTTGCTCGCGTCGATCTGCTACGAGCGCGCGCCGGTCTGGAAGCGGCGCGCCGTGCACGGAGCGCTGGCGGATGCAGTGTCGGACGCCGAGGAGCGGGCCCGCCACCTCGCGCTCGCCGCCGACGGGCCCGATGCATCCGTTGCCGAGGAGCTCGAGCTGGCCGCCGAGCAGGCAGCAGGTCGCGGCGCCGCGGCGGCGGGGGCCGAGCTGTACGAGCTGGCCGCGGAGCTGACGCCCGACGATCCCGCAGAGGCACGCCGGCGCCGGCTGCGCGCCGCGCGCCTGGTCCGGCTCGCGGGCGACGCCGACCAGGCGATTGCGATCCTGCAAGAGCTGAAGCACGAGGCGCCCTCGGGCGTCGAGCGTTCCGACGTCCTCTTCGAGCTGGCGCTCACGCAGCAGGGAAGTACGGCCGAGCTGCTCCAGCAGATCAATGAGGCGCTGGCGGAATCCGGGGCAGACGAGGCCCGCAGCTCCCGGATTCTCGCCGTTCGCGCGGGCCATCACCTGATCGAGGCCGATGCCGACGCTGCGCTGACCGACAGCCGCGAAGCGGTGGCACGGGCCGAGCGGGCCGGCGATCCCGCTCTCCTCGCCGAGGCGATCGCCTATGCGGGCCGGGCCGAGCAGTACTACGCGGAGGTCACGCCGGGCCTGCTCGAACGTGGGCTCGAGATCGAGGAGCAATTCGAGCTCAAGCTCGAATGGAACCTCAGCCCGCGTTACGTGTTCGGGCGGCGGCTGATGTTGATGGGCGACCTCGACGGAGCCCGCGAGGTCCTGGAGCAGTTCGAGGCGGAGGCACAGGAACGAGGCGACGAGGTGAGCCGGGAGATGACCCTCTGGCCGCTCGTCCTGGTCGAGTGGCTCGCCGGTCGCTGGCAGCTGGCGCTCGCGCACGCGACTGCCGCTTACGAGCTCACCGTCCAGACGCGGCATCCGCATGCCCAGGCGTGGGCCGGCCGGGCCAAGGCGCTGATCGAGACCGATCTCGGTCTCGTCGAGGAGGCCCGGTTCACAGCCGAAGAGGCCCTCTCCTACTCTCGGACTTCGATCAGGCTGTACACGATCCTCATCGAAGCCGTGCTCGGTCGTCTCGAGCTCATGCTCGGGAACTTCGGTCTCGCCGCCGAAAGTCTGCGCGAGCTCCCCCAACGCCTGGCCGCCGGGGAGATGAACGATCCGACGCTGACGGTCTGGCCCGACACCATCGAAACGCTGGTCGCGCTTGGCGAGCTGGAGCGCGCGCGGCAACTACCTCGAGCGCTTCGCAGGCAGCGCAGAGCGGCTCGACAGCCCCCTGGCGAGGGCCGGAGCGCTGCGCTGCCGCGGGCTGCTATCCGCCGCCGAAGGTCGGCCGGAGGAGGCCTTCGAGGCGTTCGAACGCTCGCTCGCCGACGCCGAGCGGTTCCCGCTCGAGCGTGCCCGCACGCTCCTCGGCCTCGGCACTGTCAGACGCCAGAACCAGCAGAAGAAGGCCGCCCGGGAAGCGCTCGAACAGGCGCTCGCTCTCTTCGACACGCTCGGCGCCCGTCTTTGGGCCGAGAAGGCCCGGGCCGAGCTGAAACGGATCAGCGGCCGCACGCCCGCCTCCGAGGCGCTCACCGAGACCGAGCGCCGCGTCGCCGAGCTTGCCGCCCTGGGTCGTTCCAACAAGGAGATCGCCGCCGAGCTCTACATGGGGCTCAGCACCGTCGAGGCCCACCTCTCCCACGTCTACCGCAAGCTCGACGTCCGCCGCGCCGGGCTCGCGGCGCGCCTCACGCCCCCTCAGGGCACCCCGGCCAATGCCGGGGGAGCGGCTGCCCAAACCTAGGGTTTCCCGGGTTTCGGGGCCCCGACCCTGAGCCCTAGCTTGGGCGCATGGTCTACGTCGTCGAGCGATACCTCCCCGGCCTCCACCGCTCGGACCTGCTGAGCGGGCTCTCCCGGCTCGAGCCCTCGAACGCCGGAGCCGGCGACGCCGGCAACGTTCGCTACCTCGGCTCGACCATCGTGCTGCGGGACGAAGCCTGCTTCTGCCAGTTCGAAGGGCCCTCGGCGGATGCCGTCGCCGAGGTGAACAGGCAGGCGGGGCTCCCGTTCGACCGGATCGTCACCGCAGTGACCCTTCATCCGAAAGGAGCAGAGATGAGCGTCTATCCGTCCATCCCAGCGACCGTCGAGATCAAGCGCGGTCGCTTCTTCGGCCTGGTCGCGGGGATTGCCGCGCTGGCCGCCGTGGTCACCTGGGCCGTGACCGCGCTCGCCTTCGACGGCGGCTCCGCGGGCTCGGGCAAGGCTCAGGCCCAGCAGGTCGCCAACCCGCTTCCCGTGCTGCCGCACGCGACGATCGACACCGGCGCTGCCCCGAGCGTGCCGTCGATCATGTCGCTCACGCCGGCCCGCCTCGCGGCCGGCGCGCTCGGGCTCGGCTACGCCCTCCCGGCTCCCCAGCACGGCCCGACCATGCAGGCGGTGCTCGCCTCGATGAGCCCGCAGACCCGCAAGTACACGCAGGCGATCATGAACCTGACGTTCGCCCAGCTCGCGGCCGGAGCCGCCGGGCAGCCGTGACCTCGTCTCCGCCAGGAGGGGAGGGACCTCCTCTCCCCTCCTGCGGCGGCGAGGCGGCGTGAGAAGATGCCGCTTCCCCACGATCGCGATGACCCCCCGGCGCTTCCCCAGCCCGTTCGAGATCCCCGCTGCACCCGGCTGCGAGGGGTGGGAGGAGCTGTACGCACCCCACATCCGGTTCGGCGAGGCCCGCCGTCCCTTCGAGGAGGGGCGCTTCTGGTTCCAGGAGGCGCTGCACGCGCCAGAGCCGCTGTACCCGTTCGGTGCGCTGGTCTTCGAGTGGACGGTGGCTGCGTTCAACCAGGCGAGCGCACGCCTGTTCGCCGTCCCGCCCTCGCTCGGCGTCGAGTTCCGCATCCTGAACGGCTACGTCTACGACAGTCCAACCTCCGTCACCGACGAAGCGACGCTCGCCCGCCGGACGGAGCTGTTCAAGGAACGCGGCGGCTACTACTACGAGCACTGGCATGAGCTCTACGACAGCTGGGTGGAGAAGGTCGAGGCCGAGACGCGTTCGCTCCGTGCGCTCGACGTGCCCGCGCTACCGGAGTACGAGGACGAGTCGATCGTTACCGCGGGACGCGGCTTCGGCACGAGCCATCTGCTGCTCACCGCCTACGACCGGCTGCTCGAGGGGCTCGACCGGATCCTCCACTACCACTTCGAGCTGCTGAACCTCGGCTACGGCGCCTACCTCGCGTTCTACGAGCTCTGCCGGAGCGTGTTCCCGGGGATCAAGGACCGCACGCTGGCGAGCATGGTCGCCGGGATCGACGTTCTCGTCCTACGCCCGGACGACGAGCTCAGACGGCTGGCGGCCTTCGCGCGCGAGCTGGGAATCGGCGAGCTCGTCCGCGGCGCCCGGACCGAGACCGAGCTCCGCGCCGCCCTCGGGGGTAGCGACGCCGGGGCACGGTGGTTGGCCGACTACGAGGCGACCAAGGAACCCTGGTTCTACTTCTCCTGCGGGATCGGCCTCTTCTACCACCACCACCGCTCGTGGATCGACGACCCGACGTTCCCGATCATGACGATCGGGGCGTACATCGGGCGGCTCGCCGCCGGCGAGGACATCGCACGTCCGCAGGCGGCGATCCTGGCGGAGCGCGAGCGGATCACCGCCGAGCACCGCGAGCTGCTGCCCGAGGCGCAGCGCGCCGCCTTCGACGCGAGCCTGCATCTCGCCAGGATCGTGTTCCCGTACGTCGAGAACCACAATTTCTACGTCGACCACCGGTACCTGACGATCTTCTGGAACAAGGTGCGCGAGTTCGGCGCCCTGCTCGCGACGCACTCGTTCCTGGCCGACGGCGAGGACGTCTTCCTCCTCCGCCACGACGAGGTCCGCTCCGCACTCGAGGACCTCCGGCTCGCCTGGAGCAGCGGCGCGGCGGCGGCGTACGGACCGTCGCACTGGCCGACGATCGTGGCGCGGCGCGCAGAGATCTACGAGGCGATGAGGCGGTGGTCGCCGCCGCCCGCGCTCGGGCCGGTACCCGAGGAGATCACCGATCCGCTCACGGTAATGCTCTGGGGCATCACGCCCGAGCGCCTCGAGGAATGGCTGTCGTCGGAGGACGGGGGATCGAGCCGCCTGATCGGGATCACGGCCTCACCCGGACTCGTCGAGGGCCGTGCGCGCGTGATCCTCGACTCCACGGATGCCGGCACCCTCCTCGAGGGGGAGATCCTCGTCGCGCCGACCACCTCGACGAGCTGGACGCCCGTCTTCGGCACGATCGCCGGCGCCGTCCTGGACATCGGCGGTGTGATGTGCCACGCGGCGATCGTCGCCCGTGAATACGGCCTGCCGGCCGTCGTCGGCACCGGCACCGGGACGAAGCGGATCAAGACGGGGGACGTCATCCGCCTCGACGCCGACGCGGGGGTCGTAACGATCCTGAGCTGACTGCCGGCTGGCCGGCGAACGAAAGCAGCGCGTCGGCGAGCTCGTCCGTCGCGGAGAGATACGGGGCGTGGTCGCAGTCGAGCTCGACCACGTTCACGCACGGGTGCTCGGCGATCATCCGCCGCTGGAGAGCGGTCGTGAACGCGTTGTCGTCCAGCGTGAGGACGAACGAGCGCGGGATCCGCGCGAGCAGCTCGTCGTCCACCTGGACGGGCGTGGCGAACGGCGCCACCGCCTGGTCGCGCCGCTGCGGAATCGCCCACGCCTGCTGCTCGGGCGTACAGCGCTGGTAGATCGCGAGCGCGGCCGCCTCGTCGCTCAGCATCGCCACCGGCGGGTCGCCCGAGACGACGATGTTGGCCTGGATCTGGTCGCCGGCGCCCTCGGGCAGCCTGGTGATGTCGAGGAGGCTCTGGCCGTTGGCCGGCATGAACGCGGAGACGAAGACCAGCTGCTCGACGTTCTCGGGACGGTCGTTCGCCGCCTGGGTGATCACGACGCCGCCCATGCTGTAGCCGACGAGGATCGACGGCTCCGTCAGCGCCTCGCAGACGCGGGCGGCGCAGCTCGCGAGCGTGATCTCCTCGACCGGCGTCCGGTCGTCGCCGCCGCCGGGCAGGTCGATCGCGACGACGGTGTGCCCGGCGGCCTCGAGCGCGGGGATCACCGGCTCCCAGCACCAGGCGCCGCCGAAGGCTCCGTGGACGAGGACGTAACGCGCCATCAGATCGTCAGGACGATCTTCCCACGGGTGCGGCCCTGCTCGCCGAGCTCGTGGGCGCGCGCCGCTTCCTCGAGCGGGAACGTCGCGTCGACGTGCGGCTTCAGCCCGATCGCCGCCAGGTCGTTCAGGCCGAGGCGATCCGGCTCGACGAGGATCCCGGCGACGCGAACGCGCCCGGCGGCGGCCTCTTGCAACGCCGGGACTGCAGACGTGGAGAGCGTGACGAGCGTCCCGCCGTCGCGCAGCGCCGGCACCGCCGCGAGCCCGGCGTCCCCGCCGACCGCGTCGAGGACGGCGTCCACCTCGACCGCGAGCTCGCCGTTCTTGTCCAGCGGCTCGTCGACCCCGAGGCCGCGCAGGAAATCGTGCTTCTCGACGCTCGACGTCCCGGCGACCCACGCGCCGCGCGCCCTGGCGATCTGCACCGCCAGGTGCCCGACCCCGCCGGCCGCACCGAGCACGAGCACGCGTGACCCCTCGCCCACGCCGCAGGTGTCGACGAGCGCCTGCCACGCCGTCAGCCCGGCGAGCGGAATCGCTGCTGCTTCGACGTCCGACCAGCCTTCCGGGGTCCGCGCCAGGTGCCGCGACGGCGAGGCGACGTACTCCGCGTAGCAGGCGGCCTCCCGCGGGAAGCGCGGCATGCCGAAGACGCGGTCGCCCGGCGAGAGCCAGGTGACGCCGACGCCGACCTCCTCCACCACCCCGGCGACGTCCCAGCCGACCGTGAACGGCAGCTCGGCGGGGATCCCGCCGCGCGTCCGCACCTTCCAGTCGACCGGGTTCACGCCCGCGGCGGCGGCGCGGACGAGCACCTCGGTCGGCCCCGGCTCGGGCCGCGGGAGGTCCTCCAGGACCAGGACCTCCGGCCCGCCCAGCGTGTGTTGCCGGACAGCGCGCATCCGCTGTATATACAAGGCCTATGGCCGCGCCTGCGAAGACGAGCGCGTTCCCGAGCCCCTACGAGATCGAGACCCCACCGGGGTGCGAGGGCTGGGAGGAGATGTACCCGTACCACGCGCTCTTTGCCGAGGGCCGGCGCGAGGTCGACGAGAACCGCTTCTGGTTCTGGAACTCGATGCACTTCCCGGTGCCGATGCCGGCGTTCGACGTCCAGTGCATCGACGCCCCCTACCAGGCGCTCGGCGAGTGGCAGAACCGCTTCTTCGCGCTGCCGGTCGCGATGGGGATCGACTACCGGATCGTCAACGGCTACGTCTACATCTCCGGCAACCCGGTCACCGACCCGGAGAAGATCGCCGAGCGGGCCGACCTTCTTCCAGCGCCGCGCGGGCCACTACTTCGAGAACTGGAACGAGCTCTACGAGGGCTTCAAGAAGAAGATGGAGGTGCTGATCGAGGAGATCACCGACCTCCCGGTGCCCGACCTCCCCGAGTACGAGCCCGACGAGGTGATGGAGCGGGACGAGAAGAACACCAGGTACGTCGAGGTGCTCGAGGCCTACCAGCGCACGCTGCGCTGCGGCGACCTGATGTGGCAGCACCACTTCGAGTTCCTGCTGCTCGGGTACGGCGCGTACCTGACCTTCGCCGACCTCTGCAAGCAGAACCTGCCCGACATCCCCGACCAGCACATCGCGCAGATGGTCGCGGGCATCGACGTGCTGCTCTTCCGGCCCGACGCGGAGCTCCGCCGCCTCGCCCGGCTGGCGCTCGAGACCGGAGTCGACGGCGCGTTCGCCGAGGGCCGCACCGCCGGACGAGATCGAGGCCGAGCTGGCGAAGAGCGACGAGGGCCGCGCCTGGCTGGAGGACCTCGAGCGCACCAAGGACCCCTGGTTCAACATGGCGACCGGCGACGGCCTGTACCACTTCTACCGCAGCTGGCTCGACGACCCGGCGATCCCGTACGCCTCGCTGATCGGCTACGTCGCGGCGCTGAAGCGCGGCGAGGAGGTCGAGCGCCCGACCGAGGCGATCCGCGCCGAGCGCGACCGGCTCGCCGAGGAGTACGGCGCGCTGCTCCCCGAGGAGGCGCGCACGGCCTTCGAAGACCTGCTCGACCTCTCGCGCACGGTCTTCCCGTTCGTCGAGGAGCACAAGTTCTTCTGCGACTACTGGTTCCTGACGCGCTGGTGGAACAAGGTGCGCGAGTTCGGCGCGCTGCTCGCACGGCACGGCTTCCTCGAGGACACGGAGGACGTGTTCCAGCTCGGCCGCCACGAGGTCGCGAGCGCGCTCGACGAGCTGCTGCTGACGTGGGCGACCGGCGGCACCGCGCTCGGGCCGCACCACTGGCCACCGATCGTCGCCCGCCGGCGCGAGCTGCTGCGCAAGCTCGGCGAGTGGACGCCGCCGCCGGCGATCGGGGCGACGCCCGAGGCGATCACCGACCCGGCCGTGATCATGCTCTGGGGCGTGACCACGCAGCGCGTCCAGGAGTGGGCGCGCTCGGAGGAAGGCGGCACCGAGCTGACAGGCGCCGCGGCCGCGCCGGGCACGGTCGAGGGCCCGGCCCGCGTCGTGATCACCTTCGACCAGATCGCCGATGTCCGCGACGGCGAGATCCTCGTCTGCCCGATCACCTCTCCGGCCTGGGCGCCGATCTTCCCGAAGGTCACCGGCGTCGTCACCGACATCGGCGGCGTCATGTCGCACGCGGCGATCGTCTGCCGCGAGTACGGGCTCCCCGCCGTCGTCGGCACCGGCCGGGCGACCGCGCAGATCCGCACCGGCCAGACGATCCGCGTGGACGGCACCGGCGGCGTCGTCACGATCCTCGACTAGGCATGAGCCTGACCCGGCTGCTGGCGGAGCTGCGGCGGGACGACGCCGCGGAGTTCGGCGGCAAGAGCGCGAACCTCGGCGAGCTGCTCGCCGCCGAGATCCCCGTGCCGCCCGGCTTCGCGATCGCTGCGAGCGCCAACCGCGAGTTCGGGTCGGTCGTGCCGGCGGATCTGCGCGAGGAGCTCGCCTCGCGCTACGCCGAGCTCGGCGAGCCGGCGGTCGCCGTGCGCTCGAGCGCGCTCGGCGAGGACAGCCAGGAGGCGTCGTACGCGGGCGCAGCGGAGACGTATCTCTGGGTCCGCGGGGTCGACGAGCTGTGCGAGGCGGTGCTCAAATGCTGGGCGAGCCTGAACACGGAGCGGGCGGTCGCCTACCGGACGCACCTCGGCGCGACCGACGCTGCGATGGGCGTCACCGTCCAGAAGATGGTCGACGCGGAAGTCTCGGGCGTCATGTTCACCTGCAACCCGGTGAGCGGCGACCCGAGCATGGTCGCGGTCAACGCGAGCTGGGGCCTCGGGCTCGCGGTCGTCGGCGGCGAGACGAACCCGGACGACTACCTCGTCAGCAAGGTGACCGGCGAGATCGTCCGCCGGACGATCAACGCGAAGGAGATCGAGTACGTCGTCGACCCCGGCGGCCGGGGCACCGCGCGGGTCGAGGTGCCGGCCGACCGGCGCGACGCGGCCTGCCTCGACGACGACCGGCTCGCGGAGCTCGTCGCGCTGGCGAAGCGGATCGAGCGCCACTTCGGCTCACACCAGGACGTCGAGTGGGCGATCGAGCGCGGCACCGGCCGGTTGCACGCCCTCCAGGCGCGGCCGGTGACCGCAGAGCGCGATGCGCCCGCCGTCTCCGGGTCGGCGATCTCGCTCGTGATGGACGCCTTCGGCGCGGGCGACCGGCGCTGATGCCGCTGAGCGACGACGACGTCCGCGAGATCCTGCGGCTGATCGACGAGGCGGAGGACGAGGAGCTCGAGCTCGAGACGGAGGCGTTTTCCCTCTACGTCCGCCAGGTGCTCGAGCCGCGACCGGCTCCGCGGGCGCGCTCGAAGCCCACCGGCAAGACCGTCGGCGATCGTCGACACGACGACGCGCGACGGCAACCAGAGCCTCTGGAGCGCGACCGGGCTGACCACCGACGACATCGTCTCGATCGCGCCGACGATCGACCGGGTCGGGTTCCACGCGATGGACTTCAGCTCCAGCACGCACATGGCGGTGGCGGTGCGCTTCCACCAGGAGGACCCGTGGGAGCGCCTCCGCCTCGTGCGCGCGGCGATGCCGAACACGCCGCTGAGCTACATCACGACCGGGATGCGCTTCATCTCCTGGGTGCCGTGCGACGAGGACCTGATGCGTCTCTCGTTCCGGTGCGTCGTCCGCAACGGCATCCGCCGCTTCCAGTTCGCCGACCCGACCAACGACCCGGACCGCCTGAAGGCCGCCGCGCGGATGGCGCGCGAGGAGGGCGTCGAGGAGATCGTCGTCGGCCTGACCTACTCGGTCAGCGAGGTGCACACGCACGAGTACTACGCCGAGCGCGCGGCCGGCGCTCGCGGACTGCGAGGACATGGACCGGCTGTACCTCAAGGATCCCGGCGGGCTGCTGACGGCGGACGCGGTGCGCGAGCTGGCGCCGCACTTCCTGGCCGCCGCCGGAGATCGCGCGGCCGAGCTGCACAGCCACTGCACGATCGGCCTCGCGCCGTTCGTCTACATGGAGGGGCTGAAGGCCGGGTTCCAGGTGCTGCACACGGCGGTCGAGCCGCTCGCCCGCGGGACGTCGAACCCCGCCGCCGACACGACCCTCCGCAACCTCGAGGCCGAGGGGTTCTCGCACGAGCTCGACCTGGAGGCGCTCGCGGCGATGACGAAGTACTTCCGGCGGCTGGGCAGCGAGAAGGGTCTCCCCGTCGGCCAGCCGCAGGAGTTCGACGCCACCTACTACCGCCACCAGCTCGCCGGCGGGATGGTCTCGACGACGAAGCGCATGCTCGACGAGCAGCGTCGGCCGGAGCTCTTCGACGAGGTGCTGGAGGAGGTCGGCCGCGTCCGGGCGGAGATGGGCTACCCGATCATCGTCACGCCGGTCTCCCAGCTCGTCGCCACGCAGGCGGTGCGGAACGTGATGGACGGCGAGCGCTGGGCGAACGTCCCGGACGAGATCATCCGCTACTTCCTCGGCCACTACGGCGACCCCGCCGCGCCGTGGTCGGAGGAGGTGGCGGACCGCGTCCTGTCCCGCCCCCGCGCCGAGGCGCTGCGCGACCTGGAGCCGCTCCAGCTCGAGGGAGCACGCCGCCGGTTCGGCGAGCGGATCTCGGACGAGGAGCTGCTGCTCCGGCTGACGATGCCGGAGGAGCAGGTGGACGCGATGGTCGCGAACCGGCGTGCGCGAAGCCCGGTCGCGACGCTCCTGCGGGAGGTGGCGACGCGCGAGTCGGTCTCGCACGTACGGGTCGCCGCGGACGACCGGACGGTGGAGTGGCGCCGGTGAGACTCGATCAGGTCAAGGCGTTCGTGCTCGACGTGGACGGGACGCTCGTCCACCGCGCGGGCGACGAGGTGCACGTCCAGCCGGGCGCGGTCGAGGTGCTGGCGAGGATCCGGGAGTCGGGCCGGCAGCTGGCGATCTTCACCAACGGCAGCCACGAGTCGCCGGCGTGGTTCGCGCGGGGCCTCCGCGACGCCGGGCTCGACATCGCCGACGACGAGATGCTCACACCGCTGCGCAGCGTCCAGGCGTACCTGCGGATGCGCCGCACCGAAGGGCCGGTGCTGACGTTCGCGACCGAGGAGGCTCGCGAATTCATGCTGGAGGAGGGAATGCGGCTCGCCGGCGCCGACGGACCGGTCGACGCGGTGTTCGTCGCCCACGCCGACACCGTGGACTTCGAGCTGCTGGAACGCGCCGCCCGGGCAGTGATCGGCGGCGCGCGGCTCCTGACCGCGAGCTACGCGCCCGCGTACGCCGGCGCGAACGGCCCGATCCTCAGCCGCGGAGCGATGACGACGGCCGCGATCGCCAAGGCGTCGAGCACGCGGCCGACGATCGTCGGCAAGCCCTCGAAGGCGGCGTGGCGGACGGTCGAGGAGCGCCTCCGCGTCCCGGCGCACGAAATCGCGATGATCGGCGACGACCTGACGATGGACGTCCGCCTGGGCCGGATGGGCGGCGCGTGCACGGTTCTGGTCGCGAGCGGGATCACGGGCCGCCTGGAGCTCGGCGACATCCCGGCGACGCACCGCCCGGACGCGATCGTCGGCGGCGTCGCGGAGCTGCTCGACCTGCTCTGAGGTGGGACAGGCCTCCGGCCTGTCCCGATGAACACGTGGCCGCGGGACGGGCCGTGGCGGGACGAGACGCTGCGGCACCCACTCGTCGACGTGAGCTGAACCCGTCAAATCCCGTCCTACCTCGTCCTCGATGAGAGTCGGGCCACGGCGGGGAATGTCGGCACGAACCTCACGTGGGTTAAGTCCTCGCACACGACGTTGACGACCGTCGACGGCGACGACGCTTGGAACTGCCGAGTCGGTCAGCCCTGCTCGATGCAACTCGTGAGCCTTCCGTGGCGAACTCCTTGTCCAGGCCGATCTGCAGAGCCGAGTATGCTCGAGCTCGATTCGTCGGGGAGACGCGCTTCGTGAACGGCCGGGATCCAGCTCGATGAATCGACCCGGACCATCTCGTCCACCGCCGCCCAGAAGCCGGCTCGGCGATGGACGATCAAGGAAAGCGGAGGCCCGTTCCAGACGTCGCTCGCTGTTCGTCCTCGCGTGGTGCTCGTGGACGCGTCCGCTGCTGCACGTACAGGTCCCAATCGGCGACGCGGACGGCGAGGTGGCTGAGCGCGTAGGGCGCGATGTCGATGCCGCGCGCAATCAGGCGGTCGCGCTGCATCGCCGCGAACGCTCACAGTCCCCGATGATCTCGGCCGATCGGCATCCGACGTCGTCACGCGGCATTCTGCCTCCGCCGATCGTACGGCCGAGAGGCGCTGTCCCAGGGTCAGGCGACGGCCGGCCGGTAGCCGATCCGTGCCGAGATCTCGTCCGCAGTGCGCTTCAGCGCCGGGCTGAGGCGGATGACGAGATCCTCCATCGAGACGAGCGAGCGGTGGACGGCGAGGTTGATCGCCGCGGCGACCACTCCGGAGCGGTCCCGCACCGGAACGGCGATCGAGCGCAGGCCGTAGGCGAGCTCCTCGTTGTTGACCGCGATCCCAGCGTCACGCACGGCCGCCAGCGCGTCGGCCAGCGCCTTCCGCTCGGTCAGCGTGTTCGGCCCGCGCTGCTGGAACTGCACCTGGTCGAGCACCGCCCGCGAGCTCCGGCTCCGGCAGGCCGGCGAGGAGCACCTTCCCCATCGACGTGCAGTACGCGGGCAGCCGCGAGCCGACGTGGAGGTTGAGGTCGATCTCGCGCTGGCCCTGCTGGGAGCTCCGGCAGCGCTCGATGTAGACGATGTCGGTGCCGTCGAGGATCGCCATGTTGACCGTGTGGCCGGTCTCGTCGGAGAGCTGCTGGAGATGGGTGGCCGCGATCTGCCGCAGCTCCATCGAGTTGATCGCCGAGAACCCGAGGTCGAGCACCCGCGGGCCGAGGCGGTACTTGCGCGACTGCGGGTTCTGCTGGAGGTACCCGAGGCGCGCGAGCGTCGCGACGTAGCGGTGCGACGTGCTGCCGCGTCAGCCCGAGCACGCGCGCGAGCTCGCTGATCCCGAGCTCGGGCGTCGCCGGCTTGAACGCGGAGAGAATCGCCAGCCCGCGTTCCAGGGACTGGGACTGGCCCGAGCCCGTCTGCGTGCTCTCGCGGGTCGCCATGATCCGCATAGTAGAAGAGCGTTTCGATAAACGGGAGGACCGCAGTGGGCGCGCAAGCCCCTCTGGCCCGCGCGCCCACACTTTCGACTGCTCAGCTGACCCGGAAGGATCCCTTCAGCGACGGGTTCGCGTCGCTCGAGTAGGTGTAGACGCCCTTCGCGAGCTTCGTCGTGAAGCTCAGCCGGCCCACCTGGCGCGTCCCGGTCGTCTTGTTCAAGCCGGGGCCCTTGAGGTGGAAGTTCTGCCTCGCCGACTGGTCGGAGACGACGAACGTGTAGCTGCCCACATTCAGCGTCTTGAACGGCTTGCCGTCCAGCTTCATCGAGATCGCCCGGCCGCTGACGGTGCCCTGGAGCGTGAGGCCGGTGGCGATCGACGCCGGCACGAGCGCCGCGATGTTCGGCAGGGTCGTGATCGCGCCGAACTCCTTGGCGTACTTCGCGAGCTCCACCAGCTGGCGGCGGTCGATCAGCGAGCTCCAGACCGGCAGGCGGATGTTCCTGGTCGCGGCCGGCAGCATCGCCCGAACCGCCTCCGGGTGCGCCTGCGCGTAGGCGAGCGACTCCGCCATCGCGTCGTGGAACCCCTTGGCGAGCGCGGGGTTCTTCTGCACCCAGTCCTGGAGCGCGACGTACGTGCCGTTCGGCCAGTACTGGCCGAGCGTCGGCCCCGGCGCGACGATGATCCGGTCGCCGTCCAGCGTCATACCCTGGGTCATGAACGGCTCCGGCGCGCAGATCGCGTCGACCTGGCCGGCGTTCAGGGCGGCGCGCATCGCCGGGAACGGGATCGCGACGAACTTGACCTTCGAATTGTCGACACCGAGCTTGCTGAGCGCCGCCCGGATGACGATCTCGCAGACGCCCTTGAGCGCATTGCCGGCGATCGTCTTGCCCTCCAGGTCCTTCGGCGTCTTGATCGGGCCGTCGCCCTTGACCAGGACGTTCTGCCAGTTGTCGGCGATCGAGGTCGCCTCGGTGTCGCTCGCGGAGACGGTCACGACCGGGATCCCGCTCGATCGGGCGATGATCGCCGGCACCCAGCCGATGTAGCCGATGTCGCCCTGGTGGTTGGCCATCGCCAACACGATGTCGTTGCCACTTTGGAAAACGGTCTTCTTGATCTCGATCCCGTGCTTCGCGAAGATGCCCTGGGCGATCCCGATGTCGAGCGGGAACCCGTTCGCGATCGGCAGCCCGTCGAGCGTGATCGTCGCCAGCGCGCGCTTGTGGGCGCTGCTGGCCGGCCCGACCGCCATGAGCAACACGGCGCCCGCCGCGACGACCGCCAGGGCAAGCATCCGGCGCGTCCTCGTCACTCTCATCCCATCCCTCCTGACCATGGAAAGGTGTCCGGCGCGGCGATTCTGACGGGCCGTGATCGACTTTTCAAACGTCCGTTCCGGATAGTGGGACAGTGGCTCGACCGGCTTCTCCGGCTCGGCCGCCTGCTCGCGCTTGATCAGCCGGTACACGTGCGCGCGCAACCGCGCGAACTCGGGCAGCTCCTTCGTCGCGATCTGGTCGCGCGGCCGGGGCAGCCCGACCGGGATCACCTCCTTGACCTCGGTCGGCGAGTGCGTCAGCACGACGATCCGGTCGGAGAGGTACACGGACTCGTCGATGTCGTGCGTGACGAACAGGATCGTGATCCCGAACTCGTCGCGCACCCGCAGGACGAGGTCCTCGAGATCGCCGCGCGTCTGGGCGTCGACCGAGGCGAACGGCTCGTCCATCAGCAGGATCGAGGGCTGGTAGGCGAGCGCGCGGGCGATCGCGACCCGCTGCTGCATCCCGCCCGAGAGCTGCCACGGGTAGCGGTCCATGAAGCGGACCAGCCCGACGGCGCCGAGCGACTCCTCGACGAGCGCGTCGCGCTCGCGCTTCGACTCAGCTGCTTGTGCCGCAGCGGCAACAGGACGTTGTTGCGGACGGACAGCCACGGCATCAGCGAGCGGCTGTACTCCTGGAAGACGAGCGCCATCTGGTCGGGCGGCTCGGTCACCCGCGATCCGCGCAGCACCACCTCGCCCGACGAGGGCCGCAGGAGGCCGGCGACGCACTTGAGCAGCGTCGTCTTGCCGCAGCCCGACGGCCCGACGACGCAGAGGAACTCGCCCTCCTCGATCGAGAACGTGACGTTGCCCGACCGCGTGCGTCGCGCTCGCGCCGGTGCCGTAGGTCTTGCCGAGGTTCCTGATCTCGAGCATCTACAGGGGAGTGGCGGCGCGCCAGCCGCGGTGCCAGGCGAGCACGTGCCGCTCGACGAGGAGGAAGAGGAGGTTGAGCAGGTAGCCGAGCACGCCGATCAGCAGGATCGCAGCCCACATCGGCAGGAACTGGAAGGTGTTCTTCGAGATCAGCAGCACGTAGCCGACGCCGTTCGTGCTCGAGAAGTACTCGCTCAGCACCATCACGATCACGGCCAGCGCGAGGCTGGTCCGCATGCCCGCGAAGATCTGCGGCAGCGCCGCGGGGAAGACGATTCGGCGGATCTGCTCGTGGGGCGGCACGCGGAACGACCGCGCCGTCTCGATCAGCGTCGGCTCGATCCCGCGCACGCCGTCGATCGTGTTCAGCAGCACCGGGAAGATGCAGAAGAACGCGATGAACGAGACCTTCTGGAGGTTGCCGATCGAGTGCAGCAGGAGGATCGAGATCGGCAGCAGCGCCGGCGGCGGGATCGCGCGCCAGTACTCGATGTGCGGCATCGCCGCGCTCCGGCCGAGGCGGGAGAGCCCGAGCGGGATGCCGAGGGCGACGCCGAGGATCGACCGCGATCGAGAACCCGAGCGCGATCCGCTCCAGGCTCGGGGCGATGTGCGTGTCGAACTGGGAGAAGAGCCAGAGCTTGCGGAACTCGACGACGATCGTCGTCGGCCGCGGGAACTTCGGGTCGTCACGCTCCACGGTGTAGAGCTGCCAGGCGGCGACGAGCGCGATCGGCACCGCGATCTCGGCCGCGATCTTCGCCGTGCGATACAGCCGAGGGCTCACATGCGTGCGCCTTCCGCCGCGACGGGTGCCAGCGCAGGACGCGCCGCTCGACGGCCGAGACGGCGAAGTGGATCGCGACCCCGAGGAAGCCGGTCGCCAGCGCGAGCGCGTAGATCTGGTCGTTCAGCCCGAAGGTCTCGGCGACGTTCATCGCGACGCCGAGACCGCCGGTGCCCATGAAGAGCTCGGCGGTGAAGGCGAGGATCAGGGCGACGGCGGAGGAGATGCGGATACCGGTGAAGATGTACGGCAGGGCGCTCGGCAGCGTCACCCGGTAGAGGCGCTCGAGCTTCCCGACCCGGAAGGAGCGCGCGGTGTCGGTCGCGATCGGGTCGACGTCGCGGACGCCGTACATCGTCTGCACGAGCAGCGGCCAGAAGGCGCCGAAGGTGGCGAGGAAGATCTCGCTCTTCAGGTTCGTGCCCAGCGTCAGGAAGAGCAGCGGGATCAGCGCCGCCGACGGGATCGGACGCAGGAACTCGATCGGGACGCGAAAGGCCGTGGCGGCGAAGTCGCTCGAGCCGAGCGCGATCCCGATCGGCACCGCGAGCACGATCGCGAGCCCGAGGCCGATCGCCCAGCCGCGCACCGTCTCGCCGAACGCCGTCCAGAAATCGCCCGTCTGCATCAGCGACCAGAGCGCCTGGAACGTGTCGCTCATCGCCGGCAGGTCGCGTTGCGAGATCACCTCGGTGCGCGAGATCAGCTCCCACAGCGCGAGGCGCGGCGAGCACGGAGATGATCGCGACGGAGGCCTCGAGCAGCCTCGGAGCGCGCGCTTTCCGAGGCTCGTGGACCGCCGCCTCTACCATCGTCCGCATATTAGAACACTGTCTTGACAGGTGATAAAAGCCCGCTTAGGTTGGCATGGTGACCCGGGTCATACCCCTGGACGAGGCGGTCGCCGAGCTCGTTCGCGACGGGGACACCGTCGCGCTCGAGGGCTTCACGCACCTGATCCCGCACGCCGCCGGGCACGAGCTGATCCGGCAGGGACGGCGCGACCTGACGCTGATCCGGATGACGCCCGGACCTGATCTACGACCAGCTGATCGGGATGGGCGCCGCGCGCAAGCTCGTCTTCTCCTGGGGCGGGAACCCCGGCGTCGGCTCGCTGCACCGGTTCCGGGACGCGGTCGAGCACGACTGGCCGGCGCCGCTCGAGCTCGAGGAGCACTCGCACGCCGGCATGGCCGCGGCCTGGGCGGCCGGCGCCGCGAACCTGCCCTTCGGCGTGCTGCGCGGCTACCGCGGCGGCGACCTCCCCGCCCACACGCGGGTCGCGTTCGTGATCTGCCCGTTCACCGGCGAGGAGCTCGCCGCCGTGCCGGCGCTCCGGCCCGGACGTCGGCGATCGTCCACGCGCAGCAGGCCGACCGGCAGGGCAACGTCCAGCTCTGGGGGATCACCGGCGTGCAGAAGGAGGCGGTGCTCGCCTCCGCGCGGTCGATCGTCACGGTCGAGGAGATCGTCGACGAGCTCGAGCCGCGGCCCGGCGCCGTCGTCCTCCCGTCGTGGGTGATCGACGCGGTCGCACTCGCCCCGCTCGGCGCGCACCCGTCGTACGCGCACGGCTACTACGAGCGCGACAACGACTTCTACGTCGCCTGGGACGAGATCAGCCGCGACCGCGACCGGTTCCAGGCGTGGATCGAGCAGCACGTGCTCGGCACCGCGGACGTCGGCGAGTACCGCGCGAGCCTCGCCGCGGAGGCCGCCCGGCGTGAGCCAGAACGGCTTCACCGCCGACGAGATGATGGCCGTCGAGGCGGCGCGCCGGCTGCGCGACGGCACCGTCTGCTTCGTCGGGATCGGCCTGCCGAGCCTCGCCGCGAACCTCGCGCGGCACACGCACGCGCCGCGCACGCGTGCTGATCTACGAGAGCGGGACGATCGGCGCGAAGCCGGCGGAGCTGCCGCTCTCGATCGGCGACGGCGAGCTGGCCGAGACCGCCGACGCCGTCGTCTCGGTGCCGGAGATGTTCGCGTACTGGCTCCAGGGCGGGCGCATCGACGTCGGCTTCCTCGGCGCCGCGCAGATCGACCGGCACGGCAACCTGAACAGCACCGTGATCGGCGACTACGACTCGCCGAAGGTCCGCCTGCCCGGCGGCGGCGGCGCGCCCGAGATCGCCCTCGGCGCGCGCGAGGTGTTCGTGATGCTGCGCCACTCGCCGCGGGCGTTCGTCGAGCGGCTCGACTTCGCGACGAGCCGTCGGCGACAACGTGCAGACGGTGGTCACCGACCTCGGCGTCCTCGAGCCGCGCGACGGCGAGCTGACGCTCGTCGCCCACCACCCGGGCGTCGCCGGTCGAGGACGTCACCGCCGCGACCGGCTGGGAGCTGCGCGTCGCGGACGACGTGCGCGAGACCGAGGCCGCCGAGCGACGCACGAGCTGACGGCGCTGCGAGGATTGCAGACGAAGGGGCGCGACTGATGGCCACGGAGATCGACACCGAGATCGTCCTTCCGGACGACCCGAGCCTCGGGCCCGAGGTCCAGGTCGACTACCCGGGCTACCGCTCGACCCGCTGGCGCGCCCCCGACCGGCCGCTCGTCACGCTCCCGGAGGAGTTCCACTCGCTCGACGGGCCGGTCTTCGGCGAGGACGCGCTCGGCGAGCTCGACAACGACCTCACCCGCCAGCACGACGGCGAGCCGCTCGGCGAGCGGATCATCGTCACCGGCCGGCTGCTCGACGAGGACGGCCGCGGCGATCCCGAACGCGCTGTCGAGATCTGGCAGGCGAACGCCGGCGGGCGCTACCGGCACGAGGTCGACCAGCACCCGGCGCCGCTCGACCCGAACTTCTCGGGGGCGGGCCGCTGCCTCACCGACGGCGACGGCGGCTACCGCTTCGTGACGATCAAGCCGGGCGCCTATCCGTGGGGGAACCACGAGAACGCCTGGCGGCCCGCAGCACATCCACTTCTCCGTCTTCGGGCGCGCGTTCACGCAGCGGCTCGTCACGCAGATGTACTTCCCCGGCGACCCGCTGTTCGAGCTCGACCCGATCTTCGCACGCCGTCCGCGACCCGAAGGCGCGCGAGCTGATGGTCGCGAGCTTCGACCTCGAGACGACGCAGCCCGAGTGGGCGCTCGGCTACCGGTGGGACATCGTCCTCGGCCGCGGCGGGCGCGGGACGACCCCGCTCGAGGACGCGTGAAGACGCCGTCGCAGACCGTCGGCCCGTTCTACACGATCGGCCTCTCGCGCTCGCCCCAGAACGAGCTCGCCGACCTGAACGACCCGGCGGCGATCCGGCTCGTCGGGCGCCTGCTCGACGGCCAGGACGAGCCGATCTCCGACGGGATGGTCGAGGCGTGGGATCCGGCCGGCGAGCGCTGGGGCCGCAGCGGCACCGACGCCGAGGGCCGCTTCTCGTTCGTCCTGACGAAGCCGGACGCGCTGCCGGGCGAGGCGCCGCGGCTCGACGTGTACGTCTTCGCGCGCGGCCTGCTCCGCCACCAGCTGACGCGGGTCTACTTCCCGGGCGAGGCCGCGAACGAGACCGACCCCGTGCTCTCCGGGCTCGACGAGGACGAGCGCGCGACGCTGGTTGCCACGGAGGAGGGCGGCGCTCTACGGTTCGACATCCGGATGCAGGGCGGCGACCGTCTTCTTCGCGCATTGACCACCTTCGCGGCGCTGTTCGTGCCGGGGCCGCTCCGCGAGGCGGTCTCCGACCAAGCGTGGCTCGGGCGATGCTCGACGCCGAGCGCGCGCTCGGCCCGGACGAGGACATCTTCGACCCGGCCGAGTACGACATCGAGGCGCTGTGCGAGGAGGGCCGGGCGGACGCGAGCCCGGTCGTGCCGCTCGCGCGCGCGCTGCGCGAGCGCGAGCCGGACGCGCACGGCCCGGCGACGAGCCAGGACATCCTCGACACCGCGGCGATGCTGGTCTCGTCGCGCGCGCGCGAGCTCGATCCTGGCCGACCTGGACGGGGTGTGCGCGGCGTGCGCCGGGCTGGCGGAGACGCACCGCTCGACGCCGATGATCGCGCGAACGCTGCTCCAGCAGGCCGTGCCGACGACCTTCGGGCTGAAGGCGGCCGGCTGGCTCGTCGGGCTCGTCGACGCGCGGCGGCGGCTGGCGGCGGTGCGTTCTGCCCGCGCAGCTCGGCGGGCCGGCGGGGACGCTCGATCCCGGCGTTGACCGTCTCGGTTCGCCGCCGCGGTCGGGCTTGCCGGAGCCGGTCGTGCCGTGGCACGTGCATCGCGGGCCGGTGCGGGAGCTGGCCGCGGCGCTGGACGGAGCGGCGGCCGAGTGCGGCAAGGTCGGCCTCGACGTCGCGCTGCTCGCGCAGACCGAGGTCGGCGAGGTGTCGGAGTCGAATCCCGGCGGCTCGTCGTCGATGCCGCACAAGCGGAACCCGGCGGCGGCGGTGCTCGCGCGCGCGTGCGCGCGGCTCGCGCACGCGAACGCCGGCGTTCTGCTCGGCGGCGAGTACGAGCACGAGCGCGCGGCCGGCGCCTGGCAGGCCGAGTGGCCGGCGCTCTCGGCCGCGCTCGCGTTCACCGGCGGCGCGGCGGCGGCGGCCCGGCGCTCGCTCGAAGGGCTCCAGGTGGACGCCGAGCGGATGGCCGAGAACGTCGCCGGCGACGACACGGGCGCGGCCGAGGCGCTCGTCGACCGCGCGCTCGCGCACTACCGGGAGCAGTCGTGACGCTGCACCACCGCTTCGACGGACCGGAGGACGCGCCGGTCGTCGTGTTCTCGAACTCGCTCGGGACGACGCTCGAGCTCTGGGACCCGCAGGTGCCCGCCTTCACGCCCGCGTTCCGGATGCTCCGCTACGACCAGCTCGGGCACGGCCGGTCGGAGGTGCCGCCGCGGCCCGTACACGGTCGAGCAGCTCGGCCGCGAGCTGCTCGCGCTGCTGGACGAGCTCGGGCTCGAGCGCGTCTCGTTCTGCGGCCTTCGCTCGGCGGCGCGGTCGGCCAGTGGCTCGGCGCGCACGCGCCGGAGCGGATCGACCGGCTCGTGCTCGCGGGGACGTCGGCCTACTTCGGGCCGCCGGAGCGCTGGACCGAGCGCGCGGCGCAGGTCGAAGCCGAGGGGATGGGCCCGGTGGCGGCGGCGACGATGGCGCGCTGGTTCACGCCGGCCTTCGCAGGCACGGCGCCGTACCGGGAGACCCTCGCCTCGACACCCGCAGAGGGCTACGTCGCCTGCTGCAACGCGCTCGCGGTCTGGGACTTCCGCTCCGAGCTGATCGGGATCTCGGCGCCGACGCTCGTCGTCGTCGGAGCGGAGGACCCCGCGACGCCGCCCGAGCAGGCGGAAGCGATCGCGGAGGGGATCCCCGGCGCGCGCCTGGCCGTCATCTCCGGCGCCGCGCACCTCGTCAACGTCGAGCAGCCCGAGGCGTTCAACCGCGCCGTGCTCGATCATCTCCAGTCATGAGCGACGAGCAGTACGACGCGGCATGAAGGTTCGCCGGGAGGTGCTCGGCGACGAGCACGTCGACCGCGCGATCGAGCGGACGACCGAGTTCACCGCCGACTTCCAGGACCTGATCACGCGCTACGCCTGGGGCGAGATCTGGGCGCGGCCCGGCCTCGACCGGAAGACGCGCAGCTGCATCACGCTGACCGCGCTCGTCGCGCTCGGGCGCGACCACGAGCTGCCGATGCACGTCCGCGCCGCGCTCCGCAACGGCCTGACGCCGGACGAGATCAAGGAGGTGCTGCTCCAGACGGCCGTCTACTGCGGCGTCCCCGCGGCGAACTCGGCGTTCGCGATCGCCCAGCGCGTCCTCGACGAGGGTTGATGCGCACGCAGGTCGGCATCGTCGGTGCCGGCCCGGCGGGCCTCATGCTCGCGCACCTGCTCCACCTGGAGGGGATCGACTCGGTCGTCCTCGAGGACCGGAGCCGCGAGTACGTCGAGGCGCGGATCCGCGCGGGAGTTCTCGAACAGGGTGTCGCCGACCTGCTCGTCGAGGCCGGCGTCGGGCGAGCGGATGCAGCGCGAGGGGCATCGTCCACCACGGGATCGAGCTCCAGTTCGACGGCGAGCGGCACCGGATCCCGCTGTACGAGCTGACCGGCAAGGGGCTCGTGATCTACGGGCAGACGGAGATCGTCAAGGACCTGATCGCCGCCCGGCTCGAGACCGGAGCGGCCGCTGCTGTTCGAGGTTTCCGACGTCGCCGTCTCGCGATCTCGACACCGGCCGGCCGCGGGTGACGTTCACCCACGAGGGCGCCGCGCAGGAGCTCGAGTGCGACGTGATCGCCGGCTGCGACGGCTTCCACGGCGTCTGCCGGCCGAGCATCCCCGCCGGCGTGCTGACGGAGTTCTCGCGCGAGTACCCGTTCGGCTGGCTCGGGATCCTGGCGGCGGTCGCGCCCTCGATCGACGAGCTCGTCTACTCCGCGCACGAGCGCGGGTTCGCGCTGCTCAGCCTGCGCACCCCGGAGCTCTCGCGCTACTACATCCAGTGCGCGCCGGACGAGGACGCCGAGCGCTGGGCGGACGAGCAGATCTGGGCGGAGCTACAGGAGCGCGTCCGGCCTCGAGGGCTGGACGCTCGAGGAAGGCCCGGTGCTCGAGAAGGGCGTGACCGGGATGCGCAGCTACGTCGTCGAGCCGATGCAGTACGGCCGGCTCTTCCTCGCCGGCGACGCCGCGCACATCGTCCCCCCGACCGGCGCGAAGGGCCTGAACCTCGCGATCCGCGACGTCCGCCTGCTCGCCGAGGCGATCACCGACTGGTGTCGCTCGGGCGACGAGGCGGCGCTCGACACGTACTCGGAGCGCTGCCTCCGCCGGGTCTGGCGCGCCGAGCACTTCTCGTGGTGGATGACGACGATGCTCCACCGCCCGCCCGAGGAGAACCCGTTCGACTGGCGCCTGCGCCTGTCGCAGCTCAGGTACGTGACGACGTCGGAGGCCGCGGCGCGCTCGCTGGCCGAGAACTACGTCGGGCTCGACGCGGTCTAGCTCGAGAACGGATCGCGCGCTTCGATCCCGGGGAAGCGCCGGTAGTCGCGGTCATGCGTCCAGATCGTGCGTACGCCGTTCTCGATCATCAGGGCAACGAGACGAGCATCGGGGACGAGATTGCCGCGCATAATCAGATGCGCAGTAATCAATGGCCGCGCATGAAACGATTAGGCGCGTGTCCGCGAAGAGTCGCGTCGCCGTCGTCACCGGAGCCGCACGAGGGCTCGGACAGGCGATCGCCGACCGACTCGCCGGCGACGGGTACGACGTCGTCTACGCCGACGTCGATGCGAAGGGTGCGGAGGCCGCGGCAGCGGCAACCGGCTCGCTCGGGGTCGAGCTCGACATCCGCGACCTCGACTCGGTCGAGGCCTGCCTCGCGACAGCGGTCGACCGTCACGGCGGCGTCGACGTCTGGGTGAACAACGCCGCGCTGACGATTGCCCGGTCCTTCTTCGAGATCGAGCAGTCCGAGTGGGATGCCGTGGTCGAGACCAACCTGCGCGGGACGTATTTCGGGTGTCGCGTGGCCGGGCTGCACATGCGCGTGCGCGGCACCGGCCGGATCGTCAATCTCGCCTCGATCGCCGGCCAGCGCGGCGCGAGCGTGAACGGCGTCCACTACGCGGCGTCGAAGGCCGGCATCGTCGCAATCACGCGCTTCGCCGCGAGCGAGCTCGCCTCTTCCGGCGTCACCGTGAACGCAATCGCACCCGCCGCGATCGAAGGCCCGAGCGTCGCGGCCGTGCCCGCCGAGACAGTCGAGGCGATGGTGAGGACGATTCCGGTCGGGCGCCTCGGTCGTCCCCAGGAGGTCGCCGCGCTCGTCGCCTACCTCGCGAGCGACGAGGCGGGCTTCGTCACAGGCGCGACCTACGACATCAACGGCGGGATGCTGATGCGCTAATAAGCTTCGCGAACGCAGAGGCGATCAGTTCTCACCTTGCCGACCGCCAAAGGTTGACCATGGGGCTCGAACTGCTTCCGGCGCGGACTCGACCGGTCACGACCGAGCGCCTCCGGGTCTTCTTGCCCGTATCGACCGCGGGCAATGAAAGTCGGCACGGCCACGCTACGCTCTGAAGTTCTGCCCCCGTAGCTCAGTGGATAGAGCAGTGGTTTCCTAAACCGCGTGCGCAAGTTCGATTCTTGCCGGGGGCATTCCATTTCGGCCCGAATCGGCGGGAACCCCCCGTTGTACGGAAACACTCGACACCATCCCGGCCGAGCCCGGCGAGGGCGTCCATGCGCCCCTACTTCAGGCTGGCTGGCTTCGACTGCCTGTAGGCGTTGGAGCGCAAATCGCGCCAACGCGAGCGTAGCGGTGACCGGGCAGCTCCAGAGGTCGAGTACGGCCGAGCCTTGACGTCGACTACCACAGTCGAGCTCACAACGAGCGCGTCGATGCCTACGCAGCCCCCGTTGTCGGTGCAGCAATGGGCGCGGCCGGCCTTCGAGGGGCCAGCGATCTGCCGCGGCTGCCGCCTCTCGACCTATTGCCGGCCAGTTCTGGCACCGCACTTGCTGTTTTGGATCCAATCTGGTGACGTGATCGCATCTATGCCATTCCGTTCAGGCGCAGCGGTGCGCCACAGACCTGTGTGTGCAGTACTAGTCGACGGACACCCAGATCCGGCCCACGCCGACGGCGACGCTCGCGGGATGCCCGCCGATGCCGATCGTCGAGACGATGACGCCCGTCGTGGGGTCGATGCGTAGGAGCGTTCCTCGGTCGTAGTCCGTCAGCCACACCGCGCCTTCGCCGGTAGCGAGCCCGAGTGACCCTTCGGAATGGAGCGACGTCCCGAGCGGGATCGAGTGCGTAACCCGCACCGTCTGCGGATCAATTCCCACGAGGGCGGGATGCTCGGCAATGTAGTCCGCCACGCCCGACAGCCACACCGAGCCGTAGCCGACGGCGAGCGTGCTCGGGTTGACGGTGCTCAAGGGCTCGCTGGTGGGCATCGCCGTCTTGGGCGAGATCCGGACGACCACCTCTTCGAGATCGGCTATCCAGACCGCGCCGGCGCCGACGGCGACGTCGATCAGTCCGGAACAGCAGTCGAGGCCGCCGAGAACGGCAAGGATCGTGCCAGTGGCTGGGTCGATCTTCAACAGCCGTGCGCCCGATGCGATCCAGACGGCGCCTTCGCCGACGGCGACGGCAGATGCAGTCGTCGGATGGTCCTTCTCCTGGGGGAGCGGCAGCGTCGCGAGGACGGCTCCTGTTCGCGGGTGCATCTGGACGAGCGTGTTGTCGCTCCCGGTCGCCACCCACACGCCGCCCAAACCCGTAGCGATATCGGTCGCCTGGGCGCCGATGCCGACCGTCCGGACGACCTCGAGCGTGTGCGGATCGACTTGCGACACAGTCCCGTCGGCGGAGTTCGCGACCCAGACGCTGCCGCCTACGGCGACGCCTCGGGGAGTCGACCCGACCGGAACCGCTGCGACCAGACGGTTGCGACTCGGATCGATCACGGCGAGCGAGTCCGGCTTCGCGACGAGCGGGCGGCCGCCGTCGCCGTCGCCGCCGTCGAGCGCCTGCACGATCCCGACGACAGCACCTGCGACGAGCGCGACCGCTACGAGCGCCAAGGCGGCACGGCGCCGGCGACCCATCGGACTCGATCCGGGCTCGCGTGGAAGCGGTGAGCGCGGCGGCGCCTCGAGCTCCGGATCCTGGTTGAGGATCCTGAGCTCGAGTTCCTGCAGCCTCGGGCTCGGCTCGAGCCCGAGCTCGTCCATCAGAGTCCTCCGCGCCCGCTGGTAGGCCTCGAGCGCGTCCGCCTGCCGCCCCGCGCGGTAGAGCGCCAGCATCAGCTGCCCGTGCAGGCGCTCGCGCAGCGGGTGCTCGCGCACGAGCCGCTCGAGCTCCGACACGAGCTCGGCGCCGCGGCCTTCGGCCAGGTCGGCCGCGATGCAGTCCTCGAGCACGCCGAGGCGCTCTTCCTCGAGGTGCAGGCCCGCATGCTGCGCGAAGGTCTCGTCGCGCACATCGGCGAGCGCGGGGCCGCGCCAGAGCGCGAGCGCTTCCCTCAGCTTGGCAGTGTCCCCGATCGCGCGCCCTTCCTCGGCCAGCCGCCGGAATTGGCGCAGATCGACTTCCTCCGGCGCGGCGTGTAGTTCGTAGCCGTGCCCGCGAGTGAGCAGCCGACCGTCACCAAGCGCCTTACGAAGGTGCGAGACCGCGTTTTGGAGGATCTTGGGCGCCGTCGGCGGCGGGCGCTCGCCCCAGAGCTCGTCGATCAACCGCTCGCTCGGGACGACCTCGTTCGCGTGCAGAACCAGATAGGCCAGGAGCGCGCACTCCTTGCCCTTCCGCAGGACAACCGGCTGCTCGCCATCGACGACCTCGAGTGGTCCGAGAATGCGGAACTCCATGAGTTCTCCTCCGCGGCGACCGTACCACCCGTGTCCGCCGACCGCCGAATTACCGCCGTGTTACCGGTGCGGTTACCCCACGATGGGCGCATCCTGGGCCGCCGATGACCGTCCCCGTGTCTCCTAGGCAGACGGACGGCATGGTGCCGTCCAGGACGAAGGAGGCTCAAGATGAAGGTGACCCGCAACGTCTTTGCGATTGTCGCTTTCAGCGCGGCAGTGCTCGTCGGAACGGCGACCGCCGAACCGACCCCGCTTGGCCTGAAGGCCTGGGGCGAGCGGCTGCAAGGCGAGGCGCGCGTGTACCAGCAGCAGCAGCTGTACTCGGCGGCCGGCACTCGGACGCCGGCCGAGGCCATGGCGCTCCACTTCCAGCACGAGGACATGATCTACGGAGGAAGGCAACAGATCAGGTCGGCGCCTAACCCCGCCGAGATGATGGCGCTCCACTTCCAGCACGAGGACGCCCTCTACCAGCGCCAGCAGCAGCAGCAAGGCCCGACGGCTCTCGGCCTGAAGGCCTGGGGCGAGCGCCTGCAAGGCGAGGCGCGCGTGTTCCAACAGTTGCCTCCCCACACCGCTGCGTCATCGGCGGGCCGCTTCGACTGGAATGACGCCGGCATCGGCGCGCTGCTCGGATTTGTGCTCGCGATCGGCTGCGTCAGTGCCCTCGTCCTCGGGCTCCGGTTTCGCCGCACCCAGTTCGCCACCTTCTAGCTCCCAGGTGGCGCCCGGGAAACATGCAGGGGCGGCCTTCCGGGCCGCCCCCAGCATTCTGGTGGGATCGTCCCAGAAGCCGCGGCCCGCTGACTTACAGGCGCGTGAGCGTCCGGAGCCGCAGGAGCGACTCGAGGTTCCAGAGCCTGACCTCGAGGCGCGCGATTGCCTCGACGTCGGCGACCGCGGCTTGGTCGTCGCCGGCCTCGAGCCGCTGCTCGTGCCGCCGCTTGTGTCGGGCGAGCAGGCGTTGACCCTCGCCCAGTTGGCGGAGCAGTCTAATCCCCTCGCCAACGTTGCCTACCCTACGCGGCAAGTACGCTGGTTCTACGCATTTCGCACGGCGTTTCCTAAACCGCGTGCGCAAGTTCGATTCTTGCCGGGGGCATCCAAGATCGCTCCGGGCCACGCGGGGGCGAGCGTCTACCGGATCGGCAAGTCGGCTAAGGCCGGGGCAACGCCGGGACCGTAACGGTCGGAACCGGGTCACTCGGGACCGTGACGCTGGGCGTAGTAGCACTCGGAGTGGTCACACTCGGAGTGGTGGCGCTCGGGGCGGTAACGCTGGGAGTCGTCACGCTGGGCGTGGTCACGCTCGGAGCGGTCACGCTGGGAGTCGTCACGCTGGGCGTGGTCACGCTCGGAGCGGTCACGCTGGGAGTCGTCACGCTGGGCGTGGTCACGCTCGGCGCGATAACGCTGGGAATCGTCGTGGCCTTCTCGAGCCGGGCGGCACCCGGCGCCCTGCGCCCTTCCGTCGGCCCCTGCGCCGCTGCCACTGAGTGAGAGGTTGCGCCGACAGGCTGCTCGGCGCCTCCTGTTGCTGGTCGCTGCACGGAAAACGAGGCGGGCCGCGTCGCGGCTGTGCCGCCAGTTGCGGCCGCGCGGGCGCTCGCCCGGTGAACCGAGCCTGCCGCCTGGGGCAGCGCTCGCGGCGACCGGCGCTCGCTCGTTGGAGCCGCCCGGCCCAGCCGGCTCGCCCGGAACATGAGCCTGCTCGTTCCCGGTCGCGGGACTGGCGACCGCGTGCGGGGCCGCCCGGGGCGGCCGCTCCTGGTCGCCCCGCACTCCGACCGTCACCGCCGGTGCGAGCGCAACCGCTCCGACGATGCCGGCAACCTTGATGGCGCCTGGCATCGGCATTGCCCGCATCGCCGCGAGAACGTTCGGGATCCCGAGCAGCGGGCGCCGGCGCGGCTGCTTGATCTGCTCCTCCGGGACGGCGAGCTCCTCGCGAAGCCTTCGGCGGGCGCGAGCGAGGCGGCTCTCGGCAACCACTTCAGACACACCCAGCGTCTCGCTCAGCTCGGAGTAGGAAAGGCCTCGTAGCTCCCGGAGCGTGAAGGCCTCGCGCTGCTCAGCCGAAAGAGCTGCGACCGCTCGCATGATCTCAGCTCCAGTCAGGGCATCGGCAACCGGCGCCGGTGCTTGGTGCTCGCAGGTTCCGACCGCAGTCGCCGCCTGAGCCCTCGTCTTCAACAGGCGTCGGCAGGCGTTGAGCACGATCGTGAAGAGCCATGCCCGTGGATGCGACGGCCGGTCGCCTCGAGCGAGCGCCCGGTACGCGTTCACCAGCGCAATCTGGATGGCGTCCTCGGCGTCGTGCGCGTTGCGGAGGATGCCAATCGCCGAGCCGTAGAGCTGACTCCGGTGCGATCGGTAGTGATGCTCGAGCCACGCCCAGGAGTCGTCGCGGTCGTCCTCTCTCGGCAGCGGTGTTGCCACCGTGGTTGCATACCCGCCAACGCAGCGGCTGCACATTTTGTTTGGAGTTTGTTAGGGCAGCGGGTCGGGCAGGAAGGGAAGCGGAGAAGGCCGGGCGTTCCATCGATCTGCTGTGCAGGTCGCTGCCTCTCCCGGGGGTTCCAGCGATCTTGCTGTGCATGTCGCTCTCCCGCGCCCGGCCTTCTCCTTGTCGGGCTATGTGCCCTGAGTCATAGATTCCTGCGGGGCGGCGTTTCCGTCGCTTCCCTCAACCCTTTGTCCGGAAAAAGCCGCAAATTGCGATCTTTTCAGCTGACGAGCGGTGTGCGCAGTTCGACTCCTGCGGCTCGCCCGCCCGTTGCCCACGCAACAACCAAGAGGTCTTCTTTACCTCGAATGCGCGGCCTTGCTGCGGACTTTGATTCCTTCGCTGGACGGTGTTTCTAACCTTGGGCGATTGGTCACCCGTTGCCCTGATGAGGCATTGGCGCGAGTTGATGTATTGGCGTTGGCTGTGGTCGCGCACGCCAGGCGCTGCCAAACTGGTGGCGCTCGGGGTTGTGTTTGCCGGGCTGCTCGGTGGTGGTTGGGTTGTTGCTGACCGCACCGCCTCCGAAAAGCCGAAGGCCAGCAGCGGCGACCGCGTGATACTCGTCGAGACGACCGTGCAGAAAGCGGTAACGCTGCACGAAAAGGGCAGGATCGTCCGGAAGCTGGTGCCGGTGGTCAGGAAGCTCGAAGCTCGCCAGCGGGCCACCACCGTGTACCAAAGGCAGTTGAACTACGTGACACGCGTTGTGGCGACACCCACAGGTGTGGTCCACACCGTCGCGGAGACCGTTCCGGTGATCTCCACGCAGCAGATCACCGTCAACGGCGCCCCCCGGACCGTCGTGAGTACACGGTCACAGCCCACGACGATGACGCGCACGGTCGTCGCAACACACAACGTGACTCAAACTGCGCCACCAGTTAACGCCACCGCCACTCGGACAGTCATCTCGACGCAGACCAATCCGCCCGAGACTCGGACAGTCACCTCGACGCAGACAAAGACGCAGACGCTCACCCAGACCCAGACGAACACGGAGACCGTGACGAGGACCGCGACAGAGACGGTCACGCTTCCACCCGAGACAGTTGTCCGCACGGTGACGGAAACAGCGCCGCCTGTAACCGTGACCGTGACGGTGCCGAAGGGAAAGCCCTAGGAAGCTGCCTACCAAGCCGGGATGGCGGACACCCTAGTCCGCGCCGACTTAGCCGGCCACGAATGCAGAGCCACGCTTCAGCGACGGCGCGAGGTTGGCCTGAAGGGCTTCCCGGCCACCAAGCAGGGCTGAGCCGACCGGCGAGGGCTGCGAGGCCGAGCGCCGCGGCCCTCGCCTGCTCAGCCGCCCGACAGCGACGCGAACGAGCGCAGCTCGATGCCCTCGTCCTCGACCGCCACTTTGACTCGAGGGTCGCAGAGCGCCTCCAGCTCCACCGGCCGCTCCGAGGAGTAGCTCGACCCCTCCTCGGGCTCGGTCGCCGGGTGGCAGCCGAGCTCGGTGACGCCTTCCGGCAGCGACGTCGAGCAATCGGAGGAGCGCGTCGACGGTGATCGCAGCCGGAACCGGATCGCCCCGCCCGCTCTGGCCGTAGAAGTCGCCCCGGTACTCGATCCCGGGCGTGCACGAGCGGACCGGCACGCCGAGCCGCCTGCCGGCCTCGACGACGACCGACCGCACCGGGTCGTCCAGATGGCGGTGCTGATGCGAGTCCAGGTGCGTCGGCTGCCGACCGAACACCGAGACGAAGCTCGCGAGCTGGGCCGCCACCTCGGCCTCGACCGCTGCCTCGTCCTCGGCGATGACGACCTCGTACAGCGGAACCCACTCGCCGTCCCTGTACACCCACTCGGAGAGGTCGACGTGGAGGCCGACCGAAAGGGTCGGGCGCTCCCTCGCGAGCTCCACCGCTTCCTCGATTGCGTCCCGGCGCACCATCGCGCTCGTGCTGGTGACGATCCCCTCGTCGTGAGCGCGGACGACGCCGCGGTTGACCCCGCTCGAGAGTCCGAAGTCGTCGGCGTTCACGACCAGGATGCGGCTCACAGGCCGACCCGTGCCGCGAGCCGTGGCAGCTCGGCGCGCCAGTCGAGCGCGTGCTCGGGAGGAGGCGTCCAGCCGGGCGACCAGCCGAGCCACTGCAGCGCGAGATGAAGTCTGGCGCAGTCGAGCGCGAAACGGAGCTCCTTCGCATCCGGCGGATCCTCGAGCGCGAGGCGATACGTCTCAGCCAGTGCGGTGGCATGGTCGTCCGCGAGGCCGGCGGTCAACGCCGCCAGGTCGAGCACCCCGGGGCCGACTCCGGCGAGCTCCCAGTCGACCACGCATACGCGCCCGCCGGCGAGGAGCACATTTGACGCATAGAGCTCGCCGTGGACGAGCGTCGTCGGCAGGCCGGCGAGCCGGTCGACGACCGCCTCGTAGCCCGGCGGACGCACCTCCGCCCGCTCCGGCCAGAGCTCGAAGTACGAGCGGTCGTAGCGGACGAGATGGTCGGTCGCATCGATGCCGGCGTACCGGTCGTGCAGCCGTGCGAGCCACCGCGCGGCCGTCGTGCCAGCGCTCCAGCTCGAGCTGGTACAGCTCCGTGCCGGCCACCTTCTCGACCACGAGCCAGTAGCGCCCACGGCTCTCGTCGGCGACCGCGGCCGCGAGCGCCGGGGTGCCGAGACCGGCCCCGTCGAGGATCGCCTGGTAGACGCGGATCTCCCGAGCCGGGTCGTGGAGGACGCCGGGCTTCGCCGCGCGCGCGCGCTCAGTCAGCGCCTCCGGCGAGAGATCCTTTAGCAGCAGCATCTTCCCGTCAGCGTCAAGCTCGACGAGCGGCGCGCTCGAGCGGTACTCGAATGGTCGACGCCGGAGCGCGTCCGGACGAACGCCGAGCAGCTCCGCCAGCTCTGCATCCGTCGCGTCGTGGACGGAGCGCCTCGGTGCCGAGGGGAGCGCCCCCACCTCGCGCAGCAGCCTGGTGAGGACCCGCCGCGAGTCGAGGTGCTCCTCGGCGACCGCCCGGGCCGCCCGCGCATGGCGGCCGTAGTCGAACCGGATCGCCTCGATCGCCGCCAGCACGTCCTCCGCGTCGGCGAAGGCGAACAGCCCCGCCCCGACCGGCAGACGCTCCCCGAAGCCCGTGTTCTGCGCGACCACCGGCCGCCCGGAGGCGAGGTAGGCGGCGCTGCGGTCCCCGAACCAGCCGCTCTGGCGACACGACGTAGCCCTCCTTGGCGATTCCGAGCTCAGCCTTGGATCCGCGGACGAACGCGGCGTACCGATCCGGGGTGCCGGCGACCTCGTACGGATCGAGCAGCTCCCAGCCGTGCTCCCGGAGCTCCGCGAGATCTGGCTCGTCGGGGTGGATGTCGAGCGCGAGCGCGAACCGCTCGTCGGTGCGGCGGGGGAGGTCGACCAGCGGCCGCAGCGAGTGCGCCTTCTGCCCGTAGCGGACACCGTCGTGCTCGATCGAGCCGTAGGCGCGGAAGTTCGCCACGGTCGTGAACGCGTCCATCTCGATCCGCCCGGCGATCGGCCAGCGGTCGAGCACGACCGGCGGCAGGGTCGGGATCCATTCGTGTCCGGTTGCGGGCACGCGGCGGCCGACGGTCACGTAGTGCGTGTGACCGCCCAGGCCCGCGTCCACGCCCTGGAGGTGCCAGAGCTGGTTGAAGACCGGGTCGAGGTCGAGGTAGACCCGGATGGGAGCCTCGTCGAGGACGCGCTCGTCACGGAGCATCCCCGAGACGTTCAGCAGCACGTCGGGCACCGGGCCGGCGTACGGTCCGAGGAACGCCCGCGGCCCGAGGTCGAGCGCGGCGAAGTATGCCGTCGCCCGGGCGCCCGGCTTCTCGGCCGGGTCGACCAGCCAGACCTCGTGCCCGAGCTGCTCGAGCCCGAGCACGTACTGGAGGATGGCCCAGGTCGCGCCGCCCTGGTGGGGATTGGCCGCGACCATCCCTGCGACGAGGATCCTCACACCGCTTCCTCGAGCAGCGCGGCCAGCACCTTGTCCGAGTCGAAGAACTCTTCCGCGACCGCACGTGCGGCCCGAGCATGGTGGTCGTAGTCGTCGGCGATGGCTCGCGCGCCGGCTGCAGCCTCGTCGGGCGTCCGGAATGCGATCACTCCCTCGCCGGCCGGCAAAGTGCGAGTGAAGCCGGTCTCCTGGACGAGCACCGGACGTCCCGATGCGAGGTAGCGGGTGCTGCGGTCGCTGAACCAGCCGCTCTCGGTCTCGACGTAGATGCCCTGAGCGACCGAGAACTCGGCGCCGGACGCCTGCACGTAGTCGCGGAAGCCGTCCGGTTCGACCGCAGCCCCCGGATCGACGAGGTGCCACCCTTCCCGCTCGAGCGCCTCCCGGTCGGATCCGTCCGAGGGGTCAATGTCGAGCACTACCTCGAACTTCAGACGGGTTCGCGCCGGAAGATCGAGGAACGTACGCCACTGGTGGTGCTTCAGGCCGTACGGCTCGATCGGCCCGAAGGGCGAGCGCCAGGTCGAGACGGTCGTGAAGCGGCTGAGCTCCCCCGCGGCCGCCGGCCACTCCTCGAGCACGACCGGCGGACGGGTCTTGCGCCAGTCCAGCCCGCACGTGGGGATCGCGCAGCCGACGCTGCCGATGTTCTGGCCGATGGTGAAGTAGACGTCGTGCACCGCGACCTGCTCGATCCCGCGTTCGTGCCAGAACTGGGTGAAACCCGGGTCGATGTCGACGAACGCAGCTCGGCGGAAGCGCCGCCGCACCTCGTCGGAGCGGACGTTGCCGCTCACGTTCACGAGTAGATCGCCGCCCTCGGCCTCGGCTGCAGGACGGTAGTCGAGTCCGAACCGATCGGCGACTGCGCGAGCGTAGGCGAGCGCCTCGGGCGAGGCTGCAGGTGCCTCCTCCACCAACCCGACGGTGCACCCGAGACGGCGGAAGCCGAGCGCGTAGCTCAGCCGCACCCAGGCCTCGCCGCCGCTTCGAGGCTTCCCCGCCAGCGCACCGGCCACGCAGACGTTCATGGCTTCCGCGCCTCGACAAAGAGGCTCTCGCGCTCGCGGTTGTCGAGCTCGACGATCTCGGGATAAGGGCTCGCCGTCTCCCCGAAGCCCACGTGCTCGACGCCCACGAACTCGGCCTTCACGAGCAGCTCCTCGATGAACCCGCGCACGAAGAACGTTCGCGAGTAGCCGTACCAGAGGAGCTGCACGACCAGCTTGCTCCCCAGATCGCGCCATTCCTCGTCGGGAATCAGGAAGTAGCCGCGGTCGCCGCGCCGGTAGGCGTCGATCGCCCGCTCGAGATCCGGCAGGCCGAGCCGGAGGACGCCGCCCGGTTTGAGCACGCGCCGGAGCTCCGTCAGCACCGGGATCAACTCGTCGTAGTGGATCTCGGGAAGCCCGTGGATGCTGACGGCGTAGTCGAGAGAGCCGGTCTCGAGCGGAAGACCGTTGCGGATGTCGCAGACCAGGTCGATCCCGCTGCCCTCTTTCGCATCGGAGTTGATCCAGCCGGGCCGTGGATCATCGCCACAACCCCAATTGAGCCGTCTGATGGCGCTCATCGCGAAGTCTCTTCAGCGACGCTACCCGAGCTCCTCGACGAGCCGGGTCAGGACGGTGTGCGAGTCGAGCTCCGTCTCGGCCAGCCTCCGAGCTGCGCGGGCGTGCACCGCGGGGTCGGCGAGGATCCGCTCGGCCCCGTCGGCCGCCTCCTCCAGCGTCGAGTAGGTCACCAGGCCCTCGCCGAGAGGGTAGTGCGAGGCGAGACCGGTGTCCTGGACGAGCGACGGCTTCCCGCTCGCGAGATAGCAGCCCGTCCGGTCGCCGAGCCAGCCGGTGCGGAGGTCGACGTAGATCCCCTTTGCGACCGTCAGCTCCGCCAGAGACGACTGGACGAACCGTAGGTAGGAGCCGGGGTCGGCGGCAATCTTCGCGGGCTCGAGCAGCCGCCAACCCGATCGATGCAGAAGCTCGATGTCGTTCGAGTCGCTCGAGTCGATCTCGAGCGCGGCGAGAAACGGAACGTCGACTCGCTGCGGGAGTTCCGCGAAGCGGCGAAATTCGTGCGCACGAAGGCCGAGGCGGCGGCCGTCGTACTCGAGGCTGTCGTACGGCCCGCGCCAGCTGCCGACCGTGGTGAACGCCTCGCCGCCGTCGACGGCGGGACAGCGGTCGAGAACGACCGGATGGGGGATCGTCAGCCAGCGCAGGCCGCAGGTCGGGACTCCGCAGCCCTCCCGGCCGACGTTCCGGCCGACCGTGACGAAGTCGTCGTGCCCGGCGAAGACGTCGGCGAGTTCGAGCTTCCTCCAGATCTGCGGGAAGCCCGGATCGATGTCGAGGAAGACGCGCCGCCGCGTGGCCTCCAGCAGCTCCCTGTCGCGGACGAAGCCCATGACGTTGAGGAGGAAGCGCGCCTCGGCCGCCCGCGCGAGCGCCTCCTCGTACGGGAGCCCGGCGCGTGAGCCGCCCTTCCCGTCGAGGACCGAGTAGGGGATCCTCTCCGGCTCGAGCAGCCGGCGGAGGTAGTCGAGCGCCGCCTGCTCGGTGCCCTCTGGAACCATCCCGGGCTCGAGACGGTCGACGACCGTGACCTCGAACCCGAGCTCACGAAAGCCGAGCACGTACTGGAGCAGCGCCCAGGCGTGCCCGCCGTAGCCGGCTCGGTGGGCAAGTGCGGCGGCGATGAGAATGGAGTCGGCCACTGCCTCGCGCAGGGTACGACTATCGAACGCGCGGCCGCGCAAGGGCGTAAGGTTCAGCCATGGCCGGCAACCGTCGGCGGGGTCTCTGTTTCGCGGCAGCCATCATCCTGCTGGGTGCCGGCGTGGCCGGCTTCGGCGTCGGCTCGTCCGGTGGCGACGACGCCGGGGCGGCGAATCCCCCCACGCCCACGATCGTTTCCGGCGCCCCGGTCGTACCCAAACACTTCCGGGGCGATTTGAGAGCACTACCTCCCAAGGGCCCTCCTGGTCCAAAGAAATTGGAGGTCCCGGAGGAGCCGCTGGGCGGCTTCCGCAAACCCGCTCCGACCGAGGTTACTTCTCCGACGCAACTGCCGACGGCGGCAATGCCCACGCCCAGCACGAGCTTCAAGGGCCTCGACCACAACAGCTGGGGCGCCGGGTGGCCTCCCGACCCGGTCGGCGACGTCGGGCCGAACCACTACGTCCAGGCGGTCAACACCTCGATCGGGATCTTCAGCAAGGCCGGAACGCAGCTCGCCGCGTTCACGTTCAACACGCTCTGGTCGGCCGCGGGCACCGGCACTACCTGCGATACCAGCAACGGCGGCGACCCGACGGTGATCTACGACCCGATGGGCGACCGCTGGATCATCGCCGACTTCGCGTTTGCCGGCAACGGCGCGACCGGGCCGTACTACGAGTGCATCGCCGTCTCCAAGACGAGCGATCCGGTCGCAGGCGGCTGGTACCTCTATGCCGTTCGTGCCGACGACGCAGCACACCCCTGGTTCCCGGACTACCCGAAGATGGGAATCTGGCCAGACGGGCTGTACATGACCGCCAACATGTTCCAGGGCCTGTCCACCTTCCAGGAAGTACGGGTCTGGGCGTTCAACCGCGCCGACCTGGAGTCCGGCGCGACGCTTCGGTCGGTCGTCGTCGATCTCAACACCTCGGCCTACTTCAGCCTGCTGCCGAGCAACCTGCGCGGCGCCGCTGCCGCCGGCGGGACGGGAGAACCTCCTCGTCAGCGAGTCGCAGACAGCCGTTCGCCTTCCAGGTCTTCAAGTTCCACGTCGACTACAGCGGCAGCGGCTCGACCTTCACCGGCCCGACGAACGTCAGCCAGACGTCCTACACGGTCGCGGCGTCAACCGTGCCGACTCCGGCGAATCCGCTCGACACGCTGCGAGAGCGCATGATGATGCAGGCGCAGTACCGCAACCTCGGCGGCACCGAGTCGCTCTGGGTCAACCACACGGTCAAGACCGCCGTCAACGGAGTGACCGGGATCCAGTGGGCGCAGATCAACGTCACCGGCGGGACGATCTCGACGGCGCCGGTGCAGCAGCAGATCTACGGCAACGTCGGAAGCGACGGTCTCCACCGCTGGATGGGCAGCCTCGCCGTCGACAAGGACGGGAACATGGCGCTCGGCTACAGCGTCTCGAGCTCCACTGTCAACCCCGACATCCGCTACGCCGGCCGGCTGGCAAGCGACCCGTTGAACACGCTGCCGCAGGGCGAGACGACGATGCTCGCAGGTGTCACCCGCGGCTCGCAGTCCGGCAACTGCGGCGGCGCCGTCTGCACTCGCTGGGGCGACTACAGCGCGATGACGATCGACCCTGACGGCTGCACGTTCTGGTACACGAACGAGTACTACGAGTCAACCGGGCTGAACTGGCAGACCCGGATCGGGTCGTTCAAGTTCGCGCAGTGCACGCCTGTCGACACGACCCCGCCGACGGCCGTCGACCAGGCGGCGACCACGAATCAAGGCGTCGCGGTGCCGGTCACGCTCCAGGGCTCGGATCCGGACTCGTGCGAGTTGACGTTCTCGATCGTCGCCGGGCCGGCAAGCGGCTCACTCGGGTCGATCGCAAACAACTCGTGCGCTCCCGGCACCCCGGACACGGACACCGCCTCGGTCACATACACGCCGAACGCCGGATTCCACGGCTCAGACTCGTTCACCTACAAGGTCAACGACGGGACGTCGGACAGCAACGTCGCAACGGCTTCGATCACCGTCAACGCGGTGGCGTCGAGCTACGACCAGGCGGTGCTGGCTGATTCGCCGGCTGCGTATTGGCGGTTGGGTGAGGCGTCGGGGTCGAGCGCGGCTGATTCGAGCGGGAACGGGAACGGGGGCAGCTACGCGGGCGGGGTGACGCTCGGGGCGCCGGCGCTGATCAACGACCCGAACACCGCGGCCAGCTTCGACGGCAACGACGACCGCGATGTACTTCTCCGACTCGGCCAGCCTGAGCCCGACCGCCGCGATCAGCCTCGAGGCCTGGGTGCGACCCGAACGCGGTGCCAACAGCTGCGGGCTCCGGATGGCACCTGATCTCGAAGTGGAACACCGCCCTGCTCTACATCCAGGGCGGCGTCAACCCGAAGTTCGTCTTCACTCTCTACAACAGCGGCACATCCTCGTACGGCCCCTACCTCGCGAGCACGACCACCGTCGCCGCGGCCACGACCTACCACGTGGTCGGCACCTACGACGGGGCGAATGATGCGTCATCTACGTGAACGGCGTGCTGGAAGGAACCGCCGCCCGCTCGGGCGCGGTCAACGACTCCAGCCTTCGGCGGAGTCCTCGCGGGAGGCGGCTGGGGCACCCTCCCCAGCCCCGCCTTCCAAGGGCGCCTCGACGAAGTCGCCATCTACGGAACCGCACTCAGCACCGCCAGGGTTCAGGCGCATTACTTCGCGGGCGCACCCGCAACGTACGCCTCCACTGTCATGGCTGATTCGCCGGCTGCGTATTGGCGGTTGGGTGAGGCGTCGGGATCGAGCGCGGCCGATTCGAGCGGGAACGGGAACGGGGGCAGCTACGCGGGCGGGGTGACGCTGGGGCGCCGGCGCTGATCAACGACCCGAACACCGTCCGCCAGCTTCGACGGCAACGACGACCGCATGTACTTCTCCGACTCGGCCAGCCTGAGCCCGACCGCCGCGATCAGCCTCGAGGCCTGGGTGCGACCGAACGCGGTGCCAACAGCTGCGGGCTCGGGATGGCACCTGGTCTCGAAGTGGAACACCGCCCTGCTCTACATCCAGGGCGGCGTCAACCCGAAGTTCGTCTTCGCTCTCTACAACAGCGGCACATCCTCGTACGGCCCCTACCTCGCGAGCACGACCACCGTCGCCGC
>CAWJZI010000020.1:0-143932 GCA_963847305.1 uncultured Actinomycetes bacterium | reverse complement strand
CGCTGGGAAGGCGCGCGGGCGCCGGTCGTCTGGGCGGTTGCCGCCGCCCGGATCGAGCCGGCCGACGCGTGCCGCGAGCTCGCCCGGCGCTACCTCCACGTTTTCGGGCCGACCACGTCAGAGGGCTTCGCCCGCTGGGCCGGAATCTCGCGGCGCGCGGCTGCCGACGCGTTCGCCTCGCTCGAAGGATCGCTGTTGCCGGTTCGATCGCCGCTCGGCGACGAGTGGCTGCTCGGAGCAGACGAAGCTGCCGTGCGCGCCGCGGAGGTGGCCGCGTCCGTGCGCCTGCTGCCGAGCGGCGACGCCTACTTCCTGCTCGACGGCAAGGAGCGGGAACTGCTCGTGCCTCGGACCGACCAGCGGGAGCGGCTCTGGACGTCCCGCGTGTGGCCGGGCGCACTCCTCGTCGAAGGCGAGATCCGGGGAACGTGGCGGCGGTCGCAGCACACTGTGCGGATCGACGCCTGGTCACGCCTCTCGCGCAGGCAGCGTGACGCGGTCGAGGCGGAGGCCGCCTCCCTCCCGCTGCCCGGCATCGACCGGCGCATCGAAGTGGTCTGGGACGCATGAGCCTGCGCGTGGGGATTCTCTGGCGCGCGGATTGGGATCCCGTCGATCCCTCCGAGCCGATCGCCGAGCGCTGTCGGCTGCACGGCATGTTCTCGGCCTTCGCCGCGCTCGGGGTCGAGGCCGAGCCGGTCGTGTACGCCGACGACGACGTCGATGCCGTCCGGACGCTGCTGCTCCAACTGGACGGGGTGCTCGTGTGGGTGAACCCGATCGAGCAGGGCCTCGACCGCAACCGCCTCGACGCCCTGCTCCGCGAGGTCGCCGACCGGGGCGTGTGGGTCTCCGCCCATCCCGACGTGATCCAGAAGATGGCGACCAAGCAGGTCCTCGTCGACACGGCCCGGATGAGCTGGAGCGCGGAGACGCATCTCTACGGCTCGCTCGACCAGCTTCGCGCCGAGCTTCCCGGGCGGCTCGCGCGCGGCCCGCTCGTGCTCAAGCAGCAGCGCGGAATGGGAGGCGAGGGCGTCTGGAAGGTCGAGCTCGAGGAGGCGGAGCTCGTGCGCGTCCAGCACGCCGCCTCCGGGAGCCGTCGCCGAGGTGATCGGCCTCGCCGACTTCGTCGGCAGCTGTGAGCCCTACTTCGCCGACGGCGGCCTGATGGTCGAGCAGCCGTTCCAGCCACGGCTCGACGAGGGGATGATCCGCGTCTACCTGAGCCACGACCAGGTCGTCGGCTTCGCCCACCAGTACCCGCGCGGGCTGCTCGAGCCCGACGTCGCGGCGCGCCTCCCGACGGAGAAGGTCTTCGAGGCTCCCTCGGCCGGCGCCCACCAGGCGCTTCGCGAGCGGATGGAGCAGGAGTGGGTCGGCGAGCTGCAGCGGATCGTCGGCGTCGACCGGCATTCGCTGCCCGTCATCTGGGACGCGGACTTCCTCCTCGGGGAGGAACGACCGGAGGACACCTACGTGCTCTGCGAGATCAACGCCAGCTCGACCTTTGCCTTTCCCGAGCACGCGATGCCGACCGTCGCCCGGGCGGCGCTCGACCGCATCGCGGCACGCGCCCGCCGGATAAGGTGACCGCGATGGATCCCGACCGCGCACGTGAGCTGCTGGCCGCCGAGCGTCGGCGGATCGAGCGCGAGCTCGCCGGGCTCGGGCGGGACGAGGGCGAGCCGCAAGACGAGGACGTCGAGGAAGGCGACCAGGCGACCGACCTCTACCAGGACGAGCTCGACGAGAGCAGGGAAAGCGACCTGCGCGACCAGCTGGCCGCGGTCGAGCGCGCCGAGGAGCGCCTCGCCGCGGGCACGTACGGGCTGTCGGTCGAGAGCGGGCAGCCGATTCCGGACGAGCGGCTGGAGGCGAGACCGACCGCCGAGCTGACGGTCGAAGAAGAACGCGCCCTGAACGGCTGCCAGGGCCACGTGAGGCTCGGCTACTTCACGATGCCGCTCCATCCTCCGGAGCGTCCGTACCCGGAGACCCTGCGCGAGGATCGCGAGGCGATCCTGCTGCTGGACGAGCTCGGCTATGCCGAGGCCTTCGTCGGCGAGCACGTGACCGACCTGGCGGAGTCGATCACCGACTGCTCGGTCTTCCTCGCGAGTCTCGCCCACCTGACGAAGCGGATCACGCTCGGCACGGGGACGGTCAACCTGCCAAACGGCCACCCGGCGGCGATCGCGGCCAAGATCGCGATGCTCGACCACCTGCTCGAGGGCCGCTTCGTCTTCGGGATCAGCCCGGGCGGGCTGCCCTCCGACTGGGAGGTGTTCGGCAACCTCGATCTCGACCGGCGCGAGAAGTTCAAGGAGTGCATCGACCACGTGCTCGCGATCTGGGCCGGCGAGCCGCCCTACCGGCTGCAGGGGAAGCACTGGACGATCTCGACCGAGCGTACGCAGATTCCCGAGATCGGCCAGGGCGCGATCGTGAAGCCGTTCCAGCAGCCGCATCCGCCGATCGTGGTCACGGTCGTCGAGCCGGGCTCGTCGAGCGCGGCCGACGCAGGCGCGCGCGGGTGGGGGATCATCTCGGCGAACTTCCTGCTGCCCCAGTGGGTGCGGACCCACTGGGGCCGCTATGTGGAGGGCGCCGGCGAGGGGGCGGACCCGGCCGGCTGGCGGGTCGCGAAGACGCTCTTCGTCGCCGACGACGAGGAGACTGCGCGCGAGTACGCCTTCGGCGAGCGCAGCCCGTACCGCTTCTACTACCAGCAGCTCGGCTTCAAGCTGATCCGCGCGGGCCGCGCGAACATCTTCAAGGCCGACCCCGACATGCCCGACTCCGAGGTGACGACCGACTACATGCTGGACCGGCTCGTGATCGCCGGGACGCCGTCGCAGGTCGTCGAGCAGCTGCTCGCCTTCCGCGAGGAGACCGGCGCGTTCGGGACGCTCGTCTACTGCGGGGTCGACTGGGTCGACCCGCGGCTCGCCCGGCGTTCGCTCGAGCTGGCGGCGACCGAGGTCCTGCCGGCGCTCAACCGCGAGCTCGGCGAAGACTCCTAGGCGCGCGCCGACCTCCGGTACCTTCAGAGGCGTGCGCAGGCGCCTTCTGGCACTTGTCGGGCTCGTCGCGCTCGTCGCAACGGCTGCGCAGGCGGCGACGCACCAGAGGGTCACGCTGCGCGAGTACACCGTTCCGCCGGGCTCGCATCCGCACGACGTCGCACCCGCCCGGGACGGCGGCATCTGGTACACGGCGCAGGCGAGCGGCGAGCTCGGCTGGCTCGATCCCCGCACCGGCCGGACGAGGCATACGCCTCTCGGCGCCGGATCGGCACCCCACGGCGTCATCGTCGGCCCCGACGGCGCGGCGTGGATCACCGACGGCGGGCTGAACGCGATCGTCCGCGTGGACCCGCGCACGCGCGCGGTGAGGGTCTTCCGGCTTCCCGCGTCGGCGGCCGACGCGAACCTGAACACGGCCGTATTCGATCGCTCCGGCCGGCTGTGGTTCACGGGGCAGAGCGGCTTCTACGGGCGGCTCGAACCGGCGACCGGGCGAATGCGCGTCTGGCGGGCACCCGGCGGCTACGGCCCGTACGGGATCACGGTCACGCCTCGCGGCGACGTCTACTACGCGTCGCTCGCCGGCAGCCACATCGCGCGCATCGACGTGCGCACCGGCAGGGCGACCCGCATCCAGCCGCCGACGCCCGACCAGGGCGCGCGCCGGGTCTGGTCGGACTCTCGCGGCCGGATCTGGGTGAGCGAGTGGAATGCGGGCCGGCTCGGCCGCTACGACCCGGCGAGCCGCCGCTGGCGCGAGTGGAAGCTCCCGGGCGCCGCGCCGCAGGCCTACGCGGTCTACGTCGACGGCCGAGACGTCGTCTGGGTGACCGACTTCGGCGGGAATGCGCTCGTACGGTTCGACTCGCGCGCCGAGCGCTTCACTGTCTTCCGGCTTCGCACCGCCGACGCCGCCGTCCGCCAGCTCCTCGGACGTCCGGGCGAGGTCTGGGGTGCCGAGTCCGGGCTCGACCGGCTGGTCGTCGTGCGAACGGGCTAGCCGACGTACCGCGCGAACCAGGCGAGCACGCGCTTGTACGCAGCCTCGGCCGCAGTGCGGTTGTACCGCGGGCCGGTGTCGTTGAAGAAGGCATGGTCGGCGCCGGGGAAAGTGACGAGCTGGTGCGGCACCCCGGCCGCGCGTAGCGCGGCAGCCGCGGCAGGCTTGCTCGCGTTCACGCGCGAGTCGAGCGCGCCGTAGATTCCGAGCACGGCCGCCTTCGAGCCCTTCAGCGAAGAGCCCTCCGGGAACGGCCCATAGAACGGCGCCGCCGCGGCAAGCCTGGACTCCTTCGCGGTGAGGAGCGTCCAGACCATCCCGCCGCCGAAGCAAAAGCCGGTCGCGCCGATCTTCTTCGCGGGCAGGCGCCGCTTGAGCTCGGTGACTCCCCACTTCATGTCGGCGACGAAGCGAGAGGTGGGGACGCCGTACAGCGCAGCCATCGCCGCCGCCTCGTCGGGGAACGATCCGGTGCCGCCCTCCTCGGAGAGCAGGTCGATCGCGAGGGCCGAGTAGCCGCTCGCGGCGAACCGGCTGGCCACCGAGCGGATGTGGTCGGTCAGGCCGCGGTTCTCGTGGACGACGAGGACGCCGCCGCGTGGCTTCGCCGCACGCGCCCATGCCCCCATCAGCCTGCGGCCGCCGGGGCCCCGGAACGTGATCGGTGTGGTCGCGTGGGCGACCCTCGGCTTGGTCGTGCCCTTCGACGGTGCGGGTGCGCCACCGGCCCGAGCTTGCCCGGCGAGCGCGGCGAGGAGCGGAGTGGCGGCCGACACGCCGATGCCGACGAGCGCCAGCCGGCGGAGTGCCTCACGTCGCGAGATCAGCCCGTCCGCGTGATCGAGCGCGATCTCTTCGACCAGGTACTTCTGGAGCTCTGTCATCGCCTGCTACACGATCGTAGACCTGGTGGGCCGGATCGGTTTTCGCGAACCGAGGCCGCCGCCGTGCACGAACGGCGCGGCGGCGGCCGTCTCCCCTACTAGCTCTCGCGGTCGGCGTGCTCGACCGCGCGGGCGAGCTCGACGCGCGAGGTCACTCCGATCTTGCGGAAGATGTTGCGCAGGTGGGTCTCGACCGTCTTCTTGCTCAGGAAGAGCTCGGCCGCGATCTCCGGATTCGTCTTGCGGTCGACGACGAGCCGCGCGAGCTGGAGCTCGCGCTCGGTCAGCGATTCGACTCCGATCGCGTCGGGCTTGCCGGAACGTGTGCGGTGGTGAATGTGGCGGCCGAGCTTCCGTAGCTCGCGCTCGGCCTCGTCGCGGTAGCGCACCGCGCCGCGCGCCTCGAACTCGCGGGCCGCGCTGCTCGAGCTCGGCGGCTGCGCGGTCCGGCTCGTCCGGCCGCGGCGAGTGCGCGTCCTGCGAGCGTCCGCGAGAGCGCGGCCTCGACCGGCGCGCCGACCTCGTCCGCAGCGGCAGCAGACGCGAGCGCTCGGTCGGCGGCCCGGGACGGCTCGCCGGTCTGGAGGGCGACGGCCGCTGTCGCACGACCGGCCCACGACGGACGCCATCGGCAGCCGCACGGACTCGGCCCACGCTTCGGCCGAGGCTGCTGCACGTTCGGCGTCGGCGGGGAGTCCGAGGTCGAGCCAGGCGCGCGCGAGCACCTCGAGGTAGCGGGCGCGGGGGCTGCCGGCGATCAGCGACAGGTCCTCGCCGCCCGAGGAGCCGAGGAGCAGCTCGACGGCCCGGTGCGGATCGCCCGTCTCGGTCAGTGCGGCCGCCAGGTCCGCGGCCGCCTCTGCCGTGTGAAAGCCGGCGCCGGCCTCGTGGCAGAGCTCGACGCTCTCCGTCGCGGCCGCGAGCGCGAGCTCGACGTCGCCGGCCCGCAGTGCCGTCGATGAGCGGCTCGAGAGCCCCCAGACCAGTGCATGCGTGTTGCCGAGCACGCGCGCCGCCTCGATTCCCCCGTCGAGCAGCTCCGCCGCCTCCGCCAGCTTGCCGCGCTGGCGCCACACGGCCGCCCAGCGTCTGGATCAGGACCGAGGATCGGCTCGCCCTGGCCGGTCGAGCGCGCGAGCGCCAGGGCACGCGTCGCGTGCCGGTCTCCTTCGGCATACCGGTCGAGGTACAGCTCGACGCCGCCGAGGAACGACGGGGCGTCGATGAACCCGGCAAGCTCGGCGTCGGACAGCGAATCGACGAGCGCCTCCGCCTCCGAGCGATGACTCTCGGCGCTCTCAGGCGCTCCCATGACCGAATCCGCAAGGGCGAGACCGGCGAGCGCGCCCGCGGTCAGCGGTCGCGTCGCCCAGGCGCCGCGCCGCCTCCTCGGCACGCTGGCCCACTCGCGCATCTCGGCGTATCTCGCCCGCCAGAGCTGGTTTCGGACCAGCTCGATCATCAGCGCCACCGCCTCGGCCGAGCCCTGGTCGGACAGGCTCGCCAGCACGCCCGCCAGGCGGGCACCGGCCTCTTCGTGCCGGCCGAGGAGGCTCTCGACCCCTGCACAGGTTCGCGCGACCCTGGCCCGGAGCGCGGCTGCGTCCTCGGGCACGAGCCTCTCCGCCTCCAGCAGCGCTTCGTGGCCGTCCAGCGTAATGGCCCGCCGCTGTCAAGCGCGCTCGCACGGGCGAGCAGCAGCTCGACCCGCTCCTCCGCCGGCGCCGTCTGCGGGAGCAGGCGCAAGGCATCCCGCGAACCAGCGCGCGGCGCTCGCCGGCGCCAGGCGGAGCGGCCTCCTCCCCGGCTTCCCGCAGGACGGCGACCGCCTCGACGTCTCCCTCGCGTGCGGAGCGGCTCGACGTGGTGGGCGCGCGTGGCGGCAGCGGCCCCACGCGCCGCGAGTGCCTCGGCGCACCGCTCGTGGGCACCGAGCCGCCAGCCTGCCGCCGTCGTCTCGTACACCGCCCTGCGCACCAGCGGGTGCCGGAAGCGGAAGCGCCGCGGCACCTCGGTCGTCCGAACGAGATCGAGCCGCAGCAGCTCGTCGACCGCCTCCATCGCTGCGGTCTCGGAGGTCGCTGCCGCGGCCGCCGCCAGCTCCGGCTCGAACGGGTCGCCCGCGACCGCCGCGCCCTCGAGCACGAGGCGGCCGTCCGCGGAGAGCAGCGCCAGCTCCTCCGCGAGCGACGCCGCGACCGCCGACGGAACCTCGACTGCCAGCAGCGAGCTCGGCCGCGGGGGCGGCACCGGCCGCGCGGTCGAGCGACCGCGCGAGCTGCTCGAGGTAGAACGGGTTGCCGCCGCTCTCGTCGTAGAGGACGGCTGCGTCTGCGCCCGCGACCGTCTCGCCGAGCAGCTCGCTGGCCTCGGTCGCGCTCAGCGCGCCGAGCTCGATGCGGGCAACGCGTGCCGGCGCGGTGCGCGCGCTCGAGCGCCGTCGACAGACGCTCCGGCATCCCGCCGCGGGCGATGCGGCGAGCGCGATCAGGACCGGCGGCCGACGGCGGGCGGCGCAGCAGCGCGCCGAGGAGCTCGACGGACGCCGAGTCGGCCCAGTGGAGGTCGTCGAGGACGAGCACGAGCGGCTCGCCCGCCGCGAGCTGCTCGAGCAGCGCACGCACCGCCCGGTGGCTGCGGTAGCGCTCGTGCTGGACGGCGACGTCGAGCGCGCCCGCAAGCGCTCGAGAGCGAGGGGAAGACGTGCGCGAGCTCGGTGCGGACGTCCTCGTCGAGGCGCGGCGAGCGAGGCCGGGTCGAGCCCGCGCAGGTACTCGTCGAGCGCGTCGACGAAGACGGAGAACGGCAGGTCGCGCTCGAGCTCCGAGGCCGAGCCGGAGAGGACGAGGCACCCCTGCGCGTCTGCCCGGCGCGGCGAGCTCCGCGAGCAGGCGGGTCTTGCCGATCCCGGGCTCGCCGACCAGCTCGATCGCGGCCGGCGCCCCGATCGAGCTCCGCCGAGGGCCGGTCGAGCGATTCGAGCTCCTCGGCGCGCCCGACGAGATGCTCGCTACGCAGGGACATTTCTCGTCTCGGCGAGGATAGTCAGGGGTACCGGCCTGGAAAGTGAGGGTGCGAGATCAGGGTGGCCGCCCGATGTCGGGGTGGGCGGTCGGCGGCCAAGCTCGGCCCATGACCCGTTACCTGCTCCACCACCACCACGAGCCGCGACGAGTGCGGCGTCGTATTCGCCTCGTTCAAAGGGCACAACAGCCCGCTTCGCCACCGGCCCACCCTCGCCACGTGCCGCTCCGGCGGCCACGAGATCTGGTGGACGGTCGAGGCGGCAACCGAGGACGACGCGCTCGCGCAGCTCCCGTTCTACGTCGCCGAGCGCACCACCGCGACCACCGTGAGCGAGGTCGAGATCCCCTGATGGAAAGGAGAACCGCCGTGTCCCCGGCACAACCCCCAACCGCAAGCCGCGCAACCTGGCCGCCCGCATGGGCCGCTGGAGCGCGAGCCACTGGAAGACCGCCACGTTCGGCTGGCTGGCCCTGGTCGTCGTCGCCTTCGGGCATCGGCGGCATGGTCGGCACGAAGAACCCCGACCCGAACACCGCCGGCCCCGGCGAGTCGGGCCGCATGGACCGGATCCTGCACGACGGCTTCAAGCGGCCCGCGGCCGAGAACGTGCTGATCCAGAGCACGACCGCAACGGCCGGCACGCCCGCGTTCGACGCGGCCGTGAAGGACGTCGTCGCCCGCGTCTCGCGCGAGGCCGACGTCCGGAACGTCCGCTCGCCGCTCGCACCCGGCAACGCCGACCAGATCTCGAAGGACCGGCACTCCGCGCTCGTCGGGTTCGACATCCGCGGCGAGATCGACAAGGCGCCGGACAAGGTCGGCCCCGTCCTCGACGCCGTCGCAGCGGCCCAGGCCGCTCATCCCGGCTTCTTCATCGGCGAGATGGGCGACGCCAGTGCGCCGAAGGCGGTCACGGACCAGTACGGCAAGGATCTCGGCAAGGCGGGGACGCTCTCCCTGCCGATCACGCTGATCATCCTGCTCATCACGTTCGGGGCGCTCGTCGCCGCGGGGATCCCGCTGCTGCTCGCGCTCACGGCCGTGTTCGGCACGTTCGGCCTGGTCGCGATCGCGAGCCACGTGCTCCCGATGGCCGATGAGACCGCGCCGCTCGTGCTCCTGATCGGGCTCGCGGTCGGCGTCGACTACTCGATGTTCTACCTCCGGCGCGAGCGTGAGGAACGCGCGAAGGGCCGGAGCGAACGGGCCGCGCTCGAGGCGGCCGCCGCCACCTCGGGCCGGTCGGTGCTGATCTCCGGCCTGACCGTGATGGTCGCGATGGCCGGCATGTTCGTCACCGGCGACAAGGTGTTCGCCTCGTTCGGCGTCGCGACGATGATGGTCGTCGCGGTCGCGATGCTCGGCTCGCTCACCGTGCTGCCGGCGCTGCTCTCGCGGCTCGGCGACCGGGTCGACAAGGTCCGCGTCCGGCGGCGCCGCAACAACGGCGGCGAGAGCCGGATGTGGGGCTGGATCGTCGACCGCGTCCTGCGGCGGCCCGCTCTGTCCGCGGCGATCGCCGGCGGCGCGCTGCTCCTGCTCGCCCTCCCCGCGATCCAGATGCGGATGGCGGACGCCTCGCCGGACACGTTCCCGGCGCAGCTCGAGGTCGTCAAGACCTACAAGCGGATGCAGCAGGCGTTCCCCGGAACGGCGCTGCCCGCGAACGTGATCGTCAAGGCGCCGAACGTGAACGCCCCGGCGGTCCGCGCGGCGATCTCCGAGCTCGAGCAGCGGGCGCTCGCCAGCGGCCGCGCGCACGAGCCGATCACGATCGCCGTCAACAAGGCCGGCACGGTCGCGAACATCACGATCCCGATCGACGGCAACGGCACCGACAAGGCGTCGAACCGCTCGCTTGCGCTCCTGCGCCACACGCTCATCCCCGAGACGGTCGGCGCGCTGCCGGACACGGAAGCCGGCGTCACCGGGCTGACCGCGCAGTGGAAGGACTCGGGCGACCAGATCCGGTCGGCGCTGCCGCTCGTGGTCGCGTTCGTGCTCGTGTTCGCGTTCGCGCTGATGCTGGTCGCGTTCCGCTCGATCGTGGTCGCGCTGAAGGCGATCGTGCTCAACTGCCTGTCGGTCGCCGCGGCCTACGGGATCCTCGTGCTGGTCTTCCAGCACGGCGTCGGCAAGGGCCTGCTCGGGTTCACCGACACGTCCGGCATCTCGCCCGTGATCCCGCTGCTCCTGTTCGTGATCCTGTTCGGGCTCTCGATGGACTACCACGTGTTCATCGTCAGCCGGATCCGCGAGCGGTTCCAGCGTGGAGCGACGATGGACGAGGCGATCTCGGACGGGATCCGCTCGACGGCGGGCGTCGTCACCAGCGCCGCGCTCGTGATGGTCTGCGTGTTCGCGGTCTTCGCGACGCTGTCGATGCTGTTCTTCAAGCAGTTCGGCGTCGGGCTCGCGGCCGCGATCCTGATCGACGCGACGATCGTCCGCGGCGTCCTGCTGCCCGCGACGATGAAGCTGCTCGGCGAGCGGAACTGGTACCTGCCGGCGTGGCTCGAGTGGCTGCCGCACTTCGACCACGGCGAGCTCGAGATCGACGACGAGCCGGAGCCCGCGCCGCGCCGCGCGCAAGCCGCAAGCGCCGCCGATCGGCGCCGCCCGGATCACCGGCCTGCTCCTGATCGCGATCCTCGCGCTCGGCCTCGCGTACGTGAAGCTCGCCTCCGGTGGGGACAAGGTCACCGTCCCCGCCGGCGCGAAGGCCGGCCAGCTGTCCCTGCATCCGTGCCACTACGGCACGGAGCAGGGCAGCTACGCCGCCGACTGCGGCACCCTCGTCGTTCCCGAGAACCGGGCCAAGCCCGGTTCTCGGCTGATCGGCGCTGAAGGTCGACCCGGATCAAGGCGCGCTCGGCCCACCCGGGCGCGCCCGTCTTCCGCCTCGAGGGCGGGCCCGGGCGGCACGAACATGCACGTTCACGAGGGCGAGCCGCCTCGCCGACGAGCCACGACGTCGTGCTCGTCGGCTACCGCGGGCGTCGACGGCTCCGTCCGGCTCGACTGCCCCGAGGTCTCCTCGGCGCTGAAGCGCTCCGACCGACCTGCCTCGGCCAGAAGTCCTTCGACGCCTACACCGCAGGCGTTCCGCGACTGCGCCGCCCGGCTCCAGGAGGACGGCGTCGATCTCGCGCGGCTACTCGCTGCCCGCCGCAGGTCGACGACCTCGAGGCCGCCCGCAAGGCGCTCGGCTACGGCCAGATCGACCTCGTCAGCGAGAGCGCCGGCACGCGCCTCGCGATGATCTACGCCTGGCGGTACCCGAGGAGCATCCACCGCTCGGTGATGATCGGCGTCAACCCGCCCGGGCACTTCCTCTGGGACCCGAAGACGACCGACGCGCAGATCGGCCGCTACTCCCGCCTCTGCGCGCAGGACGCGGCGCTGCAGCAAGCGGACGGACGACCTCGCCGCGTCGATGCGCGAAGACGGCAGCCGCACATGCCCGAGCCGCTTCTGGGGCCTGCCGATTCGACGAGAACGCCGCGCGGATCGCGTCCTTCTACGGGCTGATGGAGTCGACCGTCGGAGTCGGCGCCGCTGTCGGCCCCGATGACGACTCGACCCGTGGATCTCCGCCGCGCAAGGCGACCCGAGCGGGCTCTGGTTCCTGTCGCTGATGGCGAGGATGGCGTTCCCCGAGTCCTTCGTCTGGGGCGAGCTCGCCGCGTCGAGCAGGGCGGACACCGCTCGCCGCCGACGCGCTACTTCGCGCAAGGGCCCGCACCGGAAGGACTCGATCCTCGGCAACGCCGGCACCGAGTTCCTCTACGGCGGCGGCGGGCTCTGACGCCGTGGCCCGCCGGCGCCGGACGAGAACGAGTACAGCCAAGGTCCAGGACTCGAACGTCGAGACGCTGCTCGTCGGCGGCACGCTCGACTTCGCGACCCGCCGCGGTTAACGCGACCAGGGAGCTGCTGCCGCACCTCCGCGAACGGCCAGCAGGTCGTGCTCGCCGAGCTCGGCCACACCGACTCGTTCTGGACCGAGCAGCCGAAGGCGAGCACGCGGCTCCTGAACACCTTCTTCGACACGCGGCAAGGTCGACACGTCGCTCTACACGCCGGCAGAAGGTCGACTTCACGCCCGACGTGACCCACACCGGCGCTCGGCAAGGGCTTCGCCGGCACGTTCTCGGCCTGCCGGTGATCGCGCTCCTGTCGCTGCTGCTGATGTGGCGCCGCGTCCACCGGCGCGGCCGGATCGGCCGCACGGCGAGCGTCCTGCTCCGGTCGCTGTTCACGGTCGTGCTCGGGCTCGCCGGCTGGTTCGCCGGGCGTCGTCGTCGTGCTCTTCGCGTTCCCGGCCGTGCCGCTCGACGACGGCGTCCTCGCCGTCCTCTCGGTCGGCATCCCGATCGGCGTGGGGATCCATCTCGCGGCGCTCGACCGCGACCGGCCGCAGCGCGGGCGGTTCGCGATCGTGCTCGCGGGTGCGCTCGTCGGCGGCTGGATCGGCTTCCAGGCAGGTTCTGGGCTCCTCGCCCTGATCACGACGATCGTCGGCGCCGCGCTCGGCGGCAACCTCGCTGCGATCGTCCTCGACGTCCGGCGCGATCGCTCACCGGTGGCCGTCGAGGCTCCGCAGACCGCGTTCACGCCCGCTTCGGTCTGAACGGATTCGCCTGCCGGCGGCGGCTAGATGCGCTGCCGCCAGCGGGCGAAGACGTCCTCGATCGCGGGGCGCTGATCGCGCGGCGCCAGCACGAAGAGGCGGTCGCCGGGCTGGATCACGGTGCTCCCCCGCGGCGGGATCGTCTCGTCGCCGCGGGCGACCACCGCGACGAGCGCGGAGCGGGGGAGACCGAGCTCCCGCACCGCCGCGCCGGCGATCGCGTGGTCGGGCGCGACGTCGAAGTCGATCAGCTCGAGCGAACCGAGCGGCTCGACCTGGAGCGGCGGCACGGTCGTCCTCGGTGCGAGCGAGATCACCCGGAGCCGCTTGGCCACCCACTCGAGCGTCGTCCCCTGGATCAGGGCCGAGACGGCGACGACGAAGAAGACGGCGTTGAAGATCGTCTCGCCGCTCTTCAGCCCGGCCGACAGCGTGAAGGTGCCGAGCACGATCGGCACGGCGCCGCGCAGGCCCGCCCAGCCGAGCAGCGCTCGCTCGCGGTTGGTGAAGCGGCTGAACGCGGTCGACACCCAGACGGCGGCCGGCCGGATCGCGACCATCAGCAGCGCCGCCAGGGCAAGGCCCGCGAGCGCGACCGACCCGAGGCGGCTCGGAAAGACGAGCAGGCCGAGCACGACGAACATCACCACCTGCGCCAGGAAGGCGAGCCCCTCGTGGAAGGAGACGAGCTGCCGCCGGTAGGGCGACGGCGTGCTTCCGACCGCCAGGCCGACCAGGTACACGGCCAGGAAACCGCTTCCTTCGGCGACGTCGGCGATCCCGTACGAGAGCGCAGCCGCGGCGACCGACGCGACCGGCGCGAGCGCACCGACCGCCGGCGGCAGCCGCGAGAACGACCACACCGCCACCGCGCCGAGCACGACGCCGATCGCGAGCCCGATGCTCAGCTGGCGGAGGACGAGCAGCACCAGGTCGCCGAAGCCGTAGTTCGAGTTCTGGATCCAGGAGATCAGCCCGATCGTGAGCGCGACGGCCATCGGGTCGTTGCCGCCGGTCTCGGCCTCGAGCGTGCGCGCGAGCCGCCGGCGAATATGCGTGAACCGCAGAGTCGCGAACACGGCTGCCGCGTCCGTCGAGGCGACGACCGCGCCGAGCAGGATCGACTCCAGCCACGTCAGATCGAAGAGCCACTGCGCCGCGAGGCCGGTGAGGAGCGTCGTGATCACGACGCCGACGGTCGCGAGCAGAGACGCGGGCACGGCGACCTCGCGGAGCCGCCGCCACGACGTCGCGAGACCGCCCTCGAACAGAATCGCGACGAGAGCGGCAACGCCGACCTTCCGCGCCAACTCGGCGTCGTCGAACTCGATGCCGCCCGGCCCGTCCGAGCCGAGCAGCATCCCGAGCCCGAGGAAGGCGACCAGGGCCGGCACGCCGGCGCGCGACGCCCCGAGGGCGACGACCATGCTCGCCGCCAGGACGCCGCCGACGATCAGGAGGATCAGGCCTACGTCCACGGCCTCAAAGCGGGACAGGCCTCCGGCCTGTCCCGATGACGCGCGCCTGCACTCGCTTCATCCCGGACAGTCTGAAGCCTGTCCTAAAACTCCTCCGGTACTCGCGCGTCGTCCAGGTCGACGCGGCTGCCGCGCATCGGGATCCCCTCGGCGAGCAGGAGCCGGCGCTGGCGCTGTCCCTGCGTCAACGACCCGTCCGCACGGACGACCCGGTGCCAGGGCATCTTCTCCTTCGAGGTCGCGAGCACGTGCCCGACGAGGCGCGGCGCGCGCCGATCGATGTCGCCGTACGTGCGGACGTAGCCCTCTGGAATCGAGCGGACGCGCTCGATGATCCGCGCGACCCGCGCCTCATCCACCCGGCGACCAGACGTACGGCGTCGTCGTCGTCACCGGGACGAAGCCGAGCCGCTGGAGGATCGGGTTGCTGTCGTCGGAGGCGTCCACCTCGATGTAGCGGCAGCCGCGCTCGGCGGCGAGCCTCGCCCGGTGGGCGACGAGCGCGCGGTAGATCCCGCGGCCGCGCCAGTCCGGATGCGTCGCGCCGCCCCAGAAGGTTCCGAACTCGGTGCCCGAAGGGAACCGCAGCCAGCCGGCCGAGACGGCGAGGTCGCCGGCCTCGGCGACGAAGATCCGCAGCCCTTCCGGATCCGCGCGGCGCTCCTCGGAGAGCTCGTCCATCCAGCCGTAGTCCTCGCCGCGGCCGTAGACGGTGCGCTCGAGGACGGCGATCCGCTCCATGTCGTCGCGCTCGAAGACCTCGCGGATCGCAACCTCGTCGGGCAAGACGGGCTCGGCGGTGAGGATCTCGATCGGGGCGATCACCACCGTCTCGCGTTCCTCGGGGACGAAGCCGGCGGCAAGGAGCCGCTCGGGCAGGTCGGTGGGTAGGTCGTGACCGTGGTACTTCCACTCGAACCGTTGGCCCAGCCCGGCGAAGAACCGGACCTGGCGCGCGATCAGCTCGTCGAGCTCGTCGCCCTCGATGCCCCCGAGGTCGCGGTAGAGGATCCAGCCCTGCCCGCCGAACCCGCTGGCCCGCTGGAGCGGCCCGTCCCACTCGACTCGAACGCTCTCGGGCATCGGTTCGTGGACGTGCGCGCGCAGCTGCGTCTGGTACGCCTCGAGCAGCGCGGCAGGGTAGTCGGCAGCGCTCATGCGCAAGACCCTACTCGAGGAAAAATGTCGCTTTCGGGCTCGCCGGCGCTCGCGCGCCTAGCCGATCGCGGTCGCGGGATCGACCGACGCGTCGCGCACGCGCACCTCGAAGTGCAGGTGCGGGCCGGTCGCGTCGCCGGTCATGCCGACGAGGCCGATCGGCGCGCCGCGGGAGACGCGCTTGCCGACGGTGACGAGGGTCTTCGACAGGTGGCCGTAGAAGGTGGTCACGCCGGAGCTGTGCTGGACGACGACGAGCGTGCCGAATCCGTCTGCCGGGCCGGTGAAGGAGACGACGCCGTCGCCCGCTGCCCACACGGTGGTGCCCATCGGGGCGGGGTAGTCGACGCCCGCATGGAAGCGGTTCGCTCGGGGGCCGAAGCCGTCGTCGGGCGAGGCGTCGATCGGGCGCACCAGCTTGATCGGCGACACGGGCGGCGGCTCGCGGAGCGCGGCCACCGTCTGCGGTCCCGCGACTCCGACGGCGTCGATGCCCGCCCAGCGCTGGAAGCGGAGGAGCGCGGCAAGCGTCCGGTCGCCGAGCGTCCCGTCGAGCTGCCCGGACGGGAACCCGTGCCAGGCGAGCAGCCACTGGAGCGACGCGACGTCCCAGCCCGAGCAGCCGAGGACGAGCGGGCGGCCGCCGAGCTGAGCCGCGCCGAACGTCCCCAACGCCGCACGCGTCTCGGCGGCGAGCGGCGACGTAGCGCCCTGAACCCGGCGGAGGGCCGCGAGCGTCTTCGGGCCGGCGAAGCCGTCGACGTCGTCGTCGTACAGTCCGAGCCCGGTGAGGCCGACCTGGAGCGCCGCGACGTCGGCACTGCCAGGGGCTCCGGCCTGTGCCGTGCCGGCCACGGCAAGTGCCAGAACGGCGAGGAGTGCAGCGGGGAGAGTCGCGCGCATGGGTCTTCCATCGGCCGGCGCGGTATCACCCTTTAGGGTGACCTACCGGGGGCTCAACGATCGCCGCTCCGCTTCGCCGACATCGCGACGATCACGCCGTCCGGCTCCTGGTTGTGGGAGCTGCGCGAACGAGACGACGACGTGGACGGGCTGTCCTCGCCGGTTGTGGCCTTCGAGCTCCACGCCCGGCGGTTCGTCGCCGGCGAGCACCGCCCGCAGTGAGTCGCGCAGGCGGTCGACCGGAATGCCGATGTCAAGGTTGAGGACGTGCTCGCCCTGCACCTCGTCGGCGCGGAGCCCCCAGAGGTCGGCCGCGGCGCGGCTCCAGGGGTGACGCGGAGCTGCTTGTCGACCACCAGACACGACGATCACGGCCGCGTCGAGATCCGCCGGGAGCCCGCGGAGCACATCCCCGAGCGCGACGACGCCACCGGCCGAGGCGACGAACCCGACGGCATGGCCCGCTGCTCCATCAGGCCGCCTCACTCTGGCCTGCGAGCACAGCCCGGATGATGCTGGCATGCCACTCCGACTACTCGATTGAGCCATCGTACCGTGCCGGCTCCGGCGGAAAACGAAACGGCGTGCACAGGCCTACAATGGAAACGGTGCAGTCCGACCACGAGACGCTGGAGCTTCAGGAGCAGATCGAAGCGCTGACGACCGAGCGCGACCAGCTCCTGGAGGCGCTCGAGTCGCGGATCGTCATCGAGCAGGCGAAGGGCGTTCTCGCCGAGCGGTTCCGCCTGACGGTCGGTGACGCCTTTCTGCTGCTCAGGCGAAGCGCGCGCACCGCGCGCGTCAAGATCCACGATCTCGCCCGCGAGATCGTCTCCAGCCGCGAGACCCCGCCGGCGGTCCCGCGCGCCATGGCCCGCGACAGCCGGCTGCGCGCGGTCGCGATGCGGGAGCGGACCGAGGCGACGGTAGAGACGACGGAGCGGGTGCAAGCGAGGCACTCGGAGCAGGTCGACCGGCTCAACCAGCAGCTCGACCAGCCGACTGCCCGCGTTCGCGTGACGAGCCGGTCCGACGCTCTCGACCTGGCTGCGTGGCTCGGCGGCTACCGCTGGTACCTGATCGCGCCCGACGAGGAGCACTGGGAGGTCGTGATCGAGTACGCAGGACCTCGAAACGAGCTCCCTGCGGAGCTGCGAGGGCGACTCGACGAATGGCTGGCCGCACGGTCGTTGCCGTCCGTCCACGTCAAGCTCGGCCAGACCGAGCTCGAGCTCGGCGGGCTCTAGCCGCGCTTCGGCACGTACCGCGGCACCACGCCGCAGGCGACGATCCGCGCGCCGCCGGCGGTGGTCTCGTGGACGACGATCGCGTATCCCGAGAGATGCTCGATCGGGTCGCCGCGCGCCACGCCCTTGCCGTTCAGGATCGAGCCGAGCCGCAGCAGAACCTTCCCGCCGCAACCGCCCCTGAGCACGTTGACGGTCTGCCGGACGCCCCCGGGGGCCCCGCTCAAACTGAAGACGACCTGCGTCTGGTGGAACCCCAGCGTGATCCGGGCTACGCCCTGCTCGCTCGAGCCGTTCCGGCTCTTCAGCACGACCCGCGCGTGCGACGAGGGAAGCGTGCCGAGGCAGACCTTGCCGGCAGCCTCGCACTCGCCGCTGCGGGCCGGCGCGCCGGCGGCGGTGAGCGCGGCGGCGATCACCGCGACGAGCAGCGCTGGCAATACCCGTCTCACCGCACCGATGATAGAGCTACAGCCGTGACGACTTTCGACCGTTTCCGCGAGCTCCACGCGCGTGACCAGCTCTTCCTCCTGCCGAACCCGTGGGACATCGGGTCGGCGAAGATCCTCGCCGCGCTCGGGTTCGAGGCGCTGGCGACGACGAGTGCGGGCTTCGCGCTCGCGATCGGCAAGACCGACCAGACCGTGACGCGCGACGAGCTCGTCGCGCACGTCGCCGAGCTCGCCGCCGCGACGGCGTTGCCGCTGAACGTGGACAGCGAACGTCTCTACCCCGACGACCCCGGCGGCGTCGCCGAGACCGTTGCGATGCTCGCCGACGCGGGCGCGGCCGGCTGCTCGATCGAGGACTACGACCCGGAGACCGGGCGGATCGACGACCCCGGCGCCGCAGCGGAGCGGGTCGGGGTCGCGGCCGAGGCGGCGCGCGGACGACTCGTGCTGACTGCCCGAGCCGAGAACCACCTGTATGCCGCCGGCGACCTCGACGACACGATCGCCCGCCTGGTCGCGTACCGCGACGCCGGAGCGGATGTCGTCTACGCGCCGGGACTGACCGAGCTCGGCGACATCCGCCGCGTGGTCGAGAGCGTCGGGGTGCCGGTGAACGTGCTCGCCCTGCGCGCGGGCCCGAGCGTCGGCGAGCTCGCGGACGCGGGCGTCCGGCGCGTGTCCACGGGCAGCGGCCTCGCACGCGCCGCCTACGGCGCATTCGTCGCCGCTGCGGAGGAGCTACGCGACTCCGGAACATCCGAATACGCGGCGCAAAACCTTTCGAGCGACCGCTCGGACGCGATGCTCGAGTCCTTAAACCGTTTCGTACGTTCGCCGCGTCCGGCGACAACGGTGACGCGATGAAGGTCGTGCGACGTACCGCGCCGACGCGCGAGCCGGAAACCGAGGTGACGCGCGTCGTCGAGGAAGGGGTCACGCCTCCGCCCGGGCCGCCGCTCGAGCCGGCGCCCGACCGCGATCTGTGGCCCTGGCTGTTGCTGCTGCTCGTGCTCGTGATCGGGGGCATCGTCGCCGCGGTCGTCCTGACCAGCAACGACGACAAGAAGAGCTCGACGCCCGGGACGACGGCGCTCGCCACGCCCCCCGCGACGACGGTGACCGTCGCGCGCGTGACGACGCCGAAGACGCCCGGCCGGGCCCGCAGTCGCGCGCGTGAAGCTCGCGAACGTGCTCGGGATCTCCGCCTCGACGGCGGTGAAGCGCCTGCGCGACGACGGCTTCCAGCCGGTCGTCCGCAGCGTCTTCTCGACGAAGCCGCAGGGCGTGGTCGCGGCGCAGAAACCGGCGCCCGGCACGAAGCTCGCCAGGGGAGCGGCGGTGACGCTGAGCGTCTCGAAGGGCCAGCCCGCGAAGCCGGTGCCGGACGTCGTCGGCCAGTCCGAAAGCCAGGCGGTCGCCCTGCTGAAGGCGGCGGGGTTCGGGGCGACTCCGGTCCCGGTGCCGTCCGGCGAGACGAAGGGGAACGTGATCGCGCAGAAGCCGAAGGCCGGCGAGAAGGCGCAGCCGGGGACGAACGTGCGGCTGAACGTCTCGAGCGGGGCGACGCCGTCCGGGGGCGCGACCACCGCGCCGACCCGGCGCGCGAACCACGCCGGCGCCGCCGAAGCCCGCGCACAGCCCGCACACGGTGACCGTTCCGGACGTCGAGGGGAAGACCCTTCAGGAGGCGCGTCTCGCGCTCCGCAAGGCGGGGATCGTGATGGCGATCAGGTACGTGCCGAACGAGCAGCCGAGCGGGACGGTCGTCGCGCAGGCGAAGAGGCCCGGCGCCACCGTGAAGCGCGGTGACCACATGCTGGTCACGGTCTCCGAGGGCGGCAGCGGCGGCACGGCGGCGGCCACGCTCGTCGCCGTCCCGAACGTGGTCGGCATGGACGAGCAGGCGGCGCAGGCGCGGCTCCAGCAGGCCGGCTTCGCCGCGATCGTCGAGGACTACCCGACGAGCGACTCCTCCCAGGACGGGAGCGTCGTGGACGAGCAGCCCGCGCCGGGCACGAAGGCGCCGAAGGGCTCGCAAATCATCATCTACGTCGGCCGGCTGCAGAGCACCGGCTGAAGCAAGGAGACGAGACGACATGGGTATGGGAATCGGCTTGATCCTGATCGCGGTGGGGGCGATCCTCACCTGGGGCGTCAAGGACACGTCGGACGCGATCAACCTCGACGCCGTCGGCGTGATCCTGATGATCGTCGGAGCGATCGGCTTCACGCTCTCGATGATGTTCTGGTCGTCGTTCTGGGGCCCGGGCTACTTCCGCCGCACGTCGTATGCCGCGGAGGGCCCGGCCGCCGGCCGCCGCAGCTACCGGCGCGCCGCCCCGGCGGAGGTCGTCGAGGAAGAGATCGTCGAGGAGCGGTAGGCCACTACCTAGTGTCAGACACTGCTTGCGGTCCCGGATCTGGCGCGGCAGGAAGTGTCTGACACTCGCCTGCCCGGACCGGTACGGGCAGGCGGTTCTCCGGCGGCGCCAGCGGGCACGCCCAGCGTGGGTCGTACGAGCAGGACGGGTTGTAGGCGAAGTTGAAGTCGAGCACGAGGCGGCCCTTCTCCTCGCCGAGGTCGGCGCCCTTGACGGTGTCGAGCAGATACCGCCCCGCGCCGTACGTCTCGCTGCCGCTCGTCGAGTCGCGGAAAGGCAGGAACACGCCCCCGCCGTACGCCTCCAGCCAGTAGAGCGCCAGGCGCCGTTGCTCGCCCGCCAGCTCGAAAACCGCGCTCGCGAACCGGCGAAACGGGGTTGGTTCCTCGCCGCTGCCCGCGATCAGGATCCGCGCTTCCTCCGCCGGCTCGACCTCGGCGAGCACGCGCAGCCCGGGGTCGTAGTCGAAGTAACGCAGCCCTCCGAAGCCGTCGCGCGCCTCTGACAGGCAGCGGTGACTGCGGATGCGAGCGGAAGAGCTCGTCGCGGGCCGCACGCCAGCCGCGCCAGGCGAACCCGGGGTCGGCCGCGGCCCGCACCCCCGCGTAGAGCGCGAAGACATGCCGTTTCCAGTCGAGCAGGTCGAGTTCGTCCAACTCTCTCCTCCCGGGCAGGCACAATACGGCGGTTCGTCGACGAAGGGGGGACCGTCGCGATGAGCAGGTTGACCTGGAAGCTGGTCGGGGGCACTGCGGCAATCGTCGCCGCCGCGCTCATGGTGCCGTCGGCGCCTGCGCTGAACAAGCCCGGGGCGGTGACGATCAGCGCCGCGACGAAGGTGCACACGTTCGTCGATGCCGGTGCGCACGGACGCAGCCCGGGCGACGTCGACATCTACCGGTTCGTCCTCTACAACAAGCGGATCCAGGCGAAGCCGCTCGGGCACGGGGAGATGGTCTGCACGACCGTGACCGGCTCGACTCAGAACTGCGACGCGACCTACTTCCTCCCGCGCGGCGAGCTGGTCGTCTCCGGAGTGATCTCGTCGCGCCTGATCTACGTGCTCGCCGTCGTCGGCGGGACCGACCTCTACAACAACGTGCGCGGGACGCTGACGGTGACCTCGTTGCGGCGCGCGCCGGCACGTGACCTCCTCGTCTTCCGTCTGACCGTTTGACCAAGGTGTTGATCTGCGACGACGAACCGCTGCTGCGGCAGCTGATGCGCGTCGCGCTGCTCGGGGACTACGACTTCGAGGAGGCCGGCACGGTTGAGGAGGCGATCGAGCGGGCGGAAAGCTTCCGGCCGGACGTGGCGCTGATCGACGTGATGATGCCCGGCGGCTCGGGCCTGGAGATCGTCCGCCATCTGAAGGGCGATCCGGCTCTCCGGCATGCGCGCTGCATCGTCGTCTCGGCGTTCTCGGGCGAGGCGGACATCCGCGAGGCGACCGACGCCGGAGCGGAGGCCTTTGTCCCGAAGCCGTTCGACCCGGACGACCTGTCGGCGACCGTCGCCTCGCTGCTGTCGGACGCACCGTGAGATGGGCTCGCGCGGCGGGCTGACCGGCTGGTTCAGGAAGCGGTACGACCGCGCCGCCGACAACGTCGCGACGGCGCCGATCGTCGCGCGCGTGCTCGGCGCGATCGGCGTGCTCGCGATCCTCGTCGCCGCCGCATTCGCGTTCGTCCTCGTTGCGCTGTCGAACCTCCGCGGCTCCACCAACGAGCAGGTGACCGCGAACCGGGTGACGACGGCGGCGCTCCGGCTCGAGCGCGTGGTCGACGAGCTCGACCAGAGCCTGCGCGGAGTCGTCCTCACGGGAAACCGGACACTCCGCGCGAACTGGGAGGCAGCCCGCCGCTCGCTGCCCCCGGCGATCACCGCGCTGGAGAAGCAGTCGGCCTCCCAACGCCGCGAGGTGCCGCTCGTGCGCAGTGTGGCGGCCCAGGCGCGGGCGTACGTCTCCGACTACGGCAACCCGATCCTCCAGATCGCCGAGGAGGACCCGGCGGCTGCGCGGTCGCAGACGACGACGCGCGAGGGCCTGTATCCGGATCGGCCAGCTCCGACGCAATCTGGCCCGGCTGCTCGCCGACGAGGACCGGCTCGTCTCCAGCCACGCTTCGTCGTCCCGCCACCGGGCCAGTCAGGCCGTGCTGATCGGCGGCATCGCGCTCGCCACCTCCGGCTTCCTGCTCCTGCTCGTCAGCGGCTACCTCGTGCGCGCCGTCGCGCGTCCGGTGCGCGTCGTCGCGAGCGGCGCCTCCCGGATCGCCGCCGGCGATCTCTCGACGCGCATCCCGGAGGCCGGCCCGGCGGAGATCCGCGAGCTGACGAGCGCGTTCAACACGATGGCGGAGTCGGTCGAGCACGGGCGGCGCGAGCTCGAGGTCCAGAACGAGCAGCTCCGCCAGAGCGAGCGCGCGAAGTCGGAGCTGATCACGATCGTCTCCCACGAGCTGCGGACTCCGCTCTCCAGCATCCTCGGGTACACGCGGCTGATGCTGAAGCGCGACACCGATCAGCGCACGCGGCGCAAGTACGTGGAGATCATCCACGACCAGGGGGAGCGCCTCGCGGGGCTGATCGAGGGCTTCCTCGCCGCGGATGACCGCAACGGGACCGGGATCGAGCTGGCGCCCGACGCGGTCGATCTCGGCGAGCTCGTCCGGCGCGAGGTCGAGCTGATCGCCGCGGACTCGCCCGACCACGACCTGTCGGTGACCGTCGACCAGAAGCCGCTCACCGTCCACGCCGACGGCGAGCGGCTGGCGCAGGTCGTGATCAACCTGGTCACGAACGCGGTCAAGTACTCGCCGTCGGGTGGGGCGATCCGGGTCGAGGTCCGGCGGCACGGCCAGCACGGTCCGCGCCAGCGTCCAGGACGAGGGCCTCGGAATCGCGGCCGAGCACCAGTCGCGCGTCTTCAGCAAGTTCTTCCGGGGCGAGGCGCGCGCGAGCGGCATTCCCGGCGTCGGGCTCGGGCTCGCGCTCTCACGCGAGATCGTCGAGGCGCACGGGGGCCGGATCGATTTCACGAGCATCGAGGACAAGGGCTCGACCTTCTGGTTCGAGCTGCCCGCCTACGAGCAGGAGTCGGCGGGCCGTCCCCTAAAAGGGGTATCTCGTCTCGCGAAGTAGCGATGCGCCTGCCGAAGTGCTACCAATGTTCTTGCCCGGGAACTAGTAGGAGGAAGATCTCATCGTCAATCGCCCTCGCATACTGGCTGCGCTCGGCGTTCTAGGCGTTGCGGCACTCGTCGCGGCAGGCCTCGGCGCGGCCGGCGGCTCCGGCGACCGCAACCCTTCCGGCAAGCCTCGCCCCGCCGGAAACCCGCCCAAGAACGTCAAGCACGACACGTCGCCGCCGCTGCGGACGCTGAAGCCGAAGCCGTACAAGGCGCGCACCGAGCACGAGGAGCACAAGGTCCCGACCCCGCAGAGCAGCAGCTCGCCGGATCAGGTCGTCCAGTCGAGCGCGCCCACGGGTGCAGCGCCGATCACCGGCAACAACTTCGACGGCGTCGCCGTCCAGGACTCGCTGCCGCCCGACCCGAACGGCGCGGCCGGCCTCAGCCAGTACGTCCAGATCGTCAACGAGAGCTTCCAGGTCTTTTCCAAGAGCGGGGCGTCGCTGTACGGCCCCGTGCCGACGAACACGCTCTTCACCGGCTTCGGCGGCGACTGCGAGCTCAACAACGACGGCGACGCAACCGTGATCTACGACCACCTCGCCGACCGCTGGGTGATCAGCCAGTTCGCGGTCAGCTCAGGCCCGCCCTACTACCAGTGCGTCGCGGTCTCGACCACCTCGGACGCGACCGGCACCTGGCACCGCTACGCGTTCCAGTACGACAGCTTCCCGGACTACCCGAAGCTCGGCGTCCTGGCCGGATGCGCTACTACGAGACCTTCAACCTCTTCGACGACTCGACCAGCGCGTTCCTCGGGCCCGAAGTGTGCGCATACGACCGCGCCGCCATGCTGGACGGCGACCCGGCGACGCAGCACTGCTACATCCTCGACAGCCAGTACGGCGGCCTGCTCCCGTCCGACCTGGACGGCAGCACGCCGCCGCCCGCCGGCGCGCCGAACTACATCCTCGGGCTCAGCGACGCGCCCACGCTCAACGAGTGGCGCTTCCACGTCGACTGGGGCTGCACAACCAACTGCGACGAGCTGAGCGACGCGCATCCGGTCGCCGTGTCCCCGTTCACGCTGCCATGCAGCGGCACCGGCGGTACATGCATCCCGGAGAAGAGCGGCGTGAAGCTCGACTCGCTCGGCGACCGGCTGATGTACCGGCTCGCCTATCGCAACATCAACGGCTACGGCGCGCTGGTGGTCAACCATTCGGTCACGGCGGGGAGCGGTCACCGGCATCCGCTGGTACGAGCTGCACGCCGACAATTCGAACCCGGACTCCGACCTCACGGTCGCGCAGCAGGGAACGTACGCCCCGTCCGGCACGTCGTCGCGGTGGATGGGAAGCGCGGCCATGGATTCGGCCGGCAACATCGCGCTCGGCTACAGCATCTCGAGCTCGACGACGTTCGCGGGCCTCGCCTACACGGGCCACCTGGCCGACTGACGCGCCGGGGACGATGACCCAGGGCGAGACCGTCTTCAAGACGGGGGCCGGCGGTCAGACGACGTACAGCCGCTGGGGCGACTACTCGAGCATGAGCATCGACCCGGCCGACGACTGCACCTTCTGGTACACGGGCGAATACATCCCGAGCACCGGGGTCTTCAACTGGAAGACGCGGATCGCCTCCTTCACGCTGCCCGGCTGCGCAGCGGCGACCGCCGACTCGTTCTCGCTGGCGCTTGTCCCGGCCGGCCTGACCGTCGTTCAGGGCGCTTCCGACTCGGCGGCCGTGAACACGGCGATCACGAGCGGCGCCGCGCAGAGCATCGACCTGAACGCGACCGGGGCGCCGTACCACACCACGATCTCGTTCACCCCGCCCACGATCAACTCCGGCGAATCGACGTCGATGAACGTGGACGTCGGCGACGACACCCCCGCCGGTACCTACACGATCAACGTTCGCGGAACGGGGCCGAAGGACATCGAGACGGCCACGTTCACCCTGACGGTGAAGCAGTACAACGCGGTCGTGAACGGCGACTTCGAGAACGACCTCACCGCCTGGACGGCCAGCGGCGAGCGCCGGCTCCGATCGTCACCTCGGCGCACGCCGCGCAGATCGGCACGAAGACCGGAATCGGCGACTTCACGCTCAGCCAGCTCGTCACCGTGCCGACGGGCACCACCGGTCTGAGCTTCTGGTACCAGCCGCGTTGCGCGAACACCAAGACCGACAGGTTCGTCGTGGAGATCCGCGACTCGGGCGGGGCTCCGCTCCAGACGCTGAGCTCGGCCTGCACGAAGTCGAGTACCTGGGTGAAGGCCGCCTACGACACGAGCGCCTACGCGGGCCAGGACGTGATGCTCTGGTTCAGCATCCACTCGGCGAAGAGCTATAAGGCGGCGTACGCGCTGGTCGACGACGTCGTCCTCGGCCGGCAGCCGGCGGGCGTTGCGAACGGCGGCTTCGAGACCGGTGACCTGACCGGCTGGTCACCGGCCGGCGACTTGCAGCCGTCGGTCGTCAGCTTGAATCCGCACACCGGCACGAAGTCTGTCCTGCTCGGCGCGGGCGGCAGCACGCCGTTCGACGGCGACAGCACCCTCTCGCAGGCCGTGATCGTCCCGGGGATCAACCCGACCCTCACGGTCTGGTACTTCCCGCACTGCCGCGACACGATCGCCTTCGACCAGATCCAGATCAAGATCAAGAGCCCGGGCGGGCAGGTGCTCTCGACGCTGCTGAACACCTGCCCCTCGTCCACCACGAGCTGGCGCTGGACGAAGGAGACGTACAACCTGAGCGCCTGGGCGGGTCAGAGCGTGACGATCTGGCTGAACGTCCACGACGACGGCGCCCCCGGCGACGAGACGTGGGCGCAGTTCGACGACGTCGTCCTGGCCGGCGGCTAGCCCGGTAGCGTTCGGGCCGTGCGGCTCGAGGGGATCCACCACATCACCTGCATCACGGCGGACGCGCCGGGGAACGTCGAGTTCTACGCGGGCCTGCTCGGCCTGCGGCTGGTCAAGAAGTCCGTCAACCAGGACGATCCGACCGTCTACCACCTGTTCTATGCGGACGAGCAGGGCTCGTCCGGCTCCGACCTGACCTTCTTCGAGTATCCGGGCGCCCGCCGCGGCCGCGCCGGCGCGGGAATGGCCTATCGCGTCATCTGGCGCGTGGGCTCGGAGGACACGCTGGACTTCTGGGCCGACCGGCTCGGTGCTGCCGGAGTCGAATCGGAGCGGGGCGACGGCCGTCTGCTCTTCAACGATCCCGAAGGGCTCGAGCTGGAGCTCGCCGTGGTCGAGACCGACGACCCGCCGCTCCTCGCAGACCACCCGGAGGTCCCGAAAGAGCATGCGCTGCAGGGGTTCGACTCGGTCCGGGTCTATGCCGCCGATCCCGAGCAGAGCCGACGCTTCTTCGAGGAGACGATGGGGTTCCGGCCGGCAGGCGACGGCGTCTGGGAGTCGCGCGGCGACGAGCGCGGCTCGCTCTACATCGTCGACCGCACGGCGGACCGGGGAGAGAGCGGCGCCGGCACGATCCACCACGTCGCCTGGGCCTCGCCGATGGACGAGCACGAGGCGTGGCGCGAGCGCGTCGCCCAGGGCGGCGGGCGGCCGACGCCGGTGATCGACCGGTTCTACTTCCGCTCCATCTACTTCCGCGAGCCGAGCGGCGTCCTCTTCGAGATCGCGACGATCGGGCCCGGCTTCGCCGTCGACGAGCCGGCCGACCACCTGGGCGAAAGGCTCTCGCTTCCGCCCGACTACGAGCACCTGCGCGAGCAGCTCGAGCCGGTGCTGACGCCGCTGCCGAACCCGCGCAGCGTCACCGCGTAGCCTGCTCGCACGAAAAAGGGGACAGGCCCCCGAGGGGCCTGTCCCTGGTGTTTCCGTCCTGCGCTACGCGACGGCGGGAACCGCCGGGACCTGCTCGTCCTTGCCCTCGTAGGTCGCCTCGTACCCGAGGAGCTTCCCGAGCGGTGCGCCGACCGCGAGCCCGGCAGCCTGCATCCAGTCGGGCGGGAAGGGAAGGCGAACCGTGTCGAAGTGCGCCTTCGCGATCACCGCGAGCCGTAGCGGGTTCGGCATCCCCTTGCGGTTCGTCTTGCCGTCGGCGGCGAGCTCGAACATCGTCTCGAGCAGCGACTCGAACTGGAGCGCCGGCCGCACCTCGCAGACGAACCGGACCGGCTCGTCGCCCTCGTTCCAGAACTTGTGCGCCTGGCCGGGCTCGACGATCGCGACGTCGCCGGCCTCGAGGGTCATCTCCTTGCCGTCGACCTCGAGGCCGAGCGTTCCCTCGGCGACCGCGAAGCGCTCGCTCTGGGAGGGGTGGACGTGCGCCGCGGCGACGAAGCCGTCGGGCTGCACGACCGTCTCGATCACCACTGCCTCGCCGTCCGTGTCGGCCGAGGTGGCGAGGAACGTGATGGTCTCGCCGGTGACCTGGTTGTGGATGGTGTCGCCTGTGCGGATCATTTCTTGCCCCCTTCCGGGACGTAGTTGACAACCCGCATGCTGGCGTCAGGGGGCTCGAAAATCGTCGGCTTTACAGGCGATTTGGGCTCGGCCGCAAGGACGGTCTTCGCCGGGCCCGTCTCCTCCTCGAGGATGACTAGGCGTCGCCCGGCTGGACGAGCCCGGATTCGTACGCGAGCACGACGGCCTGGACGCGGTCGCGCAGGTTCAGCTTCATCAGGACGTGGGCAACGTGCGTCTTCACGGTCGTCTCGCTGACGAACAGCTCCTTTGCGATCTCCGCGTTGGAGAGGCCGCGGGCGATCAGCTTCAGCACCTCGAGCTCGCGTGCGGTCAGCTCGGACAGTCTCTCGGGCTGGGCCCGCACGGAGTCCGGCGGCCGCCGGACGAACTCCTCGATCACGCGGCGCGTCACCGAAGGCGCCAGCAGAGCGTCGCCGCTCGCGACCGCGCGGATCCCGGCGACGAGCTGCTCCGGCGGCACGTCCTTGAGGAGGAAGCCGCTCGCGCCCGCGCGCAGCGCCTCGTAGACGTACTCGTCCATGTCGAACGTCGTCAGCATCACGACCTTCGCCTCGGTGTCGCCGCCGCCGAGCAGCTGCCGCGTCGCCTCGATCCCGTCCACCTCCGGCATGCGCACGTCCATCAGGACGACGTCCGGCTTCAGGGCACGGGCCTGAGTTACCGCCTCGATCCCATCCGAGGCCTCGCCGACGACCTCGAGGTCGGGCTCGGCCTCGAGGATCATCCGAAAGCCGGTGCGGACGAGAACCTGGTCGTCGACGATCAGGACGCGGACGCCGGCCCCCGACGGCGGTGCGGCGTGCTCCTCCTGGCGGTCGGCGAGGTGCGGCGCGGTCTCGCCGGTCTGCGTGCGCAGCGGCGGGAAGTCGCCGTGCAGGCCCTCGATCGCCAGCTGGTAGATGCGCACCGGCCGGTCGAAGTCCTTCAGCTGATGAGGCCCGAGGTCGTGGAGGTCGAGGTCGCGCTCGTCGTCCTCGAGCAGCGACCGGGTCGTCTCCGAGAGCAGGACCTGGCCGCCGTGGCCGGCGTCGCAGATCCGGGCGGCGCGATGCACGGCCAGTCCGACGTAGTGATCGCCTGTGGCCGTCGCCTCGCCGGTGTGCACGCCGATCCGCACGCGCACCGCCGCGTCCTCCGGCCACGAGTGCCCCGCCAGGGCGCGCTGCGCCGCCACCGCCGCGTCGACGGCGTGCCGGGGGCGGCGAAACGCGACGAAGAACGAGTCGCCCTCGTTGTCGAGCTCCCGCCCGCCGTGGGCCTCCCAGGCGTCCCTGAGCAGGCGCCGGTGATCCTCGAAGACGGCGCTGTAGTCGTCCCGCAGCTTGCGCAGCAGCGCGGTCGAGCCGTCGATGTCGGTGAAGAGGAAGGTGAGTGTGGTGGTTGCGCTCTCGTCCAGGCTCACGTAACGGGGAGTGTCGCACGGAGCCGGAAGCCACCGCCCGCCTGCGGGCCTGCCTCGAGCTCGCCCCCGTACACCGATACCCGTTCCCGCATCCCGACCAGCCCGTGCCCGCTGCCTCCGCCGTCGCCGTTCCCGCGGCCGTCGTCGCTGACGACCAGCTCGACGGTGCCGTTCCCGTAGCGGACGAGGACCTCCGCCCGGTCTGCGTTCGCGTGCTTGACCGCGTTGGTCAAAGCCTCCTGGACGATCCGGTAGGCAGTCGTGTCCAGCGCCGGCGGGAGCTCGGCCGGCGTGCCCTCGATCTTCAGCTCGACGGGCAGCCCGGCCTCGCGCGTGGTGGAGAGGAGTTGCTCGAGGTGCTCCAGGCTCGGCTGCGGCGCCAGCGCAGGCGCCTCTTCGGGGCGGCGCAGCACGCCGACCATCCGCCGCATCTCGGCGAGCGCCTCGCGACCCGTCTGCTCCACGACCTCCAGCGCCTCGCGTTCCTTGTCCTGGTCCGGCTCGAGCAGCCGGCGCACGGCCGCGGCCTGCACCGTCATCACGCTGACGCTGTGGCCGACGACGTCGTGCAGTTCGCGGGCGATCCGGGCGCGCTCCTCGGCGACGGCGAGGCGTGCCTGCTCCTCGCGCTCCAGCTCGGCCTGGTCGGCAAGCCGGCGCGTCACGTCGGTCTCGCGAAGCCTCTCGCCGAGCGCGAAGCCGATGATCCACGCGATCGTGAAGGTGACCAGCGACCAGAAGTAGTCGCTGGCCGGATTGGGTCTGCGGGTCGCGGTACGTGAGGACCACGGAGACGATCTGAAGTGCCGCCCACCCGGCGATCGCCTCGCGACGGTTCGGCCGCATCCCGAACCAGACGGCGATGCCGAGCGCGATCAGGTAGGCGGGGAACGCGTTGTCGAAGAACCCGACGTCGGCGAAAGCACCGCCGAACACCACGGCGATGGCGACGAGCGGGGCGGCCATCGGCCAGCGGCGCCGGAAGAACAGGGGGACGACGAATGCGACCGCGAGCAGGACGTCGAGCCAGACGGGCCCGGCCGCGCCTTGGGGTCGGGCGCCCTGGAGGCGATCGAGAGGAGGCCCGCCGCCGCCCCGACGATGAGCACGTCGACCCAGAAGCGGCCGACGATCGACTTGACCCGGTTCACGAGACCGGAAGCCTCGCGCGTAGCCGGTAGCCGCCCTCGGAGAGCGGGCCCGCCTCGAGCTCGCCGCCGTAGACGGACACGCGCTCGCGCATCCCGACGAGCCCGTGACCTCCGCTGTCTCCGCCCCCGTCGCCGGTGCCGTCGTCCGTCACCGTCAGCTCGACGTGGCCTTCGCCGTAGCGGACGAGCACCTCGGCGTGCTGCGCGCGCGCGTGCTTGACCGCGTTCGTCAGGCCCTCCTGGACGAGACGGTAGGCCGTCAGGTCGATGCCGGCCGGCAGCGGCTCCGGCGTCCCCTCGACGCGCAGCTCGACCGGAAGTCCGGTCTCCCGTGTGTGCTCGATCAGCCTGTCGAGGTGCTCGAGGCTCGGCTGCGGCGCGAGCGCCGGCGCTTCCTCGGGGCGGCGAAGGACGCCGACCATCTTGCGCATCTCGGCGAGTGCCTCGCGGCCGGTCTGCTCGACGACGAGGAGCGCCTCGCGCTCCTTCACCTGATGGGGCCGGAGCAGGCGGCGTGCCGCCGAGGCCTGGACGGTCATGACGCTGACGCTGTGACCGACCACGTCGTGCAGCTCGCGGGCGATTCGCGTGCGCTCGTCCGCGACGGCGAGCCGCGCCTGCTCCACCCGCTCCCGCTCGGCGCGGGCGAGCCGCTCCTTCGCCTCCTCCGCCTCGTTGAACTTGCGCCCGAGCGCGAAGCCGATCGCCCAGGCGATCGTGAAGGCGATCGAGGTGAAGGTGAAGTTCCCGACGCTGCCCTTCGGATCGTTGTGCGAGATGATCGCCGTCACTCCGATCCCCAGTGCGAGGCCGGCGATCGCCTGCGTGCGGTTGCGGATGAGGCCGAAGAGCACGAACACCGCGAAGGCCGTCAGGACGGGAACGAGTCCGCTCGGGGTGACCCGGTCGTCGACGAAGGAGCCCGCAGCGAAGACGACGCCCACCGTGGCGGGCGCGCCGAAGGGGAAACGGCGTCGCGCGAAGAGCGGCACTGTGGTCCCGAGGGCGAACAGGACGTCGAACCAGAGCGGGCCGCTCGGACCGTCCTTCGTGCCCCGGGAGACGACGACCCAGGCGATCTCGAGGCCGATCGCGGCGACGATCAGCGCGTCGAACCAGTAGGTCCGCGCCAGGACCCAGAGCCGGTGGCGGTTCATGCCCTGAAGGTAGCCTCGGCCTCGGCTTGCCGCCTCGGCCCGGAGGACGACTTTTCGCCTCCTCCTCGAGGATGAGAGCAGGGACAGGCCCCAGGCCCGTCCCTGCTGTTTCACCTGGTTACGCGGGCCGGTTGGTGATGTGGACGCGGGTCGTGTCGCTCTCGGTGCAGTCGTCGCGCAGCGCGATCTGCCCGGTCCGGCCGTCGCCCTTCCACGAGATCTCCGCGTCGTGCTCTTCCTTCTCGTCGAACAGGATGGTCAGTCCGGAAGCCTCGACCTGATCCTTGTACTCCTTGTACGCCTCGTCGATGCCGGCGGCCCAGTAGCCCTCGACGACCTCAGTCGGCCCGTCCTGGCGAACCGAGGTATAGGTCACCTCGCCCGGCTGCGGGAACGAGGCCGGCAGGCTGGTCTTGTCGTTCGTTGCGGCGGCCTTGCACGCCGATTTCGTGCCTTCTGACTCCTTGTCCCCGCCGCCGCCGCAGCCGGCCGCGAGCAGCGCGAGCACCAGCAGCGCAGCGCAGGGAACGATCCACCGCAGCTTCAAATCGAGCCTCCTTTTCCGTCTGCCTGACCCCAGGCGGGGCGGAGAGTAGACGACGGCGGTTTTCCGTGCGGCATACAGTGGCGCCGTGGCGCTCGACGACTTCCAGCGCTATCCGCTCGTGTTCGGGCCGTCCCCCGTCCACCGGCTCGAGCGGCTGACCGAGCACCTCGGCGGTGCGCAGCTGTGGGCCAAGCGGGACGACGTCAGCTCCGGCCTCGCCTACGGCGGCAACAAGACCCGGAAGCTCGAGTACCTGCTCGCCGAGGCGCTTGCGCAGGGCTGCGACACGCTGGTCTCGATCGGCGGCGTGCAGTCGAACCACACGCGCCAGGTCGCCGCCGTCGCCGCCCGCGCGGGGCTGAAATGCGTGCTCGTCCAGGAGAGCTGGGTCGACTGGCCGGATTCGGTCTACGACCGCGTCGGCAACATCCTTCTCAGCCGCATCCTCGGTGCCGACGTGCGCCTCGTCCAGGCCGAGTTCGGGATCGGCTTCAAAGAGAGCTGGGAGCAGGCGCTGGCAGACGTCGAGGCCGCCGGCGGCAAGCCCTACCCGATCCCGGCCGGCGCCTCCGACCACCCTCTCGGCGGCCTCGGCTACGCGCGCTGGGCGCAAGAGGTGGCCGAGCAGGAGGCGGAGCTCGGCGTCTTCTTCGACACCGTGATCGTCTGCTCGGTGACCGGCTCGACGCAGGCGGGGATGGTCGCCGGCTTCGCCGGCCAGGAGCGGCCGCGCCGCGTGATCGGGATCGATGGATCGGCCAAGCCGCGCGAGACGAAGGAGCAGGTGACGCGGATCGCACAGGCGACCGCGCAGCTGATCGAGGTCGGTCGTGAGCTCGACCGCGGACGAGGTGATCCTCGACGACCGCTACCACGCCGGCACCTACGGGATCCCCGACGAGCAGACGCTCGACGCGATCCGCCTGGGCGCGCGCCTCGAGGGGATGATCACCGACCCGGTCTACGAGGGGAAGTCGCTCGCCGGGATGATCGACCTGGTGCAGCGCGGCGAGATCGCGAAGGACTCGAACGTGCTCTACGCGCACCTCGGCGGCCAGCAGGCGCTGAACGCCTACTCCGCACTCTTCAGAGCCTAGCGCGGGTCGTCGCGGTCGACGTTCCAGTAGCGCGCGGCCGACGCCAGGTAGACGCCGCCCTCGTGCGGGAGGAGACCGAAGCGCGTGATCGTCCGCTGGCCGCCCTCGTGGTCGCCGTAGAGGAGGTCGATCGTCAGAGGCTGGTTCGCCTCGATCGCCGCTTTCGCTCCGGCGAACTCGGGCGAGGCAGGGTCGCGGAACGTCCCCTGCCAGAAGCCGAGGTCGCGCGCGGGGACGTAGATGTCGCGGGTAAGCCTGGTGAACGACTCGAGTGTCGGCCGCTCCTGGTCGGTTCCCAGCAGCCGCTCCGGATAGAACCGCCATCCGTGCAGGAGCGCGACCCCCGCGCCGGCGTTCCGCAGCGACATCACCATCAGGATCGCGTCGTCGTCGACCTCGAACGCCGCGCGTCCGCCCTCGACCCGGAGATACCTCTGGTCCGCGAAGAAGATCTTCTGCATCGGATCGTCGAGCCGCGACGTGACGATCAGCGGCCGGAGCCCGGCGAGCAGCGTGCGCTCGGCGACGCGCGCGGCGCGGTTCGCCGACCGCACCGCCAGGTAGGTCGCGCCGGCGAGCACGAGCGTCCCGAGCGCGGTCGCGAGCGCGGAGATCGTCACCCAGTCGGTCGCGACGATCACGGCGCCTCCAGCTTCGCGATGTTCTCCCGCTCGTCCTCGTCCGGCTCCTCGACCGACAGCCACGCGTCGACGATCTCGCGCGCCGTCTCGGGCGTCGTCCGCTTCAGGCTCATCACGAGCACGTTGGCGTCGTTCCAGCGCCGCGCGCCCTCGGCGATCCACGGATCCCAGGCGAGCGCCGCGCGCACGCCCGGGACCTTGTTGGCCGCGATCGAGGTGCCCGTCCCGGTCCAGCAGAAGAGGACGCCCTGGTCGGCCTCGCCGGCTGCGACCGAGCGGGCGACCTGTTGCGCCACGTCCGGCCACTGGTCGCGATCGAGAAGCTCGACCTCGTGCCCGCGCGCGCGCAGCTCGCCGACGGCAGCGTCCAGCGCCTCGCCCTCGTCGTCCGAGCCGACCACGAATCGCATGCCTGCATAAAAGCACTGCGCGGCCCCGGGGCCGCGCAGCGCAAGCTGGGAGAGGCTTCTCCGAACTCGCGGCGACTCTACTCCTGCCCGGAGGGTGATACAAGTGCGACCCGTGCACCCGCTCCGCGCCGTCTTCCGCCCGATCGAGCGCGCCGTCCTCGGCGCGCTGATGACGCTGGTCGCGGTCGTGCTCGACCGCCGGTTGCGGGCGCGGCAGCGCTAGGTAGCTCTAGCGCCGCTTCACGAGGTCGGCGGCCAACGCAAGTCCGGCCAGGCCGGCGACGACGCCGAGCGTGACCGGCACCCACGTGTCGATCGAGTCCGCCGCCGCGGCAAGCACGGCCGCGAGCAGCGCCGCCCCGCCCGCAAAGGCGAGCGCGATCCGGCGCCCGGCACGGCGGATCGCGTCCTCGAGCGTCTTGCTCCCGCGCAACTCGATCTGGAGGCCCTCGCCCGGCCGCGCACCGGTGACGCGCTCGATCCCCTCGAGCAGGCGGGAGGCGCGCAGCTTCAGCTTCTGCCCCTCGTAGACCGCGCGCTGTGGGTCGAGCGAGCCGCGCAGGCTGTCGCGCAGGCGCTTGAACATGAACGGCCCGACGGCCCCGAACGGGTCGAGGTCCGGGTCGAGCTCCGCGACCGCCAGCTGCATCTGGCCGAAGGCCTTACCGGTCATCGCGAGCGCCGCCGGCAGCCGCACGCCGTGCCGGCTCGCGATCTCGATCATCTCGTCGAGCATCGGACCGAGGTCGATCTCGGAGAACGAGCTGACGCGGAAGTGCTCGATCCACGCCTCCAGGTCGGCGCGCAGCGCCTCCATGTCGACGGCCCCGCGCGCCTCGCCGAGCATCAGCAGCACGTCGGCGAGGAAGTCCGAGTCTCCGCGCCAGAAGGCGAGCAGGAGCAGCAGGAGCAGCTCGCGCGCATCCTCCTCGAGCGACCCGGTCATCCCGAGGTCGAGCAGATTGATCTGGTCGTCTGCCCACAGGAGGTTGCCGGGGTGGGGATCGGCGTGGAAGAAGCCCTCGCGCAGCACCTGCCGGTAGAAGGCCTCGAGCAGCTGTTGCGCGGCCTCGCGCCTGGCGTCGCCGGGCGGCGCCTCGCGGAGCGGCACGCCGACCACCTCGTCCATCACGAGCAGCCGTCCGGTCGACAGCCGCGTGTGCACCCACGGCACGGAGAGCCGCGAGTAGGGGATGAGGATCTCGCGCATTCGCTCGATGTTCGCCGCCTCCTCGCGGAAGTCGAGCTCGCGGCGAAGCGACGAGGACAGGTGCTCGACGACCGCCTGGATGTCGACCAGGCCGGCGAGCGCCTCGCGCCCTTCCGCCTTCTCGGCGAACAGTGCGAGCAGGCCGAGGTCGCGCTCGATCTCCTCCGCCGCGCCCGGCCGCTGCACCTTGATCACGACCCGCTGGCCGCCGTCGAGGCGCGCGCGGTGCACCTGGCCGATCGTCCCGGCGGCGAGCGGCTCGGGCTCGATGTGCTCGAAGACGTCCTCCCACGGCACGCCCAGCTCCTGCTCCATCACCTGGACGACCTCCGCCTCGGTCAGCGGCGGGACGCTGTCCTGCAGGCTCGCGAGCTCGGCGACGACCTCGGGGGGGACGAGGTCGGGCCGAGTCGAGAGGATCTGCCCGAGTTTTGCGAACGTCGGGCCGAGCTCCTCGAGGGCGGCGCGCAGCCGTGCGGCTCGGCTGCGGCCGCCCTCGAGCCGGTCGCGCAATCCGTGCTTCGCGACGACGGCCGCAATGCGCGCCGTCCGGGCAGTGAGATGCCCACCGGCGAGCTCGGTCACCGTTTCTTCCACGGTAGGCGAAACCCTTCGGGTTCCGAAGTATCGACGATGATGACGGTGCAGCGTGCGTTGTGGGACACGCGGTTGGGGATGTTGCCGAGCAGGAATTCGCGCCGCCCACTCATCCCGACGTTCCCGACGACGATCACGTCCACGTCCTCGGCCTCCGCGGCGGCGATGATCGACGCGGCGGGGTCGTCCTCGGTGTCGACGCGCCAACGCGCTCCCGGCGCCTGGTCCTGGACGTAGCGCTCGAGCTCGGCCGTCTCGCCGCCCGCCTGGAGGACGATCAGCTCCGCCTCGTAGCGGCGCGCCATGTCCAGTGCCCACTTGACCGCGCGCGTGGCGGTCTCGGAGCGGTCGGTGCCGACGAGGATGCGCTCGATCTTCACAGCTTCAGCTCCTGCAGTGCCCAGAGCACGGCCTCGGAGAACGTGGGGAAGGGCTGGATCACGTCCAGCAGTGTGGCGATCGGGACCTCCGCGCGGATCGCCAACGTCAGCTGCTGGCACCACTCGCCCGCCTCGGGCCCGACAGCGACCGCGCCGACGAGTACGTTCCGCCGCGGGTCGGCGGCGAGCTTGAGGAAGCCGTGCCGCTTCGGCCGTTCGTAGGTCGAGGAGCGCGAGGTGTTCTCGACGTTGGTGCGGGCGACGACGAGATCGTCTCCCTCTGTTCGCCCGACGGCGGCGATCTGCGGGTCGGTGAACGCGACGGCGGGGATCGCCCGGTAGTCGGCTGCGCGGGTCTGGCCCGCGATGTTGTCGGCGGCGACCCGGGCCTGGTACTTGCCGACGTGGGTGAAGAGGGCCGTGCCGGTGACGTCCCCGATCGCGTAGATGTTCTCGGCCGCCCGCAGGTGCTCGTCGACCTCGACGGCACCGCGCTCGACCACGACCCCGAGCGCCTCGAGCCCGAGCCCTTCGCCGTTCGGCTTCCGGCCGGTGGAGACGAGCAGCCGCTCGGCCTCGAGCGTTTCCCCCTCGAGCTCGACGACTACGCCAGGGTCGGCCTTCACCCTGACCCTGCTCGTCGTGGTCCCGAGCCGAAGCCGGATGCCCTCCTCCTCGAACGCCGCCTGCAAGGTCTCCGCGGCCTCGGCGTCCAGGCGCGGGATCAACCGCGGCCCGCGCTGCACGACTGTCACGTCGGCCCCGAGGCGCCGGTAGAGCTGCGCCAGCTCGCACCCCGCCACCCCGCCGCCGAGGACGATCAGGCTCGCCGGCACCTCATGAGAGGACGTCGCGTCGTTGGTCTGCCAGGCGTCGATCTCCTCCAGCCCCTCGACCGGCGGCGAGACCGGGGAGGAGCCGGTCGCGACGACGAGCGTGTCGTACTCGAGCTCCTGCTCCGTCCACCTCGACGACTCCGGGGCGCACGACGCGCGCCTGGCCGCGCACGAGGTCGACGCGTTGGCCCTCGAGCCACTCGACCTGTCCGTCGTCCACCCAGTTCGAGGTGACCCAGTCCCGCCAGCCGAAGATCGCCTCGAGGTCGAGCGGTCCCGCCTCGACTCCGGGTGCTCGCCTCGTTGCCTCGCGCAGCTCGGGCGCGCGGAGCAGGGTCTTCGACGGCATGCAGGCGAAGTAGCTGCACTCGCCGCCGACGAGCCGTCGACTCGACCAGGGTGATCGGCACGTCCTGGTCGAGCCGCCTCAGCGCGGCGCAGAAGTGCTCACCAGTCGAGCCTCCGCCCAGAATGACCACACCCGGCATCGGGAGGAGCTTACGGGGCGAAGACGGCGATCGTCTTCGTCGGCCCTGCGATGCGCAGCGCGCAGACCGGCCGAGTCCCGCGGCAGTCGCCGAGCCAGCGGAGGAAGCGGCTTCCCCGCAGAGGCGCGGCCCTGAGGGTCACGAGCGTGCCTGCGTCCAGCCGGTCGGCGCAGAACAGGCCGCACTCGATCGCCCCTCCGGTCACGGTGCCGGCGCCCTTGCCGGCCTTGCCGACGAAGAGGCGGTAGGTGGCGACGTTCGCGTTAGCGGCCTTCACCGCTCCTTCCGGATCGAGGACGCAGTGCCAGCCGACGTCGAGCTGCGGCGCCGCACGGCAGCCGCGCCGCAGCGCCGCGCGAACCTGGAGCGGGGTCAACTGGGGATGGGCGGCGAGCACTTCTGCCGCGGCCGCCGCTGCCCGCGGGGCGGCGTTGGAGCTCGCCGTGCCGGGCGCGCCGACGTCGACCCAGACGCCGTGATTCGAAGCGGGGAGGAGGCGGCCCTGGTCGTCGACGGCCGTGACGCGGACGGCGTCGGGACTGTCGCTCGCCCACGGGTTGATGCGCGGATTGCGCGTGCCGTCGTTCATCGCGCCCGTCGTGACGAGCGCGCCGCGCAGGGTCGCATTCGCGATCGCCCGCTCGACCTCGCGAGTCGACTGCGCGCCGAGCGCGAGGCCCCAGCTGAGGTTGATCACGCGCGCGCCGTGCTCCGAGGCCCAGCGGATGCCCGCGGCGATCGTCCCCTGCGTCGAGGTGCCGTTCGCATCGATCTTCACCGGCATGATCCGGCAGCCGTCGCAGCCCGCCGCGACCACGCGCGCGACGCCGGTCCCGTGGCCCTGGTCGTCGTGCGTGTCGACTGAGTTGTCGAAGACGTTGCGGCCGGCGATCAGCCCGGGGACGGACGGATCGACCCCGGAGTCGACGACGGCGACGACGATCGGGGTCGTGGCCGGGGCGGCGCCGCCGGCGAGCGTGAGGGCGATCGCCGTGAGCACGAGGAGCGGGCGCATGTTCGATAAGACGTCGAAGCGACGCGGAAGGCTGGGCGAACTAGGCTCTCGCGCATGGCTCCGACCGGCGCCGCCGAGATCGTCTTCGACCACGTCACGAAGCGCTATCCGGGGCGCGAGGAGGCCGCCGTCGAAGATCTCTCGCTGACGATCCCCGCCGGCGACATCTGCATCCTCGTCGGCCCCTCGGGCGCCGGCAAGACGACCGCGATGAAGATGGTCAACCGGCTGATCGAGTACGACGAGGGCGACATCCGGATCGACGGAACGAGCATCCGCGACCAGGACGTCACCCAGCTGCGCCGCAGGATCGGCTACGTGATCCAGCACGTCGGCCTCTTCCCGCACATGACGATCGCCGACAACATCGCGACCGTCCCGCGGCTCCTCGGCTGGTCGCGCGACCGCCAGCGCACGCGGGTGGCCGAGCTGCTCGAGCTCGTGGGCCTCGAGGCCGAGTACGCGAAGCGCTACCCGGCCCAGCTCTCGGGCGGGCAGCGCCAGCGGGTCGGGCTGGCGCGGGCGCTCGCCGCCGACCCACCGCTGATGCTGATGGACGAGCCGTTCGGCGCGCTGGACCCGATCACGCGCGACCGCCTGCAGCTCGAGTTCCTGCGGCTGCACGACGAGGTGCGCAAGACCGTCATCTTCGTCACGCACGACATCGACGAGGCGATCAAGCTCGGCGACCGGATCGCGATCATGCGCGAGGGCGGAGTGCTGGCGCAGTACGACACGCCCGATCGGCTGCTCGCGCACCCGGCCGACGATTTCGTCGCGCGGTTCGTCGGGGCGGATCGAGGGCTCAAGCGGCTGGCGCTGCGGCGGCTCGACGAGATCGAGCTCGAGCCCGTCGACGGGAGCGCTCCGCCGGACGCACCGCACACGCCCGGGTCGACGACTCTGCGTGACGCGCTCTCGCTGATGATGTCCGAGGGGGCCGATCCGCTCGTCGTCGTCGACGAGGACGGGCAGCCGATCGGGCTGCTGTCGGTGCACCGGATCGGGCGCGTGCTCTCGGAGCTGTGAGCAGGATGGGTCTTCACGCTTTCGGCTCAGTTGCATTGCCCGCCCGTCACAGGTTCCTCGCTACGCTCGCAGTGGGTGGTGGGCCGGGGTGCCCCAGAGGGAGGCGTGGTGGGTGCGGGGTGCCCGGGGAGGTCGGGGCGGTGAACGGGCTCTGGCTCCTTGCGCAGTCCGGCGGCGGCCCGGTGATCCCGGACTTCGGCACGGGGTCGAAGTGCGAGACGGAGAACCATCTCTTCTGCTGGGGCTGGGTACACGACCACTGGGGTGACACGCTCCAACCCGCTCTCCTCGAGCACCTGAAGCTGACCTTGATCGCGGTCGCGGTCGGCTTCGTCATCGCCTTCGTCTCGGCCCTCGTCGCGTACCGCTACCGGCGGCTCGACCAGCCGATCGGCCTCTTCTCCGACTTCCTCTACACGATCCCGAGCCTCGCGCTCTTCCAGCTGCTCGTGCCGCTGACGGGGCTGACGGTGACGACGGTCGAGGTCGCGCTCGTCAGCTACACGCTGCTGATCCTCTACCGCAACATCCTGGAGGGCCTCCGCGGAGTGCCGCCCGACGTCCGTGAAGCGGCCCGCGGAATGGGGCTCACGCCGCTCCAGACGCTCGTCCGGGTCGACCTCCCGCTGGCGGCGCCCGCGATTATCGCCGGCCTTCGCATCGCGACCGTCTCGACGATCTCGATCGCCACTGTCGCCGCATTCGTCCTCCCGCAGGGGCTCGGCTATCCGATCTTCACCGGGATCAAGCAGGACGAGTTCAAGACGGAGATCATCGCCGCGGGTGCGCTCACGGTCTTGTTCGCGCTCGGCGCCGACGCGCTCCTGGTGGCCGCGCAGCGCGCGGTCACCCGCTGGAGGCGCGCGTGATCCTCGCCGACACCTTCGAGTGGTCGACCTTCCCGGACGCGATCCGCTTCATCGGCGACAACCCGGGCCTGCTCTGGGACAAGTCGCTCCAGCAGCTCGGGCTCTCGGTCGCGGCGCTCGCGATTGCGGTCGCGATCGCGCTTCCGCTCGGGGTCGTCCTCGGTCACCTCCACAAGGGGTCGTTCATCGCGATCACGCGTCGCCAACCTCGGCCGCGCGCTCCCGAGCCTCGTCCTGATCGCGTTCGGATTGCTGATCTTCGGAATCGGCTTCTGGAACAACGCCGCCGCTCTGATCGTCCTGGCCGTGCCGCCGATCCTGACGAACGCCTACTTCGCGGTCGACGAGATCGACCCGAGCATCGTCGAGGCGGCGAGGGGGATGGGGATGCGCGATCGCGACGTGCTGCTGCGGGTCGAGCTGCCGCTCGCGCTGCCGCTCCTCTTCGCGGGCGTCCGGATCGCCGCGGTGTTCGTGATCGCAACCGCGACGATCGCGGCGATCGCGGGCGGCGGCGGCCTCGGCGACATCATCGTCAACCAGGCCACCTACCGGCTCGCCGGCGTCGTCGCCGCAAGCCTGTGCGTCTCCTTCCTCGCGTTCGCGGCGGCAGGTTGTCTCGCAATTGCGCGGAAGCTTCTGACACGTTCCTTCGTTTCGCAGGACTGACCGAGTAGTCTCCGGCCGTCCTATCCCTTCAGAGAAAGGAGCGAACGTGGTTCGCAAGCACGCTCGGCGGGCCGTCAAGGCCGCCTTCGCAGTGGCGTTGGCCATCCCGATTGTCTTAGGCGGGACAGCGAACGCGAAGACCACCGCGCCGACGATCACGATCGGCACGAAGAACTTCACCGAGCAGTACGTCCTCGGCCAGCTCTACAAGCAGGCTCTCGAGGCGAAGGGCTTCAAGGTCGCCTACAAGGAGAACATCGGCAGCTCGGAGCTGATCGACACCGCGCAGAAGAGCGGAAAGATCAACTTCTACCCGGAGTACACGGGCGTGGTCGCGCTCGTCCTCGGGCACGCGAGTTCGCCGAAGTCCCTGGCGCAGAACTACGCCGCGGCGAAGGCCTACGAGGAGAAGCACGGCTCCACGCTGCTCAAGCAGACGCCGTTCTACGACAGCGACTCGTTCGCCGTGCTGAAGAAGACGGCGGCGAAGTACGGGCTGAAGTCGATCGGCGACCTGAAGAAGGTGCCGAACCTGTCGTACGGGGGCTATCCCGAGTGCGACAAGCGGATCACCTGCCTGCTCGGCTTCAAGCAGATCTACGGGCTGACGAAGATCAAGTTCGTCCAGCTCGGGACGATCCCCGTGACGAAGCTGATCGACTCGGGCAAGGTGACCGGCGGTGACATCTTCACGACCGAGCCCGCGTTCGCGACCGGCAAGTACGTCGCGCTCGCGGACACGAAGCACATCTTCGGGTTCCAGAACGTGGCGCCGGTGGTCAAGAAGGCCGTGATCTCCGCCTACGGCGCGAAGTTCACGGACACCGTCAACGCGGTCAGCGCGAAGCTGACGAACGCGGCGATGATCGCCATGAACAAGGCGGTCGACGTCGACAAGAAGAAGCCGGCAGCCGTTGCCGCAGCGTTCCTGAAGGCGAACGGCCTGGCCTAGCCACACGACCGAGGCGGGCCCGACATCGGGCCCGCCTCTGGTTTATGGTGCGCGTGTGGCGGACGGCTACTCGATCAAACGGCTGGACGAGTTCGAGAAGAACGGCCGCTGGTCGCTCGTCCGCCGCGGCCTCGACGTCGGGTCGTTCGGCCTGAACATCGTCGAGATCGAGCAGGGTTACTCGATTCCGGAACACAACGAGGTCGAGCGCGACCAGGAAGAGGTCTTCATCATCATGGACGGCGACGCCGTGGTCGTGATCGACGGCGAGGAGCATCCCGCTCCGAAGGGCACCTTCTGCCGCGTCGCGCCTCCGCTCCTTCGCACCGTCCGCAACGACAACGAGGCGCCGGTCCAGCTGCTGATCGTCTCGGCGCCGACGACGAGCGGCTACACGGACATGGGGTGGGCTTGACGTAACGCCCCCGACGGCGCGATGATCGTTACCGCCGTCAGATGGACCTACAGCAGCCGCGAACCTTGCGGCTTGCGGCGCCGCACATGCACGGCCCGGACGTGGCCGAGGTGCAACGCCTGCTCGGCGTGGACGACGACGGCGACTACGGCCCCGAGACGGCGCGGGCGGTGGCGGACTGGAAGCGTGCGCGGGGCGTCGTGCCGGCCTCGCGGGAGCTCGACCCGCTCGAGCGGCGCCTGTTGCTCGGCGACGTGCTGCTCCGTGCCGTGCGGCTGATGGAGCACTGGGCGATCGCGCGCGTCGGCGAGGAGCCCGTCGGCTCGAACCGGGTGCCGGAGCTCGTCTCCCTGGCCGAGCGGCTGGACGTCCAGCCCGAATACAGCCAGATGGGCTATCCCTGGTGCGCGTTCTGCGTCTTGCTGGCGGCGCTCGTCGCCGGCGGCCGGACGGCTGCATTCGGGCTGCGGCGGAAGGCGTTCAACCCCCTGTACGCGCCTGATCTCCTCGCCGAGGCGAGAGCGAGCAAGTACGGGCTTTCGCTCGTCGCGGCGAAGGACGCGTTCCGCGGCGATCTCGTGCTTTTTGACTGGAATTTGTCGGCCGGCGATCCCGCCGACCACGTCGCGCGGCTCGTCCAGGCGCCTGCAGATGGCCGTGTGCGAACTGTGGACGGCAACTCCGGCGACGCCGGTGTGGTCGCCCTCCGTGAGCGTCCGCTGCGCGAAGTGCGCGCGTTTGCCCGCGATTCGTAGGGCTCTCCCCTCGAATGGGGGGAAAGTCCGGGCTAAAGGGCCTGTACATGAGCGCCGATAGCCGTTCTGTATGGATGCTGCCGAGCGCAAAGCGATTCTGTCTCGCTACGTCGACCACTCCCGCCGCTTCGATCAGGCAGCGGCCCGGAGGTCGAATGGCAGCACTGAGGTCATCCCTTTCCAGCCGCCGCTCAAGGAGCTGGAGCATGAGCCGACGGCCCGGGAGATCGAAGTCCTTCAGCTGATCTCGGAGGGCCTCGTCAACCGCGAGATCGGCAAGATGCTCTTCCTCTCCGAGGAGACGGTCAAGAGTCATGTCCGGCACCTGCTGGCGAAGCTCCAGGCGCGGTCGAGAGCCCACGCCGTCGCAGTCGGCTTCCGCCGCGGTCTCCTGGCCTAAAGTCTCTCCCGCCGAGAACTTGCAGGCGAGCCAGCGGAAGTGGTCAAGAGCCCACGCCCTCGCCATCGGCTCGAGGCGTGGGCTTCTGACCTAGGCCTAGGTGTTGCCTCTCCTCACAGCCTGTGGATATCCCTCAACAGGGGGACGACCTGCGGCTGTGCGAAACAGAAGCTACGAGAAAAGCCTTACCAAGCGTTGTGGCCGCCCGGCAACGGGAGGCGCAACACGCGCAACACAGCTTACGCATGAGAGAACTCCTCTCTCTCGAGGGACTAACGGCAATACGGCTTATACCTCGTTCGAGTGACGAATGCAAGCATTGACGCCAAACCCGAGAACTCACAGGTCCTGATGGCGACTTGCCTTTGCGCCTGTTGTCGTACATCGCCGCCCTTGCCGTTGGAGTAGCCGGCGCTGCGGCGGCTCTTGGCGGCAGCGGCTGGGGCTCGGGATCCTTTTGGACGCTGGCATTCTTGGCAATGGCTGGGGCGGTTGCCGAGCGTGCGAGTGTCCAGCTTGTCCGAGGCGCCGCCGTTGAGAGCTCGATCTCGAACCTTCTTGTGCTTCTTCGCCGCGGTGCTACTGGGGCCGTTGGCCGCAATGGTTGTCGGTGCGGCATCGATGCTGGGCGCGTTTCGCCCGCCCGTACTTGAAGTGGGCGACCTACTCGTTGAGTCGCGCGACTCAATGGTGCTCTGACGGGCCTGTGCTGCCGCGGCTGCGGCGTCCCTCGCAGGCAGCGACATTGGATCTGTAGCGGCGGCGGCTCTCGCCGGTGGCGTGGTCGTCGAGCTAGTGGATCTAGCCTTTGTGTCGGTCACCTACTCGCTGCGCGGACATCGATGCGCAGCCGCTCATTCGCGAACTCCTCTTGCCGGTTACGCTCGCGTCCGTACCGCTCTATGCGCCGCTCGTCGGTCTACTTGCGATTGCGTACGAGAAGGTCTCGCCGCTTACGTTGCCGCTGTTCCTGGTGCCGGCCTTGGCTTTCCACAAGTTCTTTGCGCTTTACCAGGACAAGAGTCAGCTTGCCGATGACCTGGGCGCTGTCAATCAGCGCCTCGAGCGTGCGAACCTTTCGTTTGCAACCGCCCTCGTTGCCACGCTGGACGCCAGGGATCGGTATACAGCCGGACACTCGGCTGCCGTGGCGATCTATGCGCGTGATATTGCGGAGCGGATGGGATTATCCGAAGCCGATCAGCAGCTCGCCCATCTCTGCGGGCTGGTGCATGACATCGGGAAGATCGGGCTAGCGCCGGGGCTCCTTGAGAAGCCCGGAGCTTTGACGTTGGAAGAGCGACGGCAAATGCAGGAGCACTCCGCGATCGGGGAACGTATTCTCGCGAAAGTAGAGGATTACGCCGAGATCGCGACAATCGTCCGGCACCATCACGAACGAGTGGACGGCATGGGCTATCCCGGACGGCATCACAGAGGATGAGATTCCGCTTATTTCGCGAATCATCGCTGTCGCGGATGCCTACAACGCGATGACGTCTGACCGACCATATCGCGACGCCATGCCCAGCCGCGTGGCGCGAATGCGGCTTGCGCAAGCCGTTGAAGGGCAATTCGACACGACCGTTGTGGCCGCGTTCGAAGCCATTCTCGCCGGAGCTTCGGAGGATTACCGCACTGGGACCGGTGAAAGACTTCACACTCGCGGCGCAGGATCACTATTCAGTTGCGCCCCGCGAGCAAGCAGCCTAAGCGGTTGGTGACCTTCGGTGCTGGCAGCTCTGACTGCCGCTTCCGTGCGAGTGCGGACGCCCAGCTTGCCCAAGATGTGCCTGACGTGAACCTTCGCCGTCGCCTCGCTGATGTACAGCGCACTAGCGATCTCGCGATTGGTCAACCCCTGAGCCAGCATCGTCAGCACCTCGCGTTCGCGGGGTGACAGGACATCACGTCCGGCATTGGCGGTGGAAAGGCCATGCCTGCTGGCCAGGCCTTGGTCATTTGCACTCTCAAGCACTCGACGGAGCTCTTCATCCGAAGCTGCTGAGTTGCCGGCAACATGGCTGAGAAGCTGCGGGCAGGCTCGGTAGGCAAGGACGAAGGAGTCGACGTTCTTGAGCTCAAGCGCCGTCTGGAATGCCGACACGCTCAGCTCCGCTGCATCCTCGTCATCGCCGAGCGAGCTCACGATCGCGCGCGTGCACGGCACAAGGACCGCGGCTTCTATCGTGCGTGTCACATTCTCTGCTTCCTCGGCGTGGGCGAGCGCCCTCCTTGGCTCGCCTATGCAGGCAAGTGAGAGTCCGAGAGTCGCTAGGTACTCGGCGCGCTCCCCTTCAAATGGAAAACGCTCCGGTGAGGCGCTCAAGGCATCGACAGCTCGGTCGAAGAGGTTCTGGGAAAGCAACAGACGGGCCCGGAGTAGTCGAGCTTCCACCTTTAGGAAGTCGTTCTCAGCGCGCCGTGCGTCTCGTTCGAGTGAGTCGATGAGGCGACCAGCTCGAGAAAAGCGTCTAAGACCCAGATTCGCCATGACCTTCATCCTCTTCGCGTGGGGGAGGACGAAGATGAGGCGCTCAGCCTTCGCGTACGACTCGGCCTCGCCTGCAACGCGCAGAGCTTCTTCGTACCGGCCTGCGGTGGCCAAGAGAAAGGCGTGTGAGATCTGGAACGATGAAACCGCAAGTGGGTCTTGAACTCGAGCAACGAGGTGCTGTGCGGTCTCGACTCGTGCAAGTAGGCCTTGTGTCTGCCCCGTGCGGATGCCGATCAAGACGTCGGCGGAGGTCGCGCGAAGGTGACTCATCGCGCTGCCGTCGTCATGCGTCGTGAGTTCGGCAAGAAGACCCGGCACGTCGTCTCGACCTAGGTCTACGGAGCACATGATCTGACCCCAGATCGCATCGCGGAGGCTCGCTTGATCGAAAGCGGCCTCCCGCGCGTTGCCGAAGTGAATTAGTCCGTCTTGGTTCCGGTAATCCATGTGCGCGCTGGACCCGGCGGTGTAGAAGGCATGCGAAATTAGACGGTGCGATTGAGGAAGTCGGCGAGCGGCGCGGGCGGCAAAGTGCTCCGCCCTCGTCCACATCGCTTGTCGGAACGCGACCTCCGCTTCAGCGAAGTCGACGATGGCCGCGTCAGCTCTTTGGGCGCGGGCGAGCTTGAGCCACAGAGTTAGCGTGGGGAAGCGCGCCTCTCGCAATAGGTCTTGCAGCGCTCCTTCGAGCAACTCTTCGAAGATCCGCTCCGAAAAGAAGCGGTCGACAAGAAGAAAAGCCTCGTCCCATTGCTCGCGCTGAGCCAAATGGCGAGCGACTTGTGTCGCCAAAGCTGTCTTGACAGCTGGATCAGTGCCGCGCGAATCCGAGGAACGTTCTGAGTAGGGGATGAAAATCAAGAAAGCCAGGTTGGGCGGAAGTGAGAAAGCCGATTCGCAGGGCCTCGGAGAGAATCACTTCGGCGCGATCACCAAGAAGCAACTCAGGCACTCCATGCGCCAGGGAGGGTGCGAGGGCTAACTTCGATAGCGCCTCTTGGGTCTCAGACGAAGCAGCCTGGTACAGCTCCTCTGCGAAGTACTCGTAGAGCGCCTCCGGCAATGAGCCCTCAGGAAGCTCGATGCTCGTCCGTAAGCGCAGCAAGCCCGATCACTGCCGGCCAGCCCTCCGCGAGCGCCACCAAGCCGGCCGCGGGTGAGTCTTTGCGGTGCGACAACACGCTCGCGGCCTCGTCCTGATCCATCGCGAGCTCGTTGCGACCCAGCTCGTAGATCTCGCCGTACAGCAGCCGCCGCGCCGACGCCCACGACGGACGCTTGCGGCTCGTCAGGAGCAAGCGCAGCGGTGCATCGCGAAGCAGCACCTCCATGAAGCGCTCGGGTGCTCTCGCCTCCATCGCGAACTGGTAGTCGTCGAATACGAGCCAGGCGTCTTCCTGCCACTCGGCCAAATCCTCCGCGAGAAGCTCGGCAAGCACGTCGACGTCTTCCTCGGGCGTGCCGGTCGCACGCATGCGGTGGAGCATTCGGTTACCGGCTTCGGGGATCAGCTCCGAGACAGCCTCCGAGAGGCCGGCAGCCAGCGCTGCGACGTCAGCCGTCGCCGTCGTGCCCTGGTACCAGACGTGCGTCCGTTCGCCGGCCCACTCTCGGGCCAGCGTTGTCTTCCCGAAGCCGGCAGGGCCGATCAGCATCAGCACGCGTGCGTTGGCCTTGTCGAGAAGCCGCGTCAGGCGAGGCCGCTTGATGATGTAGCGGCGAGCAGCCTCTACAGCCGTTTCGATACCTGCCATAGCCCACCCAGGGGACGCGTCCCCTCTGGCGGACTGTACTCCGTTGCGGCGAGAAGTCGAAGCCCCCGCGTCTGCAGCCCAGGCGGCAGACGCGGGGAGCTCGATCAACGATCCCCGCTGGAACTGCCCAGGGGGATCTCCAGCGGGTCCTCGCCAGTCAACCGACGGAACGCAGCGGGGATCTGCCTGCGCCGTGGCACTCCGAGCTTCTGCCGAAGAGCGTCGGAGTGCGCCTTGGCCGTCCGCGGGGAGATCTCGAGGCGCTGAGCGACCTCCTCGTTGGAGCAGCCGGCGGCGATGAGGGCGACGACCTCGCGCTGCCGTTGAGTGATCCCCGGCGGCGCGACCATGAGAGTTGTGTACATGGGCCGCACGCTACTCGCGGCGGGGCGTCCCGACCATTGACCAAAGGGTGTATTTCGATCGATTACGCCGCGACGGCCGAGCCGCGCACGAAGCTGGCCTCGTGCCCGCGCGAATTGGCCTCGCGGAGCTCGTCCTCGTCCAGCGCGCCGATCCGGCGGAGTAGCTCCAGCTCGTCGCGCAGGTGCGTCCGCATCATCTCCGGGCCGTCAGTCGCGATCGTGAAACGGACGCCGTTCTCGACGAACGCGCGGAACGTCTGGCGCACAGCGGCCTCGTCGGGCAGCGCCTTCGTCAGCAGATTGGAGGTCGGGCAGATCTCGAGGACGATCCCGCGGTCGCGGAGCTCCGCCATCAGTTCCGGCTGGCGCGCGGCGAGGATCCCGTGGCCGATGCGGTCCGGCCGCAGCGTCTCGACGACCTCGCCGATCTCCTCGATGCCGTACTCGCCGCCCTCCTCGCCGACGTGGATCGTCACGCCGAGGCCGGCCGCGCGCGCCTCCTCGACCAGCGGGGCGAGCACCGAGTATCGGTAGCGCTCGCCGCCGGGCCGCGGGCCGGCGATGTCGATCCCGACGATGCCGCGCGAGGCGTAGCGGATCGCCTTCTCGACGATGATCGCGTTCTGCCGCTCGTCGAAGGTGCGGTCCATCATCAGGATCAGCCCGGCGCGCACCTGCGGGTACTCCAGCGACGCCCGGTCGAGCCCGCGCGCCGCGGCCATGATGATGTGGTCGAGGTCGCGCTCGCCGCCGCGGTTTCGCTTCATCGGGTTGAAGCGCAGCTCGAGCGTCGTGATCCGCTGCGAGCGGTACGCGCCGCCGATCGCCGCGTGCACCGAGCGCTCGACCGCGATCGGGCTCGACTGGATCAGCTCCGTCCAGTGGTAGATCGCGTCCAGCGCGTTCAGGTCGGGGACGCCGCGCGGATCGGAGACGGTGACGAGCCGGTCGAACTCCCAGTAGTCCTTCACCGGGAGCGCGATCCCCTGCTCGTGCGCGATCGACCAGAGGATCTCCGAGGCCACCGACCCGCCGAGGTGGGTGTGCAGCTCGGCGAGGCCGTCCTCGAACACGAATCGAGCATAACGCCCGGCTGCACTAGTCTCTTCGGCGCATGAAGGTCGGCATCGTCGTCCCGTTCTCGTGGTCCTTCTGGGGCGCCGTCCTGGAGCACGCCGAGCTCCAGGCGGAGGCGCTGCGCGCCCGTGGCCTCGACGTCCGGATCATCATCGGGAACGACCCGCCCGGCACGTTCACGCGCGCGCTGCACCCCCGGCACGGCCGTCACGGCGAGCCGCCGCCCGACGTGATCCCGGTCGGCCGGACGGTGATCGTCCCGGCGAACGGCTCGCTGCCGAACCTCTGCCTGAGCCCAAGAGTCCCGTTCAAGCTCAAGCGGGTGTTCGCCCAGGAGCGGTTCGACGTCCTCCACCTGCACGAGCCGATGACGCCGGCGGTCTGCGTCGCGACGCTCGCGCTCGCGAAGTGCGCGCTCGTCGCCACCTGGCACGCGGCCGGCGGGCTCGCTGGATGCGCTACGGCCTGCCCTCCTGGGGCTTCCTGCTCGAACCGGATCGACCACTGCATCGCGGTCTCCGACCAGGCGAAGATCTCCGCCGAGCGCTGGATGCCGTACGACTTCGAGGTGATCCCGAACGGCGTCCTGATCCCGCCGGAGGCCGACCCCGCGAACCGCGAGAACTCGATCGTCTTCATCGGCCGGCACGACCCGCGCAAGGGGATGCCGGTGCTGCTGCGCGCGTGGCCGGACATCCACCGGCGCACCGGTGCGCGGCTGCGGCTCGTCGGGGCCGACCCGCTCGCCGTCCAGCTGCTGCTCACGCGCCACCGCGTCTCGAGCGAGGGGATCGACGTGCTCGGCTTCCTCCCGCAGGAGAAGCTGACCGCCGAGCTGCTGCGCGCGAAGGCGCTCGTCGCGCCCTCGATCGGGATGGAGAGCTTCGGGATGGTGCTGACGCGTGCGTTCGCCTGCGCGGTGCCGGTTGTGGCGTCCGACATTCCGGGGTACAAGGCGGTCATGACCGACGACACCGGCGTGCTCTTCCCGGTCGGCGATTCCGACGCGCTTGCCGAGGCGCTCGGGAACCTGCTCGAGGACGAGCCGCGGCGGCGCGAGCTCGGCGAGCACGCGCGGAGGATCGCGATCGAGCGCTACTCGTGGGACCGGATCGCCGAGCGGCTCGAGCAGATCTACCGCGAGGTCGCGGCATGAAGTGGAAGGTGCGGATCCCGCGGTCCCCGTGGACTCGCGGGGGGATCGCGCTCGCGTTCCTCGCCGGGGTCGGCGCGCTGCTCTGGTGGCACGGGCCGCACTGGGGCGACTTCAAGGACGCCTTCACCTCCGTCGACTGGAAGTGGGTCGCGGCCGCGGTCGGGCTCAATCTCCTCTCGGTCGTCGCGCGGGCGGCCGCGTGGGACACGGTGATCCACTCGGCGATGCCGCCGCCGCACCCGCGCTTCGGGCTCGTCTTCTCGGCGTTCTCGGTCGGGCTGCTCGCGAACGCGGTGCTGCCGGGCCGCGTCGGCGAGCTTGCGCGCGTCGCCATCCTCACCCGGAGGACGACCGACCGCCGCGAGGGGCTCTGGCCGACGCTCGTCGGCACCGTCTTCGCGCATCGCGTCTTCGATCTCGTCCCGGTCGGGATCCTCGTCGTCTGGGTGCTCGCGACCGCGAAGATCCCGAACTGGGCCTTCACGAGCCTCGCGATCGTGCTCGCGATCGGCGTCGGGCTCTTCCTGTTCGCGTTCGCGACCGCACGGCACCATGGGCACACGCGGCTCGAGGGGCTGGGGACGGTGCGGCGCGTCGTGACGATGGCGCGGCACGGCCTCGGCGTGATGCGGCAGTTCCGCCCCACGGTGATCGCCGTCTCCGGACAGTGCGCCGGCTGGACGTGCCAGCTGTTCGCGGTCTACACGGCGATGCTCGCCTTCAACATCCACGAGTCGCTGCCGGCGGCCGGGCTCGTGCTGCTGCTGATGAACGTCGCGACGATCGTCCCGCTCTGGCCCGGGAACGTCGGGCTCGTACAGGCGGCGATCGCGCTGCCGCTCGTCCAGTACGGCGTCCCATACGGGACCGGCTTTGCCTTCGGGCTCGGGCTCCAGGCGATCGAGGCGTCGGTCGGCGTCGGGATGGGGCTGATCTTCCTCGGCCGCGAAGGGCTGTCGTTCGCGCGGCTGCGCGCGATGCCCGGGGCGGCGGGAGCAAACGTCCCGGAGAGCGCGCAGGCGCCGGAGGAGCCTCCCGAGCGTGAGCCCGCGCGCGCTCGCGTGCCCGGCTAGCCTCAAGGGCGTCCTGTCCGCGGCGGTCGCTGCGGAGGCGCTCGTGCGCGGCTTCGGGAAGGCGGGAGTCGCTGCCGACGCGATGCCGATCGGGGACGGGGGAGAGGGCACGCTCGACGCGCTCTGCTCTCGCTTCGAGCCTGTCCACGTGGCCGACGCGTTCGGCCGGCCGCGGATTGCCCGCACGGGCTTCCTGGGGGACGGGACACGCGTGGTGGAGGCGGCCGAGGCGATCCCGCTCGATCCGTCTCGGCTCGACGTGATGGCCGCGTCGTCCCACGGGCTCGGCATCTGGATCCGCGAGCTCGAGCCCGGGCCGCTCGTCGTCACGGTCGGCGGCACGGCGACGATGGACGCCGGGGCAGGTCTGCTCGAGGTGCTCGGCGAGCTCCCGGGGCCGACGCGCGTGCTCTGCGACGTGACGACGCGGCTCTACGACGCGCCGCGGCTCTTCGGGCCGCAGAAAGGCGCGACGCCGGAGCAGGTCGCCGAGCTGGAGGCGCGGTTCCGCGCCGATGCCCGGCTCGCCCCCTACGCAGACCTGCCCGGCGCCGGGGCGGCCGGCGGGCTCGGTGCCGCACTCGCCTCGCTCGGCGCCGAGCTCGTCCCCGGCGCGGAGACCGTGCTCGACCTGCTCGGCTTCGACCCGGCGCCCTACGACCTCGTCGTCACCGGCGAGGGTGCGGTCGACCGGACGACGTGGGAGGGGAAGGCGCCGGCGATCGTCGCCCGGCGCTGCGCCGAGGCCGGCACCCGCTGCGTCGTCTTCGGCGGCCTGGTGCTCGAGGGCGATGCCGAGGCGCTCAGCGGCGACCCGGCGCGCGCCGAGGACGACCTCGTCGAGCTCGGTGAGCGGCTAGGCGTCCTGGTTCGCGGCGCGTAGGCGCTTCGCCATCCCCTGGAGCAGCTCCCAGGCGAGCGCCGCGTTCTCCTCGACCAGCGGCTGGAACTCCCAGGAGGCGAGCCCGTAGGCGGTGACGTCGCTGCCCGCCTTGACGGTCGCGGTGCGCGGGCCGTCGTCGATCAGCGCGATCTCGCCGAAGTAGTCGCCGGGGCCGCCCTCGCCGACTTCCTCGCCGTGGACGCTGTAGCGCACGGTGCCCTCGCCGATCACGAAGAAGCCGACGCCGCGCGTGCCCTCGGCCGCGATCGTCTCGCCGGCCGTGAAACGGCTCTCGCGGAACGACTTCGCCAGACGGCTCAGCTCCTTCTTGGACATCTCCTCGAAGAGGTCGATCTTGCGCAGCAGTTCCAGAGGGATAGGCATGGGCCCGAGCTTATCGAGCGGGGCGAGCCGCGTCGACTCGCTTGGCGAGCTCCTCGATCTTGCCCTCGGCGGCGTCGAGCCGGCCGACGCAGAAGCGGTAGAGCTCCTCGCCGCGCTCCCAGAGCTTCAGCGCCTCGTCGAGGCTCGCCTCGCCGCGCTCGAGCCGCTCGACGATCTGGGTCAGCTCCTTCTCCGCTTCCTCGTAGGTCATTCGACGCGCGCTCCGAACGAGCCGTCGGCGACCTCGACCCCGATCGTGTCGCCCGCGGCCACCTCGGTGGTCGAGCGGACGAGCCGGTCGTCCCGGCGGACGATCGCGTAGCCGCGCTCGAGCGTCGCGCGCGGCGACAGCGTGCGCAGCCGGCCGCCGGCCTGTGTGAGGGCAGCGCGGCGGCGCTCGACGAGCAGCGCCGGCGCGCGGCGCAGCCGCTCGTGCGTGTGCGCCAGGCGGGTCTGGTGGCGCTCCAGTGACCGCCGCGTCCCGCGGGCCAGGCCGTCCCGTGCCCGCGCGAGCCCGGCGAGCAGCTCCTCGAGGTCGGGGACGACCAGCTTCCCGGCGGCGGTCGGGGTCGACGCGCGCCGGTCGGCGGCCAGGTCGCAGAGCGGCGTGTCCTGCTCGTGGCCGACCGCGGTCACGACCGGAACCGGGCAGGCGACGACGGCGCGGACGAGCCGCTCGTCGCTGAACGGAAGCAGGTCCTCGAAGCTGCCGCCGCCGCGGGCGAGCACGACGACGTCGATCTCGGGCTCTGCGCAGACGGCCTCCAGCGCGGCGACCATCTCGGCGGCCGCGCGCGGGCCCTGCACGTAGGTCTCGGCGACCAGGACGCGGGCGGGCGGGAAGCGAGCCTGGATGGTCGTCAGGACGTCGCGCTTCGCAGCTGCGTCGTTCCCGGTCACGAGCCCGACCCGGCGCGGCAGCCGCGGAAGCGCCCGCTTGCGCGACTCCGCGAAGAGCCCCTCGGCGGCGAGCTTCTCCTTCAGGCGCTCGAGCGCGGCGAGGTGCTCGCCGAGCCCGAAGCGCTCGATCGACATCGCCCGCAGCCGTAGCTCGCCCTTCTGCTCCCACAGCTCCGGGCGGCCGTAGACATGGACGCGCTCGCCGTTCCGGAGCTCGAGCCGCAGCGCGTCGAACTGCCCGCGCGGCATCGCCGCGGAGAGGCAGGCGCCGTTCTCCGGGTCCTTGAGGGTGAAGAAGACGGTCTGCCACGCGGCCTGGCGTCGTAGTTCCGTCACCTCGCCCTCGACCCAGATCGTCGGCAGCCGCTGGAGCCAGGTCGCGATCCCGCGGTTGAAGCCCGCGACGGTGAAGACCTTGCGGTCGCCGTAGAGGAGCGGCTCTACCTTCATGGCCCCATCGTAAGATGGGGCCCGTGGGTCAGGGGCGAGTCGAGGCGATCTTCATCTCCGCAAACCGCGGCGACCTGCCGCATCCGGTCGAGTCGGCCACGGCCGTTGCCGGCAAGGGGCTCGAAGGCAACCGCTACTTCGACACCGGCCGGCCCGAGCAGGAGCTGACGCTGATCGAGGCGGAGCAGCTCGAGTACGCGCTCGCGGAGCACGGGCTGGAGATCGACGCGGCCGCCTCGGGACGCAACGTCCTCACGCGGGGCGTCGACCTGAACGCGCTCGTCGGCAAGCGCTTCCGCCTCGGCGAGGCCGAGTGCCGGGGAATCGAGCTGTGCGAGCCCTGCACGACCTTCCAGGCGCGGACGGCGCCGGGCGCGATCAAGGCGCTCGTGCACCGCGCAGGGTTGAACGCGGAGATCCTCTCCGGCGGAGAGCTCCGACCGGGCGACGCCGTTACGGCCGTCGACTTCTAGCTAGAGGAGGATGCGCGCGGCCGTTTCGTGGCCGCACCCGAACTCGACCAGCTCGACCGCGCGATGGAGGTCGGCTTCGCTGTCCGCCAGCTTCTCCGCGAGCGGAAGCGGGTAGCCCGCCTCGATCAGTACGTGGAGGCGCCAGCTCTGCACCTTCGCACGCTCGGTCGGCTGGGATTCGGCGATCTGGGTCATCTGGGTCACGCGCTTTCGTTCGCCTTCTCTTAGACGATCCCTTGTCGGAGAGGTTGGCGCGCGATCACTCGTCCGGGTGGCGCCCTGAGACACCGGCGGGGCTCTCCATCCGCTGGCGGATCCTGGTCTCCGCCTGCGCCATCCGGCGCTCCAGCTGCGTGATGAACTCCTCCTGGCGGCGCTCGAGGTCGCCGATCACGTTCTGGAGCCGTCGTTCGATCTGGCCGCCCCCGGACTGGCCGATCTCGGCGAGCCGCTCGCCGAGGAGGCGCTCCGCTTGCCTGGAGAACGACTCGATCGCCCGGTCGAGCTCGCGAGAGAGCCGGCGCGCGGCCTCCTCGCGGGTCGTCCGGATCGCGGAGTTGAACTCGATGGCCGCCTCCTCGGTCAGGCGCGCGGCCTCGCGCGCAACCGACTTCTCGACCTGGTCGACCAGGCGCCGCTCGATGTCGCCGAACGACTCGCTGACCTTGCGGACGCTCTCCGCGAGCTCTCGCTCGATCTGCTCCGCGAGCGTCCGCTCGCGATTCCGCAGGCGGTCGGCGACCTCGTGCAAGGCGCGCCGTCGCTCGGCGGCGTGGGTCTCGAGCTCGCTGGCTGCGGCGTCGTTCGACTCCTTGATCTGCCGCTCGATCTCGGCCCGCAGCCGCGCGAGCGACGAGCGGCTCTCGTCGGCGTCCGACGTCAGCCGCTCGGTCTCGCGTGCGAAGCGCTTCTCGGTCTCGGTGATCAGCTGCCGCTGGCGCTCCTCGAGCCGCGCGAACTGGGCGGCGAGCCCCTCACGTAGGCGCTCGAGGTCCTGCGTCCAGCTCGTCATCTTCCCCTCGAACTCCTTCTGGGCGGCGACGAGCCGGGTCGAGAGCTCGGTCAGGATGCTCTGCTCCGCGCGCGTGATCTCGTCGCGGCGTTCCTGGGTCAGCTTGCGGTGCTCCTCGGCGAGCTGCGCCGTCGCCTCCGCGCGGTGGATCGAGAGCGTGCGAAGGAGCTCGACCTCGCGGCGCTCGACCTCGGCGTCGATCAGCGTCTTCAGGTGCTCCTGCGCTTCCGCGAACGTCTGATCCTCGGGCTGCTCACGCTTCTTTCGCACCGCCCGTCATCGTAGGCGACACTCTCGGCCGGGTGGAGCTACAGGCGGAACTGGATGCGATCGCCGCTGCTGCGGCGTCCCATGCCGGCCCCGGGGAGGCTCTCTCGGGCGTGCTGCCGACCGAGCCGGAGCCGGGGCAGCGCGCGTACCTGTGCTCTTTCGACGGGGCAGGCTCGAGGAGCTGGCTCGCCCTCGACTCGGACGGGCGGCCGCTGCGCGAGCGAGGGCTCGTGCGCGCGGCGGTGTCGATCGCAGCCCTGTGCGAGTTGGCCGAGGAGGCGGCGGGCGGCGGCCGGCTGGAGGAGCTGCGCGCACAGCTGCTCTCGCTGCGGCTGACGGAGAACCCGGAGGGGATCGAGGAGGCGGAGGAGGCTGCGCTCGAGCTCGAGCGGACGATCGGCGCGCCGCCGCGGCTCGCGACGCCGGCCCACCTGGATGCGATCGGCGCGGCGACGCGGCAGCTCGAGCACGCGCTCGGCGAGGTGACGGGCTCACCTTTCGGCGCTGCGATGCAGCAGGCGATGGCGGTCGTCGGCGAGCTCGAGACCGACGTTCTCGGCGGTTACAAGCTCGAGCTCAGCTAGCCTGAACCGAGATGGAAGGCGGCTTCAGCTTCCCCTTCGGCGGCGATCCCGAGGATCTGATGCGCGGGCTGCGCGAATTCGCCGAGCAGCAGGCGGAGTCGGTCGCCGAGGCGCACCGCGAGCAGTTCGCGACGCTGACCCTGAACACCGCGGTCGAGCTCACCGCCGCCGCGCTCTCGCGCGTGGAGGTGAAGGGCGGGGCGGACGAGCAGGCGCTCGCGCTCCGCGACGCGATGCGCGTCCTGTTCCCCGAGGCGGTCGCGCTGGTCAGCGCGGCGCGCCAGGGGTTCATGCGCGAGAGCCAGTAAGAGCCCTATCCCTTCGTCGCGTCGAGGAGGAAGTTGACGGGCATCCGCGGGTCGATCCTCGCAGCGCCCGGGTCGCCTGTGGCCGGCGGCAGCTCGGCGAGCTCGGTGACGTCGAGCGGCGCTCCGAACGCGACCGCGATCTCGCCGAGCCGCCACAGCCCCGGCGTGAAGTAGCTGTCCCGCCAGCGGAGACCGATCGGGTCGATGCAGAGGAAGACCGGGTGCGAGTCGTGGAGGATCAGGCGCCCGTTCTTGCGCAGCGCCGAGGCGAGCGCGGAGGCGAACAGCCCGAGCTCCCGCACCATGCCGAGCGCGCCCTCGCCCGCGTAGACGAGGCCGAAGCGGTTGCGCCGCAGCTGGAGGGGCAGCTCGTCGAGCTCGGCCTGGAAGAACGCCGCGTCCGGCGCGCGCTGCCGCGCGGCGGCGAGCTTCGCCTCGGACGGGTCGACGCCGGTGACGAGCGCCCCGAGCTCCGTCAGCTGCGCGGCGGCTTCGCCGGTCCCGCACGGAAGGTGGAGGACGTGCCTGCCCTCGACGTTCGGCAGCCGCTCCCGGACCGCGTCCGGCAGCCCAGGGCTCCGCGTGGCGTAGCGCTGCTCCCAGGCCTGCCGGTTCTCGTCAGTCGGCCACATGTGAGCCTTGTAACACCCGGCTCAGACGCAAAGCGAGAACCCGCCGTCGACCACGAGGGTCTGGCCGCGGATCATCTCCGCCCCGGGCGAGCAGAGGAACGCGACCGCGTCGGCGATGTCGCGCGGCTCGACGAGCCGGCCGGCCGGCGTGCGCTCCGTGCTCGCCGAGAGCATCTGCTCACGGTTCGGGAAGTGGTCGAGCGCGCCCGTCTCGACGACTCCGCCCGAGACGGCGTTCACGCGGATTCCCTGTGGTGCCAGCTCGACCGCGAGGTACCGGACGAGCGCCTCCAGGGCAGCCTTCGACGTGCCGACGAGGACGTAGTTCTCGAGCACGCGTACGGAGCCGAGGCTGGAGATGGCGACGAGCGACGAGCCCGGCTGCATCTGCGGCGCCGCGGCGCGGGCGAGCGAGAGAAAGGCGCGCGCGTTCGCGGCCATCGTCCAGTCGAAGTGCTTGTCGGTGGTCTCGAGCGCGGGGCGGATAACGCCCGTCGCGGCCGCGTGCACGACCGCATCGAGTGGCCCGAGCCCGGCGATCTCGTCGGCGACGCGCGTAGAGGCGATATTCCCGCGGACGAGCACGGGCTCGGCGCCGAGGCCCCGCAGCTCCTCGGCCGCCTGCTCGGCTGCGGCGTCGTTCCGCAGGTAACCGATCGCGATCCGCGTTGCTCCTGCCTCCGCGAACCGGCGCGCGATCTCCTTCCCGATGCCGCGCGAGGCCCCGGTGACGAGGACCGACTGTGGCGTCACTTTTCGCTCCGGCGCCGGCGAGCCTACGCTCACCGTTCGGGCAGCGGCCGGTCGGCGGGCGCGGAGCTCGGGATCTGCTTCCAGCCCGGCCGCGAGTCCGCCTCTCGCGGGCCCTCCTCGGCCTTCGACGAGGCATGCCCGAGCCGGTCGAGCAGCTCCATCTTCTCCACGCCGTGGCGGCGCACAGGGTTCTCCTCCGGCAGGTCCCGGATCAGCTCCTCGACGCGCGCGCGGACCTGGTAGGCGAAGTGGGGTGTCGCAGGCCCGACGAGGGCGTCGATCTCCTCGATCGTCGGCACGCGGGAAGCCTACTGGCTACTCCAAGCGGTCGATGAGCGTCCCGATACGTCCGCGCCCACCTGGATCAGCTCGCGACGATGCCCCGCTTTCGCGCCTCGGCGACCGCCTGCAGCCGCGAGTGGACGCCGAGCGCCCGCAGGATCGCGCGGATGTGGTTGCGGACCGTCTCGATCGAGATCCCGAGCCGCCCGGCGATCTGCGGCGTGGAAAGCCCGTGGTCGAGCAGATGCAGTACCTCGAGCTGGCGGGGCGTCAGGTTGGCGACGAGCTTGGGCGGCTTGAAGCCCTGGGCGACCGGCTCGACGAGGCCGAACACCCCGACGACTCGGTGGTCGCTTCCCTCGACGACGACCGAGCTGACGTCGATCGGAATGTGGGTTCCGTCAGGGTCGATCATGTTGATCTGGTAGTCCGACGTCCGGGCGGTGCCGATCACCTTCTTGGTGAACTCGCGCCTCCACTCGTGGCTGCTCTCCGGAGCGACGTGCTCGGCGAGCGGCCGGCCGACACAGTCCCCGGCGAGCTCCGTCCAGCGCTCGTTCTGCCAGCGGATGATCCCGTCCCGGTCGGCGACGGCCGCCGCGACCCTGACCTCGCCGAGCATCGGGTTCAGATCGCCGCCGAGCGCGGCGACGGCCCCCGAGAACTTCGTCTGCTCGTGCGCATGTGCGGATCGTAGTCCGCGCGGCTCCGGCGTCGCTAGGGTCGGAGGATGCGGCGCCCAGCCACCGTCGACCTGATCCTCGTGGCCACGGTGCTGATCTGGGCCTTCAACGTCACGGTCACGCGCTACGTCCTCACCCACGGTTTCCAACCCCTCGCCTACGGCGCGCTCCGGTACGCGGCGGCGGCGCTGCTGGCGGTCAGCGTGACGCTGTTCCTCGAGCGGTCGTTGTCGGTCGGCGGCCGGCGGAGCCTGTTCCTGATCGCGCTCGCCGCGGGATTCCTGCTGATCAACCAGGTCTCGTTCGTCTACGCGTTGAAGCTGAGCTCGGCGACGACGGTGGCGCTGATCATGGGGACGACGCCGATCTTCACGGCCATCGTCGCGTCGCTCGTCGGGCTGGAGCGGCTGACGCCCCAGTTCTGGATCGCGACCGCGGTCGGATTCGCGGGCGTTGCGCTCGTCGCGCTGGGCTCGGGCGGGGGCATCTCGTCCGACCTCGGCGGCGTCCTGCTCGCGCTCGCGCTCTCGGCGTCCTGGGGTTGCTACTCGGTCCTGATCGCACCGCTGATGCGGCGCTACTCCCCGTATCGGATCAGCGCCGTCGTGCTCTGCGTGATGTGCGTTCCGTTCGTGGCGCTGAGCTCGCCGCAGATCGCCTCCCAGGACTACAGCTCGCTCAGCCCCCTGATCTGGGTCTGCCTCGCGTTCGCGATCGTCGGCCCGCTCTTCCTGACGAACCTGCTCTGGTTCACGGCCGTCCACCGCGTCGGACCGGCCCGGGCGACGCTGTTCGCCAACGTGCAGCCGTTCGTTGCCGCAGTGTTCGCGTTCCTGATCCTCTCGGAGCACCTGCACTGGCTCGAGGTCGTCGGCGGGTTCACGATCCTGGCGGGGATCGTCCTCGAGCGATACTGGCGCCCCGCACCGGTTCCGGTGCCGGCGGAATGATCCGCGAGCGCCTCGCCGCGACGCCCGAGGGCTACCGGTACCCGCTCGGGCGAGTGCTCGCCGTCTACGGGGCGCTGATGGTGACGCTCTTCTTCGCCGCGCTCGACCAGACGATCGTCGTCACCGCGCTGCCGCGGATCGTCGCCGACGTCGGCGGCCTGACGAGCTACTCGTGGATCGTCACCGCGTACATGCTCGCGCTGACGGTGACGGTGCCGCTGTACGGCAAGCTCGTCGACGTCTACGGCGCGCGCCGGCCGTTCCTGGGGGCGGTCGCGCTCTTCCTGCTCGGCTCCGGGCTCTGCGCGCTCGCCCAGACGATGCCGCAGCTCGTCGCGTTCCGCGCGCTCCAGGGCATCGGCGCGGGCGGGCTGGTGCCGATTGCGCTCTCGACCGTCGGCGGGCTCGTCCCGCCGCGGGACCGCGGCCGCTACCAGGGGCTGATCGGCGCGACCTTCGCAGCGGCGGCGATCGCCGGGCCGCCGCTCGGCGGCCTGATCGCCGACAACACGAGCTGGCGCTGGATATTCATCGTCAACCTGCCGCTCGGGGTGATCGCGTTCTGCGCGATCGCGGTCGCGATGCCGCAGGAGGCGACCAGGCGGGAGCACTCGATCGACTGGCTCGGCGCCGCGGCGCTCGCGGCGGGCACCGCCTCACTCCTGCTCGCACTGGTCTGGGGCGGCCACCAGTACCCCTGGAGCTCAGCGGAGGTGGTCGGCGCCTTCGTCGGCGCCGGCGTGCTCCTCGCCGCGTTCGCCTGGATCGAGCGGCGCGTGCCGGAGACGATCCTCCCGTTCGAGATCCTGCGAGGGCGGACGGCGGCGGTCGGCACCGCCGCGCTGTTCCTCATCGGGATGACGATCCTCGGCACCGTCGTCTACGTGCCGCTCTTCGTCCAGGGCGTCCTCGGCCGCTCCGCGACCTCCTCCGGAGTGATCGTGATCCCGTTCATGCTCGCCGCAGTGATCGCGAGCGTCTCGTCCGGTTGGTGGGTCTCGCGGAGCGGCCGCTACAAGGTCGTCGCCGTCGCCGGTCTCGCAGTGCTGGCCGCGGGCCTCGCGCTCGTCTGGCGGATGGACGCGGCGACCGGCGCGGGCGAGGTGGCGCGCAACGCGGTCGTCGCCGGGGTCGGGCTCGGCCTCGCGATGCAGGTGCTGATCGTCGCCGTCCAGAACACCGTGCCGCTCACGACGATGGGCTCGGCGACGGCGCTCGTCCACTTCTCGCGCTCGATCGGCGGGACGCTCGGAGTGACGGTGATGGGCGTGATCGCGGCGCGCGAGCTCCCGCGCGGAGCGGACGTGCGCGGGCCGATCCCGAAGCATCTGCCGCTGTTCGTCCGCCGGGAGCTGGCGGAGGCGATCCGGCCCGCGTTCCTGTTCGCGGCGTGCGTCTGCCTCGCCGCGCTCGCCCTCGTCGCGATCGGGCTGCGGGAGGAGCCGCTGCGGCGCTCGTTCGAGGAAGAGCCCGTAAGATCGGTGCTGTGAGCCACGACGCGCTACCCCTCGAGGGCTGGGACCACGTCGAGCTCTGGGTCGGTAACGCCAGGCAGGCGGCCTACTACTACGAGCACGCCTTCGGCTTCCGCCGGGTCGCCTACGCGGGGCCGGAGACGGGGATCCGCGACCGTGCCTCGTACGTCCTGCGCCAGGGCGAGGTCACGCTCGTCCTGACGAACGGGCTGTCGGCCGAGCACGAGGCGACGCGCTTCGCCTGCACCCACGGCGACGGCGTCCGCGACATCGCGCTCCGGGTCCGCGACGCCGAGGCGGCCTACGCGGCCGCGGTCGAGCGCGGCGCGCGTAGTGTCCGGGCACCGGAATGGCTCGAAGACGACCACGGCCGGGTCCAGGTCTCGTCGATCGCGACCTACGGCGACGTCGTCCACTCGTTCGTCGCGCGGGACGACTACGCCGGGCCGTTCCTGCCCGGGTACGCGGCGGTGGAGCCGGATGGCCGGGACCGCGGTGTCGGCCTGACGCTGCTCGACCATTGCGTCGGGAACGTCGAGCTCGGGAAGATGAACGAGTGGGTCGGGTGGTACGAGCACGTGCTCGGGTTCGAGAACATCGTCCACTACGACGACGAGCAGATTCACACCGAGTACTCGGCCCTGATGTCGAAGGTGATGGCGGACGGCGAGGGCAAGATCAAGTTCCCGATCAACGAGCCGGCGGAGGGCCGCCGCAAGAGTCAGATCTCGGAGTACCTCGAGTACAACGCCGGGCCGGGCGTGCAGCACGTCGCGATCCAGACCGACGACGTCGTACGCACGGTCGAGGCGCTCGAGGAGCGCGGCATCCGGTTCCTGCGGACACCGGACGCGTACTACGAGGACGCCTTCGACCGCGTCGGCGAGATCGAGGAGTCGTGGGGCGACCTGCGGCGGCTCGGGATCCTGGTCGACCGCGACGAGGACGGCTACCTGCTCCAGATCTTCACGAAGCCGGCCCAGGACCGGCCGACCCTTTTCTTCGAAGTGATCCAGCGCCACGGCGCGCGCACGTTCGGCGAGGGCAACTTCAAGGCCCTCTTCGAGGCGATCGAGCGCGAGCAGGCGCTCCGCGGCAACCTCTAGAGGCCTCGTGAACGCGCAGCGTCGGACGGCGCTGGTCTCGGTCGGGGCGGCCTGCGCCCTGATCGCGCTCAAGCTCGCGGCGGGGATCCCGAGCGGCTCGCTCGGCCTCGTCTCCGAGGCGCTGCACTCGGGGACGGACCTCGTTGCGGCGCTACTGACGTTCTTTGCGCTCGGCGTCGCCGGCCGGCCCGCCGACGAGGCGCACCAGTACGGGCACGGGAAGGCGGAGCACCTCGCGGCGCTGTTCGAGGCGGCGGTGCTCGCGCTCGTCTCGGTCGGGGTCGCCGCGCTGGCTGTCGCGCGGCTCGCCGGCTGGGTGCACTTCGAGGTCGACCCGCGCTGGTACGCGTTCATCGTCGTCGGGCTCGTGCTGGCGATCGACATCACGCGCACGGTCGTCTCGCTGCGGACCGCGCGGCGCTTCCACAGCGCGGCGCTGCTCTCGAACGCGGTGCACTTCGGCAGCGACTTCGCCGGCTCGCTCGCGGTGCTGGTCGGCCTGATCGCGGCGCGAGCCGGCTGGGCGGCCGGCGACTCGGTCGCGGCCCTGTTCGTCGCTGCGCTCGTGCTCAGCGCGGCCGTTCGGCTGATGCGGCGGAACATCGACGTGCTGATGGACCGCGCGCCGGCCGGGGCCGAGGATGCCGCGCGAGCGGCGATCGCCGGGATCGAGCCGCCGGTGACCCTGCGACGGCTGCGGATCCGCTCGGCGGCCGGTCGCCACTTCGCAGACGTCGTGATCACCGTCTCGCCCGGGGCGGCGGTCGGGCAGGGGCATGCCGCGGCCGACCGCGTCGAGGAGGCGATCCAGCGCGCGCTCCCGGAGACGGACGTCGTCGTCCACGTCGAGCCCGCGGAGGAGGACGCGGTCACGCGTGAGCTCGCGCAGGCGGCCGCGCTGCGCGTCGCGCGCGTGCGGGAGATCCACAACATCAGCGTCCTGCGCGTCGACGGGCGAACCGAGGTCTCGCTGCACCTGAAGCTGCCGGGCGACCTGTCGCTCGACGAAGCGCACGAGGTCGCGAACGAGGTCGAGGGAGCGATCGAGGACGCGCTGCCCGGCGTCGACTCCGTGCAGACCCATCTGGAGCCGCTCGCCGAGGAGGCCGAGGGACGGCGCGCCCGTGGGGCGGAGGTCGCCCGCGGTGCCGAGTTCGTCGCGCGCGTCGTTCGCGAGCGCACGGGCGCCGCTCCGCGCGAGCTGCGGTTCCTCCAGACCGACGAGGGGCTGGTCGTGTTTCTGACTCTGGGGCTCGATCCGGGAGTCCCGCTCGCCGAGGCGCACTCGCGGGCAAGCGAGATCGAGGAGGAGATCCGCACCGGGCTGCCCGCGATCTCGGAAATCATCGTCCACACCGAACCGTGAAGCTCTGCATGTTCACCCCGAAAGACCTCGCGCTCGAGCGCGGCTGGCCCGGCCGGATCGAGGGCGACCGCGTGATCCAGCTCGCCGCGCAGACGCTCCAGTCGTTCTTCACCGGCGGCGGCGGCTGCGCGCGAGCACGCCGAGTATCCGCTCGAGGACGTCCTGCTTCGGCCGCCGGTGCTCCAGCCGCCGGCGGTGCGCGACTTCTACGCGTTCGAGCAGCACGTGAAGGCGGCCCGCGCGCTGCGCGGCCAGGAGGTGCCGCCGGAGTGGTACGAGCAGCCGGTCTTCTACTTCTCGAACCCGTCGGCGATCTTCGGGCCCGAGGACGAGGTGCCTTACCCGGACGGCACCGCCGAGCTCGACTACGAGCTCGAGGTCGCGGCGATCATCGGGCTCGACGGGCAGATCGGCGGGTTCACGGTGATGAACGACTGGTCGGCGCGCGACCTCCAGCGGCTGGAGATGAAGGTCGGGCTCGGCCCGGCGAAGGGCAAGGACTTCGCGACGTCGCTCGGGCCGGTGGTGGTGACGCCGGACGAGTTCGACGGCTCCGGCGGGACGATGGTCGCGCGGGTGAACGGCGAGGAGCGTTCGCGCGGGGAGCTCGGCGACCTGCAGTTCTCCTGGGCGGCGATCGTCGAGCAGGCCGCCCGCAACACCAGGCTCCTCCCCGGGGACGTGCTCGGCTCCGGCACGGTCGGCTCGGGGTGCATCCTCGAGCACGGCGACGGCCGCTGGCTCCAGCGCGGCGACGTGGTCGAGCTCGAGGTCGAGGGGATCGGCGTGCTCAGGAACACGGTTGGCTGACGTCGCGGTCGTCGGCGCGGGCGTGAACGGGCTCGCGGCCGCGTGGGCGCTGCGCCGCGCCGGGCGTCGACGCTGTCGTCTACGAGCAGTTCGAGCTGGGTCACACGCGGGGGTCGTCGCACGGGCGCTCGCGGATCTTCCGGCTGGCGTACCCCGAGACCGACTGGGTGCGGCTGGCGCAGGCGGCGCTCGAGGGCTGGCGTGAGCTGGAGGAGGAGAGCGGGGACGCAGCTGCTCCTCCTCAACGGGTTCCTGGAGCTCTACCGCGAGGGCGTCGTCAGCTCTCAGCAGGCGCTCGAGGAATGCGGTGCAGCGTGCGAGCGGCTCACGCGGGAAGAGGCGGGAGCCAGGTTCGGCGTCTCGCCGGCGCCCGACACGGAGGTCCTCTTCCAGCCGGACGCCGGGATCGTCTACGCGGACCGCGCGGTGGACGGCGTTTGCGCGCGGGCTCACGGATCGAGGAGGGCCGCAAGGTCGCGCTCGCTCGACGAGCTCGAGGAGCCGGTCGTGGTCGTCTGCGCAGGCCCCTGGGCGCGGCGCTTGCTCGAGCCGGCCGGGATCGACCTCCCCGTCCTCGAGACGCGCGAGACCGTCGCCTACTTCGAGCTCGAGGGCGAGACCCCGTCCGTCGTCGCAGAGGTCGTGACCAGGGGGCACGGCTTCTACTCGCTCCACGATCCGGCTCATGGTCTGAAGGTCGGCAGCCACAAGCGCGGCACGCCCGCCGACCCGGACGTCGTCGCCGGCCCGGACCCGGCGCTCGTCGGCGGAGATCGCCGAGTGGACCGGGGAGCGCTTCCCGCGCGCGAATCCGGAGCCGATGGGCGCCGAGAGCTGCTTCTACACCACCACCGACGACGAGCGGTTCGTCATCGAGCGCCACGGCCGGATCGTCGTCGGCTCGGCCTGCTCCGGCCACGCCTTCAAGTTCGCGCCGGCGATCGGCAAGCGGCTCGCCGCGCTCGCGCTCGAAGCGCTCTAACTAAGCTTCGCGCCATGCCGATGTACCAGCGTCTCGGCGACGTCCCGCGCAAGCGGCACATCCAGTTCCGCGACAACGGCACCCTCCTGAACGAGGAGGTCATGGGCCTCGAAGGGTTCTCGGGGAACGAATCGATCCTCTACCACCTCCAGTCTCCTGTCCGGGTGCGCGAGCTCGGCGACTTCGAGCCGATCGAGCGGGACGAATGGGTCCCGGACGCCCATGCGCACCGGCACTTCCGCACCTACGGGATCGAGGAAGAGGGCGACCCGATCTCCGGCCGCAAGCTCCTGATGTGGAACGACGACGTCGAGATCTCGCTCGCGCGGCCGAACGAGGGGATGGACTTCTTCTACCGCAACGGCGAGGGCGACGAGGTGATCTTCGTCCACGAGGGCTCGGGCACCCTGGAGACGATCTTCGGCGACGTGCCGTACCGCGAAGGGGACTACGTCGTCGTCCCCCGCGGCACCACGTACCGCTTCGCCGCCGAGGCGGCCCCAGCGCCACCTCGTCTTCGAGTCACCGGGGCTGATCGAGATCCCGGAGCGCTACCGCAACGAGTACGGGCAGCTGATGGAGCACGCGCCGTTCTACCACCGCGACATCCACCCGCCGACCGAGCTGCGCACGCACCGCGACCGCGGCGACCACGTCGTCAAGGTGCGCGTGCGCGGCGGGTACCAGACCTACGTCCTCGACTACCACCCGTTCGACGTCGTCGGCTGGGACGGCTACGTCTACCCGTGGACGTTCAACATCGAGGACTTCGAGCCGATCACCGGGCGCATCCACATGCCGCCCCCGAGCCACCAGACCTTCCAGGGCCAGAACTTCGTGATCTGCTCGTTCTGCCCGCGCAAGCTCGACTTCGACCCGCTCGCGATCCCGATCCCCTACGTCCACTCGAACGTGAACAGCGAGGAGATGATCTATTACGTCTCCGGCAACTTCTCCTCTCGGAAGGCCGTCGACGTCGGGTCGGTGACGCTGCACCCGTCCGGCATCCCCCACGGCCCGCACCCCGGGCTCGCCGAGCGCTCGATCGGAATGACCGAGACGCACGAGCTCGCCGTGATGTGCGACACGTTCCACCCGCTGCGGCTGACGAAGTTCGCGCGCGACCTCGACGACGGCACCTACGCCTATTCCTGGTACGAGGAGCCCGACACGGGCACCTACGACGAGGATCCCGCCGGCGCCACCTCGCACCTCTGAACATCCGCGCCGCAGTCCTCGAGGAGTTCGGGCAGCCGCTCGTCGTCCAGGACGTCGAGCTGGAGGAGCCGAAGGCGGGCGAGGCGCTCGTCCGGATCGTCGCCTGCGGCGTCTGCCACACCGACCTCTACACGGCGTCGGGAGCCGACCCGAGCGGCTACGCGCCGTGCGTGCTCGGACACGAGGGCGCCGGGGTCGTCGAGGCGGTCGGGCCCGGCGTCACGTCGCTCGCTCCGGGCGACCACGTCGTCACCCTGTTCGCGCCCGAGTGCGGCGAGTGCATCCACTGCCGCAGCCCGCGGACGAACCGCTGCGTCGCGATCCGCGACCAGCAGGGCCTCGGCTACCTCCCGGACGGCACGACGCGCCTCCACCGCGGCGGCGAGCCGCTGCGCCACTTCATGGGCACCTCGACGTTCGCGGAGGCGGCCGTTCTGCCGGAGATCGCGCTCGCGAAGGTCAACCCCGAGGCGCCGCTCGAGGGCTGCGCGCCGTTCGCATGTGGGCTCTCGACCGGGATCGGCGCGGCGCTGAACACGGCGCAGGTGGAGGCGGGGTCGACGGTCGTCGTCTTCGGCGCCGGCCTGGTCGGGCTCGGTGCCGTGATCGGCGCGCGGCTCGCGGGTGCCGGGCGGATCATCGCGATCGACCTCTCCGAGGAGCGCCTCGCGCAGGCGCGCCACCACGGAGCCACCGACACGCGCGTCGCCGGCGAGGACACGGTCGAGTGGATCCGCTCCGAGACCGGCGGCTTCGGCGCGGATTACACGATCGAGGCGACGGGCAACGTCGCGGTGATGCGCCAGGCGGTCGAGTCGGCGCGGGAGGCGTGGGGCCTCGCGACCATGTGCGGCGTCGCCGGCAAGGGCGAGGTGCTCGAGGTCGTGCCGCGCTTCCTGATCACGGGTCGCCGCGTCACCGGCTCGTCGTTCGGCGGCGTCAAGGGCCGGACGCAGGTCCCGCAGTACGTCGAGCGCTGGCTGCGCGGCGAGATCGACGTCGAGTCGCTGATCTCCCACCGGCTGACGCTCGACCAGGTCAACCACGGCTTCGAGCTGATGGAGGCGCAGGACGGCATCCGGAGCGTGATCACCTTCACGTGACCGTCGTCGTCGGGATCCTGCTCTCCGTGATCGCGTTCGTCAGCGCGGCGGTGGTGATCGGCGCGTTCGTCTGGGCGGCGCGCAAGGACGGCGAGGAGGACCTCGCCGTCCAGGAGCGCACGGGGATCCGCCGGAAGACGCGCATCGGCCTCTAGCCTCTAGCTGATGGCGAACGGACGCTCATCGTCGACTGGGACGGCACGATCACCGAGCGCGACTCGCTGCTGATGGTGCTCGAGCAGTTCGGGGACTGGGAGGAGTGCGAGCGCCTCGGCGAGGAGCTCTTCGCGGGGAAGATCACGCTGCGGGAGGAGATCGAGCGGCAGTTCGCGACCGTGCACGCGCCGCAGGACGAGGTGGTCGCCTGGGCAGTCGAGAACGTCCGCGTGCGCCCCGGCCTCGCACGAGCTCGCCGCGCTGCACCCGCTCGTCGTCTCCAGCGGCTTCCACGAGCTGATCGACCCGGTGCTGGAGCGGGAGGGCGTCCAGGTCGAGCTCCAGGCGAACCGGATCGAGGCGAGCCCGAACGGCTGGCGGCCGATCTGGCGCGAGCTGCCGGTCTGCTCGGTCTGCGGCCAGCCGTGCAAGCGCTCGTCGTTCCCGGCGGAGGGCGAGGTCGTCTACGTCGGCGACGGCTACTCCGACCGCTGCGGCGCGCTCGCCGCCGACCGGGTCTTCGCGCGGCGCGGGCTGGCGGCCTACCTCGAGGAGCAGGGCGTCGCCTACGAGCCGTTCGACGACCTGCACACCGTTGCTGCTGCGCTTTCCTGAGCCGTACGACTTCGAGATCTCGACCGAGCGCTTCCGCGCCTTCGGGCCCGATGTCGCGAATCTCTGGCACGAGGGCGGCCTGCACCGCGTCGTCGGCGGGCGTGAGGTGCGGATCGAGGCGGCGCCCGGCGGCGTGCGGGTCTCGCCGCACTCCCGCGCGATCGAGCGAGAGGTGCGGACCCTGCTCGGCGAGCCCTTCGACCTCGACGCGTTCTATCGCTGGTCCCGCCGCGCGGACCCGGTCGTGCGGCGGCTCGCGAAGGCGCTCGCCGGCTTCCGGCCGCCGCTTTCGCCCGATCCGTTCGAGATGCTCGTCGGCGCGATCTCGGCCCAGCAGGTCTCGCTCTTCGCGGCCTTCGCGATTCGCAACCGCTTCGTCGAGCGCTACGGCGAGCGGGCCGAGCACGCCCACGCGTTCCCGACGCGCGAGCGGGTCGCGCGCGCGAAGGAGGCCGAGCTCGTCGCGCTCGGCTTCTCGCGCCGCAAGGCCGAGTACGTCGTCGGTCTCGCCCGGTCCGAGCTCGACCTCGAGGCGCTCGCGGCGCTGCCGGACGAGGAGGTGAAGGCGCGGATCGTCGCCGAGCGGGGGCTCGGCGAGTGGACCGCCGATTGGTTCCTGGCCAGGCACCTCGCGCGACCACGTGCGTGGCCGTGGGGCGACCTCGGCCTGCGCAAGGCGGTCGCCGCGTTCTATGGTGACGTCGATGTCCGCGCTGCCGGCGAACGCTTCGACCCGTTCCAGAACCTCACCGCCCACTACCTGCTCACGGGCCTGAGGGTGGGGCGTGAGAGACGAAGCCGAGTACAAAGCCGACAGCGGAGCTGTCGGCGGGCGAGGCGTGACGCCGGAGGCGCAACATCCGGCGACGAAGGCCGACGAGCCGTCCTGCGCGAGCTCTGGGAGGAGTTCGAGGCCGAGCTGCCGGCCCCGCCCGAGGACGTCGAGACCTGGGAAGCAAGAGTGGCAGGACGTGACCGCCGACATCGACGGCCGTGGCGCGGTCTACCTCGCCGAGAACGACGACGGCGTGCTCGGCGGGGCCCGTGCGAAGACGATCGAGCGGCGACGTCTGGTACGTCGTCTTCGCCTACGTCCGCCCGGAGGCGCGACGGCGGGGCGTGCTGAAGGCGCTGCTGCGCGAGCTCGTCCGGGAAGGGCGCGAGCGCGGGTCCAGCCGGGTCACGCTCGACGTGCTCGCCGTCAACGAGGTCGCCGTCGCGGCCTGGCGGCGGCTCGGCTTCCAGGACGACAAGTACTACCTCGCGACCACCGTCGACGATCTCGAGTCGCGGCTCGCGCGAGGTCGACACCGGCCCCTCGGTCGGCGCGCTCTACGTCCAGACCGACGACTCTGCCGCGGTCGAGCGAATGGTCGCCAAGTACCAGCCGCGGATCGGGCATTCGGAGTCGACGGTGGTGGTCGCGCCGGACAACGGCTGGACGCGCGTCGACGACGAGCTCTCCGGCCGCGACCCGCAGGCGCTGCGGCGCCTCAGCAGGGAGCTGTCCGCCGCGATGGGCGCGGTCGTGCTCACGCTCGGGGTCGAGGGCGGGGCGGTCGTCCGCTACATCCTCTGGGACCGCGGCGGCATCGCGGACGAGTACGTCTCGCTGCCGGAGCACCACGGGCCGCTGCCGCCCGGCGACGTCGTCGCCCTCGCCGCCAACCCGACGGTCGCGGAGCGCCTGACCGGCGCGGACCCGGCGCGCGTCCGGGCCGTGGCGCGCACGGCGAAGGCGTCCGAGGAGCTCCCGCGCGCGAACGAGCTCGTCGTCGAGATCGCCGAGGTGCTCGGGGTGGTGTGGCCGGCGTGATCACGCTCTACGACGCCGAGCGCTGCCCGTACTGCGCGCGCGTGCGGATCGCCCTCGCCGAGAAGGGCATCGAGCACGAGGTGGTCGCGATCGACCTCTCCGACCGGCCCGCCTGGCTCTACGAGAAGAACCCGCTCGGCAAGGTGCCGGTGATCGAGGAGGACGCGTTCGTCCTGCCCGAGTCGGCGGTGATCATGGAGTACCTGGACGAGCGTTACCCGGAGCCGCCGCTGCTGCCCGGCCGACCCGGCCGCGCGCGGGCTCGCGCGGCTCCAGGTCTGGCGCTTCGACGACCTGCTCGGCGACGACTACTACGCCTACCGCCGCGGCGACCCGAACCGGCTCGAGGAGCGTCTGGCCGCGCTCGACCTCGGGCACCAGCTGTTCGTCGACATCGCCTACGTCCCGTGGGTGATCCGGGCGAAGCACATGCTCGGAGTCGACCTGCCGGCCCACCTCGATGAGTGGCTCGAGCGCGCCGCGGAACGTCCCTCCGTCGCCGCCGAGCTCGACGATCGTCGCCGCGCTCGCGACATGAAGATCGCACTCCTCCACGCCCTGCCCTTCGACCAGCGGATCTGGGACGACCAGCTGCCGGCGCTCGGCGAGCACGAGGTGTTCGCTCCGCGGCTGTACGACCTCGGCTCGAGCATCGACGAGTGGGCGCTCGGCGTCCTCCAGCAGGTGCCCGGGCCGCTCGTCGCCGTCGGCGCGTCGATGGGCGGCTACACCGCAGCGGGGATCGCGCGCCTCGCGCCGGAGCGCCTCCAGGGGCTCGTGCTCAGCGGTTCGCTCGCCGGCGCCGACCCGCCCGAGCGCGCGCCCGTTCGCGAGCGCTGGATCCAGATCGCGACCGAGCGCGGCGGCGAAGGGATGTGGGAGGAGGTCGCGACCAGCTTCTTCCCGTCCGGCACCGACCCAGCGGTGCTCGAGCGCGCGCACGCGATCGCGGCCGAGCAGGAGCCGGCGGGCCTGGTCCGTGCGATCGAGGCGATCCGCGACCGTCCCGACTCGACCGAGGCCGTGGCGAGCGGGATCCCGCTGCTCGTCGTCGCCGGCGACCACGACCCGCTGGTCACGCCGGAGATCGCGCACGGGCTCGCCTCCGCCTCGCCGAACGGGCGGGCCGAGGTGTTCGAAGGCGTCGGCCACCTCCCGAACATGGAACGGCCGGACGAGTTCAACCGGATCCTGACGAGCTTCCTCGCCACCCTGTGAGCGACTTGCCCTCTGTCGTCGACGCTGCGTGGGTCGCCGAGCACCTAGGCGAGCCGGGGCTGCTGCTCGCGGACGTCCGCGGGCCGAATGCGCATGCCCGAGGCCACTTGCCCGGCTCGATCCCGCTGGTGCTCGGCTCGCCGGCGCCGGTCACGGACGCCGACGTGCTTCAGGAGCTCGCGGCCGAGGTCGGGCTCCGGCTACGGCGCCACGGCGTCACCGGCGAGGAGCGGCTGGTCCTCTACGACGGCGGCGACTGCATCGGAGCGTCCTCCTCGGCGCAGCTCGCGGAGCTCGCGGGGCATCCGGCGGTCGCGGTGCTGGCGGGCGGCCTGTCGGCGTGGGAGGGTGAGCTCGAGCAGGGGGTGGTGGAGCTGGACAAGAACCGGAACGAGCTCGACCCGGACTTCGAGGCGGTGCCGACGCTCGAGGAGCTGCGCGGCCGTCTGGACGACCCCGAGCTGACGCTCCTCGACACGCGCCGCGAGGACGAGTTTCGCGGCAAGGGCGGGTACCCGTGCGACCCGCGGCAGGGACACATCCCGGGCTCGCGGCACCTCGATGTGGCGGATCTCTTCGCCGGCCCCGGCCGGCCGCTGCCGCCGGAGGAGATCCGCGCGCTGGTCGGGCTCCCCGAGGGCGCCGAGATCGTTGCGTACTGCCACTCGGGCTCCCGTTCGGCGCTCGCCGCGATGGCGCTGCGCTCGGCCGGCTACCGCGCGCGGAACTACCCCGGCTCGTGGCACGAGTGGTCGCGCCACGAGGACCTGCCGGTCGAGCGCTAGGCGGGCGCCAGCGCGGCGACCGCGCCGCCGACCGGGCTCGCGATCCGCGTCGACTCCATCACCCAGTTCGTCTCCCATGTCCGGCGGCCGTCGAACGAGAACGACTGCTCCCAGCGAAGGGTGTCGGTGTCGATCACGTGCCAGTCGTAGCGGACGCGGAAGTGCACGCCGTCGATGATGTCGTCGCACTCGAAACGCCCGACGCCGTCGTCCTCGAAGCGGCCGACGACCGGCTCGTCGAGCTGCCCGCTGCCGGTCGAGGATGCCCACCAGATCCGCCAGAGCCCGGTCTTCGGCTCGAACAGGCGCAGCGTGAAGCCCTCGAAGCCGGGGCGGTCGGGGAAGTCCGGCGCGCTGTACGTGTCGACGTTCCCGAGCCCGCCGACGATCGGATGTGCGACCGAGAAGGCGTCGAACTCGATCCACTCGTCGTCGCCCGGGACGAGTGGGTTCACGCGCTTGCGGTTCGCGATCTGCCACGCGCCGAAGAGGAAGTCGAAATCGTGCCGGCCGTCGTCCATGCCCTCGCTCCTTTGCGTCCGATGATCGAGACGGCAGCGTAAGAACAATTGCGGACACTTTCTGTCCGCAGCGTGGTTGAATCTTGGAGAATGTCGAGGCCTGCGTCGCGCCTGCTCGCGTTCCTCGAGCTGCTCCAGACCCGTCCGGTGGTGGACGGGCGCGCCGCCGCCACCGACCTCGGCGTGACCGAGCGGACGATCCGCCGGTACGCGGTCGCGCTGCACGACATCGGCATCCCGGTGGACGGGCAGCCCGGCGTCGGCGGCGGCTACCGGCTCCGCGCCGGCATGCGACTGCCGCCCCTGATGCTCACCGACGACGAGGCGACCGCGGTCGCGTTCGGGCTCGTCGTCTCCGAGCGCCGCGGCATCGCCGCCGGCGATGCGCTCGCGAAGATCATGCGCGTCCTCCCCGAGCGGCTCGCCCGGAGGATCGAGCGCCTGCGCGACGAGGTCACGCTCATCGGCGAGCCGGCCTCGGCGCCGCCGGCGGCGAGCGAGACGCTGCTCGTCGTCGCGGAGGCCGTGCGCCGGCGCCGCTGCCTCGAGATCGACTACGTGCGGGCCGACGGACGGGCGAGCCACCGCGTGATCGAGCCGCTCGGGCTCGTCTCGCGGCGCGGGCGCTGGTACGTCCCGGCCCAGGACCGCGCGAGCGGCGAGCTGCGGACGTTCCGCGCCGATCGCATCGGCCGGGCGGCGATCGGCGAGCCGGCCGCGCCGCGCGAGCCCGGCTTCGATCCCGCCGCCCACGTCATCCGCATGCTCGCCCGGCTGCCGTACGAGTGGCGGATCGAGGTGGTCCTCGCCGCGCCGCTCGACGAGATCCGCCGGCGCGTGCCCCCGACGCTCGGGGAGGTGCGGGAGGAGGGCGACGGCACGCGGCTGGAGCTCGGCGCCGACTCGCTCGAGTGGGCGGCCGGCTTCCTCGCCGGGCTCGGCGCGGAGTTCAGCGTCGTCGAGGCCGGACGAGCTACGAGCCGAGCTCGGCGAGCTGGGCGCGCGGCTCGCGCGGGCTGCCGGCTAGGCGCTCGGCGAGCTCGAGGAATCCGCCGCAGAGCGCGCGGCCGAGGTCGTTCCACGCGCCGATCTCCCGCCGCGTCTCCGCTTCCAGCTCTGCGCGGTCGAGGTCGGCCGGAAAGTCGTCCTCGTCGGCGAGCCACGACTCGACGATCTCGAGCGTCACCTCGGGGTGGAACTGGACGCCCCAGGCGTTCTCGCCGAGGCGGAAGGCCTGGTTGCAGCGTGCGCTGCGTCCGAGCTCCTCGGCCCGCTCCGGGAGGTCGTAGGTGTAGTAGTGCCAGCCGAAGGCGTCGAACCGCACAGGCAGCCGGGCGAAGAGCGGGTCGTCGGCGGCCGCCGCGGTCAGCTCGACCGGGAACCAGCCGATCTCGGGGCCGCCCGCCAGCGGATAGACCGCGGCGCCCTCGGCCTTCGCGAACAGCTGGATGCCGAGGCAGACCCCGAGCATCGGCACCTGCCGCTCGAGCAGCCCCTGGATGAAGCTGTTCTCCTCGATCAGCCAGGGGTGCCGGTCGTCCTGGTCGGCGTGCATCGTTCCGCCGAAGACGAGCACCGCCTCGTACTCCTCGAGCGGCCGCGGTGAGGGCCGCTCCCACGCGAGGCTCCACTCGTCGTAGTCGTGGCCGGCCGCGCGCACGGTCTCCTCGAAGACGCCGCCGCGCGCGTTCGTGCCGTGGATGACTGCGAGAACCTTCAGGTGACCAAAGATAGCTGGCCGGTCTCCGGTGGCTCCACCGCCCCGCTGGCGGGAATCTCGCGCTCGTCGAGCAGCTGCCGGAGGAGCCTGGCGCTCTGCGGCGCGTAGTCGTAGCGGTTGTTGTTGAGCATCGCGTAGACCTCCTCCGAGCGCTGGTCGAGCTCGGCGAGCGGCTCGACCCACTCCTCGAGCTCCTCGCGGTCGTAGAGCCAGTCGAACCGCTCGGCGGAGGTCTTCCCCTTCAGGTTCCAGGTCCGCCAGTTGCGGCCGTGGAAGCGGACGTAGGCGACCGGGTGGGTCGCGGCGGCGATGCGGGGCATGATGTTCGACGCGTTCCCGCGCGGCGAGTCGACCGACACGTACGAGAGCCCGTGGCGCTCGAGGAAGGAGAAGGTGTCGGCGCGCTCGTCCTCCTCGACCCACGAGCGGTGCCGGAACTCGACGAGCGGGACGAGCGGGTCGAGCAGCGGCGCGGCCGCCTTCAGCTCCTCCATCGCCTCCCTGGACTTCTTGAACCGCGGCGGGTACTGGAGCAGCACGCCGCGGAGCTTGCCCGCGCGCTCGAGCGGCGCCAGCGCCTCGCGGAACTCGGCGAACGCCTGCTCGCGGTCGGCCTCCTCGTGCCCGGTCATCCCCTTGCTCGCCTTCGCGTGGAAGACGAAGCCCTCCGGCGTCCGCTCGGCCCACTTCGCGGCGGTCTCGGGCGAGGGCAGGTGGTAGAAGGGCGAGTCGACCTCGACCGTGTCGAAGCGCTCGGCGTAGTAGGCGAGCCGGGCCGCCGGCGAGGAGACGCCCCTCGGGTACCAGCGCTTGATCAGGCCGTCGTCGGCCCAGGAGCAGGTCCCGATCCGGATCAGGTGCGGACGACCACCTTGTTGCTGGTCCCCGCGGTCAGGAGACCGGCCTGATCATGGCCGCGAGGCGGACGACGCCGTTCGCGACGGTGAGCGTGGGGGAGCCGGTCGGCGGGAAGGCGAGATAGAGGGGCCCCGCGGCCGTCCCGGCCGTCGAGCTGCCGAACGTGACCTCGAGGCGCGACCCGACGGGGATCGCGGTGATCTGCGAGAACAGCGGGATCGTGTAGGTGCGCGTTCCGGGCTTCGTCGGGATCGCGCCCGCGCTGACGACGATCTGCTTGCCGGTCGGCGTCGTCGCCGTGAGGACCGCGACGAGGTGGTCCCAGCCGGTGGTCGTCGTCGCCCGCACGACGACGACGGGCGAGCCGAAGTCCTCGATCTTCATCGTCGTCTTCCCGGCGGCGCGAACGACCTTGCCGCCCCAGCTGACTCGCTTCGGACCGCCGAGCAGGGCGAACGAGAGGGTGCGGGTGGGGGGAAGGGCCGGGAAGTCGGCCGGCTTGCCGGTCCAGGGATCGGGCGCGATCTGGACGCGCGGATCCTGGTCGACCCCGTTGTCGTCGCCCTTGACGAAGTGGTCGAGCCAGGCGCGGGAGAGCGTCATCGCGTAGTTCGTGTCCGGCGCGGGAAAGGTCGATGGGTCGTGCCCGTGGTCGCCGAAGTAGAGGAGCTTCGGGCCTTTCAGCCGCTGGAAGGCCGTGATCGCCTGCTCGTTGCTGAACACGAAGTCGCGGCGGCCCTGGAGGATGATCGTCGGTGTCGTCACGCCTCCGGCGACCGGGAGCACCGAGCGCTGCTCTGCGAACGTGCGCAGCTGATCCGGGCTCTGCCCGCTGAGCGCGGGGGTCGGCAGCCAGGAGAGGCTCGGCGAAAGCTTGCCGGCTGGGATCTCGTTCAGGAGGCCGGCGATGACGCCCGACTTGGCGACGCCGTTCGGGTACAGGCTGGTGAAGAGGTCGCTCCAGGTCTGCCAGACGGCGATCGCCTTGAACGGGACGCCCTGCGCGGCTGCGAGCCACGCCTGGGCGGCGCCGTACGAGATGCCCCACGCGCCGATCTTCAGGTCGTTCACCTCGGGCCGGGCGGCGAACTGCTGCTCGAGCGCGCGCAGGTCGGCGATCTCGCGGGCGCCGGCGAACGTGACGAAGCCGCCCGACTCGCCGTGGCCGCGCAGGTCGTAGGTGAGAACGGCGTAGCCGAACGGCGCGAAGAAGCTCTCCGCGATCTGGTTGGTGTCCTTGCGGCTCCCGCCGAGGCCGTGGATCAGGATCACGCCGGGCCAGCCGGCGGTCGGCGCCTCACCGCTCGGGACGTAGAGGGTCGTCCCGATCCGTGCCCCGTCGTCCATCACCGCGACGCCGTTGCTCTTCGTGAAGGTGCCGGCGTGGCCGGCCGGGGCCAGGACGGCGGCGGCGAGCGCGGTCAGTGCGAGCAGGCGGAGGGGGCGCACCGAAAGAGGGTACCGGCGGTTAGTCTCCGGCCATGGACCCCAGGCCGATCGGGGTGTTCGACTCGGGCATGGGCGGCCTGACCGTCCTGCACGAGTGCCTCGTGACGATGCCGCACGAGGATTTCGTCTACCTCGGCGACGCGGCGCGGCTGCCGTACGGCCCGCGACCGCTGCCGGAGGTGGCGCGCTTCGCGCACGAGATCGCCGGCTACCTGGACGGGCAGGGCGTGAAGCTGATCCTCGTCGCGTGCAACAGCGCGACCTCGGCGGCGCTGCCCGAGCTCCAGGAGGCGCTGTCGGTGCCGGTCGTCGGCGTGATCACGCCCGAGGCGCACGCGGCGGTGCAGGCGACCCGGAACCGCCGGATCGGGCTCCTCGCGACCAAGGCGACCGTCGAGTCGCGGCGGTACGAGCAGCTCGTTCGGACGCTGGACGCCGGCGTTCGGCTGACGGCGGTTCCCTGCCCCCGGCTCGTACCGCTGATCGAGAGCGACGACCCGTTCGGGCCCGAGACGACGGACGCGGTGCGCGAGTACGCCGAGCCGCTGAAAGAGGCTGACGTCGACACGGTGATCCTCGGCTGCACGCACTACCCGCTGATCCGCCCGATCTTCCAGCGAGTCTTCGGCCGCGGCGTCACGCTCGTCTTCTCGGCGGAGGAGACCGCTCGCGAGGTCGCCGAGACCCTCGCCCGCAAGGGGATCGAGAACGACCCGGCCCGCGAGGGCGTCTACCGGTTCCTGACGACCGGCGACCCCGGGGACTTCCGCACCGCCGGCGCCCGCTTCCTCCAGCTCCCGATCGACGAGGTCGAGGCCGTCGAGCTCGCCGACCTCACCCGCGCCGCCGCATGAGACACGTCCGCATGTCGGACACGCGCGCGCGCGGAGGTGTGACGTGAGCCGCGCCGACGGCAGACAGCCCGACCAGCTGCGGCCGCTCGAGATCGTCCCCGACTACCTGGAGCAGCCGCACGGGTCGGTGCTCATCTCGCAGGGGAAGACGAGGGTGCTCTGCACAGCGTCGGTCGAGGAGAGCGTGCCGCGGTGGATGATGGGGCGCGGGAAGGGGTGGATCACCGCGGAGTACTCGCTGCTGCCGGCATCGACCGGGCAGCGAACGCAGCGCGAGGCTTCGTCCGGGAAGCAGAAGGGGCGGACCGTCGAGATCCAGCGGCTGATCGGGCGCGCCGTCCGGGCGGTGACCGACTTCGAGGCGCTCGGCGAGCGGACGCTCTGGCTGGACTGCGACGTGCTCCAGGCCGACGGCGGCACGCGCTGCGCGGCGATCTCCGGGGCCTGGGTCGCCGCGCGGAGGGCGCTCGACCGGTTCGGCCTCTCGAAGGCGATGCCGGGCTCGGTTGCCGCGGTCTCGCTCGGGATCGTCGGCGGAGAGCTGCTCCTCGACCTGGACTACGTCGAGGACTCGGGCGCGGACGTCGACCTCAACGTGGTGATCACCGGCGACGACCGGCTGGTCGAGGTGCAGGCGACGGCGGAGCGCGTGCCCTTCGGGCGCGACCAGCTGGACGAGCTGCTCGAGCTCGCGGACAAGGGGATCGCGCGGATCAGAGAGGCACAGCAGCTGGCGGTCGATGCGCCTCGTAGCTGAGATCCCCTCGCTCGACTGGCTGGACGTCCTGTTCCGCCTCGCCGTCGCCGCCGGCCTCGGCGCGGCGATCGGCCTCGAGCGCGAGCTCGACGAGAAGGCGGCCGGACTGCGCACGCACATGCTCGTCTCGCTCGGCTCGGCCCTCTTCACGATGGTCGGCGCGTACGGGTTCGAGGACTTCGCCAAGGGCGGCGTCACCACCGACCCGAGCCGCATCGCCGCTCAGGTCGTCACCGGCATCGGCTTCCTCGGCGCGGGCGTGATCTTCCGCCAGGGCTTCACGATCCGCGGCCTGACGACGGCGGCGAGTCTCTGGGTCGTGGCCGCCGTCGGGATGGCCTCGGGCGCCGGGTTCTGGAAGGGAGCAGTTGTGGGCACCGTCGTCGGGATCGTCAGCCTGCGGCCGCTCGAGTGGCTGAAGGAGCGCGCGATCCCGCAGCGCGCGGCGGCTCGCTTCTCGGTCGAGCTCGCCGAGGGCGCGTCGGCCGGGCCGGTGATCGAGGCACTGGAAAGCGCGGGCGATCTGCGCGCTCTCAGCCGCGACGGCGGCAGGCTCGAGATCGAGGTGCGGATCGACCGCGACCAGCGCGCGCGAGTGCTGGAGAAGATCGCCGCCCTCGACGACGTCCGGGAAGCCCGCTGGCAAAGCTGATCCTCTGCTCGCGGAACGAGCACAAGCTGCGCGAGCTGCGGGCGGCACTCCCCGAGTGGGAGATCGAGCCGCTCGAGGCAGACGACTACCCGGAGGAGTCCGCCGACAGCGTACGAGGAGAACGCGCGCGGCAAGGCGCGATACGGCCGGGCTGTCGCTCCCGCCGACGTGTGGGTCGTCGGCGAGGACGCCGGCATCGAGGTCGAGGCGCTCGGCTGGGGGCCGGGGCCGCGCTCGGCACGCTGGTCGGACCGTCCGCTCGAGGACGTCCTCGCGAGCGGATCCGGCGGTCGGGCGCGCTACCGCTGCACGATGGTGGCGATCGCCCCCGACGGCCGCGAGGTCGTCGCCGACGGCACGCTCGACGGCTCGATCGCCGACGGCGCCCGCGGCGACGGGGGGTTCGGCTACGACCCGATCTTCGTCCCGGACGGCGAGGCTCGCACCGTCGCCGAGCTCGGCGACGAGTGGAAGTCGCGCAACTCGGCCCGCGCCCGCGCGGCGGCCGCGCTACGGGAGGCGCTCGTAACGATGCCGCCGGGGCCCGCCGCGCGCTTCTCGAGCGCGGCATCCAGCGCACGGTTCAGCTCGTCGATCGATGCCTCGATCTCACCGAGCTCACGGTGAGCTCCACGAGAGTGCGTCGTATGCCCGCCGGACGGCGGGTACCGCGCGGTCGACGCCGCGGCCCGGCCGTCGTGCTGATCACCACGCTGAGCGGCCGGATGATCCCCCACGCCGCCGCCCGCACCTGCAGGCGTGTGCGTCAGTGCCGGAGCCCCAGACACGGCCCCGAGCACGCTCGCCCTCGACACGACGCTGGCCGAGGGCGACCGGCTCGGCTGGACGGCCCCGCACACCGCCTGCTAGCCGCGCGCCCGCCGCCAGTTGATCTCGGCGCCGAAGACGATCACGTTCGCCATCACGAACAGCCAGATCAGCAGCAGCACCGGCCCGCCGAACGCCTGCGCGGCGTGGAGAGCCGCAGGTAGTACGGCAGCACCTGGAACGTCGCCTCAGCGCGATCGTGGCCACGATCGCGCCGGGCAGGACCTCCCGGAACGTGAGCCGGACGTTCGTCAGGTAGCGGTACGCGGTCAGCAGGAAGACGAAGATCCCGATCGAGGAGACGATCAGCGACAGGATGGTCGCGACGATCGGGCTGCCGAGGAACCCGGGAGCGAAGCGGTTGAGCAGATGCGCGCCGACCCCGCCGACGACGAGGCCGGCGAACAGCGCGACGAGCGAGGTGAGCATGAACACGACCGCGAGGGCCTTCCCGTGCAGGAAGCCGCGGTTCGGCCGTCCGTAGACGATGTTGAACGCCGACTCGAGGACGCTGAAGAAGGAGAGCGACGACCAGACCAGGAAGGCGGCGCCGAGGATCCCGATCGAGGTCGCGTTGCGCTGGATCGTGCGGATCACGTCGACGATGCTCGAGATCGAGGCGCCGGGGAAGATCTTCTGGAGCTCGGTGACGAAGTAGCTCGACTCGTCCACCCGGCCCGACAGCCCGAGCAGCGCGAGCGCGAGGAAGAGGAGCGGGACGAACGAGAGCAGCGCGAAGTAGGCGATCATCGCCGCGAGGTGCGTGCCCCGGTCGGCGAAGAACTTGGTGAAGGTCTCGCGCAGATGCATGGTGGTAGCGTGTGCCGCCGATGGACGCGGCGCAAGCGCTATCCGAGCTGACCGCGCTGTCGGCGCAGATCACCTCGGCGATCGTCGTCGACGGAGACGGCTCGCCGGTTGCGTCCACGCTCGACGAGGAGAGCGCCAGGGAGCTCGCCCAGACCGTACAGGAGCTGCTCGCGGCGGCGGGCCGCGCCGGCGACGGCCGGCAGGTCGCACAGCTGGAGGTCGCGACGCCGGAGGGCAGCGTCTTCCTCGTCCGCGAGGGCGAGCGCGCGATCGCGGCCACGACCCGCCCGGAGCCGGCGGCCGGCCTCGTCTTCTACGACCTGAAGTCGTGCCTGCGCGGCATCGCCGACCAGGCGAAGCCCAGGCCGAAGGCCCGGAAGAAGGCCGATGCCAAGGCGTAAGGCCATCACCGGGCTCGCACTCGCTGCGTCGCTCGCCGGCGCTGTCCTCTTCCGCAGGCGGTCGCGCCGTCGCGACCGTGTCGAGCTCTACTTCGACGACGGCACGACGCTCTCGCTGAACGACGGCTCGCCCGAGGCTTCGACGGTGCTCCCGCTCGCCAGGCGGATCCTCGCGGCCGCCGCAGCGTCTTAGTGGACGACGCGCAGCTCGTCGGCGCCCTGCGCGAGCATGCCTACCTCGAGGGCGACTTCGTCCTTCGCTCCGGCAAGCGCTCCAAGTACTACCTCGACAAGTACCGCTTCGAGACCGTTCCCGACCTGCTCGAGGCGCTCGGCGCGCGGCTCGCCGCTGCGGTGGCCGAGCTGGAGCCCGAGGCCGCGCGCCTGGCCGGGCCGGAGCTCGGCGCGGTTGCGCTCGCAGCGGCGGCCTCGCTTGCGTCCCGCCTGCCGTTCCTGATCGTGCGCGGGGAGGCGAAGGAGTACGGCACCGCGAACCGGCTCGAAGGCGCCTACGAGGCCGGAGATCGTGTCGTTTTGATCGAAGACGTGGTCACATCGGGCGGTGCGGCGGCCGATGCCGTCCGAGCCCTACGGCAAGCTGCGCTCGAATGCCGCACGGCCATCTGCGTTATCGACCGGGAGGAAGGCGGTGTGGACGCCTTAGCTCGCCTTGGCGTGCGACTGCATCCGCTCTTTCGTGCGGCCGAAGTCGTCGAGGGCAGGTAGCGTGCCGAAAGGCTTGGTTGAGCGGAAAGTCCGCCCGGACTGGTAGCTTCCGGTACGTGATCTATTACGTCCAGAGGAGGAGGACCTAGGTGACCAAGCAAGAGTTCGTCGACGCCGTTGCCCAGAGAAGCGGGCTCGGCAAGCGCGAGGCGGCCCAGGCCGTCGACGCGGTGCTCGAAACGATCACGGAAACGCTCAGGCGGCGTGATCAGATCAACTTCACAGGATTCGGGAAGTTCATGACCTCCGACCGCAAGGCGCGGATGGGCGTGAACCCCCGCAACCCGGGCGAGAAGGTGCATATCCCGGCGGCCACCGTGCCGAAGTTCACGGCCGGGAGCTCGCTGAAGCAGACCGTCCGCGGCGGGTAGGGCAGCGCCGGTCTCAGAGACACCGGCAGCCTCCTCCGAGTCCAGCCTCGGGCCGCACTCCCCTCCGGTCGAGGGGGTGCGGCCCCCGGCTTTCTTCGCCGATCGCGTCGCTGCGGCGATCGACGAGAAGCGGAGCCAACTGGTCGTCGGGCTCGACCCGCGACTCGATCTCCTTCCGCTCGAGCTCCGCGGCAACGCCCAGATCGGGCGGCCGGCCGCAGCCGACGCGACCGAGCGCTTCTGCTGCGGGATCGTCGACGCGGTCGCACCCCACTGCATCGGCGTCAAGCCGCAGCTCGCGTTCTTCGAGGTGCTCGGCGGCGACGGCATCGCCGCGTTCGAGCGGGTCGCGACCTACGCGCGCGAGGCCGGGCTGCTCGTGATCGTCGACGGCAAGCGCGGGGACATCGGCTCGACCGCGCGCGCCTACGCGGACGCGTACCTCGAGCCGTCGGCGGGCCGTCCGCCGGTGGCCGACGCGCTGACCGTGAACACGTACCTCGGCCAGGACTCGCTGGAGCCGTTCGTCGCTGCCTGTCGCCGCGGCGGCGGTGGGATCTTCTGCCTGGTCAAGACCTCGAACGCCGGCAGCGTCGACGTCCAGGACCTGACGCTCTCCGACGGCCGACCGCTCTGGCACCAGGTCGCGCTGCTCGTCCGCGAGCTCGGTGAGGAGCTCGTGGCCGACTGCGGCCTCTCGAACGTCGGCGCCGTCGTCGGCGCGACCTATCCCCGTGCGGTCGCCGAGGCGCGCAAGCTGCTCCCGCAGTCGATCCTGCTCCTGCCCGGCGTCGGCGCTCAGGGCGCGACGCCCGCGGACATCGCCCGCGCGTTCACGAGCGGGCCGGCAAGCGCGCTGGTTTCGTCCTCGCGTTCGGTCATGTACGCCTACCGGGAGAGGGACGACGACTGGCGAGCCGCCGCCGGCGCGGAGGCGGCGCGGCTCCAACGCGAGGTGTGGGCGGTCTCCGGCTGGTAGCCCCGAAGCGGCCACGGTTTGGGCCGCGCCGCCGGGCTTTGCCCGGCGGCGCCGGCAGAGGCTGGCGCAGTGGCTCGCGCCGGCCGTCTTCCTGCTCGCGGTCACGGGGGTCGTGTTGCTCGTGCGCTCGGCGCTGCACTCGGACACCTCCGCGGCGCCGCCGGCGACACGGCACGTGACGACCAGGGCGAAGGCGAAAGTGGCGCCCCTCCGCCCGCCGCCGTCGGCGCGCGTTCCGGCGCAGTACTACGTGATCCAGAGCGGCGACACGCTCGACGCGATCGCCGTCCGCTTCGCGACCACGGTCGACAAGTTGCTCTTGCTCAACCCGGGCACCGAGCCCACGACGCTGAGGCCCGGCGATCGCCTGCGCATCAAATAGGCTCGAGGACCGCAATCGGAACCAGGGTTCCCCACGAAGTGAGCGGAGCCGGCGCAAGTAGCTACGCTTCGCGCCCGTGAAGCTTCGGCTCACGCTCGCCGCGCTGGCGTTGTTCCTCGTCGGCGCCGCCACGGCGAGCCCCCCACGGGTCACCGCCCATGCCTATCTGGTCCAGAACGGCACGACCGGGGATGTCCTGCTCGCGTCGCGGGCACGCGCGAAGCTGCCGATCGCGAGCATCACGAAGCTGATGACCGTGCTGGTCACGCTCCAGCACGCGCGCCTGAGCGACGTGGTCGCGGTCAGCGGCCGCGCTGCGCAGGTCGGTGAGTCCTCGATCAACCTCCGGCCGGGCGAGCGGCTGACCGTCCACGACCTCGTCGAGGCCGCGCTGATCCAGAGCGCGAACGACGCCGCCGTCGCGCTGGCCGAGCACGTCGGCGGGAGCCAGGCGCGCTTCGTCGCGATGATGAACGCGGAGGCCAGGAAGCTCCGCCTGCGCGACACGCATTTCGCCAACCCGGACGGCCTCGACGCGCCGGGCCACTACTCGAGCGCCCGCGACGTGACGCGGCTCGCGCGGATCGCGATGCGCAACAAGGTGATCCGCTCCGTCGTCGGCCACACGACCGCGACGATCGCCGGGGGCCGCACGCTGACGACGTGGAACGACCTGCTCTCCCGCTTCCCGGGCCTCTTCGGCGTCAAGACCGGCCACACCGGCGCCGCCGGCTGGTCGGAGGTCGCGGCGGCGCGCGCCAACGGCGTGACGATCTACGCCACGCTGCTCGGCGGGGCGACACGCGAAGGCCGCAACGGCGACCTCGCCGCGCTGCTCGCGTGGGGCCTCGCCCGGTACCGGACGGTCGACCTCGTCAAGCGGCAGCGGGTGTACACGACCGCGAAGGCGCCGTATGGGCGCAAGGCGCTCGCCCTCGTCGCCGCGGCGCCTGACCGTCGGATCGTCCGGGTCGACCGGCCCCTGGTCGAGCAGGTGGTCGCTCCGTCGGTAGTCTCGTTGCCGGTGCGCAAGGGGGAGCGGATCGGAGAGGTGCGGATCTACGCGGGTCACCGGCTGATCGCGCGCCGGCCGCTCGTCGCGTCGCGCACGATCGAGAAGCCAGGATTGATCGGCCGTAGCGAGTGGTATCTGGGGAAGGCAGCCCACCACGCTTGGAGCTGGATCTCGTGATCGTCACCGTCACTCTCAACGCCGCCATCGACCGCACGCTCACCGTGCCGAACTTCCAGCTCGATCAGCGGCACAGGGCAAGCGCGGGCCTGACGCTTGCAGGCGGCAAGGGGATCAACGTCGCCCGCGCCCTGAAACGGCTGGGCGTTCCGGTCGTCGCCACCGGCCTGGCGGGCGGGCGCACGGGCACCCGCGTCGTCGAGGAGCTGACCGCGGAGGCGATCCTGAACGACTTCGTGCGAATCGACGACGATTCGCGGACGTCGACCGCGGTCGTCGACCCCACCGGGAACACGTACACGGAGATCAACGAGTGGGGGCCGGAGGTGACGCCGGACGAGCTCGACATGCTGATCGAGAAGCTGCACTACCTCTCGATCGGCGCCGACTTCGTCGTCCTCTCGGGCTCGCTGCCACGCGCCGTCGACGCCGACTTCTACGGCGACCTGATCCGCGAGCTCAACCGGCGCCAGGTGCAGACGGTGCTCGACGCGGAGGGCGAGCCGCTCCGGCTCGGCCTCGAGGCGGAGCCGTTCCTCGTCTCGCCGAACCAGCGCGAGGCGGAGGCGCTCGTCGGCCAGGAGTTCTACGAGCACCAGGACTTCGTGTACGCCCTGGAGCACATCGCGGAGCTCGGGGCGCGCAACGTGCTGATCACGAACGAGTCCGGCTGCTTCGCGCGCCTCCGCGAAGGGCGCAAGACGCACCGCTTCCGGGTGCTCGCGCCGCAGGTCGAGCCGGTCTCCGCGGTCGGCAGCGGCGACGTGCTCCTCGCGGGCTACGTCGCGGCCGTGCTCGACAAGCGCTCGACCGAGGACGCGCTGCGGTCGGCTGTCGCCGCCGGCGCCGCCTCGACGCTCGAGCTCGGCGCGGGCCGCGTCGACCCGCGGGTCGCGTCGCAGCTGACGCAGGACGTTCAGCTCACCGATTTCGAGGCCGTCACCTCCGACCGATAATCTGTTCCTCTTGGAAGGGCTGGAGCTAGGTCGGATCGAGGTCGAGCGGCTCCTCTCGCTCGAGCAGAAGTTCGCCCGCGAGGGGCTCGCGTTCGACGACGTCCTGCTCGTGCCCGCCGAGTCGGAGGTGCTGCCGAACGACGTCTCCACGCGGACGCGGCTGACGCGCGAGATCGAGCTCGCGATCCCGGTCGTCTCCGCGGCGATGGACACGGTCACCGAGGCGCGGCTCGCGATCGCGCTCGCGCGGGTCGGCGGGATCGGGATCGTCCACCGCAACCTCTCGATCGAGGACCAGGTCGCCGAGGTCGACAAGGTGAAGCGGTCCGAGGCCGGGATGATCGTCGAGCCGGTGACGCTGAATCCCGGAGAACCGGTTGCGCAGGCGCTCGCCCTGATGGCCCACTACCGCATCTCGGGTGTCCCGATCACGGATGCCGACGGCGTGCTCGTCGGGATCCTCACCAACCGTGACCTGCGGTTCGAGACCGACACCGCGCAGCCGGTCAGCGCGCTGATGACGAGCACGAACCTCGTCACGGCGCCGGTCGGGACGACCCTCGCCGAGGCGGAGCAGATCCTCCATCGGAACAAGGTCGAGAAGCTCCCGGTCGTCGATGCCGACGGCCGCCTCAGGGGGCTGATCACGGTCAAGGACATCTCGAAGCGGCTCGAGTTTCCGGACGCGACGAAGGATCCGCAGGGGCGTCTCCGGGTCGGGGCTGCGGTCGGCGTCGGCTCGGACGCGGTCGAGCGCGCGGAGGCCCTCGCCGCCGCGGGCGCCGACGTGCTCGTGCTCGACACGGCGCACGGCCACTCCCGCGGCGTCGTCGACATGGCACGGCAGCTGTCGCGACTCGAGATCGAGCTCGTGGCAGGGAACATCGCCACCGCGGAGGCGGCCGACGCCCTGATCGATGCCGGCGTGGACGGCGTGAAGGTGGGGATCGGGCCCGGCAGCTCGTGCACGACACGGGTCGTGGCCGGCGTGGGCGTGCCGCAGGTCACCGCGGTCTACGAGTGCGCGGGCGCCTGCGTGGCCGCCGGTGTCCCGCTCATCGCCGACGGCGGGATCCGCAACTCGGGCGACGTGGCGAAGGCGATCGCAGCCGGCGCCGACACCGTCATGCTCGGCTCGGTGCTCGCGGGCTCCGACGAGGCGCCCGGCGACGTCATCCTCGTCCAGGGCGAACGGTTCAAGGAGTACCGCGGCATGGGCTCGCTCGGCGCGATGAAGGCCCGCTCGTTCTCGAAGGACCGCTACTTCCAGGGCGACGTCGAGGACGTCGAGAAGCTCGTCCCCGAGGGGATCGAGGGTCGCGTGCCCTACAAGGGCCCGGTGCAGGCGGTCATCTACCAGCTCGTCGGCGGTTTGCGGCAGTCGATGGGCTACTGCGGCGCGGCGACCATCGAGGAGATGAAGTCCAAGACCCGGTTCGTCCGGATCACTGCGGCAGGCCTCCAGGAGAGCCACCCACACGACATGACGATCACGAAGGAGGCGCCCAACTATCGGCGCTGAGGTGCTGCCGTTCCCCGCTCCGGAGTCTCTGCCAGTTCCGGAAGAGGGGCCCGTGCTGGTCGTCGACCTCGGCGGCCAGTACTCGCAGCTGATCGCCCGTCGCGTCCGCGAGGCGCGCGTGTACTCGGAGCTCGTCGGCCACCGCTCCTCGGCGGCCGAGCTGCGCGGGAAGAACCCCGTTGCGCTGATCCTCTCCGGCGGGCCGGCCTCGGTCTACGCGGACAACGCGCCGCAGGTCGATCCGGGGATCTACGAGCTCGGCGTGCCGGTGCTCGGTATCTGCTACGGCATGCAGCTGATGGCGCAGGATCTCGGTGGGCGCGTCGAGCGCGCTGCGGGCGAGTTCGGCAAGACGGCGCTCCGCTTGCGCGGAGCGCTGGGCCAGGGTCTTCCGGAAGACCAGACGGGCTGGATGAGCCACCGCGATTCCGTGACTGCGGCACCGCGCGGGGCCGAGGTGACCGCCGGCTCCGACGCGACCCCGATCGCCGCCTTCGAGGCGCCGGACCGGAACCTGTACGGCGTCCAGTTCCACCCGGAGGTCGTGCACACGCCGCACGGCCAGGAGGTGCTGAAGAACTTCCTCTACGGCGTCGCCGGCGCGCGGCCCACCTGGACGCCCGCGGCCGTGATCGAGGAGCAGGTCGAGCGGATCCGCGTCCAGGTCGGGAAGGAGCGTGTGCTGTGCGCGCTGTCGGGCGGCGTCGACTCCGCCGTCGCTGCGCTGCTCGTGCACAAGGCGGTCGGCGACCAGCTGACCTGTGTCTTCGTCGACCATGGCCTGCTCCGCAAGGACGAGGCCGCTCAGGTGGTCGAGACCTTCGAGGGCCACTTCCACGTCCCGCTCGTCCACGTCGACGCGGCCGACCGGTTCCTCTCGAAGCTCGAGGGCGTGACCGAGCCGGAGCAGAAGCGCCGGATCGTCGGCGAGGAGTTCATCCGCGTCTTCGAGGAGGAGGCAGAGACAAGCTCGGCGCAGACGCGCTTCCTCGTCCAGGGGACGCTCTACTCGGACGTGATCGAGTCCGGCGGCACCGAGGGCGTCGCGGCGAAGATCAAGTCGCACCACAACGTCGGCGGGCTGCCCGACGACATGACGATGGAGCTCGTCGAGCCGCTGCGGTCGCTCTTCAAGGACGAGGTGCGGCGCGTGGGCGAGGAGCTCGGCCTTCCGGAGGCGATGGTCTGGCGCCACCCGTTCCCCGGGCCCGGCCTGGCGATCCGGATCATCGGCGACGTCACCCACGAGCGGCTGGCGATCCTCCGCGAAGCGGACGCGATCCTGCTCGAAGAGGTGCGCAAGGCCGGCCTCTACCGCGAGCTCTGGCAGTGCTTTGCGGTGCTGCCTGCGATCCGCTCCGTCGGCGTCCAGGGCGACGAGCGCACCTACGGCTACCCGATCGTGATCCGCGCGGTCACTTCCGAGGACGCGATGACCGCCGACTGGGCGCGCCTGCCCTACGACCTGCTGGAGGCGATCTCGAGCCGGATCGTCAACGAGATCCCGGGCGTGAACCGCGTCGCCCTCGACCTCACCTCGAAGCCGCCCGCCACGATCGAGTGGGAGTGAACCGCGAGATGCGCGACTCTCTCGAGCAGGCCGGGTAGGTCACTAGGCAGCGCTCAGGCTCGCAACCGGATAGCGAGCCCGCACGGAGTCCACGAACCCGGCCAGGCGCTCTGCCAGTGCCGGGTCGTGGATCTCCAGCACGTTCTCGGCGTTCTGCTCGCCCGAGTGGGAGAGGTTGAACGAGCCGAGGAAGACGACGTCGTCGGCAACCGTCAGCTTGGCGTGCATGTAGTCGTGGACGGTGCCCGGGCCCCACGGCGTCGAGCGCTTGCCTGCGAAGCGCCCCGAGGCGACGATCTGGAGCAGCAGCGGCAGCTTCCACGACCGCACGCCTGTCGGGCCCCACTGCACCTGCACCTCCTCGATCTGCGTCTGGTCGACCGCCCCCGCGACGCTGACCTTTCCGTCCGCGATCACCTGCGCGAGCGTCGCCAGGATCGGCGCGGCCGTGATCACCGGCGAGCAGATCCGCACGCGGCGCTTCGCCCGCCCGATCGCCTTTGCGATCCGGTGGGACAGCGCGTCGCCGAAGCCGGGGCAGAACCACGGGCGCACCTCGACCCCGTCCACCTGCACGGGGCGCGGCTCGACCTTGCCTGAGGTCTCGACGATCCCCGTCGTCCAGAGCTCCTCGAAGTTGAGGTGGAAGGCGCGGGCGAGCGCCGGCGACTCGATCACGGCGATCACGTTCTCCTCGCGCGACCACGAGTCGTCGGTCCAGTTGGTCGAGCCCGTCCAGACCGAGGTCAGGTCGCGGACGACGTACTTGTGGTGCATCAGGTCGGGGATCCCGGGAATCGCCTTCGTCGGCAGCCCGAGCCGCCCGACGTCCTCGGGGGCGAGCTTCGGCGGCGGGGGCACCGGGATCGGCGCGCGGAAGTCGGCGTTGTAGGCGACCCGGACGGCGACCCCGCGGCGGCCCGCCTCCTGGAGCGTGTCGACGACGAGCTCCTCGAGGCCGGGGCCGAGCGCGAAGTCGTAGAGCGCGAGGTCGAGCGAGCTCTTTGCCGCGGCGAGGAAGTCGTGGAGCGCCTGGGCGATCGTGCCCGGCTGCTGGCCGCCGTCCGTGAGCGTCGTGACCGTCATCATGCGCGCATGGAGTTTGCCGACGTTCTGCGGCGCAGGAAGATGGTGCGGAACTACACCGACGAGCCGGTCGATCGCGAGGTCGTCGAGCGGATCGTCGCCCACGCGCGGAAGGCGCCGAGCGGCGGCTTCAGCCAGGGCAACCGGTTCGTCGTCGTCACGGGCGAGGCGATGCGGCGCCGCATCGCCGAGCTCGCCCAGGAGCCCAAGTACGTCGAGGCCGGGCTCGAGCCGTGGATCTCGAAGGCGCCGGTTCACGTCGTCGTCGGGATGCGCGAGGAGTCGTACCACGAGCGCTACCGGAAGCCCGACAAGCTGCTCGAGGACGGCAGCGAGATCGACTGGCACGTGCCGTGGTGGTGGGTGGACGCCGGCAAGGCGATGATGCTGCTCCTGCTCGCCGCGATCGACGAGGGGCTCGGGGCCGGGCTGTTCGGCCTGTTCCCGGCGGAGCACAACGAGCTGCTGCGCGAGGAGCTCGGGCTGCCGGAGGACGTCTACGTCGTCGGCGTCGTCACGATCGGCCACGCGGCGCCCGACGACGGCCGCGGCTCGTCGCGCCGCAAGTTCCCCTGGCTGCCGCTCGAGGAGGTCGTGCGCTGGGAGCACTGGTAGACGAGCTCGCCGGGGCGCGGATCGGCCGGACGTTCAACCAGTACTGCCGTTCTCGCCTGTTGCGAGAACGGCTGGCTGCCTACCTGGCGGAACGCCGTCACGCGTCCATCGTGTTGGTGGGGGAGGCCGCGGGCTATCGCGGCGCGCGCGTCAGCGGGATCCCCTTCACCTCGGAGCGGCAACTGACCGGCTGCGGGCCGGCGGAGGCAAGCGCCACGATCGTCCACCGCGTGCTGGCCGAGCTCGGGATCGAGGATGAGGTGCTGCTCTGGAACGTCGTGCCGACACATCCACACGAGCCCGATCGCCCGTATACGAATCGGCGGCCGACGCGCGACGAGGTGGAGGCCTCCGCCCGCTTCCTCGAAGGTGTCGCGCTCGGCCGCCTCGTGATCGCGGTCGGCAGGCTCGCCGAGCAGGCGACCGGGGCGCCCTACGTGCGCCACCCGAGCCACGGAGGCGCCGAAGTGTTTCACCAGGGCCTCGCGCGGCTGCTTTAAGCGGTTTGTTGCTACCATTCCGCCCCGGCGCACAGCCTTGTGCGCCGCTTCTACGCATGGCTACATCTACTCGGATGCAAAAGACCTGGAACGCAAAGCCTGGCGAAATTGCTCGCCGCTGGTACGTCGTCGACGCCGAGGGTCAGACCCTGGGCCGGCTCGCGACGCGCATCGCCGACACGCTGCGCGGCAAGGGCAAGGCGGAGTACACCCCGCACGTCGACACCGGCGATTTCGTCGTCGTCGTCAACGCGGAGAAGATCCACGTCACCGGCAACAAGCTGGAGCAGAAGATGTACCACCGCCATTCCGGCTACCCGGGTGGGCTTCGGAGCCGCACCCTGCGCGAGCAGCTCGAGCGCCGGCCGACCGAAGTGCTGCGCAAGGCGGTGAAGGGGATGCTGCCGAGGAACCGCCTCGGCCGCGCCCAGATCGGAAAACTGAAGATCTACGCCGGCCCGGAGCATCCGCACGAGGCGCAGAGCCCGGAGCCGCTGATTTCCCAGGAGAAGCAATGAGTGAGCTCGCCACCTATCGCGGCACCGGCAAGCGCAAGACCTCGGTTGCCCGCGTGATCCTGCGCCCCGGCGACGGGACGACCTGGTTCAACGGCCGGACGCTGGACGACTACTTCCCGCGGCTCACGCACCGCTCGCAGGTGCTGGCGCCGCTGCGCGTCGCCGGCGTAGAGGGCACGTACGACGTGCGCGTTCGCGTGCACGGCGGCGGCCCGAGCGGCCAGGCAGGCGCCGTCCGCCACGGGATCGCCCGCGCGCTCGTGGAGGCCAACCCCGACCTGCGCACGGTGCTGAAGCGCGAGGGCTTCCTCGCCCGCGACTCCCGCATCGTCGAGCGCAAGAAGGCCGGCCTGCACAAGGCGCGCAAAGCACCCCAGTTCTCCAAGCGTTAACTTCGCCCCCGTGGCGCGCCGCTACTTCGGCACCGACGGTGTCAGAGGGATCGTCGGCGAGGACCTGACCCCGCAGCTCGTCGAGCGGCTCGGGCGCGCAGTGACGCTCTGGACGGGCGGCGGCGCGGTGTTCATCGGCCGTGACACACGCGGCTCCGGCCGTGAGCTCGAGTTCGCCTTCGCGAGCGGGGTCGCCTCGGCAGGTGGCAACGCGGTGCTCGCGGGCGTGCTGCCGACCCCCGCGGTTGCGCTGCTCGCCCTCGATCTCGGCGCGGTGATCTCCGCCTCGCACAACCCGCCGGAGTACAACGGCGTCAAGTTCTTCGACCGCAACGGCCGCAAGCTCAGTGATGCGCAGGAGGAGGAGATCGAGGCGCTGCTCGACTCGGCGCCGACCAACGAGGAGGCGGGGCGGATCGACGACCTCGAGGTCGCCGTCGAGAGTTACCTCGACCACGTCCTCGAGCGGTTCGGCTCGGACCTGACCGGACTGCGCATCGGAGTGGACTGCGCGAACGGCGCCTACGCGCGGATCGCGCCAAAGGCGTTCGAGAACCTCGGCGCGGAGGTCGAGGCGATCGGGGTCGATCCGGATGGCTCGAACATCAACGTCGGCTGCGGCGCGACCGACCTGGGTGCACTCCAGGAACTGGTCAGGAGCGAGGGTCTCGACCTCGGGGTCGCGTTCGACGGCGACGGCGACCGGATGCTGGCCGTGGACGCCGAGGGCAACGCGCTCGACGGGGACCAGATCATCGCCGTGCTCGCGCTCCACCTCGGGGTCGACACCGTCGTCGTCACGAAGATGGCGAACCTCGGCTTCCGCCGGCTGATGGAGGAGCGCGGGATCCGCGTCGTCACGACCGACGTGGGCGACCGCTACGTGCTGGAGGCGCTCGACCGCGAGGGCGCGCTGCTCGGCGGCGAGCAGTCCGGCCACATCATCTATCTCGATGGGCACGTCACCGGCGACGGCCTCGCGGCCGCGCTGCTGCTCTGCGGCTCGCTCGAGGGCCGGCCGCTCTCGGAGCTGGCGGCCGTCATGCCCCGCTATCCGCAGGCGAAAGAGAACGTCAAGGTCGCCCGCCGCGAGCTGAGTGACGGCCTGCGACACGAGGTCGACAGGCTGAACGAGGAGCTCGCCGGCCGCGGCCGGGTCCTGGTGCGGCCGTCCGGCACCGAGCCCGTGGTCCGCGTTCTCGCCGAGGCGGAAACGGATCAGGAGGCGTCGCAGCTCTGTGCTAGCATCGCGGCGCTCGTGGAAAGTGAGCTCGGCTGACCGTCCCGACGCTGGGGCGGCCGCGCGGCCGAGCTCGTTTTGGTTTTGAAAGCCGGAAGACCGGCCGATAATCCGAGGAGGAGCGCCGGATGTGCGGGATCATCGGATACGTCGGGCAGCGCGCCAGCAAGCCGCTGCTGATCCAGGGGCTCGAGCGCCTCGAGTACCGGGGCTACGACTCGGCCGGGATCGCGCTGCTGGAGAACACCAGCCTCGACTACGTCCGCGCGGTCGGAAATCTCAAGGTCCTGAAGGAAGCCACGAGGACGAACGGCTCGTCCGCCAAGACCGGCCTCGGCCACACGCGCTGGGCGACCCACGGCAAGGTCTCGCACGAGAATGCGCACCCGCTCACGGGTTGCGACGGGGACAAGCTCGCGATCGTGCTGAACGGGATCGTCGAGAACTACCGCGAGCTGAAGGAATCGCTGCTCGCCGAGGGCCACACGTTCAGCTCCGAGACCGACGCCGAGGTCGTCGTCCACCTGATCGAGCGCGCCTACACCGGCGATCTCGCCGCCGCCGTCCAGGCGGCGTTCGCACAGCTCGAGGGTCACTTCTCGTTCGTCGCGATCCACCACGACCACCCGCTCGAGCTCGTCGGCGTCCGCTGCCAGACGCCGCTCGTCGTCGGCGTGGGCGAGGGGGAGATGTTCCTCGCCTCCTCGATCGCCGCGTTCCTGTCGGAGACGCGCCGCGTGCAGTTCCTCGAGGACGCCCAGGTCGTGACGATCCGGCCCGAGGGCGCCACCTTCTTCGACTCCGAGCCGCCGCCCGTCACCGAGATCGACTGGGACGAGGAAAGCGCCGTCAAGGGCGGCTACGAGACCTTCATGCTCAAGGAGATCTACGAGCAGCCCGAGGCGGTGCGCGAGACGATCGGCGACCGCGTCCGCGGGCACAAGCTGCTGCTCGAGAGCCTCGGGATGGAGGAGGAGCAGATCCGCAACCTCCGCCGGGTCGTCGTGGTCGCCTGCGGCACCGCGTACCACGCCGGCGTCGTCGGCCGCTACGTGCTCGAGGAGTGGGCGCGGATCCCGGTCGAGCCGGACATCGCGAGCGAGTGGATCTACCGGAACCCCGTGCTCTCGCGCGACACGCTCGTGATCGGCATCTCGCAGTCGGGCGAGACTCGCGACACCGTCAACGCGATGAAGCTCGCCCGCGCGGCCGGCGCGCGGACGCTCGCGATCACGAACCTGATGGGGACGCAGATCACGCGCGAGGCCGACTCGGTGCTCTACACGCGCTGCGGGCTCGAGGTCGGCGTCGCCGCCTCGAAGACCTTCACGGCGCAGGTCGCGCTGCTGTACCTGCTGGGGCTGAAGCTGGCGGAGATCCGGCGCACGCTGCCGCAGCCGCAGATCGAGTTCATCCTCGACCGCGTGCACGAGCTTCCCGACAAGATCGCGGAGTTCCTGAACGGCGACCATCCGATCGACGAGATCGCGCGGCGGTTCTACGATCAGCCCTTCTTCCTCTACCTCGGCCGCCACATCGGGCTGCCGGTCGCGCTCGAGGGCGCGCTCAAGCTCAAGGAGATCTCCTACGTGCCGACCGATGCCTACTCGGCCGGCGAGATGAAGCACGGCCCGATCGCGCTCCTCGAGGAGGGGACGCCGGTCGTCGTCGTCGCCACCGACCAGAAGGTGATCTACGACAAGGTGATCTCGAACATCCAGGAGACCCGCGCGCGGGGAGCGCACGTGATTGCGATCGCAACGGACGGCAACGAGGACATCCAGCACCACGCCGACGACGTGATCTACGTGCCGCGAACGCCGACCTTCCTCCAGGCAGCGCTCGCGGTCGTGCCGCTGCAGCTGCTTGCGTACAGGATCGCCAGGCTCCGCGGCCTGAACGTCGATCAGCCGCGGAACCTGGCGAAGACGGTTACCGTCGAGTAGCCGGGCGCTACTTCTTCTTCGTTACCGGCTTCTTCCTGACGACGGGCCTCTTGGCAACGGGCTTCTTGGCGACGGGCTTCTTGGCCACCGCCGGCTCGGGCACGCGGACGAGCACCGACCGGTTCACGTAGTTGCCGTGGATGTCGCCGGCCTTGATCGTGATGTAGTACTGGTGGCCCGCGACCGTGCGTAGTGGGGCGCGGAACGACACCCAGCCGTCCTGGCCGATCGTCGACACCGGCTGCTGGGTGCGCAGGAGCCGGCGGCCGTCGTAGACCGCGATCGTCATGCCGACCTTCGCGCCGGGCCCGGAGCGCGACCACAGCTCGAGCGCGGCGTAGCGCACCATCGGGTTCGTCACGCCGGCCTTCACCTTGATCTGCGGGTCACGGCCGTCGTACTTGTCGGCCAGCGCGGCGTAGACGCTGTAGGCGGGCTTCTTGGATCCGTCCCTGTTCAGTACCCCGCTCTGCCACGCGCTCGTCGGGTCGTCGCGGACGATGAACCAGATGAACATCGTCACGCGCGGGTCGTTGGCGGCGATGCCCATCGCCTGGCGCATGTAGGCGGCCTGCTGCCCGGTGCTGACGCCCTTGGGCTCGCCCGGCTTCGTCTCGTAGCCGTACTCCGTGATCCAGATCGGCACGACCCTGTGGAACCAGAGCTCCAGCGACTGCTCGAACCTGGGCAGCTGGCTGAGGTTGACGTTCGGCCAGCGCACCCTCTGCGTCGGGGGCGAGCTCGGCGTCGTCGAGTAGGGGTGGTGCGACCAGGCGTCGAAGCGGAGCGTCGGCCGCTGCTTGGAGAGCAGCTCGGCGAACTTGCCCGGCGACTCGGTCTCCTGGGTGCCCGCCCGGCCGAGCGGCTTGTCCCGGCCTCGCGCGGAGGTCTCGCCGATGCCGACGAGCGCGCGCGAGTTCCCCGCCTTGATCCCGGCATACGCCGCGCGGTAGAGCGACGCGTAGATCCGCGGCGCGGCGGGCTTGCCCGCGACGTACTGCGGCGACAGGAACTGGCCGAGGTTCGACTCGTTCCAGACCGTGTAGAAGCGCACGAACGGGTAGCCGTTGAACCGGCCCGAGTACCGCGAGGCGAGCGCCTTCGTGAAGTTCTGGAGGTCGGCGACCCTGGTCGGAGCGTAGTTCTGGCCCTTGCCGCCGTTCGCCCAGGCAGGGGTGCCCCAGATCGTCAGCATGACCTCCATTCCGTGCATGCCTGCGTTGCGGACGAACTCGTCGAGATCGTCGAAGTGGTACGCGGGATCGAACGAGTTGGCCGCGTTCGCCGGGCGCTTCTCGGCGATCCGCGACCAGTAGACGGTCGTCCGCACGATTCCGGCGTTGGCCTTCTCGGCGACGTCGAAGACGTTCTGGCGGTCGTCGCGCCAGCGGAGGCTCGGGTCGTCCTGGAAGCCGACGAGCATGCGCGGCTCGGCCGAGGCACTCAGGGGGACGAGCGCGGATGCCAGCGCGCAGGCGAACGTGAGCAAGATCAGGCGGAATCGCATCAGCAGAAAACTCCTTGGGCGTCGGGTACGGCTCGGGGAAGGGTAGCGACGCATTTCCAACACCCGGCCAGTTCTTACACCACCTTTACGAGGGCGGTCGACGCAGACGCTTGGTCTCCGAGCGCTTTTTCTTCTGTTCCAGCCGCCGCTCCGCGGGAGGCGGCGGTGGGCTTCGTCGGACGCCGCTTGCGCTCGATTTTCAGGGCTGCGCGGAGCGTTTCGACCAGTCGTTCGACAGCCAGTTCGCGGTTCCGCCACTGGCTGCGCTCGTCCTGCGCCACGGAGCGCAGGGTCGGCCCCGCACGGGCGATCACGCGCCGTTTCTGAGCCTCTGTGAGCGCGCTGGAGGCCTCCACGTCGAGAATCGCCTCCACGCGCGTCTCGGAGCGCTGGGCGTGCTGCCCGCCGGGCCCGCTGGAGCGTGAAAAGCGCAGCTGGATCTCCTCGACCGGCAAGGTCACCGAGCGGGTAACGCGAAAGCCGGCCCCGGCGGGCTTGTTTTCGCGGGGCCGGTGCCCTGGTTCGCGTGGCAAAGCCACGCGGCCAGAATAAACTCGAAATCGATGGCGGCCATTCTGCTCGACCTCGACGGCGTGCTGCACGTCTCCGGAGAACCGATCCCCGGCGCGGCGGAGGCGGTCGCCGAGCTTCGCCGCCAGGGCCATCGGCTCCGGTTCGTGACGAACAACACGACCCGCGCGCGCGCGACGCTGGCCGAGGAGCTGCGCGGCCACGGGATCGAGCTCGACGACTCCGAGCTCCAGACGACGGCGGCGGCCGCCGCCCGCGCTCTGGCCGGCAAGCGGGTCTTCGCGCTCGTGATGGCGGCGCTCGTCGACGACCTGGAGGGGATCGAGCTCGTCGGCGAGGGCGCCGAGGCGGTGCTGCTCGGCGGGGCCGACGAGACCGAGGAGACCGGCCGCGTCTTCAGCTACATGAACCTCGCCAGGGCGTTCGGCGAGCTCGAGCTCGGTGCGGAGCTCTACTGCCTGCACAAGAACCGCTGGTGGCAGACCTCGCGCGGCCCGCTGCTCGACTCCGGCGCGTTCGTCGCGGGGCTCGAGTACGCCTCCGGGGTCGAGGCGACGGTGCTGGGGAAGCCGAGCGCCGCGTATTTCGAGGCGGCGCTCGAGGCTCTGGACGCCGAGCCGCCGCTGACCTGGATGGTGGGTGACGACCTCGAGCGGGACATCGCCGGCGCCCAGCGGTTCGGGCTGAAGACGGTGCTCCTCCGGACGGGCAAGTTCCGGCCGGACACTCTCGAGCGCTCGACGATCGTTCCGGACGCCGTGCTGAGCTCGATCGGGAACTTGCCCGAGTGGCTCGACGGGATTGCCTCGCCGTGACGTCGGCGCCTTCGGCCGCGAGACTGTCGGCGTCGACCTGATCGAGATCGACCGGGTGCGCCGCGCGCTCGAGCGCTACCCGAACTTCCGCGAGCGCTGCTTCACCGAAGAGGAGCGGCGCTACTGCGACTCGCGGCCGAACCCGGCGCAGCACTATGCGGCGCGGTTCGCCGGCAAGGAGGCGGTCGGGAAGGCGATCGGGTTCGGGGTCGCCCGTGCGTTCGCGTGGCGCGACGTCGAGATCGCGGGGCGGCCGAAGCCGTCGGTGCGGCTCTCGGGCCGCGTCGCGGCGTGGGCCGAGAAGGTGGGTGCGCAGACGCTCGATCTCTCGATGACGCACTCCCGCGAGCTCGCCGGGGCGGTTTGCGTCGCCGATGCTTGAAGCGCTCTATACCGCGGAGGAGATGAAGGCGGTGGAGGCAGGGCACGACGTGCCGACGCTGATGGAGCGCGCCGGGCGTGCCGTCGCCGAGGAGGCGATTCGCCGCTACCCGGACGCGCGCTCGTTCGGCGCGGTCTGCGGCGGCGGCGCGAACGGCGGTGACGGCCGCATCGCGCTCGAGGTGCTGCGCGCCGCCGGGCGGGAGGCGCAGGAAGGGGCGAGCGGCGACGTCCTGATCGACGCGCTCTTCGGCACCGGGTTCCATGGGGAGCCCCGGCCGGAGGCGGCCGCGCTGATCGAGGAGCTCAACGCCGCCGGCCGGCCGGTCGTGGCGGTCGATCTTCCCTCCGGCGTGAACGCGGACACCGGGGAGATCGCCGGGGCGGCGGTGCAGGCACACGTGACCGTGACGATGCACGGCCGCAAGGTCGGCCTCGAGGTCGCGCCGGGGCGATTCCACGCCGGTGAAGTCGTCGTCGCCGACATCGGCCTCGAGCCGCGGGAGACCGCGACCCGGCTCGTCACGCGGGAGATCCTCGGCCTCGTCCCGCGCAAGGGAGAGCGCGACAACAAGTACACCGCCGGCGCAGTTCTCGTCGTCGGCGGCTCGGCCGGGATGGGCGGTGCGGTCACGCTGGCCGCGACCGCCGCTTTCCGCGCCGACGCCGGCTACGTGACCGTCTGCTCGGAGGTCGAGCCGCAGTTGCTCGAGGCGGTCAAGCGGCCGCTCGGCGACGCGGTGGAAGCGGCCGCAAAGGCCCGTGCGCTCGGGATCGGCCCCGGACTCGGCCGTTCTCCCGAGAAGCAGGCGCTCGTGCGGCGGCTGCTCGAGGAGACCGACCTGCCTGCGGTCGTGGACGCCGATGCTCTCTTCGGCCTGGAGCCGTTCGTCCGCGAGGCGCCGACGGTGCTGACGCCCCACGCGGGCGAGTTGGCCCGCCTGCTCGACCGGGACTCGGCCTGGGTCGACGCGCATCGGCTCGAGGCCGTGCGGGCTGCGGTGGAGCGGTTCGACTGCGTGTGCCTGCTCAAGGGGGCAGACACGCTCGTCGCGGCACCGTCGGAGGGGATCCTCGTCAGCCGGCTCGAGCATCCGTCGCTTGCGACAGCCGGGACGGGCGACGTGCTCACCGGCGTGATCTCGGCGTTCCTGGCAAAGGGCGTCGACGCCCGCCTCGCGGCGGCCGCCGGAGCGATCGCCTGCGACGCGGCGGCCGGACACGCGCCGAAGCGGGGCCTGATCGCCTCCGACGTTGCCTCGCTGCTTCCGCTCGCGCTCGGCTGCAGCGACACCGGGCAGAGCCCGGCGTCGCGCCTGAAAACCCGGGAGAATCGGGGCGATGGCACGGTCTGAGCTGACCATCGACCTGGGCGCGGTCCGCCGGAACGCGAAGGCGATCCTGGCCGCGATCGACGGCGCCGAGCTCTGGGCGGTCGTGAAGAAGGACGGCTACGGGCACGGGGCGGTGAGCATCGCCGACGCGGCGCTCGGCGCCGGCGCGACGGCGCTCTGCACCGCGACGGTCCCGGAGGCGCTTGCGCTGCGGCGGGACTTCTCGACCCCGCGCATCCTCGTGATGGGCCCGGCGTCGAACCGCGAGATCGCGCAGGCGCGCGAGGCCAGGCTCGAGCTGGCCGTCCTCGACAACGTGCCGCTGCCGGAGGGGGTTCCGCTCCACCTGAAGCTCGACACAGGCATGGGACGCTACGGGCTCGCGGAGCTGCCGATCCCGCCGCCCCAGGTCGTCGGGTTCATGTCGCACCTCGCGACCGCCGACTCGGACCCCGCATTCGCCGAGCAGCAGATCGAGCGCTTCGAGGACGCGACCGCGCCGTACCCCGGCTACATCCGGCACGTCGCCAACAGCGCCGCCGCGCTGCGGATCCCCGCCTCGCGGTTCGACGCGGTGCGCTGTGGGATCGCGCTGCTCGGGCTGTCGCCGTTCGGCGGCGACCCGGCCGACGACGGGCTCGAGCCGGCGCTCTCCTGGCGCAGCGAGCTGGCCCAGGTCAAGCGCCTGGAGCGCGGCCAGAGCACCGGGTACGGGCGCACGTTCGTCGCCGAACAGCCGACCTGGATCGGGATCGTCCCGGTCGGGTACGGGGACGGCTTCCGGCGCGACCTGACCGGCACGTCGGTACGCGTGGGCGGTGACATGGCGAAGGTGGTCGGGACGATCTCGATGGACTCGTTCGCGGTGGAGCTGCCGGGTGAGCTGCCGGTCGGGACGCCCGTCACCCTGCTCGGAGACGGTGTGCCGGCCGAGTCGCACGCGCGCGTGGCCGGGACGATCACGTACGAGCTCGTCTGCGGGATCGACTCGAGGCCCGAGCGTGCCCGCCGAACCATCGTCGATGGCTGAGCTGGCCGAGGAAATCCTGCGCGGCGAGGACGCATGGGTAGTCGGGGGCGCGGTCCGGGACGAGCTGCTCGGGCGACCCGTGCTCGACCTCGACATCGCCTGCCGGGAGCCCGAGCGGGCCGCGCGCGCGTACGGGGCGCGGAGCGGGGGCGCCGTCTTCCCGCTCTCGGCGCACCACGGCGGCTGGCGAGTCGCGCTCGACGATGGGCGGACCGTGGACTTCCTCCCGCTCCAGGGCGGCTCGATCGAGGCCGACCTCGGCACACGTGACTTCGCGATCAACGCGATCGCCGTCCCGCTCGCCGGCGGTGAGGCGCTCGACCCGTACCACGGGCGGACCGATCTCGAGCGCGGCGTCGTCCGCGTCGTCTCGTCGCGCGTCTTCGACGACGACCCCCTCCGCCTGCTCCGCGCCGTGCGAATGGAGGACGAGCTCGGCTTCCGCCTCGACTCCAAGGCGGAAGCGCTCGTCCGCGAACGCGCGCCGCTCGTGACGCAGCCGGCCGGCGAGCGCGTGCTCGACGAGCTGCGCCGGATCTCGGCCGACGGGTACGAGCGCCTGGCCGACCTGGGACTGCTCGAGCCGCTCGGCGGCAGCCTGTCGCCGCGGTTACGCGAATTCGATTCTCCGGAGTACCGGCTCGCGGTCACGTTCGGCGCCCGGCTGCGAGGGCTGCCGATCTCGAACGAGCTCCGCCGGTTCACGGACACGCTGCTCCGGGCGCAGGCGCCGGCGGACGGCTCGCCGCGCGCGATCCACCGCTTCCGCCGGGCGACCGAGCCCTGGGCGCTGGAGGCGCTGGCCTACCTGGGCGCCGGCGAGCGCGCCGATGCGGTCAGGGCCGCCCGCGAGCACGAGCCTGCGCAGCCGCTCCTGCGCGGCGACGAGCTGGGCGTTCCCGAAGGCCCGGAAGTGGGGCGGCTGCTCGAGCTCGTCGCGGAGGAACGCGCAGCAGGCACGATCTCGACGAGAGAGGAGGCGCTGGACCTTGTCCGCAAATCGATGGGCTGAGACTGCGGCGCGGATCGCGGAGCTCGAGGAGCTTCGCCGCGCCGACCTGACAGAGCGCGTGCGTCGCTTCGTCCAGCCGTCGGGCGACGAGCGCGCACTCGACGCCGGCACCGGCACCGGCGCGCTGGCGTTCGCCCTCGCCCCGTACGTCGCCGAGGTGCTCGCCCTCGACCAGGAGCCCACGCTGCTCGAGGAGGCGCGGCAGCGGGCGGCTCCGTTCCCGAACGTCACCTTCGCCGAGGGCGACATCACGCGCCTCGACCTGGCGGGCGGGACTTTCGATCTCGCCGGCAGCGCGCGGACGCTGCACCACGTCAGGCGCCCGGAGCTGGCGATCTCCGAGCTGGCGCGGGTCACCCGGTTCGGCGGCCACGTGCTCGTGATCGACCAGATCGCGCCCGGCGACCCGCTGGTCGCCGTCGCGCTCGACCGCTTCGAGCGCGCTCGCGACACGACCCACACCCGGCTGCTCCCGGACGTCGACGTGCGCTCGTTCCTGGAGGCGAACGGGCTGGTCGTCGTCCGGACGGAGTTCCACGAGGAGCGCCGCGACCTCGCCCGCTACCTCGACCTCGCCGCCTGCGACGGCGAGGCCCGCGAGCGCGCCGAGGCGCTGGCCCCGGACGACTACTCGGGGCTCGTCGGCTGGTATCTCGCCGCCAAGCCGCGGCCGTAGACTCGGCGGATGCCGGCACTGGAGCGCCTGCCTCGAGCGTAAGTAAGCTTGGCCGCCGTGGACCGCGCGGAGCTGACCAGCCGTCTCGCCGATCTCGCGGTCTCGTTCGCCGCCAACGTCCAACCGGGCCAGATCGTCACCGTCGGTGCCGACCACGGCCACTACGAGGTCGCGCGCGCGGTTGCCGAGAGCTCCTACAAGCGCGGAGCGAAGTTCGTCGACGTCCAGTACTTCGACCCGTATCGTCAAACGTGCGCGGATCGCGTTCGCGGCCGACGACACGCTCGAGTTCGTGCCGTCGTGGTTCTCGTACCGGATGCTCGCGATCGGCGAGGAGCGGGCGGCGCGCATCTCGCTCGCAGGGCCGACGACCACCGGGCTGCTCGACGACCTCGACCCGGAGCGAGCCGGGCGCGACCAGCTTCCCTTCACCAAGGAGATCCTGAAGGTGATCGGCGACCGGACGACCAACTGGACCGTCGTTCCCTGCCCGACCGAGCCGTGGGCTCGCCTCGTCTTCCCCGACCTGTCTCCGGACGACGCCTTCGACAAGCTCTGGGAGCAGGTCGCCCACGTCTGCCGGCTCGACGAGCCGGACCCCGTCGCGATGTGGAACGAGCGCGCCGATGCGCTGACCGCCGCCGCCGGTCGCCTGAACGAGCGGGGATTCGACTCGCTCCACTTCGAGGGGCCCGGCACCGACCTGACGATCGGGCTGCTGGCGACCTCGAGCTTCCACGCCGCGCGCGACGAGACCGTGGACGGGATCGTCCACCTCGCGAACCTTCCCACCGAGGAGGTCTACGCGACCCCCGACCCGCAGCGGGCGGACGGGCACGTTCGCTCGACGAAGCCGCTCGTGCTCGCGGACGGGACGATCATCCGCGGGCTTCAGGTCAGGTTCGAGGGGGGCAAGGCAGTCGAGATCGACGCCGAGCAGGGCGGCGGCGTGATGCGGGCGAGGGCCGGATTCGACGAGGGCGCGTCACGACTCGGCGAGGTCGCGCTGGTCGACCGTGAGGGCCGCATCGGCAAGCTCGGGACGGTCTTCTACGACACGCTGCTGGACGAGAACGCGGCGAGCCACATCGCGCTCGGCGACGGCTCGGACGAGGGCCTATCCGACGAGGACCGCGCTGCGCCGCAACCGCAGCTCGATCCACATCGACTTCATGATCGGCGGCAACGAGGTCACGGTCACCGGGATCGGCAGGGACGGCAGCCGGACGCCCGTGCTCGTCGACGGCGCCTGGCAGCTCTAGGGGAACGGAAAGGGACAGGCCGGAGGCTTCCCTTTACGCGGCGCCGCGCTTGCCGTAGCTCCCGCGCGCGAGCATCCGGCCGACGAGCGAGGGAACCAGCACCTGGAGCCACGCGACGGGGCGGAAGAACCACGGCACGAAGCTCTCGCGACGGTCGTGCTCGACGGCGCCGAGGATCGACCGCGCGATCCGCTCAGGGCCGATGACCGTCCACTCGAGCTGCTTCGGGATCACGCCGCGCTGCGGGAAGCCCTCGGTCTCGGCGAAGCCGGGGAGCACCGTGTGGACACGGACGCCGCGCCCGCGCAGCTGCGCCGCCGTTGCCCGCGAGAAGGCGAGCTGGGCGTGCTTCGACGCCGCGTACGGCCCTGACGGCGGCATCGTCACCGCCCCGGCGACGGAAACCACGTTGACGACGTCCGACGGCGCGGCTGCTTCCAGCGCCGGCAGGAACGCCCGCAGGCACCAGACGCCGCCGAGGTAGTTGATCCGGATCACGTTCTCGATCCGCTCCGCGTCGCCGGAGATGAAGTCCGCCCGCGCGGGGATGCCCGCGTTGTTGACGAGCAGCTTGATCTGCGGGTGCCTCTCCGTGACCCGCGCCGCCAGGGCATCGACCGCTGCACGGTCGCCGACGTCGCAGATCTCCGCCTCCGCGCCGATCTCCTCGGCGAGCTCGCGCAGCCGCTCCTCGCCGCGCGCGACGAGCACGCAGCGCCAGCCCGCGCGGGTGAGGTCGCGCGCGAGCGTGGCCCCGATCCCGCTCGAGCCGCCGGTGATCACCGCCACGCGTTCGTCCATCGCTAGCGCTTCTTACACGCTTTGACGGAGCGAATGGCGGCCGCCTGCTCACCGGCGGCATCGGTGACCACCGCGCGCAGCCGGTGCGGCCCAGCCGCGAGCCTGGTCGTACGCCAGTCGGCGGAGTAGAGCCCGGCGGCCGAGGTCCGGCCGGTCGCGATCGGCTTGCCGTCGACGCTGAACCGAACCGAGCGCGTCCGTCGCGGCGAGCCCGCGACCACCAGCAGCCGTTCCCGGGCGGTGAGGCAGGCCTTCCGCTCCGGGGAGAGCCACTGCACGGTCGGCCGCTGCACGACCTTCAGGCTCTGGGAGACGGAACGTGGTGTTCGGGAGGACAGTCTCGATGTCGCCCGCCTGGTCGACGTTCTTGTCCTCCTGGAAGTCGCCCGCGGCGAAGACGATCGGCAGCTTGCCGGCTTTCAGGGGTGCGACCGACGCGGGCAGCGGGAAGATCGCGAAACCGGACACGGGGTCGTAGGCCGCGGCGCCGATCAGCACGCGGCCGTAGGCGATCACGAGCGAGAGCGGGTCGACGCCCGCCTGGAGGTCGAGCGTCCGCGCGACGATCGTCGGCCGCCCTGCTGCAATCGTCGTCGTCGTCATGATCGCCAGCGGCGGGTTGACGTCGTTGATCCAGGAGTGCAGGAGGTACCGCCCCGCGAACGAGCGGTCGGTGAACTCGCTGTGCCCGGAGTCGACCGCGACGTAGTACTGGCCCTGGAGGGGGTACTGGAGCCCTGCGGCCTGGACGTCGGCCCGGTAGTCGTAGAGGTACGAGTTCACGTTCACCGGCGTGCCCGGGTAGCCCGTGACGTCGTTCTCGTCGCGCGAGCCGAGGAACCACGGGTCGATCAGCGAGTTGGCGGACTGGCCGACGACGGCGACGCCGATGTTGACCGCCGGCTGGCTGAGGTCGGTGACGTAGAGCTTCTCCGCGCCGTTCTCGTCGACGGGCGGGCCGCTGTAGCTCGCCGCCGGGCCGAAGGGAGCGGTCGGCCAGCGGTAGACGCTCGCCCTGTCGCCGCCCGAGAGGGTGTCCCCGGCCTGGAAGCTCTCGAGCTTTACGGGCAGGACCGACTCCAGTCCAGGCCGCTCGACCGTGAACTCGTACGGGATCCGGCGCATCGCGTCGCCCTTGCGCAGGACGATGAAGCCGTAGTCGTCGCCGGCGGCGGCGTTTGCCGACGCCCGCGCGACGGCAGTCAGCAGCGTGTCGCCGCCGGCAGAGAGCGTTACCTGCGCAGGCAGGTCGAGCATCGCGCCGGCCGTCGCCGACTGGGCCTGGAGCTCGACCTGCCACGTCCCGTAGCCGTTCCCCGCGTCCGAGATCGTGGCGAGCAGCGGCCGCGATGCAGGCCCGTGGTTCACGTTCAGGTAGTGGAACGAGAGCGACTGCGGGTCGGTGAAGACGAGCGGCGCGTCGGCGCGGCCGACGTCGATCAGCCCGGCGCCCTCGAGCAGGACCGACGCCTCCGTCGTGCGTGCGGTGTCGCCCCAGGCCGGGCCGGCAGTGGACATCAGCGCGGACTTGAGCTGCGCCGCGCTCCAGTTGGGGTGCCGCTCCACGAGCAGCGCCGCCGCCCCGGAGACGTGCGGCGCGGCCATGCTCGTCCCGTCGAAGACGGCGAACGGCTCGCCGACCGTTTCCTTCAGCGTCGAGGAGAGGATCGCCCCGCCGGGCGCGGCGACGTCGGGCTTCAGGTCGTGACCGAACGGCGTCAGCCCTGCGGACGAGAACGCCATCGGCGTCCCGCCTCGGCCGGTTTGCACCTCGAGCGGGTCACGGCCGACGCGGACCGTCGCCCGGCCGCCGGTCGCAGCCGCCGCCGTCCGCAGCTTCGCGCCGTCCACGTCGGCGATCATCACGGCCGGCAGCCCGAGCTTGACCGAATTGCCCGGCCACTCCGCCTCGCCGGGACGGTTGTCGACGAAGGCGACGCCCGCAGCGCCCGCAGCCTTTGCGCGGTCGACCTTCGAGGCGAACGTGCAGTAGCCCCGCGAGACGAGCGCGATCGCGCCGGTCAGCGACCCGGTCGGCAGGGTGCTGGCGAGCGCCTCGAGGTCGTTCGGCGGGCCGCAAAGCCGCCGGTCGACGGGCTTGCCGTCGGTACCGACGATCGTCCCGACGTCGACGAGCTTCTGGTCGTTCGTCCCCCAGGCCGGCGGCGTCGCATTCGGGCCGCCGTTGACGGCGATCCGCGCGACCCCGCCCGGTGCCAGCACCGTCAGGGTCGGCATGAACACGTGGGCGTTCGAGACAGCGGCGACGCTGATCGCGTCGGGTGCGGTCCCCGGGGCGCCGACGCTGCCGAGCCCGAAGTCGTCGCGGTCGTTGCCTGCGGAGATCACGGGGATCACCCCGGCGGCTGCAACGTTGTGCACCGCCTCGACGAGCGCGTCGTTCCGCGGGTCGAGCATCGGGCCGCCGCCCGAGAAATTGATCACGTCCATCCCGTCGGAGACGGCGTCCTCGAAGGCCGCGACGATCTGCGGCGTGAAGGCGCTGTTCCCGGCCGGGGTCGGCGCATTGAAGACGCGGTAGCTCCCGAGCCATGCGCGCGGCGCGACGCCGGACAGGTTCTTGACCTCCGGGTGGTCCGGCCCGGCCGGCGCCGTCGTCCCTGCGTCGCCGGCGGCGATCCCGGCGACATGCGTGCCGTGGAACGAGGCCTTGCGATCGAGCGGCAGCGTTCCCGGCTTCCCCGAGCCCGGCCCGGGATACGAGCGCGCGACGATCACCTTCGGCGTCGTGTACTTCGTCTGGCCGCGCGGGAAGCCGGCCGGGTACGTGAAGCCCTTCGGGTCGAGGAACGCGCTCGTCTGGTCGATCCCGTCGTCGACGACGCCGATCTTGACGCCCTCACCACGTGCTCCCGTGGAGTTCGAGAACGCCGGGACGCCGATCATCGACGGGCTGTCGTCGAGCGTCGGCGAGAAGCGGGCGCTCGGGTAGACCTTGCGGACGAAGCCGAGCCGGTAGAGCCGCGGCAGCTGCCTGACGGGGAGGCGGACGGTGAGCGCGTCGAGGATCACCCGGAGCTTCCGGCCGACCTGAGCCTGCGGAATCGCCCGATGGAGCTGGGCGGCGGCGCGCGCCTGGAGGCGCGCGAGCTTCGCGAGGTACTCGCGCGAGCCGGCGGAGCGGACGTCGAGCCGCCTCGCGCCAAGGGCGGCGGCGAGCGTCCGGCCATAGGACGCTGCGAGCGGCGGCGCGTGCAGGGTGACCAGCACCGTCACGAGCCCGCGCGCATGCCCGCTGGGGATCGTCAGCGTCCCGGCGCGGACGCGCGGGATCTGGATGTCGCCGCGGTTGCGTTGGACGGGCTGGAGTGCGGCCGATGCCACCGCGGTGGGGACCAGCGCCGCTGCGAGCGCCACGGGGACAAGGGGGCGACGCAAGGGCGCCACAGTATCCGAAGCCGATTAGACTCGCCTCCGGTGGCCCTGTTCGAAGGCAAGCGCGCGCTCGTGCTCGGCGTCGCCAACAAGCGCTCGATCGCGTGGGGGATCGCGAAGCGTCTGGCCGACGGCGGCGCGACGCTTGCGTTCACCTACCAGGGCGAGCGGATCGAGTCGAGCGTCCGCGAGCTCGCCGAGAGCGTCGGCAGCCCGCTCGTCACCTCGTGCGACGTTCGCTCGGACGAGGACGTCGCCCGCGTCTTCTCCGAGGTTGCCGACGCTTTCGACGGTGGGCTCGACATCCTCGTGCACTCCGTCGCCTACGCGGCCGCGGAGGACCTCGAAGGGCGCTTCACGGACACGCCACGCGACCGCTTCTGGCTCGCCCTCGACGTCAGCGCGTACTCGCTCGTCGACTGCGCGCGCGCTGCGGAGCCGCTGATGGAGGCCGCCGGCGGCGGCTCGATCCTGACGATGACCTACCTCGGCGGCGTCCGTGCCGTGCCGCACTACAACGTGATGGGCGTCGCCAAGGCGGCGCTCGACGCCTCCGTGCGCTACCTCGCCTGGGACCTCGGCCAGAAGAACATCCGCGTGAACGCGGTGTCGGCCGGCCCGGTGCGGACGCTCGCCGCGCGCTCGATCGCGGGCTTCCCGACGATGGAGGCGATCGTCGAGGAGCGCTCGCCGTTGCACCGGCACGTGGACGCCGACGACGTCGGCGCCGCGGCCGCCTACCTGCTCTCGGACGAGGCGAAGAACGTCACCGCGACGACGCTCTACGTCGACAGCGGGTACCACTCCATGGGGATGTAGCCCGAGCGGCTAGAGAAACGGCTTGCTCGTCATCAGGAAGATGGTGCCGACCGTCACAGGAATGGTTTCGCGGTCATGTCGAAGACGATCAGCAGCAGCAGGATCACGTCGGCGCGGGCGAACATGAGGATCCGCCGAATCCGCGCCTGGATCTCCGGATCGTCCGGGGGCCGGGTCGGCATCAGCTTCCCCAGCCGGCCGGCCTCGGGACCGAGGAAGAAGATCCCGATCGCCGCCGAGACGCCCCAGCCGGCCAGCGCGAAGATCACGAAGAACTGGTCGTAGGTCCACGGGCTCTGGCCGTTCTCCATCAGGCCGAAGCCGAGCCCGAGCACCAGGAGGGAGAGCGGCGTGTACACGCGTTCGCCGATCAGCCCCGCCTTGCGGGCGAAGCTCGCCGTCTCGGCGGGATTCCGCTCCCGGACGGTGAGGACGGCGTACAGGGCGAGCGTCGCGCCTCCGCCCACCCAGGCGACCGCCGCCAGCACGTGACCGGCCTTGAACCACTCGTACCAGGTCAGCGCCAGCACAGGCGCGAATCTAACGTGTCCGCCGGAGGCCGGCGTTTGCTTACGGCAGCGAGTAGGCGACGATCCGCCGCACGGTGACGACTAGGGGGGTGTGCGGCCGTACAGAGGGTTGTCCATCCCGAAGGCGAGCAGGATCGGGACGACCGCGCCGATCGCCAGCCCGCGCGCGAGCCACCGTTCCCGCCGCGCGAGCAGTCGACGCAGCGAGTCCGCCGGTTGCCGCCGGCAGCGTCTCCGGGCACGATCCAGTCGAAGATGCCGTCCGAGATCGTCGGCAGGGAGCAGGAGCTCGCTTCCGTCCAAGCCTTCGTCGGCAGGCCGGCGGACGGAGCGGCCGGGCTCGTGCTCGAGGGCGAGGCGGGGATCGGCAAGTCGACGCTCTGGCTCGACGGGGTCGAGCCGCGCGCGCGAGCGCGGCCTGGGCGTGCTCTCGTCGCGGCCCGCGGAGGCCGAGCGCGGTCTCGCGCACGTCGGGCTGGGCGACCTCTTCGAGGAGGTCCTCGCCGACGTCGCTGCCGCTGCTGTCGATGCCGAGGCGGCGCGCGCTCGAGGTTGCGTTGCTGCGCGAGGAAGCCGCAGACGAACCGGTCGACCACCGCGCCCTCGGCGTCGCGGTGCGCGACGTGCTGCACGTGCTCGGCGAGCGAGGCGCCGGTGCTGCTCGCGATCGACGACGTGCAGTGGCTCGACGCATCGTCGGCGAGCGCGCTCGCGTTCGCGCTGCGCCGGCTCGCCGCGAGCCCGCGTGCTCGTGCTGCTCGCCCGGCGGCTCGCCGACGGCATCGAGCCGTCGGCGGTGGAGCAGGCGCTCGGACGCGGAGCGCGTCGAGCTGCTGCCGGTGGGACCGCTCAGTGTGGGGGCGCTCCACCGGCTCCTGCACGATCGCCTCGGGAGGACGTTTGCGCGCCAGACTCTGCTCCGCATCCACGAACGGTCGGGCGGCAATCCGTTCTTCGCGCTGGAGCTGGCACGCGCCCTCGACGTGGACGTCGACCCGCTCGAGCCGCTCGCCGGTCCCGGCGACGCTCGACGAGCTCGTCCGCGCGAGGTTGGCGGGGCTGTCCGCGACGACCCGCGACGCGTTGGCGCTAGCGGCGGCGCTCGGCACGCCCTCGGTGTCGCTCCTGGAGCAGGCGGGCGTAGCAGCTGGATGCGCTCGCGCCGGCGGTCGCCGCGCACGTGATCGAGCGCGAGAACGGCACGATTCGCTTCACTCACCCGCTGCTGGCGTCGGTTCTCTACCGGCGACCTCGGTGCCCAGCGGCGGCAGAGTCCACGCCCGGCTCGCGCGAGATCGTCGACGACCCGCTTCTGCGTGCCGCGTCACCTCGCGCTCTCGTGCGACGCGCCGGACGCTGCCGTCGCCGCCGCTCTCGACGACGCCGTGGCGCTCGCAGCCGAGCGCGGCGCGTCGGCGACTGCGGCCGAGCTCGCCGAGCAGGCGCTGCGGCTGACGCCGTCCAACGCGCGCGAGGAGCGGCATCGGCGTGCTCTCGCCGCGGCGCGCGCCCATCGCGCAGCCGGCGAATGGACGCGCGCGAAGGCGATCGCGAACGATCCTTGCTGGCGGAGGCGGACATCGGGCCGCTGCGGGCCGAAGCGCTCGTCCTGCTCGCCGACCTCGAGGGGCTCGACCGGGCCGTCGCACTGCTCGAGGACGCCCTGCGCGAGGCGACCGCGAGGCCGGCGCTGCAGGCAGCCATCCACTGCAAGCTCGCGTGGGCGACGCGCTTCAAGGACGGGTTCGTGCGGCGCGCTCGACCACGCGCGGGCGGCGCTCAAGCTCGCCGACGAGCTCGACGACGACGCGCTCCGAGTCGATGCGCTCGTCATGCTCGCGTTCCTCGGCTGTGCGGTCGGCGATCCCGGACGCGCCGGCGCACGCAGCACGTGCGGGCGAGCTCGCGTCCGCCTCGGCGACGCCGGCTGCTGAACGAGGCGACTGGCGCGTCGCGACGTGTTCGACGCTGCGGCGGAGCATCGATACGGCCCGGGCGCTCCTCGAGGGGGAGTACCGCGCGCTGGCGCGAGCGCGACGAGCTGGCAGCGGCCGACACCCTCAGCGGGCCTTTCCTTTGTCGAGCTCTGGGGCGGCCGCTGGCAGCTCGCGGCCGAGTACGCCGACGCGTGCGTACGAGATCACCGTCCAGTACGGGCTCGAGGTGCCGTGGACCACGTGCCGCTCGCTGTGATCGCTGCCCATCGCGGTCAGCTCGAGCTCGCCCGCGCGCACTCGGAGCGGGGGCTGCGGCTCGCCGAAGAGCAGTTCGGGCTGCATACGCCAGTCCATCTCGGGACGATCGGGCATCGTCGCTCTTCAGGAAGGCGACCTTCAAGAGGCCGCTCGACTGGTTCGCGGAGGCCGAGGCGGTCGACGACGAGGCTCGGCTGGCGCGAGCCGGGTAACCGCTGGTGGATGCGCCGACCACGTCGAGACGCTGCTCGCGCTCGACCGGCTGGACGACGCCGTGCGAATCCTCGACGCGTGGGAGGCGGATGCGCGTCGACTCGGACGCGACCTGGGTGCTCGCGCAGGTCACGCGCTGCCGCGGCCTCGTCGCCGCCGCACGCGGGGACGTCGCCGCGGCCGCGTCGCTCCTCGAGGACGCGGTCGCGCAGCACGAGAACGTCGGCGACGCCTTCGGGCGGGCGCGCGCGCTGCTCGCGCTCGGCGTCGTCCGCCGGCGGCGAGCGCCAGAAGCGCGCCGCCCGCGACGCGATCGGCGCGGCGCTCGACGGGTTCGAGCGAGCTCGGCGCCGCGACCTGGATCGAGAAGGCCCGCGCGGAGCTCGGCCGGATCGGCGGCCGCACGCGCGAGGAGGGGCTGACGCCCGCGGAGCGCCGTGTCGCCGCGCTCGTCGCCGAGGGCCGCACGAACCGAGAGGTCGCCGCCGCGCTCTTCCTGGGCGAGCGGACGGTCGAGACGCACCTGTCACACGTCTACGCCAAGCTCGGCGTGCGCTCGCGCGCCGAGCTCGCGCGGACGTTCCGGCCGGACGAGCAAAGTTCAGGGGGACTCACGATTTCAAGCTGAGCCGCGCCCGCCTAGCGTCGAGCGGGTGCCGAGCTACCTCGTCGAGACGTTCCTCCCACGCGGCGCCGCAGGTGAGCGTGAGGCGCGTGAGCGGCGGGCGCGCTCGGCCGCCGAGGCGATGACGCGGGAGGGGGCGCGCGTCCGCTTCGAAGGGTCAATCCACGTCCCCGAGGACGAGATCTGCTTCTTCACGTTCGCAGCTCCGTCGGGTCGCGAGGCCGCGCTGGTCGCCCAACGGGCCGGCCTCGAGCCGCTGCGCGTCGTCGAGGCGATCCCGTCCGGAAAGGAGCAGCCGTGAAATCGAGACTGGCACTTCTCGCCGCCCTGCTCGGCGTGATCCCGTTCGTCGGCGCCGGGCCCTGGTGCAGGCGCACCGCCGCAGACGCAGTGCGCACCTGCTGCGGCGATGCCCGCCGCGACGACACCGGTCGCCTTCTGGAGCACCGAGGCCCGGTGCGCGATCGTCCCAGCCGGCCCCGCCGGAGCCTTCGGGCTCGAGAACTTCGGCAGCAAGTTCCCGGGCGAGGCGGCCGTGTACATGGGCATCGTCCACGTCGCCATCTACGACGCCGCGGTGGCGATCGTGGGTGGCTACAGAGCCCTATGCGACCGACGCCGACACGCGCCGGCGAACACCTCGCCTGCGGCCGCGATCGCGACCGCCGCGTACGACACGCTCGTCGGCCTGCAGCCGACGCTCGCGCCTGGATGCGAGCGGTCAGGCGATCCTCAACGCCGACTACACGGCATACATGGCCGCCGTCCCCGGCGGCGCATGCCAAGAACGCCGGGGTCGCGGTCGGGGAGCGCGTCGCACAGGCCGTGCTCGCCAAGCGCGTAAGCGACGGCCTGGAGCGCAACCCGACCGTCGCCGACCTCGAGCCCGCCGCCCGCGGGACCTGGCGTCTGGCAACCGAATCCCTCGGTGCCCGTGCTCGGCCTGCGCCTGCCCGGCGTCAGGCCGCTCGCGCTCGGGAGCGCTTCGCAGTTCCGCCCCGACGGCCCCAATGCGCTCACCAGCAAGGAGTACGCCGACGACGTGAACGAGGTCGAGCGCCTGGGGCGCGTCGACAGCGTCTCCAGGACGCCCGAGCAGACGATCCAGGCGCGCTTCTGGACCGATCACGACCTCAGGCAGTGGAACGACGGCATGCTCCGTCTCGCCGCCGCTCGGGGGCTGGACCTCGTGCAGACGGCGCGGATGCTGGCCATGGCGCACGTGGCGGGCGGCGACGCGATGATCGCCTGCTTCGACGCCAAGTACCACTTCTGGTTCTGGCGGCCCTACCAGGCGATCCCGCAGGCAGCCAGCGACGGCAACCCGGCGACCGTGGCCGATCCGAGCTGGCAGCCGCTCGCGCGCCACGCCGAACTTCCCCGAGTACCCCTCGGCCCACGCCTGTCACAGCAGTGCGGTCGTCGCGGCCCTGGATGCGTTCTTCGGTACCGACGACATCGCCTTCACCCTCGACAGCCGCATCACCCACACGACCACGTCGATACGCGCGGCTCCAGGACGTCGTCGACGACGTCGATCTGGCAAGCATCCTGGTCGGTTTCCACTTCCGGAACTCCGATCTGGAAGGCTCGAGCCTCGGGCGCAACGTCGGCCGGTTCGTGGCCAGCCATCTCTTCCAGCCGCTGGGCTGACGTCAACTGTCCCGCTGAGGAGGCGGCTCGACCGGCCGCCTCCTCCCTGCGGCCTATGGCAGCGCGTACGCGACGACGCGTGCGCCGCGCGGCCTCCGCGTAGCTCGAAGAGCGGCCCGGAGTCGAAGGTGACGAGGTGCCAACGGTCACCGGGGAGGCCGCCGTTGCTCTCCGAGGATGCAAAGAACGTCACGGCGACCACGCTGTACGCCTACTTCGGGTACCACGCGATGGGGATGTAGCTCCGGCTACAGAAACGGCTTCGCAGGGCGCCAATCTCACGGCGCGGTCGGCCGGTGCGCGGTCAGGGCAGCGAGTAGGCGACGATCCGCACGCCGCGAGGCTTGCCGCGGACGATCGGGAGGCGCGGCGAGTCGAGGGCGACCAGGTACCAGCGCGCGCTCGAGAGGCCGACGCGGACTTCCGTCAGCTTGCGGACGACGAGCCTGGTGTGCGGGCGGCCGTCGAGCGACACGGTGACCGGCAGCGGTTCCGGCGCAATCACGAAGAAGCGGGCGAACCCCGGCCCGTGCGCCCAGAGCGCGGCGTGGCTCGAGCTCGCCTGCCGCCCGGCCGCGTCCGGCGGGAACCACCCCTGGCAGAAGAGCGCCTCGGTGCGGCGCGGCTCCCGGAACGGGGGCTGCGCCGTCGACGCGCCCCGGACGAAGGTGGTCACAGGCCCGTCGGTCGCCGACGGCTTCCAGCCGTGGGCGACGAGCCCGCGCCAGGCCATCCAGGCCGTGTTCGCGACGAACGGGTTGTCCGTGTAGAGGCCGTCGTGGAATGTGAGCGCCGAGACCTTCAGGATCTTCAACCGGTCAGCCACGCCCGTCGTCCAGTCGCCGCAGTTCAGCGGCTCGAGGTTCCGCGCGACGACGTCGGTGCGCTTGGGCGCGGTGGTCGAGTAGCCGAGCGGCCGCTCGCGCTGCACGCGCTGGTCGTAGTAGAGGTAGACGCTTCCGTAGTGGATGTCCGGGAGGAAGACGGGCAGCTCGACAAGACGGCCCTTCGGGGCGTCGCGCACGGCGTCGTAGGCCGCGTTCTCGCCGTCGGCGGCCGAGGCGCCGAAGGCGCGGACGTGGAGGTCGGCGAGCAGCACGACGGCGACGATCGCCGCCAGCGCGAGTTGAGGGAGCTGCCGCGCCTCGCGCCGCTTCAGGCCCCAGTCGATCGCGAACGCCACGAACGCCGCCATCGCGAGACACGCGATCGGCATCAGCCGCTCGGGGACGCGCGGGTAACGAAGCGGGGGGAAGGCGTGCCAGAGCGGGCCGTACAGAGGGTTGTGCGTCCCGAAGGCGAGCAGGATCGGGACGACCGCGCCGATCCCCAGCCCGCTCGCGAGCCACCGGTCCCGCCGCACGAGCAGGATGAACCCGCCGACCGCGAGGAGCGGCGTCAGCCAGCCGAGGAAGACGAATGCCTCCGCGTTGCCGCCGACGTGGCGAGAGACGAAGTCGATCCCGGTTGCGGAGTAGACGTTCACCTCCTTCAGCGAGCGGCCGCCCTCGTCGATCGAGCCGTTGATCACCGTCCGGTCGATCAGCACGCCGGCGAGGACCGCCGCCACCGCGCCGAGCACGGTCTCGAAGACGACCCGTGCCTCGCGCGAGCGGCAGATCCCGTACAGCACGTAGAACGGGATCGCCCCGAGCGCGAGGTGGACCTGGCCGGAGAGCGGGATCGAGACGAGCGCCGCGCGCGAGGCCCACCACCAGCGCTGGTCGCCGGTCTTGCGCGCGCGCTCGAACGCCCAGAGCGCGAGCGGCAGCAGCAGCGAGATCGGTCCGAGCAGGTGCCCGCGGCTCTGGACGAGGCGGTACGGGGCGATCTCGTACACGAGTCCGCCCGCAGCGGCCGCGAAGCGGGAGAGCCCGAGCTCGCGCAGCCAGAGCAGCGCCAGCGCGCCGGCGCCGAACAGGCACACCAGCGTGAACACGTTCCACGCCAGCACCGGCCCGAAGATGCGGACGAGCGGCCAGTACGGAAGCCCGTAGGGCCACCACGCCGGGTTCGCCTGCTCGGCCTCGGGGTGGAACGAGTACGGGTCGACCCACGGCTGCTGCCCGTGCTCGAGCTGGTGGCCGGCGAGCCAGAGGCGGTAGCCGGTCTGGAGGTGGTCGCCCGGCGCGGCCTCGCCGTGGCCGGGCGCGCCCGAGGCCAGGAAGGCGGTGAGCGCATGCACGATCGCCGGCTCGGTCGCGACCAGCGCCGCGCCGGCGTACAGCAGGCACGCGAGAGTTACAAAGCCCGGGCGGCGGCCAGCAGCTCGTCGAAGTCCGGTACGAGCTCGTTCCCGTAGCTCCACGCTCCGCGTACCTCCCCTTCCCGGTCGATCAGGAATGCCGCCCTCTGGGGAACATCCTTCATGCCCCGGTAGTCCTGTGCCGCATCGAACCCGCGGACGGCCTCGCCGTTCCAGTCGGAGAGCAGCCCGAAGGTGAGGTCGAGCGCCTGCATCCAGGCGATGTGCGTCCAGGGCGAGTCGCGGGAGATCGCGAGCGGCCGGACGCCGATGGCCTCGAACTCCTCTCTCCTGTCACGCAGGAGCTCCATCTCGTTCGTTCAGGTCCCGGTCCAGTCGAAGAGGTAGAAGAGCAGCAGGACGGGCCCGTCCTCCACGATCTCCGCGATCGTGTGCTGCTCGCGCGGGCCCACCCACACGGTCGCGTCGGGGATGCGGTCGCCGGCCTGGAGCATCAGGCGCCCGTGACCTTGACGACCACGCGGTGGTCGTAGGTGTCGACAGTGAGCGTGTTGCCGTGGCGGGCGATCCGGACAGCCTGGCTCGGCAGCAGCACGCGGCCCTTGACCTTCCCGGTCGCGCGGTCGATCGCGTACAGGTAGTCGGGCTCGGCGGTGTAGCCGTAGCCCGTCACGACGGTGTCGTTCAGAAGGACGAAGTTGTAGGCGTTCGCGACCTGGGCCGGGCTACGCCAGAGCAGCTTCCCGCGGTTCGGGTCGATCGCGCTCAGGTAGCCGTTCAGCCCGAACGAGGACTTCGCGTAGGTCTGGTGCGCGGTCTCGACGTAGAGCTTCCCGTCCGGTGCGTGGTTCGCGTAGACGACCTGCTCGTAGACGTACGGCCGCTCGCCGGACGCGATCCGAGGCGGCCAGGCGTAGTTCTTCAGGTCGAACGTGTAGCCGGGGCCGACGACGAGGTGCATCGTGTTCCCGTCCGGGCCCTCGATCCGCACGCCGCGCGGGCGGGGATACGCGACCTCGCGGGCGGGATCGACGGCGATCGAGGAGAGGATCGTGAAGCGGACGGCGCCCGAGCCGGCGCCGCTCGCGGGCGCCGGGAAACCCGGCCTCGGCAGCACGGTCGTCGCCGCGGCGCCGGAGACGCCGGCGAGGACGAGCGCGAGCGAAAGGGCGACGAGGGTGCGCACGGCGAGAGCGTAGTAGTCCCATCGGGATGACGCGGCTTCCTCCGACTCGGGAGAACGTGCCCTGCTGTGAGGCTGCGTCTGCTGCTCATCCCGCTCGCCCTCGGCCTCGGGCTGCTCCTCGCCGCCTGCGGCGGCCGGAGGACGGAGACCGTCACGGTGACGGTGACGGCCGGCTCGACCACCGGCACCGCCTCGACGACGACCGAGCCGTCGGCGGAGACGACCGCCGCCGTCACGGAGCTCCAGCAGGTGATGACCGACCTCGGCTACTACGACGGCCCGATCGACGGCGTCTACGGTGACGCGACCACCGAGGGCGTCAAGAAGATGCAGACGGATCTCGGGGTGACTGCCGACGGCGTCTACGGGGCCGAGACGCACGACGCGCTGAAGGGCAAGGGCAAGAGCATCGTCATGGAGCTCCAGACGGAACTCCAGACCTACGGGTACTACGACGGCGATATCGACGGGGCCTACGGGCAGGCGACCCAGGACGCGGTCAAGAAGCTCCAGACCGACCTGGGCGTGACCGCGGACGGCAGGTTCAGCTCAGAGACCGCCGATGCGTTCACGAAGGCCGTCGAAGACGGCACGATCACGCCGAAGTCGTAGGGACCGCTTCGGTCGCGTCCGCGATCTCGCGGACGACCTCGACGATGTCGCGGTTCGCGTTGTAGACGCGAAGCTGGCCGTCGGCGCCGTTGCCGCGGGCGAGGATCCCGCGGATCCCCTCGAGCTCGCGCTCGCAGCCGAGCTCGCGGGCGTGCGGCTCGAGGTCGCGCAGCGTCCGGCGGACGAGCTGCGCGACCGGCACGCGGTTCCGCCTCCCGGTCGCGAGGTCCATCACGGGCGCTTCGAGCCCGTAGCGGGCGGCGAGCCATTTGTTCTCGGTGGTCAGAATCCGGTGGTACGACGGGATCTCCTCGCCGGCGTCGAAGCGCTCGGAGTAGAGCTTGACGAGCGACTGGCAGAACGCGGCCAGCGCCACCGCATCCTCCAGCCTCGTCACCGCATCGCAGATGCGGATCTCCACGGTGCCGAGCCGCGGGTGGAGCCGGATGTCCCACCAGATGTGCGTGTAGTCCTTGATGCAGCCTGTGCGCTCGAGCTGGCCGACCACCTCCGCGTAGTCGTTGTAGTCGCGGAAGCGGGGCGGAGGCCCCGATCGCGGGAAGGCCGCGAAGACCATTTGCCGGCTGGAGGCGAGCCCGGTCGGCTCGCCGCGCCAGAAGGGTGAGCTCGCGGTCAGCGCCAGCAGCTGCGAGAGGTGGGCGAGCAGGCCGTTGACGACCTGGATCGCCTTCTCCGGCCCGTCGACCGCGACGTGAACGTGCATGCCGAAGATCAGCTCGCGCCGGGCGACGTACTGCATCTGGTCGACCAGGCTGCGGTAGCGGTCCTTGGCGGTGATCCGCTGGCGCTCGAAGAGACTGAACGGGTGCGTGCCGGCGGAGCCGACGCGCAGGCCCTGCCCGCCGGCGACCTCGGTCACGTACGAGCGCAGCTCCGTCAGCTCGCGCTCGACGTCGGCGACCGTCCGGCAGACCGGGGTCGTGATCTCGAGCACCGACTGCATCAGCTCCGGGTTGATCCGGCCCTCGAGCTCGTGGCCGGCGACGGCCGCCAGCACCGTGTCGATGTGCTGGACGAGGTCGAACGTCTCCGCGTCGAGGAGCATGTACTCCTCCTCGACGCCGAGCGTGTACGGGTCGCCCTTGCCGAAGGCGTGGTCGAGCACGCTCCCGCCCGCGGCGAAGCTCAGGCCCGTGATGCTCGACGGCGTGAACTCCTTGCTCACGGGACCAGTGCCTCCGCCTCGATCTCGACGTGCCAGCGCGGGTCGATCAGCTGCGTGACGACGTACGTGCAGGCCGGCTTCGTCTCGCGGAAGACCGCCCCGTGGGCGCGGGCGACCTCCTCGAAGATCGCGGCGCTCGTCGCGAAGATCCGCGTCCGGACGACGTGCTCGGGCTCCGCCCCGGCCTCGCGCAGGGCGGCGACGATGATCTCCAGGCAGCGCTTCGTCTGGCCGTAGGCGTCGGACGGCAGCTCCTCACCCTCGGGCATCACGGGCGCGGTGCCGGCGACGAAGACGTGCTGCCCGACGCGCACCGCACGCGAGAAGCCCATCACCGGCTCGTACGGCGATCCAGACGAGATGAGCTGACGGTTCATCGACCTAGTATCCATCGGGATGGAGGCTCTGGGGCTCGTTGACGACTGGCCCGCGGACCGCGTCGCCGTCGGTGTCGCTTCTGCCCGCGGAACGCCGTTCGTACACGGCGACGCGGGCGAGTTCCGCTGGGCGTCGGTGACGAAGCCGGTGACGGTGCTCGCGTGCCTCGTCGCCGCAGAGGAGGGGACCCTCGACCTGGACGAGCCGGCCGGGCCGCCGGGGTCGACGGTGCGGCACCTGCTGGCCCACGCATCCGGGCTGCCCTTCGACCGGGGATCGCCGATCGCGAAGCCGGGGGCGCGGCGGATCTATTCGGAGTACGGATTCGAGGTTCTCGGCGAGACGCTGTCGGCCCGCGCGGAGATGCCGTTCGCCGAGTACCTGGCCGCCGCGGTGCTCGAGCCACTCGGCCTCGGGGCGCGGCTCGACGGGAAGCCTGGCTCGGGGCTGCACGGCTCGCTCGGCGATCTGCTCGCGATCGGGCGCGAGCTGCTCGCGCCGACGCTCGTCGCCGCGGAGACGCTGGCGGAGGCGACGAGGGTCCAGTTCCCCGGCCTCGTGGGGGTCCTGCCCGGCTTCGGGCGCCAGGAGCCGAACGACTGGGGCCTCGGGCTGGAGCTCCGCGATCACAAGTTCCCCCACTGGACCGGTTCGCACAACTCGGAGCGGACGTTCGGCCACTTCGGCCGCAGCGGCACCTTCCTGTGGGTCGACCCGGAGCCCGGGATCGCGCTCGCGTGCCTCACCGATCTGGAGTTCGGCGAGTGGGCGACGAGGGCGTGGCCGGAGCTCTCGGACGCAGTGCTCGAAGAGCTCAGTCGCTGAACAGCGGCCGGATCAGCTCGTCGAACGTCTCCTTGTCACAGCTCGCGACGACCGACGGGGTCAGCGCGCGCACCGACGCCGTGCGCGGGACGTCCATCGCCAGCGCGACCTCGCCGAAGTAGTCCCCGGGCTTGAGCGTCCGCCGCTCGCCGAGCGCTTCCTGGGTGACGTTCAGCATCCCCGAGAGGACGACGTAGAAGCGCTCGCCGTCGTCGCCCTCGCGGAGGACCGTCGCGCCCATCGGCACCTGCTCGCGGCGCATCCGTTCCCCGAGCTTGCGCAGCTGCTCGCCGGGCAGCTCGGCGAAGAGCCCGATGCGGGCGAAGTCGTGCTCGCGAATCGGCATCGCCGGAATACTGCCTGCATGGCACTGCTCGACGAGTGGCGTCACTGCCCGCGCTGCGGCGCGGTCGTCGAGCCCCGGGACGGACGGGCGGAGTGCGGCGCCTGCGGCTACGTCGCGTACGCGAACCCCGCGCCGGCCGCGTGCGCGATCTGCGTCGACGACGAAGGGCGCATCCTGCTCACGCGCCGCGCCTGGGAGCCCTACGCGGGCATGTGGGACCTTCCGGGCGGCTTCCTCGACGAGGACGAGCACCCGCTCGCCGCGCTCCGCCGGGAGCTCGCCGAGGAGACCGGTCTCGACGTCGAGCCGACGCGCTGGTTCGGCGCGTTCATGGTTCCCTACGGCGACGGCCCCGGCGCGCGGTGGGTGCTGAACCTCGTCTGGGAGGCGCGCGTCACCGGCGGCGAGCCGCGTGCGGCCGACGACGTCGCCGAGCTTCGTTGGTTCGCGCCCGACGAGCTTCCGCCGCTCGAGGAGATCGCGATGGGCGAGCCGCTCGCTGCCTGGGTTTCGGCGACGCCGCCGCGGTAATCCATTCGGACTATGAAGCTCAACTACCTCATCAAGGGGCCGCCCGGGCACCCGATTCATCCGCCGCTGACCGACGCGACGATCGGCACCTACACCGTGGCGACCGCACTCGCGATCGCGGACGTGACCGGCCTGAGCAAGAACGCGGCCGCCGCCGGCTGGTGGCTCGCGCTGCTCTTCGGCCTGTGCGTCACGGTGGCGACTGCACTCACCGGCCTCGTGGACTGGCTGTCGATCACCTGGCGCTCGCCGCTCTGGTGGACGGCCACGTGGCACATGCTGGTGATGGTCTCGGCGACGGTCTTCTTCGGCCTCGCCGCGATCTTCGGCCACGCCGGCTGGAAGACCGGCGACGTCACGACCGGCCCGTTCATCCTGACCGTTGTCGGGTTCGGCCTGCTGGCGGTCGGAGGGTGGATCGGCGGCTCGATCGTGTTCGTGCACGGCATGCGCGTGCTCGGTCTCGTCGACGAGCCGCCGGAGCGCGCAGTCGCGCCCGTCGCCCACCCGGAGAAGGAAGAAGCGGCGGCCTAGCGGTTACGCGCCGTTCTCGCTCAGCCCGAGAGCGCGCTCGATCGCACCCTTCGGCTGCGCGCCGATCACGGCTGCCGCCGGCTCGCCGTCCCTGAAGAGGACGATCGTCGGGATCGACTGGACCCCGTAGCGGACCATCAGCTCCTGCTCCTCGTCGACGTTGATCTTGACGAGGCGCAGCTCCTCCGCGCGCTCCTCGGCGATCTTGTCGAGCACCGGCGAGACGGCGTGGCACGGGCCACACCACTCTGCCCAGAAGTCGACGATGACTGGCTTCTCGCTCTTCAGGACCTCTTCGTCGAAGGTCGCGGTCGTCACTGCAGTGGACATCGAGGTTCCTTTCGTGTGTTCTCGCAGGTTGTGCACTAAGTGGTAACGCCGGGCGTGGCTGGAGTGTTCCCGGCCCTACATACAATCGAACCATGGCACGCAAGTTCGCGCCGCTTTCGCACGTCCCCGATCACCCGGCGCTCGAGCGCGAAGTCCTCGTGCGCTGGGAGCGCGAGCGCACCTTCGACCGGCTCCGCGAGCAGAACGCCGGCGGGCCGCGCTTCAGCTTCGTCGACGGGCCGATCACCGCGAACAACCCCATGGGCGTCCACCACGCGTGGGGCCGCGCGCTGAAGGACGTGTTCCAGCGCTACAAGGCGGCCCGCGGGCACGACCAGCGCTACCAGAACGGCTTCGACTGCCAGGGGCTCTGGGTCGAGGTCGAGGTCGAGAAGTCGCTCGGGCTCAACTCCAAGCGCGAGATCGAGGCGTACGGCCTGGCCGAGTTCGCCGCCCGCTGCCGCGAGCGCGTCGCCGAGTTCGCCGAGGTGATCACCGACCAGTCGAAGCGGCTCGGGATGTGGATGGACTGGGACAACGACTACTACACCTTCTCGGACACGAACATCGAGTACATCTGGCGGTTCCTCCAGGAGGTCCACCGCCGCGGCTGGCTGTTCATGGGCCACCGCTCGACCCAGTGGTGCCCGCGCTGCGGAACCTCGCTCTCGCAGCACGAGCAGGCCGGCGAGGGGAACTACGAGGAGCTCGACCACCCGTCGCTCTACGTGCGCTTCCCGCTGCGCGACCGCGAGGGCGAGGCGCTCGTGGTCTGGACGACCACGCCCTGGACGCTTCCCGCGAACGTCGCCGCCGCGGTGAAGCCCGACGCCGACTACGGGCTCGCGAACGGCGAGTGGCGCCTGGCCGAGCCCGGCGGGGACTACGACCGGGTCGTCCGCGGCGAGGACCTCGTCGGGCTCGAGTACGACGGCCCGTTCGACGAGCTGCCGGCGCAGGAGCCGAAGGCGCACCGCGTGATCCCGTGGGACGAGGTCGAGCTCGGCGAGGGCACGGGGATCGTCCACATCGCGCCCGGCGCCGGGACCGAGGACTTCGAGCTCGGCCGCGTCCACGGGCTGCCGGTGCTCGCGCCGATCAACGAGGACGGACGCTTCTATCCCGGCTACGGCCCGTTCGAGGGCATGTCGACGACGGAGGCCGAGGAGCCGATCATCGGCGGCGCTCCGCGACAGGGGCCTTCTGGTCGACGCAGGCCGGATCACCCACCGCTACCCGATCTGCTGGCGCTGCCACACGCCGCTGCTCTTCCGCGTCGTCGACGACTGGTTCATCGGCGTGGACGAGATCCGCGGGCAGCTGCTCGAGCAGAACGACACCGTCGAGTGGACGCCGCCGCAGTACAAGAAGCGGATGGACGACTGGTTGCGGAACATGCGCGACTGGAACATCTCGCGCAAGCGCTACTTCGGCCTGCCGCTGCCGTTCTACCCCTGTAGCTGCGGCACGCTGAACGTGATCGGCTCGCGGGCGGAGCTGGAGGAGCGGGCCGTGAGCGGGCTCGAACAGCTGCAGGAGCTCCATCGCCCGTGGATCGACGAGGTGCGGATCCGCTGCGAGGCGTGCTCGGCCGAGGTCGAGCGCATCCCCGAGGTCGGCGACGCCTGGCTCGACGCGGGGATCGTCCCGCTCTCGACGCTCGGGTGGCAGTCCGAGCCGCCGGGGCAGTACATCCCACACGGCTACGCGACCGGGGCGGCCGAGGGGCTGACCGGCGCCGACCTGCCCGACCACGCCTACTGGGAGCGATGGTTCCCCGCCGACTGGATCTCCGAGAGCCGCGAGCAGATCCGCCTCTGGTTCTACTCGCAGTGCTTCATGTCGGTCACGCTGACCGGCCGCAACCCGTACCGGCGCGTGCTCGCGTACGAGCGCGTGCGGGACGAGACCGGGCGCGAGATGCACAAGTCGTGGGGGAACGCGATCGAGGCGAACGAGGCGTTCGAGCGCATCGGCGCCGACGTGATGCGCCTGATGTACGCGGCGCAGGTGCCGAGCCAGAACATCAACTTCGGCTACGGGCCGGCGAACGAGGTCAAGCGGCGCTTGCTGACGCTCTGGAACTCGGTCTCGTTCTTCGTCACCTACGCGAACCTCGAGGAGTTCGAGCCGGCCTACGCGGATCTCGAGACCGGGCCGCCGATCGGTCAGCCGCTCGACGCGTGGGTGGTCGCGCGCACGCGGCAGCTCGTCGCCGAGGCGACCGACGCCTACGAGCGCTACTGGACGCCGTCGGTCACGCGCGCGTTCGAGGCGTTCGTCGAGGACCTCTCCAACTGGTACATCCGCCGCTCGCGGCGCCGCTTCTACTCCTTCGACGAGGCGGCGTTCCGGACGCTCTGGTACGCGCTCGTCCAGAGCCTGCGCGTGATCGCGCCGGTGATGCCGTTCATCGCCGACGACCTCTGGCGGAACCTGGTCGCCGGGGTCTGCGAGGGCGCGCCGGACTCGGTCCACCTGGCGGGGTGGCCGCCGCTCGAGGAGGCGGACGAGAAGCTGCTCGGAGAGATCGCCGAGGTGAGACGGATCGTCGAGCTCGGCCGGCAGGCGCGCTCCCAGGCCGGCATCAAGCAGCGTCAGCCGCTCCGCAAGGCCGTCGTCTACGGGGCGTCGAACGGCACTTGCGGCGCATGCGCAGGAGATCGCAGACGAGCTCCGCGTCCGCGAGCTCGTCCCGGCCGAAGGATCGGGCGGCAGCGTCCGGCTGAAGCCGAACCTGCCCGTCCTCGGGCCGCGGCTCGGAAAGCGCCTGCCCGAGCTCCGGCGCGCCCTCGAAGAAGGGCGCTGGGAGTGGGAGGGTGACCGGGTGCGCGTCGAGGGCGAGCTGCTCGGCGAGGGTGAGTTCCTGGTCGAGAGGGAGGCCGAGAACGATGGCTTCGCCTTCGCCTCCGACGGCGAGCTGAGCGTGGAGATCGATCCGGTGCTCGACGACGAGCTCCGCCTCGAGGGGCGGGTGTTCGACCTGACCCACGCGGTCAACGTGCTGCGCAAGGAGCGGGGCCTCGAGGTCAGCGACCGGATCCGGCTGGAGCTCCCGGCCGCGGACGCCGACCTGCTCGAGCGCTACCGCGAGCGGATCGCCGAGGAGACGCTGGCCGTCGAGATCGAGGTCGGCGGGTCGCTCGACCTCCGCAAGGCCTAGGCCTCTAGGCGGCCGGCAGCTCGCGGCGCAGCTCGGGCGGCAGGCGGAAGAGGACGTCCTCGACGACCGTCGCGCCCATGCGGACGTCGACGTCGCGCGCACGGAACCAGTCGCAGACGCGGGTGACGAGCCGCTCCGGGGCGGACGCGCCGGAGGTCAATCCGACCGTTTTCGCCCGCTCGAGCCAGCGCTCGTCGATCGCGGTCTCGTCCTCGATCAGGTGCGCGACCACGCCGGCGGCGCGGGCGGTCTCGACGAGACGGTTCGAGTTCGACGAGTTCTGCGACCCGATCACGAGCAGCAGGTCGACCTCGGCGGCAAGCTCCTTGACCGCACGCTGGCGGTTCGTCGTCGCGTAACAGATGTCGCCCTCCTCGGGTCCCTCGATCCGGGGAAACCGCCGGCGGAGCGTGGCGACGATCTCGGCGGTCTCGTCGACGGAGAGCGTCGTCTGGGTGACGTAGGCGACGCGTGCCGGGTCGTCTACGCGGACGGACTCGGCACCGGCAACCGTCTCGACGACGATCGTCGCTCCCGGCGCCTCCCCGAGCGTGCCTTCGACCTCTTCGTGGCCTTCGTGGCCGACGAGCAGGATGGTGTAGCCCTCGGCCGCGTACCGTCGCGCCTCGGCGTGCACCTTCGCGACCAGGGGGCAGGTGGCGTCGATCGTCCGGAGCCGCCGCAGCGTTCGCGCGTTCGCGCACAAGCGGTGCGACGCCGTGGGCCGAGAGGACGAGCAGGGCGCCGATCGGGACGTCCTCCTCGCTCTCGACGAAGACCGCGCCGCGGCGCTCGAGCTCCTCGACGACGTGCGCGTTGTGGACGATCTGCCGGCGGACGTAGACCGGCGCGCCGTGCAACGCGAGTGCCCGCTCGACCGTCTCGACCGCCCGTTCCACCCCGGCGCAGTACCCCCGGGGCGATGCGAGCACCAGCTTCCGCACCACGCCGCCAGGGTAGCTCCGGACGGGAGACACCGAGTGACCGACTAGTAGAGGCGGAAAGGCCCGCGGCTCGGGGGGGTCGTCGCCGCGGGCCCTTCCTAGTGCTCACCGCAGTATCAGTGGCCAGGAACCACCGCGGTTCGCATCGCCCAGTGCCTGAACGGTAGACGGGAACGGCGCTCGCGGGAATAGGCCGTCCGGCCTATCTTTTCAAATCAGGAAACGCACGACGCACGACGGCGTCTCCTCCCTATCATTCAGGAGGCCCAGTGACCGACGATAGCCAGCGCGCCTGGTTGATATCGATGCGACGCCGGATGGGGGCCGCGTTGGATCGAGGCGTCAGCGTGGGCAGAAGAAGGGAGCGCGCGGCCGCGAAACGGGCGGATCTGCGCACGCGCGAGCTCGAATCGCTCGAGTCGATCTCGGCCGCGATCGCCCGGGCAGGCGACGTCGAGTCGGTGGCACGTGTTCTGCTCGACGAGATCGCGGCGCTGATCGGCGTCGAGTTCGTCGGGCTCGCGCTCGTGGACGAGGGCATGAACGAGGCCCGCGGCCTGCTGGCGCGGCGCGAGGGCATGGACTTCGACTACTGGTCCGATCTCCGCTTCGACCTCCGCGGCGAGCCGTCGGGTGTCGCGAGCGCCGCATTCGACGTCGCGCCGGTGACCGTCTACGACACGGCGAGCTCGCCGCTGATCAAGCAGCCGGTCGCCGAGGCGATCGGCGCGCACAGCGCCGCTTTCGTCCCGCTCGTCTCCGGCGAGCGGGTGATCGGCGTGCTCGCAATCGCGACGACCCATGAGCGGCGCGCGTTCTCGCCGGAGGAGCTGGGCCCGCTGCGGACGCTCGCGTCCGAGGCGGCCGTTGCGCTCGAGCGGGCGCGGTCCGCCTCGGCGCTCCAGGAGGCGCTGGATCGCGAGCGGCTGGTCTCGTCGATCGCCCAGAAAGTGCGGTCGGAGCTCGATCTCGAGGCGCTCCTGCACGTCGCGGTCGAGGAGTTGGCGCGCGCCGTCGGGCTCTCGCGGTGCTTCGTCCGCCTCGGCGAGGAAGGCCAGGGCCTGTCGATCGAGGCCGAGTGGGCGGCCGAAGGGCTTACGCCGGTCGGCCACCCCGAGGCGGAGCGGCTGCCGGTCTCGAACCGCGCCGCCCGGAGCGGCAGGACGGTCGCGATCGCGGACGTCCAGTCGGAGTTCGAGGGTGAGGACCTGGAGGTCTTGCGCGGGCTCGGCTCCGGCTCGGCGTTGGCCACGCCGATCGCCGTCCTCGACCGAATGATCGGCGTGCTTGCCCTGCACCGGCCCGACGCCCAGGCCTGGACGGCATCGGAGATCGGGCTCGCGGAGGCGGTCGCGCGGGAGCTCGGGATGGGCGTCCACACCGCGCGCCTCCTGCGCGAGAACAGCATGCGGCTCGCACAGCAGGGCGCGCTGCTCCAGGCCGCGCAGGTCGTGACCGGCGAGCTCCACGTCGACACCGTCCTCCAGCTGCTCGTCGACCAGGTTGCCCAGCTGCTCGATGCCGACGCGGCGGACTGCTACCTGTTCACCCCCGACCGCGGGTCGCTGCGCTGCGCGGCCGTTCACGGCCTCGACCCGGAGGTGATCGGCTGCGAGTTTTCGGCCGACCGCGGGCTCGCGGGGGTGGCCCTGAAGGAGCGCCGCGTCGTGCTCGCCGGCGCCGCGGCGACGCCCGCGCCGGTGCTGCCCCACCCGGCGTATCGGGGCTTCTCGTCCGCGGCGGTCGCACCGCTGGAGTCGGACGGGGTCTCGCTCGGCGTCCTCGGCGTCAGCGTCCTCGACTCGAACCGCACCTTCGGCGACTCCGAGCTCGAGGCGCTCTCGACCTTCGCCACTCTTGCGTCGCTCGCCCTCCGGAACGCGGAGAGCTATGAGCAGCGTGAGCGGCAGGCGCGCGTCGAGGCGGGGTTCTCGCGGATCGCCGACCTGCTCGCGGAGCCCGTCTCGACGACGGCGACGCTCGACGCGGTCGCGCACGCCTCCTGCCAGGCGTTCGGCGGTGACCACGGCGCCGTCCTGATGCCCGGCCCGGAGGGATTCCGGCTCGCCGGCGCGCACGACCTGCCCGAGCGGCTGCGCGGCGCCTTCGAGCACGGCCTGCCGGACGGCGCCGAGGTGCTCGCGCACGTGGCGCAGGAGCGCCGGACGATCGCCTCCGCCACTCTGGGGGCGGACGAGCGCTTCGAGGATTCGTTCCGGGAGGTCGCCGAAGCCGCATCGCTGCTCGCGATCCCGATTGCGCTTCCGCGCGGCGACCGGAGCGCGCTTGCCCTCGTCCTCTTCCGCGAGCCGCACGATTTCACCGACGACGATCTCGACCTCGCCGGCCAGCTCGCCGCCCGGGCCAAGGCCGCTCTCGCGCGCAGCGAGCTCTACGAGGTCGAGCGCAGGACGCGGCTGCTCGCCCAGCAGCTGGCGGAAACCGGGGTGCTCTTCTCGGGCGAGCTCGAGCCCGCCGCCGTCCTCGACGAGGTCGTCGAGCAGGCGCCGGTCGTTCTACGCGCCGACGCGGCGTCGATCCGGCTGCTCGACGGCGACGAGCTCGTGGTCGCCTCGGCCGCAGGCGCAGGCGCCTCGCAGATCGAGGGCACGCGAGGTCAGGCCGATACCCCGCCCGCCGGCACGGTGATCCACAACCGTGCGCCGCTGGCTCTGGAGGACGTCAGTGGAGACGCTCTGATGATCGAGGGCGAGCCGCTGCTCTCGCGCGGCTACGCCGCCTACCTCGGGGTGCCGCTCTTCCGGGCGGAGGGCGAGCTGCACGGCGTGCTGGCTGTCTTCTCGCGCCGCCCCCGCTCGTGGCGGGAGGAGGAGATCGAGGCGCTCGCTGCGCTCGGGGCGAACGCCTCGGTCGCCTTCGCGAAGGCCGAGCTCTACCAGCAGGTCGAGCTCGAGCGCGGGCGCAGCGTCGCCATCCTGGCGAACGTCGCCGACGGGATCGTCGCAGTCGACCGCGACGAGCGGATCGTCCTCTGGAACGCGGCCGCCGAGCGGATCACCGGCGTGCCGTCCGAGGAGGCGCTCAGCCGCACGGTGCCCGAGGTGCTCCAGCGCGAGCTCCGCTCCGAGTCCGGCGGCGCCGCCGGCGACCGGCTGGTGCCGATCCGACGCGGCGACAACGAGGTCTGGCTCTCGTTGACCGAGGCGGTGATGCGCGACCCGGCCGGAGAGACGGCCGGCCGCATCTTTGCGTTCCGCGACATCTCCGCCGAGCGGGTCGTCGAGCAGATGCGCTCCGACTTCGTCTCCACGGTCTCGCACGAGCTCCGCGCACCGCTGACCTCGATCTACGGCTTCGCGGCGACGCTCCTGCGCGAGGACGTCCAGTTCGAGGAGGAGGAGCGGAACGTGTTCCTCACCTACATCGAGAGCGAGGCGCAACGGCTGACCACGATCGTCGACAAGCTGCTCAGCGTCGCGCGGCTCGACGCGGGCGACCTCCAGCTGGAGCTCGCGCCGGTGGACGTCCGCTCGCTCGTCTCCGAGGTCATCGACCATGCAAGGGAGGAGGAGAGCGTGAACGGGGGCGGCCACTCGTTCGTGCTCGACCTGTCCGAGGCGCCGCTGCCGGCGCGCACCGACTCGGAGAAGCTCCGCCAGGTGCTCCTCAACCTTGTCGACAACGCCGTGCGCTTTTCGCCGGGCGGCGGGACCGTCACGGTCGGGGCGCGGCGGCGCGGCGAGACGATCGTGCTCAGCGTCGCGGACGAGGGCGTTGGCATTCCGGACAACGAGCAGGAGAGGATCTTCTCGAAGTTCTACCGCGTGGGCGATGCGCAGACGGGCGGCACGGGCGTCGGCCTGTTCATCGCCCAGGGCCTGATCAGCGCGCTCGGCGGACGGATAACGGTTCAATCCACAGAGGGTCGTGGCTCGAGCTTCATCGTCGAGCTGCCGGCCCGCGACGGAGAGAGAGTCGAGGTCTAGATGCAGAACGCTCGCGTGCTGGTGGTCGACGACGAGGCGCCGATCCGGCTCCTGTGCCGGGTCAATCTCGAGGCCGAGAAGATGGAGGTGCTGGAAGCGGGGGACGGGCCGACGGGGCTCGAGATGGCGCGCAAGGAACACCCCGATGTGATCCTCCTCGACGTGATGATGCCCGGCCTCGACGGCTGGCGAGTCGCCGAGGAGCTGCTCGAGGACCCGGCGACGAGCTCGATCCCGATCGTCTTCCTGACCGCCCGCGCCGAGCTGCGCGACCGTGCCCGCGGCCTCGACCTCGGCGGCCTCGACTACGTGACGAAGCCGTTCAACCCGGTCGAGCTCGCGCCGCTGATCCGGGACCTCATCGCCAGGGTCGAGGGCGGCGAGCGCGAGGAGCTACGACGGGCGAAGCTCGCCGAGCTGCGCAAGCTGATCGAGGAGGGCTAGAGCTAGTCCCGCGCCGACTGCGCGAGGATGATCGCAAGCAGCACGACGAGCCCACCGACGAGCTGCGTCGTGCTGAGGGTCTCGTTCAGCCATGCATACGCGACGACGCTCGCCACCACGGGCTCGACCATCGCCACGATCCCGGCGCGGGTCGCGGAGATGTGCCGCATCGAGCCGACGATCAGCATGAAGGGCACGATCGTCCCGAGCACGATCATCCACGCCAGCAAGGCCCAGACCGGCAGGTGCATGTCGGAGAGGTGGCCGAGCAGCGAGACCGAGTTCCCCGGCACGTCGAACGGGAAGCTCCACCACGGCTGGACGAGGGCCCAGAAGACGCTCGCGAACAGGAACCCGTAGCAGAGGAGCGAGATCGGGTCGCGGCGCCGGAGCCCGCGCTCGGCGAAGAGCATGTACCCGGCAAACGTGCACGCGGAGAGCAGCGAGAACATCACCCCCAGCCCGTCGAGCGACACGCCGCTCCACAGGTCGACAACGAGGGTAAGGCCGACCAGCGCCAGGCCGATCGCCATCCAGAGCCGCCTGCGGACGTGCTCCTTGAAAACGAAGTGCGCGATCACCGCGACGATCAGCGGCCCGAGGTACTGGATCAGCAGCGAGACGCCGATCTGGAGCCGGTGGATGGCGAGGAAGTAGAAGAGCTGGACGAGGGCGACGCCGAAGACGCCGAAAGCCGCGACCAGCAATAGCTCGCGCCGGCCGATCCGGAGCGTCTCCGGCCGCGTGAGCAGCACGATCGCGAGCAGGCCGAGGAAGCCGCCGATGCAGCGCACCTCGGTCAGCCGCAGCGCCGGGATGCCCGACTCGAGGATCACCTTCGAGACCGTGCCGTTGATCGCGAACAGCGTCCCCGCGGCGAGCGCCATGGCGTAGCCGACCGCCGGGCGGCGCTCTCTCTCGACGAGCTCGAGCGGAAGAATCGCGACGTCGGACACGGATCGAGCAGGCTATCGGCCTACACTGTCGGCACGGGGCGTAGCTCAGCCTGGTAGAGCGCTGCGTTTGGGAGCAGAGGTCGTCGGTTCGGATCCGGCCGCCCCGACTGAGTGGGTCTCGCCGTCCTTGCCGTCGCGGTGGCGCTCGCGCCGCCGTTCCATGCCCGCGTCCAGCCGATCCCGGCACCGATGCGCGCGCAGATGACGGGTGTCTCGTGGCACCGGGGCTGCCCCGTGGGGCTCGGCGACCTGCGCCTGATCACGCTCACCTACCGTGGCTTCGACGGCCGGGCGCACACGGGCCGTCTGGTCGCGAACCGTAGCGCCGCGCCCGTGCTCGTCGCCGTCTTCCGCCGTCTCTACGCCGCGAACTTCCCGATCCGGCGGATGGAGCCGGTCGACCGCTACGGCGGCGACGACTTCCGCTCGATCGAGGCGGACAACACCTCGGCGTTCAATTGCCGTGCCGCGACCGGGTCGAGCCACTGGTCGAACCACGCGTACGGGCTCGCGATCGACGTCAACCCGATCGAGAACCCCTACGTCAGCGGAGGCGTGAGCTCGCACCGCGCGAGCGCGCCGTACCTCGACCGCTCGCGGCACCAGGTTGGAACGGCATACCAGGGCGGCGTCCTCGTCGAGGCGTTCCGCTCGCAGGGATGGGAATGGGGCGGCAGCTGGTCGGGCAGCGTCCGCGACTACCAGCACTTCTCCTACAACGGCCGATAGAGTCGCGCGCGTGCTGACGGGAGCTCTCGCCGCCTCGGTCACGCCGCTCCGCGACGGCGGCGCCGCGATCGACGAGGACGGGATCGGACCGGTCGTCGACTTCCTCGCCGCCGGCGGGCTCGACGGGCTGCTCGCGCTGGGGACGAACGGCGAGGGGATCCTGCTCTCGCTCGCCGAGCGCCGGCGCGTCACCGAGCTCTACGTCGACGCCGCGCGGGACCGTCTCCAGGTCGCCGTCCACTGTGGCGCGCAGTCGACCGCCGACACGGTCGCACTCGCGGAGCACGCGGCCGAGGCCGGCGCCGACGCGGTCGCGGTGATCGCGCCGCCGTACTTCAAGCTCGACGACGCTTCGCTGCTGGAGCACTTCGCCGCCGCGGCCCGCGCCTGCGCGCCGCTCCCGTTCTACGTCTACGAGTTCGCGATCACGAGCGGCTACGCAGTCCCGCCGGACCTCGTCCGCCGCCTGCGCGAGCAGGCGTCCAACCTGGCCGGGCTGAAGGTCTCGGACCGCACGTGGGAGGAACTGGAGGGCTACCTGATCGAGGGCCTCGACGTCTTCGTCGGCTTCGAGGGCCTGATCGCGCCCGGCCGGGCCGGGGGCGCCGTCGGCGCGGTCTCCGCGCTGGCCTCGGCGTTCCCCGAGATCGTCGCCGCCGCCGTGCGCGGTGAGGACGTCGATCCCGGTGCGCTGCGGGCCCAGGTCGACCGTTATCCGCGCCACGCGGCGCTCAAGCACGTGCTCGTACGGAGAGGCGTCCCGATCCGCGAAGACGTGCGCGCGCCGCTGCGGGGACTGACCGCCGCCGAGCGGGCGGAGCTCGACGCGGAGCTCGAGCAAGTCCTCCAGGCCGCGTAGTGCTCCGGCAGCTGATCCTCGCAGCGGCCGACAGCCCGCGCGTCCGGCGCTTCGTCGGGAAGTACGGGATGCGCCTCGGCGCCGCGCAGTTCGTCGCCGGCGAAACCCTGGACCAGGCCGTCGTGACGCTCCGCGGCCTGAACGAGGCAGGCCTGCGCACGAACACGACTCTCCTCGGCGAGTTCGTCCAGGACGCGGCCGAGGCCGAGACCGTCGTCCGCATCTACGAGGAGGTGCTGCGCCGGATCCAGGCCGAGCAGCTCCAGACGAACGTCGCGCTCAAGCTCACGCACCTCGGGGTCAAGCTCGACGAGGAGCTGGGCTACGCGAACGTCGAGCGGCTCGTCGCCGAAGCCGGGCGACACGGGAACTTCATCCGCATCGACATGGAGGACTCGTCGCTGGTGGACGTCACGCTGCGGATCTACCGGCGGCTGCGCGAGGCCGGCCACGACAACGTCGGCACCGTGCTCCAGTCGTACCTCTACCGCACCGAGGACGACCTCGAATCGCTGCTGCCGCTGGAGCCGAACCTGCGCATCGTCAAGGGCGCCTACAAGGAGCCGGAGAGCGTCGCGTACCCGAGGAAGACGGACGTCGACACCGCGTACGCGCGGCTCGTCGCGCGCTCGATCGCCGGGGGCGGTTTCACCGCGGTCGCCACGCACGACGAGAAGCTGATCGAGCACGCGCTCTCGATCGACCCCGGGCCGGAGCGGATGGAGCTCCAGATGCTCTACGGGGTGAGAACGCAACTCCAGCTCGACCTGGTCGCGAGCGGCAAGCGGGTCCTCTGTGCGGCGCCCTACGGGCCGGACTGGTTCCCCTACCTGATGCGCCGGCTCGCCGAGCGCCCGGCGAACCTCTTGTTCTTCCTGAAGAACGCCCTCGGTGAGTGAGGGACCATGAATTCGCCGAGCCGGGTGTCGCTTTCGTCCACCGAACCGACCGGCCCTTCCGCTTGCGCGTACCGGCTGCTCGCCTCGGCTTCGACCTACTCACGCCCCGTGCTCGGCGCAAGCAGCACACTAGGGGGGATGCGACAGGGCCGCAAGAGGGCTGGGGACGAAAGTTGTTGCAATTTGCGGCCCCGCCTTCCGGGGCGTGGGCCGCGGCGCCGCCTACAATCCTCCGCGTGAGAGGGCGACGGCTCCTGGTTGGCGCGGTCCTGGCCGGCACGCTGGTCGTTGCGGGCTGCGGCGGCGCGAAGTCGTACGACGCTGAGAAGACACGCTCGTGTCTCGCCGACCAACCCGGCGTGAAGCTCAGCAACAAGGTCGACTTCGTCGCCTCGACGGCGCTCGGCGGCGCGTTCAACGCGAAGCTGCTCGGGAACCAGGTGACGCTCGCCTTTGCCCAGGATCGCAAGGAAGCCGAGCGGATCGTCCGGGCCTATCAACGCTTCCGGGGCAAGAACATCGGCCTCACGGACGTGCTCCGGCCGTCCCACAACGTCGTGGCCCTCTGGGAGGCGCATCCGAGCGATACCGCACTTCAGACGATTGAGGATTGCCTGAAGTAGGAACTACCCCTGCATGGAACCCTCTCTCCCTGATTTCCGAGAGGCTGCGGAGCTGCGCGCGGCGTTGCGCAAGTTCTTCCGCGCCAGCGAGCGGGTCGCCCGTGAAGAGGGCCTGACCCCGAGCCGCTTCATGCTCCTGCTCATGATCAAGACGACGGCGGCAGGCCGCTCCACGGTGACCGAGCTCGCCGAGCGCATGCAGCTCACGCAGAGCACCGTCACCGAGCTCGTCACGCGGGCGGAGGCAGCCGGGCTCGTGCGTCGTACGCAGTCGGAGCAGGACGCGCGCGTGTACTGGCTGGAGCTCACGCCGGTCGGGAACGAACGCTTGGCACGCGCGGTCTCGCGCAACGGCCCCGAGCGCAGCCGCCTACTCGAGCTGCTCAGCGACGCAGCCTAGGTCTTGCGCACTGTGGGTGCGCGGAACGTGTCCGCGCTCGATTCCTCGTGCAGGAAGCGGCGCACGTAGATCGCGAAGGCCGCGAAGAGCACGATCGCCTGCTCGGCGGCCATTGTCATCCCCGCGAGCTGCTGGTCGGAGAGCGGTGAGAGGCCCCAGAGCCGCGGCGCGTGCTCGTAGAAGTCGTAGACCGCCCTGGGCAGCAGCGCGAGCAGCAGCCCGAGCGGGCTTGCGAACACGAACGCGCCGAAGAGGTACAGCGCCTTCGTCCCGCTCGAGTAGCTGCCGTGGACGACGGGCCACCAGACCAGGACACCCGCGAAGAAGTAACAGGCGTGTTCGGCGTGGAGGATCGTCCACTGGTGGCGGAGGGCTGCGTCGTAGGCCCACGGCGTGTGCCAGGCGAAGTAGGTCGCGAGCCAGATCGGCAGGGCGACGAGCGGATGCGTGAGCGCGCGTGCTCCGGGGATGCGCAGGAGCTCATGCGCCATCGCCGAGGTCAGCCCGAGCACGATCAGCAGCGGGCCCCACTCGGCGATCGCGACGTTCTGGAGGAAGTGCATCGTCAGGAGGAAGTGGAGCGCGAGCGTGTCCGCCGGCCCGATCTGGACGGCAAGCATCAGTGCGCATCCCGCCATGAAGCAGGCGATCCGCCAGCGCGGCGCGGGGAAGCGCTGGAGCGCGATCAGGTAAGCGGCGGCCATTCCCGGGATGACGACGAGGGCGTCGGCGTCCCACGAGAAGCGATACGGATCCACCGGCGGTACGCTAGTCCCGATCCACCACGCGCCCGTGGTGTAGCGGTAACACGAGAGCCTTCCAAGCTCTAATCACCGGTTCGACCCCGGTCGGGCGCTTCCAGCAGTTCAGACACCTGCGGCGGAGACGAGTCGTCGCGAGCTGCGTGGAGTGTCTGACACTCGACCCCTCGACTAGCGTAAGACGGTGCACACGCCTCCCCGGGTTCGCGGCGGCCTGGTCGCGCGCGGCGCCGCGCTGATCTTCGGGCTGTTCCTCTTCGCGCTCGCGATCGTCTGCCAGCTCGAGTCGAAGCTCGGGCTCTCGCCCTGGGACACGCTTCACCAGGGAATCGCCAAGCACTCGCCGCTCTCGTTCGGGGTCGCCAACATCTGCGTCGGCATGGTTGTGCTCGGGATCGCGTGGGCGCTCGGTGCCAGGGTCGGCTTCGGCACGGTCGCCAACGTGATCCTCGTCGGCGCGTTCATCGTCGCGCTGACCGCGGTCCCGCAGGTCGAGCACCTTTCGGAGGATCCCCTCGGCGTTCGCATCGGCTTGCTCGTCGTCGCGATGCCGCTCTTCGGGATCGCGTCCGCGCTCTACCTCGGCGCCTGGCTGGGCGCCGGGCCGCGTGACTCGCTGATGGTCGTACTCGGGCAGCGCAGCGGGATCCGTCTGGGTGTCGTCCGGGCAGCGATCGAGCTCTGCGCGCTCGCGCTCGGCTGGTCGCTCGGCGGGACGGTCGGGATCGGCACCGTCGTCTTCGCGCTCGGGATCGGGCCCGCGCTCGAGGGCGGGATGTGGGTGCTACAGCGCTCGCGCTTCGGCGCGCCCGCGTCGGCGGCTACGCCGGTCCCAGCTCCACTCGCTGGATCGTGACCTCGTCGCGCGGGCGGTCGGAGCCGTCCGTCTCCACGCCCGAGATCGCGTCCACCACGTCCATCCCGTTCGCCACGCGGCCGAACACGGTGTGCTTCCCGTCGAGCCAGGGGCACGCGTCCGCGGTGACGATGAAGAACTGGCTGCCGTTCGTGTTCGGGCCGGCGTTCGCCATCGCCAGCGCGCCGCGCTCGATGCGGTGCTGGTTGAACTCGTCCTCGAACTGGTAGCCGGGGCCGCCGGAACCGGTGCCCGTCGGGTCGCCGCCCTGGATCATGAAGTCCGGGATCACGCGGTGGAAGATGACGCCGTCGTAGAAGCCGTCCCCGGCGAGCTTGGTGAAGTTCTCGACGGTCTTGGGCGCGTCCTCGGGGTAGAGCTCGATCTCGATCGCGCCGTGGTTGGTGTGGAGCGTCGCAATAGCCATGCTGCGAGCCTACGTGGACCGTCCGAGGCTGCGGCGATGCTTGACCCGTGAGCGAGGAGCGCGTGGTCCGCTTCAGCGTGCGGTCGGTCCTGACGGTGATCGCGCTCGTGATCGCCGCCTGGGCACTGCTCTCGATCCTCGCGATCACGCGGGAGGTGATCTCCTGGGTGCTGGTCTCGATCTTCCTCGCGCTCGCGCTCAACCCGGCGGTCGAGTGGTTCATGCGCCACGGGCTCAAGCGGAGAAGCGCCGCGGCCGCGGTCACGTACATCCTCGCGATCGGGGCGATCGTCGGGATCGGCTTCCTGTTCATCCCGACGCTCGTCCATCAGGTGAACGACTTCGATCCAGGCGCTCCCCGGGTACGTCGACGACCTGACCAAGGGGCGCGGCAGGCTCGGCTTCCTGCAGACGAAGTACCACATCGTCGACAAGATCCGGGACGCGGTCTCGAGCGGCGGCGCGTCGAAGGTCCTCGGGCTGACGGGCACCGCGATCTCGATCACGAAGAGCATCATCTCGCTCGTCGTCGCGATCATCACGATCACGTTCCTGACCTTCTTCATGCTGCTCGAGGGGCCGGCGTGGATGGACCGCATCTACGGCCTGATGCCCGAGCGGTCGCAGGAGCGGTGGCGCCGGGTCGGCTACGACATCTACCGCACGGTCGGCGGCTACGTGACCGGCAACCTGCTGATCAGCCTGATCGCGGGCACGCTGACGACGGTGGTCCTGCTCGCGCTCGGCGTGCCGTTCGCGGTCGCGCTCGGCGTGATCGTCGCCGTCCTCGACCTGATCCCGCTCGCCGGCGCGACGATCGCCGCGATCATCATCGGCACGGTCGCTTTCCTGCACTCGGTCACCGCCGGGATCGTGATCGTCGTCTTCTTCATCGTCTACCAGCAGATCGAGAACCACTTCCTCCAGCCCGTGATCTACGGGAGGACGGTTCAGCTCTCGCCGCTCGCCGTGCTGATCTCGGTGCTGATCGGCGCGAAGCTGGCCGGCATCCTCGGCGCGCTCGGCGCGATCCCCGTGGCCGGCGCGATCCAGGTGATCCTGCTCGAGTGGCAGCGCGGCAGGCGCGAGCGCATCGCCGCGGCGACGCCGCCCCCCGAAACGGCCCCGCCGTAAGAAATCCCTCGATCGAGGTACTTGGCATCTACCCCTCTTCGTCCGACAGTCAGTAGGTGGGGCGGAAGCTGGTCCTTCTCCTCGTCGCGGCAGCGCTCGTCGCGGGCACGGCCGACGCGCGTCCGCGCGACGACCGCGCGCCTGCCTCGAGCCGCGTCTCCGGGGTCCCGGCGCTCCAGGATCAGGTGCTGACGGCGATCAACGACCTGCGCAGGTCGAACGGACTGAGCGAGCTGACGCTCAACCCGGCGCTCTCGCTGGCAGCGCTCGGCCACTCGCAGTCGATGGCGCTGCACGGCTACTTCACCCACGAGGGCTGGAACGGCTCGCCGTTCTGGATGCGGATCAAGCCGAAGTACCGGCCGCAGCTCGGGAAAAAGTGGAGCGTGGGGGAGAACCTGATCTGGGCCTCGCCCGACCTCTCCGCCGACCAGGCGATCCAGATGTGGCTGAACAGCCCGCCGCACCGCAAGAACCTGCTCACGCCCGCGTGGCGCGAGGTCGGCCTCGGCGCCGTACGCGCACTCGACGCCCCCGGGGTCTACGAGGGCCTCGACGTCACCATCCTGACCGCCGACTTCGGCGTCAGATAGCTCGGATTGTCTTTCGGCTCCGGGGGCGTCACCGTCCGCGTGCGCGTTTTCCGGCCAGGCCAGGTTGGATGCGCCTCGCCCGGCGCTAACCTTTCCTCTGACGCGCGCCTGTAGCTCAGGGGACAGAGCGGCGGCCTTCTAAGCCGCGGGTCGGAGGTTCGAATCCTCCCAGGCGCATTCGCTGCCGGTCGCAATGTTGGGATCGCGGACGGTTTCTTCCGCCTCCCCGCGGTGTGAAGAGCCATCGGCTAGACCCGGCTAGACTGACTCCGTTCGCGGTGGCGGTAGCTCAGTTGGTAGAGCCCCGGGTTGTGGTCCCGGTGGTCGCGGGTTCGAGTCCCGTCCGCCACCCAAGAAAAACCCCGCTAATGCGGGGTTTTCTCTTTCAGGGTAGGGTCGGCGGCTAGGTTTCTACCGAACTCTCTACCACGGCTTCCCGAAGCAGCCGCCGGGTATCGAGCCTGTGATTCTTGCGCCGGCGTCGTCTCAAGCTTCCGAGCTACGTCGACCTCGGCGCCGTCGTCCGGCCATCATCGCGGACGCAAGGCTCGGCGTCGATCGACTCATCGCCGGACGCGATCCATTCGTGAGTTGGTTTGTGTGCAGCACGACGAGCCGCTCGACGTCTTCTCCCTCCCTCGGACTGCGCCGGATCGTGACGCTTGCCGCACGCTCGTCGAGCACGAGCTCTCCGATCGAGTTGTCGAATGTCTCCCTGCGCAGGCGCTGCCACTCGACCGAAGGGGCGTCGACACCTGCCAAGCGGGCAAGCGCATAGAAGACGATGCCCGAGGCGCGAGACGCCGTTGCGCGGACGATGCGCCTCTCCTTCGGCGAGAGCGGATTGCGGAAGGGCGAGCACGTGAGCTGGAATACGCGGCACGCGCGGTCACCCGTCCTCAGGTCGACCTCGGACACGTAGGCGCAGTGCACGTCGCCGCCGAGCAACAGGATCGATGCCGGTGCAGGGCCCTCTCCAACGTCCCTTACGATCTGGCGCAGCCAGTCGCAGAGACGCTCGAACGATCGGTTGAATGCCGGCCAATGCTCGAGGTCGACCGCGCGCCGTAGACGCTCGCTCAGATCCGCGACCCGCTTGCCCAAGCGTCCTGCGCAGAGTGCCTCGTTCCAGGCCTGGAGGTGGTGGATGCCGCGGGGCATGAAGACCGGCAGCGTGCTGGCGATGATTACGTGGTCGAAGGCGCCGATGGAGTGGTCGACGATCCAGTCCCATTCCTCCTCGTCGACCATCTCGCGCTGTCCGTCGGCGAGCACGCGTGCCGCACGCGAGTCGAGCACGAGTAGCCGCGTGTCGCCGAAGTCGCGGTAGTAGGCCCAGCGGCTCGCCGCCGACTCCCGGTCCCACGTGTGCGCGGCCTGCCTGAGCCGCGGGCCGGCGTCCTCGTCGCGCTTGACGAGCTCGAGCATCTCTTCCTCTGCGAGCTCCGGCGGCGAGAGGTTTCCGAGGTGCTGGTAGATCCAGTACGCCATGAAAGCGCCGGTGATGCGCGCTTCCCACCAGGGCCGCTCGCGCATCTCTTGCACCCAGAGCCATGAGATGTTCCAGTCGTCGTGGACGTCGTGGTCGTCGAAGATCATCGCGGTCGGCACCGTGGAGAGCAGCCAGCGGATGTCCGGGTCCGACCACGATTCGCGGTAGAGGCGGGTGTACTCCTCGAAGTCGGCGATCTGCTCGCCGGGGGGCTGCTCGGTGTCGCGCCGGCTCCGGATGAAGTCGAGCGTCGCCGGCGAGACCTCGTCTGCGTAGACCTGGTCGCCGAGAAGCAGGACCGCGTCGGGCCACTCGGTCTCGCCACGTTGAAGCTGCTTCGCGTACGTCCAGAGCGCGTCGATGCCGAGTGCCCGACGACGTCTTCGGGCCACGGCGTCGCGAGCTGGTCGGCTGGGGTCGCCGATGCGGCACGAGCCGAACACGAGGCGCGACTGCCGCTGGTTCGCTCGCGGGTGCGGACGACCGGTCTGCGGTCGTCCGTCCTCGGGCGGCCAGACCGTGATCCCGTCGAGCCGCACGTCGTAGGGCGTGACGCGTCGCCGGCGTCGAGGTCGTCGACGAGGAGCAGCGCGTAGTGATGGCCCTCGACGGCGAACGTGCGAGTGCTGTGGCCGAGGATCTCGACCTCGCAGGGCGCGCTCGTCTCGACCCAGAACGTCGCGCTCTCGGTACCCGCGTAGCGGAGCATGCGGGCCGAGCACGAGCTCGGTCACGTCGCGCTCGCGTGCCAGTCATGCTCGGCGCCGCTGCTCAGATGCGCCGGTAGCGCGCTTCCATGATCGAGAAGACGCGAAGGCGATGAGGCCCGCGGCGACCAGGCCGAGCAGCCAGGAGCCGTAGGCGCCGTCGTAGAGCTTCGCGAGCGCTCCGTCGAGCCCGATCGCCTCGTTCGCCTTGTAGTCGACCGACGCCTTGATGAGGAAGATGCCGACGAGACCGAAGACGACCGCGCGCGCGAGGTGGCCGACGGTGCCGACGGCGGTGAACCACTTCTTCATCGCGGGCGACATCTTCTCGGTGTTCGAGTCGTCGAGGAACTTCTGGCGTACGCCGCGGATGAGCTGGTAGAGCGCCGACTCCGAGCATCACGAGCCCCGCGATGCCGACGAGCCAGCGGCCGGCCGGCCAGCCGAAGACGTCGTTCGTCGTCTTGTGTGCGTTGCCCGACGTGCCGCCCGAGCCCGTCAGGATCTGGACCGCGATCGCGCACATCACGGCGTACGCGATGCCGCTGCCGAGCGCGCCGAGCCGGTCAAGGCCACTGTCGGCGCCCTCGGGGCCGTGGCCGAGCGCGGCACGGAAGAGACGCCAGAGCGAGTAGCCTCCGAGGCCGACGGCCAGGATGGTGAGGAGCAGATGCCCGAAGGAGTGGTGCTCGACGGTCCGGAGCGCTCCCTGCTGGTTCGTGATCTTGCCGCCGCGCCCGAGGGCCAGGTCGAGCGCCAGGACGCCGATGATCCCGTAGACGAGGCCGCGTGCCACGAACCCGGCGCGCGAGAGGATCGCGAACAGCCGCGAGTTGACGAAGCCCTCGCCGGCCGACCGCGCCTGCACGCCGACGTCGGTTGTGTCCGGCCGGACGCGGACGCTCATGCCTGCCTCGGCACGCAGACGGTGACCGCCTTCGGCTCGACCTCTACCTTGAAGCGCTTGACCTTTACCCGGTCGCCGCCGTCGACCTCGTACAGCACCTTGCGATCGAGCTCGACCTTGATCTTCTTCGCGCTCGTGGCGCGGACGAGCGGCGACTTGTCCGCCTGGCCGACGGCGGTGCGCGCAAGCGTGCGCGCCCAGTCCGTGATCCCGTCGGCGTTGACGACGCCGATCTCGAGCCGTCCGTCGTCCGGGCGCGCGTCCTCGAAGACCTCGATGCCGCCGAAGAGGCGTCCGACGTTGCCGACGAGGATGCAGCTCGCAGCGCCTGAGTACCACGAGGTACCGTCGATCGCGATCTTCGCCCGGAACGGCTTTGCACGCAGGCTCTTCGAGCCTGTCCAGACGTAGGCGACGCGGCCGAACCGATCCTTGAGGCCGCCGTCGGCCTCGCGGATCATCGAGGCGTCGAAGCCCGCGCCGGCCATGACGCCGAAACGCTCGCCGTTGAAGCGTCCCACATCGAGCTTGCGCCGGTCGCCGTGCAGGCCGATCGCGACGCCCCGCTCGATGTCCTGCGGGATGCCGAGATTCGTGGCGAGCAGGTTGGCCGTGCCGGCGGGCAGGATCGCCAGGGCGGCATCCGATCCGGCGACGGCGTCGAGGCAACGCTGGACGGTGCCGTCGCCTCCCCAGACGAAGATGAGTTCGGCGCCCTCGTCGAGTGCGCGCCTTACCTCGCGCGGGGCGGCCTTGCTCTTCGGCACCTCGCGCCAGAACGGGTCCTCGATGCCCTGACGCTCGAGTTCCCTGCGTAGCTCGAGCAAGCCGCCGCCGAAGGTCTTTCCGGCGTGCGCGATCACTGCGATCTTCGACATCGGCCGCTCCTCTCCGTCAGCTTCCATCTCGTTCAGCCGCCGCCAATCCGGTGGCGCGGCTGACCAACACGATCGCCGCGAGCACGGCGATTCCGATCACGACGCCGCCGACGATGTCCAGCGGGTGATGCATCCCGCGGTACATGCGGGCGAACGCGACGTACACGGGGATCGCCGCCGCGACCGCCCAGATCAGCACGCGCGGCGCGAGTCTCGAGATCCGCGAGGTGAGCAGGAGGGCAAGACCGCAGTAGACCGCGATCGACGCTGCTGTATGTCCCGAGGGATAGCTCGCGTTGGCCGGCAGATCTTCGAGGCGATGCACCTGCGGGCGGTCGCGATGCACGAGGAGTGTCGTCGCGCGGTACGCGCCCGACTCGACGGCGAGAGCGAAGATCAGGAATGCGGCCAGGCGCCACTGCTTGAAGAGGGCTGCGAGGACCCCGCACACGCCGGCGATGATGGGCAGGACGACGCCCCCGGCCAGGATCGAC
>CAWJZI010000019.1:0-226728 GCA_963847305.1 uncultured Actinomycetes bacterium | reverse complement strand
TGAAGCGCGTTGTCCTGGTCGCCCCGACGCTCGCGTTCGCGGGCTTCAACGGCGGCACGGTGTCGAGCGCCTCGAGCCGCTCGAGTTGTGTGTTCTGCGCGCCATGCGTCGAGCGCGAGTTCAGCACCGACTAGACGCCGGCGCGTAGTTGCAGCGTCATACTTCAGCAATGGGCGTGAGCGGAGCGCCGTCTCGACGCCTGACCCTAGGCGGCCGAGCCGCCTCAAACTTTCTACCGAACTTTCTACCCAACTGGGGTAATCTGGGGTGTTGGACGTGATCGGAAACCGCTTGAAATAGCCGAGCGGCTCTCGCGTTGCTTATTCAGGCCGTATTGTGGTCCCGGTGGTCGGGGGTTCGAGTCCCCTCCGCCACCCCTCGCTTGTAGGGCCCTGTAGCTCAGCGGATAGAGCGGCAGCCTTCGAAGCTGCGTGCGGAGGTTCGACTCCTCCCAGGGCCATTGCGTCTGGCGCCGGCCGTATCAGGTCGCCTCCGCTCGTGACCGAGCGCGCCGAGCACGATCGCATATGCAGAACGCGTGCGTCGCATGTTTCGAAATCTCGGTTTGTGGTGAGAGGGTGTGTGAGCGAAGGGGTGGCGCACCTCAACCTCCCTCTCCCGGGAACGTCGGTGTTTGATCTCTGGGGGAATCATCAAACGCCGGTCGTCCAGCACCACCCCTTCACTCTCCTCCCAAGTCCGGCCCGCTTCGCGGCCCGACGACTTGCTCAGATTCGCCGCCTTCCCGAGCACCGGTACATGCCGCGCCCGCCATGTCGGTCGCGGCGGCGGATGGTTCTATCCTGTTCGCAGTTGCGCGGGCGTGGCGAAACTGGCAACCGCGCCGGGTTTAGGTCCCGGTGGGGCGCAAGCCCCTTGGGGGTTCAAGTCCCTCCGCCCGCACTGATTCCCTCGGCGGTCGCCCAGGTGCCCAGCGGCTACGATGCCGCCGTGGCCGTGCGCGTCGAGGAGCTGCCCGAGAACAAGGTTCGCCTGACGGTCGACGTCTCGAGTCACGACGTCCAGCACGCGGTCGAGCACGCAGCCTCCGACCTCGCCGCGAGCACGAAGGTGCCGGGGTTCCGCAAGGGCAAGGTGCCGATGCAGGTGCTCGTCTCGCGGATCGGCAAGGAGCGTCTGTACACGGAGGCGGTCGACAGCCACATCGACGGCTGGTTCCGGACCGCGCTCGCCGGGACGAAAGTTCGGCCGATCACCCGGCCCGAGTACGACTACCGGCTGCCCGAGCGACGCAGAAGAGGATTTCAGCTTCACCGCCACCGTCGACGTGCAGCCGAAGGTCGAGGTTGCCGACTGGAAGGGCCTCGAGGTCCCCGCGGCCGAGGCCGAGGTGCCGCCCGAGCTCGTCGACCAGCAGCTCGAGGCGCTCCGCTTTGCGGTCGCGGAGCTCGTCCCGGTCGAGGGCAGGCCGGCCCAGGCAGGAGACACCCTCGTCGTCGACCTCGTCGGCGCCGACGGCGACGCGCAACGCGACTACGTGATCGAGCTCGGGCTCAACCGCGTGGTCGAGGAGCTCGAGGAGGCGCTCGTCGGCATGTCGCCGGGCGAGACGACCGACGTCGAGTACGAGCTCGCCGACGGGGCGAAGACGAAGGTCGAGGTGACGCTCAAGGAGCTGAAGGAGAAGGTGCTGCCTCCGCTCGACGACGAGCTGGCGCGCGCCGCGAGCGAGTTCGACACGCTCGCCGAGCTGCGCGCCGACATCGAGGAGCGCCTCCGCGAGCAGATCGCGGAAGAGGTGGAGACGCAGTTCCGCGCCGCCGCCGTCGATGCCCTCGTGATGGCCTCCGACATCCAGCCCTCCGGTCCGCTCGTCCAGTCGCGCACCGCCGAGCTCCTGACGGGCCTCGTCCGCTCGCTCGAGCGGCGCGGGATCTCGCCGGAGACCTACCTCGCGGTCACGAACCAGACGCCGCAGCAGCTCGAAGAGCGGCTCCAGGCGGAGGCTGCGCTCTCGGTCGCGCGCGAGCTCGCGCTCGAGGCCGTCGCCGACCAGGCCGGGATCGAGGTGAGCGACGACGAGCTCAGAGAGTTCATCCGCGAGAACGCCGAGGCCGAGGGCGACGAGGCCGACGAGGTCGTCGAGCAGGTCTTCGCCAGCGGCCGGCACGAGATCCTCCGCGAAGACCTGCGCATGCGCAAGGCGCTCGACCGCGTCGTCGCCGACGTCAAGCGGATTCCCCTCGAGCTCGCTGCCGCGAGAGAGAAGCTCTGGACGCCCGAGAAGGAGAAGGGCCCCGGAGAGACAAAATTGTGGACCCCCGGAAGCAAGGAGCCTTCTGCATGAGCGTCACTCACCTTCGGTTCGTTCCCGTGGGGGAACCAGTTCCCCCACGAGCCCTTCTTTGAGAGCCGGTTTCGTCGGGAACCTCCCGGTTCCCCGGACCCTCCCGCTCATGAGACGGAGGCCGTCTCATGAGCCCGTTGATCCCGATGGTGATCGAGCAGACCTCGCGCGGCGAGCGCGCGTTCGACATCTACTCCCGCCTGCTGAACGAGCGCATCATCTTCCTCGGCACGCCCGTGGACGACCAGATCGCGAACCTGATCGTCGCCCAGCTCCTCCACCTCGAGTCGGAGGACCCCGACAAGGACATCTCGATCTACATCAACTCGCCGGGCGGCTCGGTGTACTCCGGCCTGGCGATCTACGACACGATGCAGTTCATCAAGCCCGACGTGCAGACCATCTGTGTCGGCATCGCGATGAGCATGGGCGCTTTGCTACTTGCAGGCGGCACGAAAGGGAAGCGAATGGCGCTGCCGAATGCCAAGATCCTGATCCACCAGGTGTGGGGCGGGTTCCAGGGGCAGGCCACGGATATCGAGATCCACGCCCGGGAGACCATCGCCCTCAAGCGGAAGATGGAAGAGATCATGTCCCAGCACACCGACCAGCCGCTCGAGAAGGTCTCGAAGGACATGGAGCGCGACTACTTCATGAGCTCCGATGAGGCCAAGGAATACGGAATCATCGACCAGGTGATCCAACACCGCTAGGACGAGGGCTAGTCGAAAGAGCGAATCCGAGGTACAACGAGCACATGGCGCGCGCATCCGAAGGCAACGAGCAGCTCCTCTGCAGCTTCTGCGGCAAGAGCCAGCGGCAGGTCAAGAAGCTGATCGCCGGTCCCGGCGTCTACATCTGCGACGAGTGCATCGATCTCTGTAACGAGATCATCGACGAGGAGCTCACCGCTCCCTCGCATCTCGACCTCGACAACCTGCCGCGCCCGACCGAGATCTACGCGCTCCTCAACGAGTACGTGGTCAGCCAGGAGGTCGCGAAGCGGACGCTCGCGGTCGCCGTCTACAACCACTACAAGCGCGTCCAGATGGGCTCCGGCGAGGACGACGTCGAGCTCCAGAAGTCGAACATCCTTCTGCTCGGCCCGACCGGCTGCGGCAAGACCTACCTCGCGCAGACGCTCGCGCGGATCCTGAACGTCCCGTTCGCGATTGCGGACGCGACTGCGCTGACCGAGGCCGGCTACGTCGGCGAGGACGTCGAGAACATCCTGCTCAAGCTGATCCAGGCCGCCGACTTCGACATCAAGAAGGCGGAGACCGGGATCATCTACATCGACGAGGTCGACAAGATCGCGCGGAAGGCGGACAACCCGTCGATCACGCGCGACGTCTCCGGCGAGGGCGTGCAGCAGGCGCTGCTGAAGATCCTCGAGGGCACGGTCGCCTCGGTGCCGCCCCAGGGTGGGCGCAAGCACCCGCACCAGGAGTTCCTCTCGATCGACACGACGAACATCCTCTTCATCTGCGGCGGCGCCTTCGCCGGGCTCGAGAAGCTGATCGCCCGGCGCATCGGCAAGAACGCGGTCGGCTTCGGCGCGGAGATCCACTCGAAGCACTCGCACGAGGGCTCGGAGATGCTCCAGCAGGTGATGCCCGAGGACCTGCTCTCCTACGGGCTGATCCCGGAGTTCATCGGCCGCCTGCCCGTCGTCTCCGCCGTGCACCAGCTCCTGCGCGAGGACCTGGTCAAGATCCTCGAGGAGCCGAAGAACGCGCTCGTCAAGCAGTACCAGCGCTTCTTCAACTACGACAAGATCGAGCTCGTCTTCACCGACGACGCGCTCTGGGAGATCGCCGACAAGGCGCTCGAGCGCGAGACCGGCGCGCGCGGCCTCCGCTCGATCATCGAGAACGCGCTGCTCGACGTGATGTTCGAGCTGCCCTCGCGCAAGGACGTCTCCAAGTGCGTGATCACCAAGGAGACGATCCTCAAGGGCCTCAAGCCGACGCTCGTCACGAGCGCCGGCGGGCCGGTCGTCGACCTGCCGGACGAGCAGGTCGCCGAAGGCGCCTAGTCTCACGGGAAACCCGTTCCCCCGTGAGCTCCCTCCTCGCTCGCTGCGCTCGCATCGACCGCTGATCCCGCGCTCCGAGTAGGGTGCGCGGCAGATGAACGTCGGCGACGAGTTCGGCCCGAGCGAGTGGCTCGAGATCACGCAGGAGCGGATCAACGGCTTCGCGGAGGCGACCGACGACCACCAGTGGATCCACGTCGACCCGGAGCAGGCCGCGCAGGGGCCGTTCGGGACGACGATCGCGCACGGGTTTCTCACCCTCTCGCTGCTCGTCCGCTTCTGGTACGAGGTCGGCCCGGCCTTCGAGGGCTACTCGATGGGGATCAACTACGGCCTGAACAAGGTGCGCTTCCCGGCGCCGGTACCGGTGGGCAGCAAGGTTCGCGGCCGGTTCACGGTCGCGTCGATCGAGGAGATCGAGGGCGGGATCCAGGTCGTGCTCAACGGGCTCGCCGAGCGCGAGGGCCAGGAGAAGCCCGTCTGCGCCGCCGAGCTCGTGTTCCGGCAGTACCGCTAGTCGAGTTCTTCGGCTGGACGGCGACGCGGTCGGCTGCCGGAGAGCGTGGCAACAGCTCTGTCGGCGATGCGTCGAGCGCGCGGTGTGGTGCCCCGGCACGAGCTGGGGCACCACGGAGAGATCATCCGTTGTTGATGTTGACGCTGTCGACGCCGACGTTGAGGACGAGTCGCCCGTGGCGACGACGACCGCGGACCGACACCTTGCCTGTGACAGTTGTCGAGGTTGACCTGGACTTCGTCTTGCCCTGCGTCGGTGGGGTGCTGTTCGGCCGTCTGGAAGATCGTCTTGAGGATGTCTCCACGGCATCGAGTGGTGTCGAACGGGCTCGTCGCCGTCGGGCAGGATGACGACCCGGAACTGCTGGTTGAGCCAGGACCGCGGGGCGGTGTAGTCGAGGTCCAGCCCAGGTTGCACCAGCCGTTCACAGACCGGTTCTTCCAGTCGAGCATCGAAGCGTCAGCTCGCGTTCGGTCTTGGACCCGACCTTGAACTCCTGCCACAGATAGAGAATGTCCGCTGTCCTGGACGTCTAGTCGGAGAGCGCGAGACGCTTCCTTCTCGCATCGGGCCGAACCACGACGAAGCCGCTCGGCGTGACGCTTCTTGGTGCTGACGACCCACTCGCCGGTGGCACGCCGAGCAGTCCCAGTTCCAGCCCGGTGAGAAGTCGCCGGTCTCGAAGTTGCCGTTCTTGAACTGTCCCTACGCTCCGGCCAGGCCGACGGACTGCGAACACGAGCAGCGCCGCTGCGGCGGCCAGCAGGGCCGACCGTCTGCCTGAAGGCTTGTCTCAGTCACGTTCTCCTCCTTCGATACCCGTTGCTGATCGTGAACGTTGTCGACGCGCTCGAATACTCCCTCGTCGCGGGCGAGCCAAAGTCAGCTGCAGTGGATGCGTCGAGTGGCCCTCTCACCTTCAGTCGACTTCCGCGTCGGCCGGATTACGTCAAGTGCTACGCGGAGCGCAACTCGGCGGCCTGCCGATCCCGGACCTGGTCGAGGATCGTCTCGAGCATCCTGCCGGAGGCGAGCACGTGCTCGCGGGCCAGCAAGCGGGCGCCCTGCGCGCTGCGCGCGGCGATCGCCTCGCGGATCGCGCGGTGCTGGGCGTCGTTCTGCTCGTAGAGGTGGTCGATGTCGAGCCCGGCCGCCCAGACGACGTGCGTGAAGAAGCTGCGGCGGGCGCTCTTCGCCACGCGCTCGACGAACGGGGCGTCCGCGGCCGCGTAGATCACGTCGTGGAAGGCATGGTTCGCGTGCACCCAGCTCGCGACCAGCGCGCCGTCCTGGGTGCCTTCGCGCGCACGCCGCCGCAGCTCGAGCGTCAGCTCGCTGAACCGCTGCTCGGCCTCGTCGAGCGCCGCGAGGCCTTCGGCCGTGATCTTCGGCACCGCCAGCTCGGTTGCGAGGCTCTCCAGCTCGGCGCGGACGAGGAACGCCTCGCGCAGCTCCTCGCGTGAGAGCGTCCGCACGCGGACGCCTCGGTTGGGCACGAACTGGACGAGCCCGAGCGCGGCCAGACGCCGCAGCGCCTCGCGCACGGGCGTGCGGCTGACCTTGTACTGCTCGGAGAGCTGCTCCTGGCGGAGGACCGTCCCCGGGGCGATCTCGCCTGCGACGATCGCCTCTTCGAGGGCGAGCGCGAGGTCGTCGGCCTTGGTGCCGACCGGGGGCATGGGGGTGAGCTTAGCCCGCAGGTGGAGACACCGCGAACGTGCAGTCGTCGATCCGCACCGGCACGAGCGGCAGGTCGCGCGCGTGGATCCAGTCCTCGATCGCGTGGGCGAGCTCGCTCCTCGTCGCAGTCCTCGACCTCGACCGTCAGGTGGTCGTCGTCCTCGACGAGCTCGCCCTCGAGCCCGTGCTCGGCGAGCGCCGCGAGCAGGCCGGGGCCGTCGGTCTCTCTGGTCAGCTCAACGGTCGACACGTGCAACCTCCTTGGTGGCGGTGAACTGGGCCTCTTCGGTCGATCCCTTCAGCGCGAGCGTCGAGCTCTGGCCGCCGGAGACGGCCTCGAGCACGCGGTCGAAGTAGCCGGCGCCGACCTCGCGCTGGTGGCGGGTGGCGGTGTAGCCGTGCTCCTCGAGCGCGAACTCGCGCTCCTGGAGCTCGACGTAGGCGGGCATGCCCTGCGGCGGCGTAGCCGCGGGCGAGCTCGAACATGCCGGCGTTCAGCGAGTGGAAGCCGGCGAGCGTGACGAACTGGTAGCGGTAGCCGAGCTCGGCGAGCGTCTCGCGGAACGAGGCGATCTCGGCGTCGTCCAGGTGCTTGCGCCAGTTGAACGACGGCGAGCAGTTGTAGGCGAGCAGCTTGCCCGGGAACCGCTCGTGCACGGCCTGGGCGAACTCGCGCGCCTCGCCGAGGTCCGGCGTCGAGGTCTCGAACCAGATCAGGTCGCAGTAGGGCGCGTAGGCGAGTGCGCGGGCGATCGTCGGCTCGAGCCCGTCGCGAACGCGGAAGAAGCCCTCCGGCGTGCGCTCGCCCGTGCAGAACTCCGCGTCGGTCTCGTCGACGTCGCTGGTCAGGAGCTTCGCCGAGAGGGCGTCGGTGCGCGCGACGACGAGGGTCGGCACGTCGAGCACGTCGGCGGCGAGGCGGGCGGCGACGAGCGTCCGGACGTGCTGCGCGGTCGGGACGAGCACCTTGCCGCCCAGGTGGCCGCACTTCTTCTCGGAGGAGAGCTGGTCCTCGAAGTGCACGCCGGCGGCGCCCGCCTCGATCATCGCCTTCATCAGCTCGAAGGCGTTGAGCGGGCCGCCGAACCCGGCCTCCGCGTCGGCGACGATCGGCGCGAGCCAGTGGGTGCCGTTGCTGCCCTCGGCCCGGTCGATCTGGTCGGCGCGCAGGAGCGCGTTGTTGAGCCGCCGGACGAGCGCCGGAGCGCTGTTGGCGGGGTAGAGGCTCTGGTCGGGGTACGTGTGGCCGGCGAGGTTCGCGTCGGCGGCGACCTGCCAGCCGGAGAGGTAGATCGACTTCAGGCCCGCCTTGACCATCTGGACGGCCTGGCCGCCGGTCATCGCGCCGAGCGCGGGGACGCAAGGCTCGGTCCTGAGGAGCTGCCAGAGCCGCTCCGCGCCGAGACGCGCGAGCGTGTGCTCGATCCGGACGGACCCGCGCAGGGCGTCCACGTCGGCCGGGGTATACGGGCGTTCGATTCCGTCCCAGCGGTCGGCGCTCGGCGCCTTGCCGTTCGAGGAACTCACGGGCGTCTCCTATTCGTTGTCGTGGTCGCGTTCGCAGAAGTCCGGGCACGTGCACTCGGCCACGGCGGCGGTGGGCAGCGCGACCTGGTGCTTCGGATACGAGTATCCGCGATTTCGGATCCTAGAACGGCGGAAATAGCGGGTGATGCGCTGATAAGTAGTCATCTTGGATCCCATTCTACTCGAAGTTGGATCCAAGTAAACAGCGAACCGGACAGAGTGCACAACTCGCGGCTCCGTAGAATGGCTTCGATGGAGCCGCTCTACACCCCCGAGGGCGTCGAGGAGCGCTGGCAGCGGACGTGGGAGGAGGAGGGCCTCTACGACACGGAGCCCGATCCCGGGCGGGAGAGCTACGTCTACTGCTTCCCGCCGCCGAACGTCACCGGCGAGCTCCACCTCGGCCACGCGCTCCAGCTCTCGCTCGGGGATGCGCTCGTGCGGATGAAGCGGATGCAGGGCCTGAACGTGCTCTTCCAGGGCGGCTTCGACCACGCCGGGATCTCGACCCAGAGCGTGGTCGAGAAGGAGCTCGAGCGGCAGGGCAGCTCACGGCGCGAGCTCGGCCGCGAGGGGTTCGAGGCGCGCGTCTGGGAGTGGCTGCGCGAGTACGGGGGCAAGATCATGCTCGACTTCCGCCGGATGGGCGCGTCGATGGACTACCGGCGCGAGCGCTTCACGATGGACGAGGGCTACGTGCGCGCGGTGATGCGCTGGTTCGTCCACCTCTGGGAGCGGGGGTGGCTGTACCACGCTCCCCGGATCATCAACTGGTGCCCGTTCCACCAGACCTCGCTCTCCGACCTCGAGGTCGACCACGTCGAGACCGACGACGAGCTCGTCTACGTGCGCTACCCGCTCGCCGACGGGGAGGGCGGGATCACGATCGCGACCGCGCGGCCGGCGACGATCCTGGCCGACGTCGCCGTCGCCGTGCACCCGGACGACGCGCGGTACCGCGACCTGGTCGGCCGCGAGGTGGTCGTGCCCTACGTCGAGCGCCGCGTGTCGGTGGTCGCCGACGAGCGGGTCGAGCTCGACTTCGGCACGGGCGCGTTGAAGGTCACTCCCGGCCACGACCCGAAGGACTACGAGATCGGCCGCGAGCACTCGCTGCCGGAGCTGACGGTGGTCGGGCCGGACGGGCGGATGAACGAGGAGGCGGGCGACCTCGCCGGGCTGACGCAGGACGAGGCCGCCGAGCGGGTGCTGGCGTGGTGCGAGGAGCGCGGCCTGCTGGAGAAGCGCGAGCCGTATCGCCACTCGATCGCCGTCTGCGAGCGCTGCAAGAACCGGATCGAGCCCCTGATCTCGCTGCAGTGGTGGTGCGCGATGGATGGGCTGAAGCGGCCGGCGCTCGAGTCGCTGCGCGAGCGGCGCGTCCGCTACCACCCGGAGTCGCAGCACCGGTTCGCGATCGAGTCGCTCGAGAACGCGCCCGACTGGAACATCTCGCGTCAGCTCTGGTGGGGCCACCAGATTCCCGCCTGGTACTGCCCGGACGGGCACGTGACGGTCGCAGAGGCCGAGCCGGAGGCCTGCGCGGAGTGCGGCTCGACCGAGCTCGAGCGCGACCCGGACGTGCTCGACACGTGGTTCTCGTCGGCGCTGTGGCCGTTCGCGACCCTCGGCTGGCCGGACGACACGCCCTCGCTGCGCGCCTTCTACCCCGGCGACCTGCAGACGACGGCGCGGGACATCATCCGGCTCTGGGAGAACCGGATGATCTTCTCCGGGCTCGAGCTGCTCGGCGAGGTGCCGTTCCGCGACGTGATCATCCACGCGACCGTGCTCGCCCGCGACGGGCGGCGGATGTCGAAGAGCCTCGGCACGGGGATCGACGCGCGCGAGGTGATCGAGCAGCACGGCGCCGATGCGAGCCGGTACGGGCTGATCAAGATGTCCTCGACCCAGGACGTCCGCTTCTCGGACGGCTTCCTCGAGGAGGGGCGCAAGCTCGCCAACAAGCTCTGGAACGTCGCGCGGCTGATCCTCGCCAACGTGGGGGAGGAGACGCCGGCGGAGCGGCCGTCGTCGCTGGAGGAGCGCTGGATCCTCGCGCGGCTGTCCGCGTCGCAGCGGCAGGTCGAGGCCGCGTTCGCCGCGCTCGACTTCGCGGAGGTCGCGTCCGTCCTCTACCACGTCACCTTCGACGACTTCTGCGACTGGTACGCGGAGGCGATCAAGCCGAGGCTCTACGACGGCGACGCCGACGCGCGGGCGACGGCGCTCGCGGCGCTCGAGCGCCTGCTGAAGCTGCTCCACCCGGTGATGCCGCACGTGACCGAGGAGATCTGGTCGAACCTGCCGGCGCGGGAGTCGCGACTGATCGTCGCGCCCTGGCCGGCGGCGGGAGACGAGTCCGAGGCGGGCGCGCTCGATCGGGTGCAGGAGGCGGCGGCGACCTTCCGGCGGAGCGGCGTGCTCGTGCCGCTCGAGGGCGACGAGAAGCGGATCTTCGACGTGGTCGTGAAGCCGGAGCGGCAGAAGGCGAACGGAAACGTCGAGGCGGAGCGCGACCGGCTGCGCAAGGAGATCGCGCGGGCCGAGGGGATGCTCGCGAACGATCGGTTCGTGTCGAACGCTCCGCCCGAGGTCGTCGAGGCCGAGCGCGAGAAGCTGAGCCGGTACCGCCGTGAGCTCGACGCCATCGGCGACTGACTGGATCGCGGCTCTTTCGCCGTGGCCCGAGGAGTTCGGGCTCGACCGGATGCGCGCGCTGCTGGCGGAGCTCGGCGACCCGCAGCTCGCCTACCCCTCGATCCACGTCGTCGGGACGAACGGGAAGACGACGACGACGAGGCTCACGGCCGCGCTCCTCCGGGCCGAAGAGCTACACGTGGGCGCCTATACCTCTCCGCACGTGTCGGGCTGGGGCGAGCGGCTCGATACCGATGCGGCGGGGTTCGAGCGGGCGGCTCGCCGGGTGCAGGCGGCGGCCGAGCGGGCCGGCGCAACCCAGTTCGAGGCGCTGACCGCGGCTGCGCTCGCGGAGTTCGCGGAGCAGGGCGTCGACGCGGCGGTCGTCGAGGCCGGGCTCGGCGGACGACTGGACGCGACGAACGTCCTCCGGGCAGCCGGTCGTCGTCCTGACGAACGTCGGGCTCGAGCACACGGCGCAGCTCGGCGAGACGAGGGAGGAGATCGCCGTCGAGAAGCTCGCGGTGGTGCAGCCGGGAGCGACGGTCGTGCTCTGCGAGCCCGAGTGGGAGCCGCTCGCGCGCTCCTCGGGGGCCGGGGCGGTGGTCGTCACCGGCCGCAGCAACCTCGCGCTCGCGGTTGCCGCGGCGGAGTCGTTCCTCGGCGGGCCGGTCGATCCCGCGGCGGCCGACGCGGTGAGCGTGCCGGGGCGGCTCGAGCAGCGCGGCGACGCTCCGCTCGAGATCTGGGACGGCGCGCACAACCTCGACGGGGTCGGCTGGCTGTTGCCGCGCCTGCCGGACCGGCAGTATGTCGTTGTCGCCTCGATCCTGCGCGACAAGAACGCGGAAGGGATGCTGGCCGCGCTCTCCGCCGTCGGCGACGCGTTCGTCGCGACGACGTCGGGGAACACCCGCGCCCTGCCCGCCGAGGAACTTGCAACGCTTGGCAGACGATGGTTCGAGAGAACGGAGACGGAGCGGGACCCAGGCGCCGCAGTCGCGCGCGCACGATCGATCGCGGGCCCGCAGGGAGCCGTCCTGGTCACGGGGTCGCTGTACCTGCTCGCGGACCTCAGCGCCGCGGCGCGAAGGCGTACGATTCGGCGCAAGGGGCGGTTGAGTGTCTACGTCTTCGCAGCGATCATCGTGTGCGCCTTTGCAGGAATTGCCTTCGCTGCGGGGTACGTCGTCGGGAAGCTGCTCCTCTAGGCCATGAATCCACTGCTCGCAGCCGACACGACGACCACCACCAGCGACAGCGGTCTGTTCAACGGCGTCAACGACTTCTTCGACTCGGGCACGTGGCTCGTGATCCGGAACCTGGCGATCTTCTTCGTCGTCGTCTTCTGGCTGGCGAGCGCCTACTGGGTGTACAAGGACGCGCGCCGCCGGATCGCGGATCCGTGGATGGTCGCGATGGCGACCGTCCTCGGTCTGATCCCGCCGTTCCTCGGGCCCCTGATCTACCTCTTCTTCCGTCCGCCGGAGTATCTGGAGGACATCCGCGAGCGCGAGCTCGAGATTCGTGCGATGGAGGAGCGCCTGGCCGGGCGCGAGTCGCACTGCCCGGTGTGTCGCGCGTCGGTCGAGCCCGAGTTCCTGATCTGCCCGGTCTGCACTACCAAGCTCCGCCAGGCGTGTGCCACCTGCAAGCAGCCGCTCGAGCCGCTCTGGCAGGTGTGCCCGTTCTGCGAGACGCCGATCGTGCGGAGGACGCCCGTCTTCGAGGAGACGATGGCGCTCTCGACCGAGGAGCTGCACGAACCGCTGCGGACGCCGCGGCGCCGCCGGCGTGCTGTCGCCGAGGGCACCGCTGAGGATCTGACCGGCGATCAGTAGACTGCCGCCGCGATGGCGGTCGAGCGGACACTGGTGCTGATCAAGCCCGACGCGGTCTCGCGCGGGCTGGCGGGCGAGATCCTGTCGCGCTTCGAGGCGCGTGGGCTGACGATGCGCGGCGGCCGGTTGCTGACGGTCTCGCGGGAGCTCGCGGAGCAGCACTACGCCGAGCACGAGGAGAAGCCGTTCTTCGGAGAGCTCGTCGAGTTCATCACCTCGTCGCCGACGCTGGCGCTGGTGCTGGAGGGCGAAGGGGCGATCGCGGTCGTCCGCTCGACGATGGGCTCGACGAATCCGGCCGACTCGGCGCCGGGGACGATCCGCGGCGATCTTGCGCTCTCGATGCCGGACAACCTCGTGCACGGCTCCGACTCGCCGGAATCCGCGGCGCGCGAGATCGCGCTCTGGTTCTCCGACGATGAGCTTGTTTGAGCTCTGACTCACTCCACAACCGGGCGGCCTGGGATCGGCTGAGCGCGGAGTACCAGGATCGGCACCGTGATTTCATCGGGCAGCCGGAGCCGCGCTGGGGGATGTGGCAGCTGCCGGAGTCGGAGCTCGGGGTGCTGGGGGACGTCGCGGGGAAGGACGTGCTCGAGCTCGGGTGCGGCGCCGCGCAGTGGTCGATCCTCCTCGCGAGGCAGGGCGCACGAGTCGTCGGACTGGACAACTCGGAGCGGCAGCTCGAGCATGCGCGGTCACTCATGGAGGCGGCCGGGGTCGACTTCCCGCTCGTCCACGCGAGCGCGGAGGAGGTGCCGTTGCCGGATGCGAGCTTCGACGTCGTCTTCTGCGACCACGGCGGCATGACCTTCGGCGACCCGTACCGGACGGTGCCGGAGGCGGCGCGGCTGCTGCGTCCGGGCGGGCTGCTCGCGTTCTCGCACAACTCGCCGCTGTCGATGATCTGCTGGGACGAGGAGGCGGATGCAGAGGTGACGCGGCTCGTGGAGCCCTACTTCGGGATGCACCGCTTCGAGGGCCCGGCCGACGAGCCGGTCGCGTTCAACCTCCCCTACGGCGAGTGGATCCGGCTGTTCCGCGAGCACGGCTTTCGCGTCGATGGGCTGATCGAGATCCGGCCGCCCGAGGGGGCAGAGTCGACCTACCGCTCGGCCGAGGACACCGAGTGGGCGCGCTCGTGGCCGATGGAGGAGATCTGGCGGTGCGTGAAGGCGGGCTGACCGACCACGCCGAGCGCAACCGGGAGGCGTGGGCAAAAGAAGCTGCCTCGTACGTCGCCAATGCGGAGCGGAACTGGGCGACGGAGGAGATCACGTGGGGGATGCTCGGCGTGCCCGAGCGCGAGCTCGGGATGCTCGGCGACGTCGCGGGCCGCGACGTGGTCGAGCTCGGCTGCGGGACGGCATACGTCTCGGCCTGGCTCGCCCGGCGCGGCGCGCGCGTCGTCGGCGTCGACCTGACGCGAGAGCAGCTCGACACGGCGCGACGGATGCAGGAGCAGCATCGGCTCTCGTTCCCGCTCATCGAGGCAAGCGCGGAGGCCGTGCCGCTTCCGGACGAGTCGTTCGACCTCGTCGTCTCCGAGTACGGCGCGAGCATCTGGTGCGACCCGGACCTGTGGGTGGCCGAGGCGGCGCGGCTGCTCCGCCCGGGCGGCGAGCTCGTGTTCCTCGTCAACGGGACGCTGCTGGTGCTGACCTCCCCCGACGTGGATCCAGTCGTGCCCGCAGGCGTGGAGCTGCTGCGGCCGTATTTCGGGATGCGCAGGTTCGAGTGGGTCGACCAGTTCGGCGTCGACTTCCATCTCGGCTACGGCGACTGGATCCGGGTGCTCGCCAGCCACGGCTTCGAGGTCGAGCGGCTGGTCGAGCTGCGCAACCCGGGGCGGGACTCGGGACGGTACGAGCTCTTCACGGCCGAGTGGGCCGAGCGCTGGCCGGCCGAGGAGATGTGGAAGGCGCGGAAGGCATGAGCCGTAGGCTCGACGGAGGCTCCCAGGAGCGGAGGTGCCGGCTTTGCCGGCGCCGGAGCGGGGCGTGAGCGCCCTGGCGGCGCCGCCGCTTCTGCTGGCCTCGACGTCGCCGCAGCGCCGCGCGATCCTCGAGCAGCTCGGGCTGCCGTTCGACGTCGTCGCGCCGCGCTACGAGGAGCACGACCCGCCGGACGCGGATCCCGTGGCGCTGGTGCGCGAGCACGCAGAGGGCAAGGCGCGCTCGGCGGCGGATGAGGCGGGCGACCGCCCTGTTCTGGGCGTCGATACGACGGTCGTCTGCGCAGGCCGTGTGTACGGCAAGGCTGCCGGGCCGGAGGAGGCAGCGGAGATGCTGGCCGCTCTCGGGGGCTCGACGCACGAGGTCGTCTCGGGCCTCTGCCTCCTCACGCCCGCGTGGGCAGAGCTCCACCACGAGGTCACGGCGGTCACGTTCCGCCCTCTGACGGCGCGCGACATCGCCTCGTACGTCGCGAGCGGCGAGTGGCAAGGCCGCGCCGGCGCGTACGCAATCCAGGGGCTGGGCGCCGCCCTGGTCGAGCGCATCGAGGGCGACTACCTGAACGTGGTCGGCCTCCCGGCGGCCCTCCTGATCCGACTCCTCGCCGACCGCTTCGCGGGCACGTACGGGATCGGCTGATCGGACCCGCCGGAGCGAGCTAGCTAGACTGGGCTTCCCCGTGGGTCTTTTCGACCATCTGACCGGTTTCGGCGGACGCGACATGGCCGTGGACCTCGGAACCGCCAACACGCTCGTCTACGTGCGCGGGCGCGGCATCGTGCTGTCCGAGCCCTCCGTCGTCGCTATCGACCAGCGCACCGGCGAGGTGCACGCGGTCGGCGTCGAGGCCAAGCGCATGCTCGGACGGACGCCGGGGACGATCACCGCGATCCGTCCGCTGAAGGACGGCGTGATCGCCGACTTCGACGTCACCGAGCAGATGCTCCGGCACTTCATCCAGAAGGTGCACCAGAACCGCTTCGCGCACCCGCGCGTCGTCGTCTGCGTGCCTTCCGGCGTCACCGGGGTCGAAAGACGGGCCGTCGAGGAGGCGACCCTGTCCGCCGGCGCGCGACAGGCCTACCTGATCGAGGAGCCGATGGCCGCTGCGATCGGCGCCGGCCTGCCGATCGGCGAGCCGACCGGGAACATGATCGTCGACATCGGCGGCGGCACGACCGAGGTCGCCGTCATCTCGCTCGGCGGGATCGTCGTCTCCCAGAGCCTCCGCGTCGGCGGCGACGAGATGGACGAGGCGATCATCACGTACCTCAAGCGCGAGTACAAGCTGCTCGTCGGGCAGCAGACCGCGGAGGAGATCAAGCTCGAGGTCGGCTCGGCGTGGGGGATGCGCGAGGAGGTGCAGGCCGAGGTCAGAGGCCGCGACCTCGTTTCCGGCCTGCCGAAGACCGTGATCCTCTCCTCCGAGGAAGTCCGCCACGCGCTCGAGGACCCCGTCAACCAGATCGTCGAGGCGATCAAGTCCACCCTGGACAAGACGCCGCCTGAGCTCTCGGCCGACATCATGGATCGCGGGATCGTCCTCGCCGGCGGCGGTGCGCTCCTCCACGGCCTGGACGAGCGCCTGCGGCACGAGACGCACATGCCGATGCATCTGGCGGAGAGCCCGCTGACGTGCGTCGCGGTCGGCTCCGGCCGGAGCCTCGAGGAGTTCGAGGTCATCCATCGGAGCCAGCGCAAGGGCCGCAAGCCCGCGTACAGCACGAACAATCATCGTTAGGAGCCGGGCGCGCGGCCGAAAAGGGCGCACCGGCGGGCTTCGCCCGGCGGTGCTGCGGAGAATTGAGCGTCGCAAGCCCGCGTACAGCACGAACAATCATCGTTAGGGACCGAACAACGGCTAGCCCAGGACGGGCAGACAGCCCGCCGCTGCGTCGCCTACACTAAGCCGTTCCGTGCCCCGCGAAAGGTCAGTGCGCGTGGCGGCGATCGGTACATCGACCCCCCGTTCCGGCTCGTCCACGCAACCCGCTCGCGCGAGCGCCGTCGCCCGGAGACGGGCGGTCGTCGCCGTGCTCACGATCGTGTCCCTTGCCCTGGTCACGGTCTATTTCCGCGAGTCCGACGGGGGCGTCCTGCACGGCTTCCAGAGCACCGGCGCGAGCGTTCTGCGCCCGTTCGAGGTCGGCGCCGAGCGCGTCGCCAGGCCCTTCCGTGACGCGGCCGGCTGGTTCGGCGGCCTCCTCGACGCGAAGGACGACAACAAGAAGCTGAAGAAGCAGGTCGACGACCTCCGCCAGCAGGTGATCCTCACCCAGTCGGCGCTGCGTGAGAACGCTCAGCTGAAGAGGCTGCTCACCTACCTCCAGGGCCCGACCTTCCCCAAGGACTACCGGCCGGTCGCCGCCCGCGTGATCGCCCGTGCGCCCAACCAGTTCACCCAGCAGATCGTGATCTCGGCCGGGAAGAACGACGGAATCTCCAGGCACGACGCGGTCGTCACAGCGGACGGCCTCGTCGGTGAGGTGACCAAGGTCGCGAACAACGTCGCGCAGGTCACGCTCCTGACCGACCCGACGAGCGCCGTTTCCGCGCTCGACATCCACTCGAACGCCGCCGGCATCCTCCAGCTCGACCAGTCGGGCTCCACGCTGATCCTGGACCGCGTGACGAAGGATCAGGTCGTCGAGCGCGGCGACGTGGTCGTCACATCCGGCTTCCGCTCCGGCGACCTCTCCTCGCTCTATCCGCGCGGCCTCCCGCTCGGCGTCGTCACGAGCGTCAGCCAGAGCGACACGGACATCTACAAGAAGATCCAGCTCAACCCGTTCGTCGATTTCGAGAACCTCGAGGCCGTGATCGCGCTCGTCAAGAACCCGGACAACCCGAAGGAGCCGAAGAAGTGATTCTCGACAGCCTCAAGGCGGCCGGGCTCGTCTTCCTCGCGGCGATCCTCCAGGCCTCGGTCTTCTCGAGCGTGACGATCCTGAACGGGACGCCCGACCTGCTGCTCGTGACGATCATCTGCGTCGCGCTCCTGCGCGGGCCGATCATCGGCGCGGCCGCGGGCTTCTGGGGCGGCTTGCTGCTGGACGTCGCGAACCTCGCCACGCTCGGCGTCACGTCGCTGCTGCTGCTGGTCGCCGGCTACTGGACGGGGCGCTACGGCGAGACCACCGGCCGCGACCGGGCCCATGCGCCGTTCCTCTCCGTCGCCGTGATCACCTTCCTGTACGCGCTCGGCTCGCTCGCGTTCCACTTCGTCCTCGGCGAGCCGGCGCCGGCCCGCACCGTCCTCTGGGCCACCCTGTTCCAGGGGATCGCCCTCAACCTGATCCTCACCTGGCCGGTCTACAAGCTCGCGAGCCTGATCCTGCGGCAGCCCGACCGCCGCGAGCGCGTCCAGCGGATCCACGCCCTTGGCCAGTAACCCGACCACCGGCGGCTCCGGCCGCTTCCTTCCGCGCGACCCCCGCGTCGAAGAGCCCTACCTCTTCAACCCGAGGATGGCGCTTCGGGTGGCGATCCTCGCCGCGGTCGCGCTCGCGGTCTTCGCCGTGCTCTTCCTCCGCCTGTGGTCGCTCCAGATCCTCTCCGGCGCGAGGTACGAGAACGCGGCGCTGAACAACCAGCTCCGCACCGTCCGCCGCGAGGCGCCGCGCGGCACGATCGTCGACCGCGAGGGCCGCGTGCTCGTCACGAACGTCGGCGCGACCGCCGTCGAGGTGTGGCCGGCCGATCTGCCGAAGCAGGGTCGCTACGCGGAGATGAAGCAGCTCGCCCGGGTCGTCCACGTGCCGCTCCCCAGGATCCTCGCCAAGCTCGAGCAGCGGAAGAACGACCCGCTGACCCCGGTGACCGTCCAGGTCTCGGTACACAAGCCGCAGCTCGACTACCTGGCGGAGCACCGCCGCGAGTTCCCGGGCGTGCACACGCGCCTCACCTACCTGCGCAAGTACAACACGCAGGCCCTGCTCGCCCACGTGCTCGGCTACGTCGGCGAGATCTCTCCCGACCAGCTGAAGGAGCTGCGGAAGGACGGGTATTCGGCCGGCGACGAGGTCGGCCAGACCGGTGTCGAGCGCACGTACGACACCTACCTGCGCGGCCAGCCGGAGATCGACGAGGTGCACGTCAACTCGCTCGGGCGGCCCGTCCCCGGGACGCAGCCGATCGTCCGCAAGGAGCGCCAGCCGGGCGAGCGCGTCCAGCTGACGATCGACATCTCGCTCCAGCGCGCGACCGAGCGCGCGCTCCAGTACGGGATTCGGCTCGCGCACGATGACGGCAAGTGGCTTGCGAACGGCGGCGCAATCGTCTCGATGGATCCGAGACACCGGCGAGATCCTCTCGATGGCCTCGGCGCCGACGTTCAAGCCGAGCATCTTCGTCGGGCGCACCGACCCGAAGAAGCTCGCGCCGCTGCTCGACCCGACGGTGGCCAAGAAGAAGAACTACCCGGGCCTGAACCGCGCGACCGAGGGTCTCTATCCGCCCGGCTCGACGTTCAAGCCGGTGACCGCGCTCGCGGCGATGCAGGAGCGGCTGATCTCGCCGTACCAGACGATCCCGTGCACGCCCGACTTCGAGGTTCACGGCCAGGTCTTCAAGAACTGGGACCCATACGCGAACGAGCCGATGACGATGCCGCAGGCGATCGGCGCCTCGTGCGACACGTACTTCTACAACCTCGGGTACGCGTTCTACGCGCTGCCGCCCGACCGCGGCCACCCGCTCCAGGGCTGGGCGAGCCGCTTCGGGTTCGGGCAGCCGACCGGGATCGACATCGGCCCCGAGCAGGACGGACTGCTGCCGACGCCCGAGTGGCGCGACTCGACCTACACGAAGAAGACCGACCCTTGCTGCTGGCAGGTCGACCGGCTCTGGAAGCCCGGCGATTCGATCCAGCTCGCGATCGGCCAGAAGGACCTGCTCGTCACGCCGCTCCAGATGACCCGCTTCTTCGCGCTGATCGCAAACGGCGGCAAGCTCGTCCAGCCGCGGATCGTGCGCGCCGTCCAGCAGCCCGACTCGAACGGCTGGCATTACCTCAACCCGCAGCTGCCGACCCCGAGCGGCGTCGACCCGGCCGCCCTCGCCGTCGTGCGCGACGGCCTCTGGCGCGCCACGCACGCCTCGTACGGAACGGCGACGTCGGTCTTCGGCAGCTTCCCGATCACCGTCGCCGGCAAGACGGGCACGGCGGAGAAGTCGGTGCAGCCGCCCGGCTACAAGTACGCGGTGCTCCAGGACCAGTCCTGGTGGTGCGGTTACGCGCCCGCCGAGAAGCCGACGATCACGGTTTGCGCCGTGATCGAGAACGGCGGCCACGGCGGCACGGCGGCCGCTCCCGCCGCGCTGAAGGTCTTCGAGCAGTACTTCCACGAGAACGCGCCGCCGCTCGGGAGCATCTACTCCGACTAGCCATGGCCGATCTCGTCTACACCAGCAGCTCGAGGGCCCGCGCGCGGGCTCGCCGGCGCGAGCTCGCCCAGGCGGCGCCGCTGCTCGCGCGGCTCGATTGGTGGATGCTCCTCGCCGTCGCGCTGATCGTCGGCTACGGCCTCTGGGCGATCTCCGGGATCACCCACCACGACGTCACCGGCGACCCGGGCTATTTCGTCAACCGCCAGTTCGTCTTCGTGGCGATCGGCCTCGTCGGGCTCGTCGTCGCGATCTGCATCGACCCGGACGTGTACCGCCGCTACCAGAAGCACATCTACGTGGGCACGCTCGTCGTCTTCATCGTCGTGTTCCTCGAGGGCGAGGCGAGGCGCGGCTCGCGCCGGTGGATCGACGTCGCGTTCTTCCGCTTCCAGCCGTCCGAGTTCGGGAAGCTGCTGATCGTCCTCGCGCTCGCCGGCTTTCTCGCCGACCGGTACAAGCGGATCGGCGAATCGCGGACGGTGGTCGCCGCCGTTGCGCTGGCCCTGCCGCCGATCCTGCTCGTCTTCATCCAGCCGGACATCGGCTCGGCCCTGGTCTACGTCGCCGCCCTCTTCGCGCTGCTGTTCGTCGCCGGCGTCCGCTGGTCGCACCTCGCCGTTATCGGCGCGATCGCCGCGATCGGGATCACCTCCGTGCTCTGGGTGCTGCCGGCCTCGGGCGTGGACGTGCTCAAGCCGTACCAGAAGAACCGTCTGACCGGCTTCCTGAACCCCTCGCAGGACCCGCGCGGCTCGACCTACAACGTCTCCCAGTCGATCACCGCGGTCGGCTCCGGCGGCTTCGAGGGCCGCGGCGTGAAGGGCGCCACGCAGACGAACCTCCAGTTCCTGCCCGAGCACGCCACCGACTTCGCGTTCGCATCGCTCGCCGAGCAGCGCGGCTTCCTCGGCGCCGGCTTCCTCCTGATGCTCTACCTGTTCGTCGTCTGGCGAGGGCTGAAGGTGATCGCGACCGCGAGGGACTCCTACTCGGCGATCGTCGCCGGCGGGATCGTGTTCGCGTTCCTGTTCCAGGTCTTCGTCAACGTCGGGATGACGATCGGGATCGCGCCGGTGACCGGCATCCCGCTGCCGATGATCAGTGTCGGCGGCTCCTCGATGGTCGCCAACCTGTGCGCGATCGGCGTGCTCCAGGCGATCTACGCGCGCGGCCGCGGCCGCGGACGGCTGGCGCCCTGGTGAGCCCCGGGACCAAGGCCCCGGTCAAGCCCGGCGCGATCCTCGGCATCCTCAAGGAGCTCCGCACCTCCGCTGAAAGCGACCGCCCGCTCGCGGTCACGGGCGCGCGCGAGCTGGTCTCGGTGCTGACGCGGGAGCTGACCCGCGGCGGTGTTGCCTCCGCCGTCCAGGAAGGCAAGGTCGAGGGCGCCGCGGCGCTCGTCCACATCCTCGCCGGCGCGCCCGACGAGGACGACGAGCGCGTGCTGAAGGAGGCGTCACACGCGCGAATCCCGATCGTCGTCGTCGCGCACGGGAACCCCGTCCCCGATGCTCATCTTCCCGTACGTCCTCGATCGGAAACGTCGTCCGCGTCGGCAGCGGCAAGAGCCTGCCGGTCGAGGAGATCGCGGAGCGGATCGCCCGCTCGCTCGGCGAGGCGGGGACGCCCGCTCGCCGCGCGGCTTCCCGTGCTCCGCCACGCCGTCTGCGAGGCGCTGATCCGCAAGTTCTCGCGCCAGAACACGTTCATCGGGCTCGCCTTCTTCCTCCGGCGCGCCGACCTGCCGGTGCTGACGCTGAACCAGGTGCGCCTCGTCCTGCGGATCGCCGATGCCTACGGCTTCGAGATCGACAAGGAGCGCGCGCCGGAGGTGCTCGCCGTGATCGTCTCCGGGCTCGGCTTCCGCAGCCTGGCGCGGCGGACCGTCGGTGTCGTCCCCGTCATCGGCTGGGTGCTGAAGGGCGGCTACGCCTACGTCGGCACGCGCGCGCTCGGCGAGGCGGCGATGCGCTACTTCGAGCGCCGTGCGCCGGTCACGCGCGTTGCCGGCGACCGCACCGCTCGTTCCCCCGCTAGCCGACGCTGTCGCCCAGACGGCGCCGTGGCCCGAGGCAACGTGCGCGGAGAGTGCCCGTCCGGGGCCGGGACCTACCATCCGGGCCGTCAGCAAGCGGGAGGTGCCCGAGATGTCGAGCATGCGCGAGGCGGAGGAGCTGCTCATGATCGAGGAGGCCGACGCCTGGTTCGAGTATCTGGAAGCGACGAGGAACCAGACGGAGGTGCGCTACGGCGAGGTCGAGCCGTGGGCGTGGGCTCGGCTGAACCAGCGCCTGCGCGCGATCCGCACGCGCCGCGCGAAGCTGCGGCCGGCCGCGGCGTAACGGCGCTGACAAGGGGTCGTGACCAGGGGGGCTGCTACCCTGAACGGCGAGGCATCCATGCCGAGATTTTCCGAATTCAATTCCGCTGCGCCGGCGCTCGTGATTCGAGCAGCCGGGCGCGCGCATATCAAGGAGTATCCATTTGCCCCTGCCATGGTTCCGCAGGAAGACATCCGATCAGACGCAGCCGTCCCCGGCTGCGGAGGTAACAGCACCACCTAGAGTCGAAGAACCGGCGCCGCCCGCCGATGTCGTTTCGGACAGCGAAGGCGAGACGCCGGCCCAGACGCGCCGCCGTCGTGGCAACCGCGGCGGCCGCGGTCGCAAGAAACCCGGCACAGCCGCGGCGACGACTGCCGTCGCCGAGGAGAAGAAGGCCAAGCCGGCCGCGAAGGCTCCCGCCGGGGAGCGCAAGGAGCCGTCCGAGAGCCGGCGGCGCTCGTCGTCGTCGCGCCGCCGGCAGCCGCCGCGCCGTGCGCCGCTCCCGGCCGCCAAGCGGGAGCTGCTCGTTTCCGTCGACGTCTCCGAGCAGCGCGTCGCCGTCCTCGAGGACGGCCGCGTCGCCGAGGTCTATCTGGAGCGGCCGGAGCGCCGCTCGATCGCCGGGAACATCTACAAGGGCGTCGTCGACAACGTCCTCCCGGGGATGGAGGCGGCGTTCGTCGAGATCGGCCTCGAGAAGAACGGGTTCCTGTTCGTGGACGAGATCGTCGGCCCCGAGCTCGAGGGCCGCCGCCCGAGAGGCCGCCGGATCACCGATCTGATCAGCCGCGGCGAGGAAGTCCTCGTCCAGGCGGTCAAGGACCCGATGAAGACGAAGGGCGCGCGGCTCACCACCGAGATCTCGCTCCCGGGCCGCTTCGTGGTCTACGTGCCGAGCGGCGAGGGCCTCGGCGTGTCGCGTCGGCTCGAGGAGGACGAGCGCAACCGCCTCCGGGACATCGTCAAGGCGATCGCCCCGAAGGAGGGCGGCGTGATCGTCCGCACCGCCGCAGAGGGTGCGTCCGCAGAGGACGTCCGCCTCGACCTCGAGTTCCTGATGAAGCTCTGGAAGCAGATCCAGGCGCAGGCGAAGTCCGAGAAGGCGCCGGCGCTGATCTTCCAGGAGGCCGAGCTGCCGCTGCGCGTCACGCGCGACCTCTTCACCGGCGACTTCGAGAAGGCGCTGGTCGACGACGACAAGACGCTGAAGCGCATCCAGGGCTACCTGAAGAAGACCTCGCCGCACATGGCCGAGCGCGTGTCGCGCTACCGCGACAAGCCGACGCTCTTCGAGGCCTACGGGGTCGACGCCGAGATCCGCTCCACGCTCTCGCGCAGGGTCGACCTGCCCTCGGGCGGCTACCTGATCTTCGACTACGCCGAGGCGTTCACGGTCATCGACGTCAACACGGGCCGCTTCGTCGGCTCGCGCTCGAAGTCCTCGAGCCAGCGGCTCGAGGACACGGTCACGAAGAACAATCTCGAGGCGGTCAAGGAAGTCGTTCGCCAGCTCCGGCTCCGGGACATCGGCGGGATCATCGTCATCGACTTCATCGACATGGCGAACCCGAAGAACCGGGAGGCGGTCGAGCAGGCGCTCCAGCAGGAGCTCGAGCGCGACCGGACGAAGACCTATGTCGTCGAGATCTCCCCGCTCGGCCTCGTCGAGATGACGCGCCAGAACGTCACGGACGGGCCGCGCGAGATCCTCACGCGTAAGTGCCCGACCTGCGCCGGCGAGGGCATCGTCGTCTCCGAGGCGACGGCGGTCGTCGATGCGGAGCGCAAGCTGCGCGCGCTCGCCGCGTCGAAGCCGCGCACCAAGGCGTTCAAGGTCGAGCTGAACGACCACGTCGCCGGGCTGCTCGTCGGCCCGGGCGCGGCCCGCCTGGAGGAGATCGAGGCGCAGGCGAGGCGGCGGTTCTCGGTCGTCGGGAAGACGGGCGTCGGCCACGACCACTTCGCAGTCATCGACGAGGGGACGGTCGAGAAGCTCGCGGTCGAGGGGGCGCCCGTGGAGGAGGGCCAGACGCTCGAGGTCAAGCTGGTCGAGGTCGGCCGCTTCGACGTCGGGGCCGGGATGGCGAAGCTGGACGGCGGCTACCTGATCTGCGTCGCCGGGGCGGCGAAGCTCGTCGGCAAGAAGGTGAACGTGCGGATCGCCCGTGTGCTCGACGGGACGGCCTATGCGCTGCTGGCCGATGCCGCGCCGGCGGCGACCTCCGCGCCGATCACCGCCGAGGCCCAGGCCGAGAAGCCGACGCGCGCCTCGCGTGCGAAGAAGCCCGAGCCCGAGCCCGAGCCTGAGTCCGAGGCGGTGGAGGGAGAAATCGTCGCCGAGGAGGAAGAGGACGAAGAGGAGCCTGCTGCCGAGACGCCGCCGAAGCCGAAGACCCGTCGCGGCTCGCGCGGCGGTCGGGGGCGGAAGAAGAAGCCGGCCGTCACGGCCGAAGCGAGCTCTGAAGTGTCGGACACGCCGGCCGAGGCACCCGAGCCCGCGGCAGAAGTGTCTGACACCACGGAGGATGCGCCGCCGAAGAAGAAGACGCGTCGCGGCTCGCGGGGTGGCCGCGGCCGCAAGAAGCCGGCTGCCGCCGCGGCCGAGACGAACGGCGCGGGCGAGCCGGAGCCGACGGAGACGGCAGAGCCGCGCCGTCCGACCATCCATGTGCCGGAGGCCGAAGCGCCGAGCACGAACGGCGACGAGCCCGGTGCGGCGCCGGCGCGCAAGCGGACACGCCGCGGCTCCCGCGGCGGGAGGCGCCATCGCAAGCCGGCGACCGCGGCCGCCGACCAGCAGTCCTCAGACGAGAGCTAGAACCTCGCTCAGCGCCGAGATCCTCGGCCCGTCCCACCCGATCGTGCCCTCGTGCTCCCACTCGTCGTACGGCGCGCGGATCAGCACCGGCGTCATGCCGGCGCCGGCCGCCCCCTGAAGCTCCCGGTAAGCCCCGTCTCCGACGAAAACGCACTCCTCCGGGGCGACCGCGAGCAGCTCGGCCATCCGCGCGTAGAGCCGGGGGTCGGGCTTCATCATCCGCTCGTCGGCCGAGAAGAGCACGGCGTCGAAGTGGGGCTCGAACGCGCTTTCGGCCCACAGCGCGGACATCTCGCTGCTCGCGTTGCTGATCATCCCGAGCCGGAGGCCGCGCCGGCGCAGCTCCTCGAGCGTCGAGACGGCATCGGGACGAGGCACGAGCAGTCCGCGCAGCCGCTCGAGCCGAAGCGCGAGCGCCGGGCCGAAGTCGGCGACGCCGAGCTCACCGCAGATCGACTCGAAGCAGTCCTCGATCGGGCCGGTGTAGCGCGCGACGTCCTGCGACTCCCAGAGTGCGGTGAAGCGCTCCGGATCGGTGCCGAGCGCCGCGGCCGTCTCGTGCAGGAACGTCCCGTAGTCGGCGGGCGGAGAATCGTCGATCAGGGTCCCGAAGAGATCGAAGACGACAGCGCGAATGTCCATCTGGCTACAATGCCGATCCGGCGCGGTACCGCGCCGCTTTCTATGACGTACGCGATCGTGAAATTCGGCGGGAAGCAGTACCGCGTCCAGGAGGGCGAATACCTCCTCGTGGACCGGCTCGCCGTGGACGAGAACAAGACCTTCCACCCGGAGGTGCTGTTCGTCGGCGGTGACGGCCAGGCCGAGCTCTCGCCGAAAGGCGTCCAGGTGACCGCGAAGGTGCTCGCCCACGAGAAGGGCAAGAAGATCCTGATCGGCAAGTACAAGAAGCGCACCGGCTACAAGCGGCACAACGGCTTTCGCGCCTCGCTCTCGCGGGTCCAGATCGAGTCGATCGGCAAGAAGGCGACCCGGGCTGCCGCCCCGAAGGCCGAGGCTGCCGCGGAGGACAAGCCGAAGGCGGCGCCGAAGCCGAAGGCCGCTGCTTCGACCACTGCGGCGGCGAAGAAGCCGGCCGCGCGCAAGACCACGACGACGAAGAAGGCGGAGTAATGGCGCACAAGAAGGGCCTCGGCTCCTCGCGCAACGGGCGCGACTCGAATCCCAAGATGCTGGGCGTGAAGATCTTCGCCGGCCAGGACGTGAAGGCCGGGATGATCCTCGTCCGCCAGCGCGGCACGCGCTTCAGGCCGGGCTCCGGCGCGGGCATCGGCCGCGACGACACGATCTTCGCCACGCAGGACGGCAAGGTCGAGTTCCGGACGAGCGGCGAGCGCCGCACCGTCTCGGTCGTCGACTAGGCGGCGCGATGTTCCACGATCGGGCCCGCATCTCGGTGCAGGCCGGACGTGGGGGCGACGGCGGGCTCTCGTTCCGCCGGGAGAAGTTCGTCCCCAAGGGTGGGCCTGACGGCGGCGACGGCGGCCGCGGCGGCGACGTCCTGCTGATCGCCGACCCCGACCTGCGCGACCTCTCCTCGCTCGGCTCGAAGCGCGTGTTCAAGGCCGGGCGCGGCGAGCCGGGGCGGGGGAGCGGGAAGCATGGCGCCGACGGCGCGGACATCGAGCTGCACGTCCCGGTCGGGACGCAGGTCTTCACCGAGGACCAGATCGTCGCCGACCTCGCGGCGCCCGGCGCGCGGGTGGCGGTCGCGCGCGGCGGAAGCGGGGGGCGCGGGAATCGCCACTTCGCGACGCCGACGCGCCAGACACCGCGGTTCGCGGAGACCGGGCTCCCCGGGGAGGAGGCGGAGCTCGAACTGCGGCTGAAGCTGCTTGCGGACGCGGCCCTGGTCGGGCTGCCGAACGCGGGTAAGTCGTCGCTGCTCCGGCGGATTTCGAACGCGAAGCCGAAGGTCGCCGATTACCCGTTCACGACTCTCCAGCCGGTGCTCGGGACGGTGGAATCGCCCGACGGCCGGCAGCTGACGGTCGCAGACGTCCCCGGCTTGATCGAAGGGGCGAGCCAGGGCGTCGGGCTCGGGCACGAGTTCCTCGCGCATCTCGAGCGGGCGCGACTTCTGCTGCACGTGATCGACGCGGCCGTGGCAGGCCCGGCCGAGCAGTTCCGCCAGATCGACCACGAGCTCGCCGAGTACGGCGCCGGCCTGGACGAACGGAACCAGGTCGTCGTCCTGAACAAGATCGACCTCTTGCCCGAGCAGCCGCCGTTCGAGCTCGACGACGATCGGATCGTCGGCGTCTTCCACGTCTCGGCCGCGACGGGAGCCGGGATCGAGGAGCTGAAGCGCAAGTTGTTCGAGCTCTGCCCGCCGGTCCTGCCGCCGCAGGTCGATCCGCAAGGGCTTGCCGAGTTCCTGGTCTACCGGCCGCAACCGCGGGCCGCGACGTTCAAGATCCTCCGCACCGACCGCGGGTTCCGCGTTCTCGGCTCCCCGCCGCCGCCGGACGAGCTCGAGGCCGCACTGCGCGCGGCGGGCGCGCGCAGCGGCAGCGAGGTCGAGGTCGGCGACGAGACCCTGGTGATCGAGTGATCGGCCTGTTCGGCGGGGCGTTCGACCCGCCGCACGTCGGGCACGTGGCGCTCGCCGACGCTGCGCAGAGCCGGCTCGGGCTGAACGACGTGGTCGTGGTCGTCGTCGCCGACCCGGGCCACAAGGACGTCCACTGCCCGGTCGAGACGAGGCTCGCGCTCGCGCGGGCGGCGTTCCCCGACCGCCCGGTCGAGGTCGACCACCATGCGCGGACCGTGGACATGCTGCGGGCAGGGAGCTGGGACGACCCGGTCTTCCTGATCGGCGCCGACGAGTACCTGGACTTCGCGAACTGGAAAGAACCCGACGAAGTACTGCGCTTGGCGCGGCTCGGTGTCGCGACGCGCCCCGGCTTCGACCTCGCCGACCGGTCTCGCGCGAACGGGTGCTGTTCTTCGAGCTCGAGCCCGTTGCCGTTTCCTCGAGCGAGATCAGGGAAAAAGTCGCGCGTGGGGAGCCCATCGACGGTCTCGTGCCGCCGGCCGTGGCCGCCGAGATCGCCGGTCGCGGCCTGTACCGCGGCTAGACTGGCTCCGTTCCCCACCGACTACGGAGCACTGACCGACTGACACCGCTCGAGCAAGCACGCCACATCGCCGCTCTCGCCCAGGAGAAGCTGGCGAAGGACGTCGTCATCCTGGACATGACGCCGGTGTGCACCTACACCGACTACTTCGTGATCGCCACGGGTCAGAACCCGCGGCAGACGAAGTCGATCTACGACGAGGTGCACGCGACGCTGAAGAAGGAGAGCCGGACGCTGCCGGCCTCGGTCGACGGTGTCCGCGAGTCGAACTGGATCGTCGCCGACTACCTCGACGTGGTGCTGCACGTCTTCACGCCGGATGCGCGGAAGTACTACGCGCTCGAGGATCTGTGGGGAGACGTACCGTCCGTTTCGGTCGAGGCCGTTTCGGTCTAGTTGCGGCCTATTGCCTCAGTCGGACACGCTACTTCATCCCGTGTGGACATGTCCCGAACCAGCCGCACAACCACCTCCGTCTCGGGCCGACGAAGAATCAACCAGCGGAGCGGATCAATTGGGCTGAGGATTTCGAGTTCGGCGCTACACTGGGCGCCTCTCGGGGCCGTAGCTCAGCTGGGAGAGCGCCGCGATGGCATGGCGGAGGTCAGGGGTTCGATCCCCCTCGGCTCCACCAAGATGGCAGGTTCGAACCCCCGACTCTTGCCGGGTCGGGGGTTTTCTTTTTGTGCCCCGGCGAGGGCGCGAAGGTGGCATCGTGCCCAAGCTGCTGGGTGAGCAGCGGCTCGGCGAAGGGCGGTGCGAGCTGCTGGCCGTCACACTGCCAAAGGTCGGGTGAAAGACAGGATCGACCGCAACGCATGTCACTTGTTCATGGGAAGTTAAGGCAGAGATCTTCCATGTCCCTTGACAAAGATCCGATCTTTACGCTTAAACTCCTGCCTTACCGTGGTCGAGCAGCCGCAAAGGATCCTCCAGTGAACGCGTCGGTGGCGGTGTTTTCGAGGTGCGAGCCGTGATCGGAGGAACCACGATCGTCGCGCTCGAGGCGCGCGACATCCGCTTCCCGACGTCGCGCGGCTCGACGGCTCCGACGCGATGCACCCCGACCCGGACTACTCGGCGGCGTACGTCGTCCTGCGCACCGACGCCGACGACGGGCTCGAGGGCCACGGGCTCACGTTCACGATCGGCCGCGGCAACGAGGTCTGCGTCGCCGCGATCCGCGCGCTCGAGCCGCTCGTCGTCGGCCGCACGCTCGAGGAGATCACCGCCGACATGCGCGGGTTCTGGCGCAGCCTCGTCACCGACAGCCAGCTCCGCTGGCTCGGCCCCGAGAAGGGCGTCATCCACCTCGCGACCGCGGCGGTCGTCAACGCGGTCTGGGATCTCTGGGCGAAGCGCGCAGGGCAAGCCGCTCTGGAAGCTGCTCGTCGACCTGATCGCCGGAGGAGCTCGTCGCCTGCGTCGACTTCCGCTACATCGACGGACGCGCTCACGCCGGAGGAGGCGCTCGACCTGCTGCGCGACGCGCAGGCGCGGCGCGGCCGAGCGCGAGCGCGGAGATCGTCGCGCGACGGCTATCCGGCGTACACGACGTCGGCGGGCTGGCTCGGCTACGACGACGAGAAGGTCGAGGCGCTCGTCGCGCGAGGCGCGTCGCCGACGGCTTCACGCACGTGAAGATGAAGGTCGGCCGCGACCTCGACGCCGACGACCGCCGCGCGGCGCTGATCCGCGAGGAGATCGGCCGCGACGGCGTGCTGATGATGGACGCGAACCAGGTCTGGGGTGTCGACGAGGCGATCGCGGCGATGCGGCGTGCTCGCGCGAGTTCGACCCGTGGTGGATCGAGGAGCCGACGAGCCCCGACGACGTCCTCGGTCACGCGCGCATCCGCGCGCGAGATCGCGCCGATCGGCGTCGCGACCGGCGAGCACGTCCAGAACCGCGTCATCTTCAAGCAGCTCTTGCAGGCCGAGGCGATCGACGTCTGCCAGATCGACGCCTGCCGGCTCGGCGGCGTGAACGAGGTGCTCGCGGTGCTCCTGCTCGCGGCGAAGTTCGGCATCCCGGTCTGTCCGCACGCGGGCGGCGTCGGCCTCTGCGAGTACGTGCAGCACCTCGCGATGTTCGACTACATCGCGCGTCAGCGGCTCGCTCGAGGACCGCGTCGTCGAGTGCGTCGACCACCTGCACGAGCACTTCGTCGATCCGGCCGTCGTCGCGAACGGCCGCTACCGCGCTGCCGCGGCGCCCGGCTACAGCATCGAGATGCTGCCCGAGTCGCTCGACGAGTACGCGTTTCCCGACGGGCCGGCCTGGGCCGACGCCGAGGTCGCGGTCGGCGAGCGATGATGGTGACGACGGCGATGCAGACCGCGGAGCACGTCGCGGAGCGTGCGCGGCGCTCGACTCGACCGCTACCGGCTGCTGCAGGCGGCGCTGCTCGCGCTTGCGCGCCGGGCCGGCGCTGATCCTGCTCCTGCCTGATCGTCGTCGTCAGCCTGACGACGCCGGTCTTCCTCACGAGCCGGAACATCGGCAACGTCTTCTCGCAGACCGCCGTGATCGCGGTGCTCGCGCTCGGCCAGCTGCTCGTGATCGTCACGCCGCGGCATCGACCTCTCGGTCGGCTCGACGATCGCGCTCTCGGGGGTGGTCGGCGCGATCGTCTTCGAGCACGTCCACTCGACGCGTGCTCGTGATCGCTCGCGATCCTCGGCACCGGGCTCGCGGTCGGCGCTGTGCAACGGGCTCGTCTTCGTCTTCGGCCGCGTGCCGCACCCGTTCATCGTCACGCTCGCCACGCTCAGCATCGTGCGCGGGCTCGCGCTCTGGGCCGCGCAACGGGACGCTCGATCTCGGGCATGCCGCAGGTCGTCGACGACGCTCGGCGGCGGGTCGATCGGCTGGCTGCCCTACTCGATCTTCGTCGTCGCCGGCGCTCGCCGCTGCTCGCGCTGGTCGCTGACGACGCGCTCGTCTGGGGCCGCTGGCTCTACGCGGTCGGCGGCAACCCGGAGGCGGCGCGGCGGGCCGGCATCCCGGTCGGCCGGGTGCTGGTCTCGCGTCTACGTGCTGAGCGGCCTCGCGGCCGGCGTCGGCGGCCTGATCACCGCCGGCTGACGACGCCGGCTCGCCGACGGCCGGCGACCTCGCCGAGCTCGACTCGATCGCCGCCGTGATCATCGGCGGCGCCGCGTTCGCCGGCGGCCGCGGCAACGTCGGCAACGCGCTCGTCGGCGCGTTCACGATCGGCGTGATCCGCAACGCGCTCAACCTCCACAACGTCGAACGCCTTCTACCAGCTGATCGCGATCGGCGTCGTCGTCCTGCTCGCGGTCGAGGCCGACGTGCTCCGCGGCTACGTCGAGGAGCGCGTCCGGGTCGCGCGGCGACGAGGCACGATGAGCGCCGCACCGGCATGACGCCGCCGTCCTCGCGGTGCGCGGCGCGACGAAGCGCTTCGGCGCGGTCATCGGCGCTCGACGACGTCGACCTCGACGTCTGCGCGCGGCGAGGTGCTCGCGCTGCTCGGCGACAACGGCGCCGGCAAGTCGACGCTGATCAAGTGCCTCAGCGGCGCGCACCGGCTCGACAGCGGCGACGATCGAGATGGACGGCGAGCCGGTCGCGATCCACTCGCCGGCGGACGCGCGCGCGCTCGGGATCGAGACCGTCTACCAGGATCTCGCGCTCTTCGACAACCTCCGCCCGAGCGACAACTTCTACGCCGGCCGCGAGCTCGCCGGGCCGTCGTGGCTGCCGCGCTCGCTGCGCGTTCCTGCGCCGGCGCGAGATGGCTGACGACGACCGCGCGACGTGCTCGAGCGGCTGCAGGTCGACGCTGCCCGACTTCGACGGCGCCGTCGGGCTGATGTCGGGCGGCCAGCGCCAGGCGGTCGCGGTCAGCCGCGCGGCGGCGTTCGCGTCGAAGGTCGTGATCCTCGACGAGCCGACCGCGGCGCTCGGCGTGCGCGAGTCGCGGCAGCGTGCTCGACCTGATCCTCCGGCTGCGCGACGAGAGAAGGCGGTGATCGTCATCTCGCACGCGATGGATCACGTGATGGAGGTCGCCGACCGGGCGGTCGTGCTGCGGCGCGGCCGCAAGGTCGGCGAGCTCGTTCCCGAGCGCCGAGACCTACCAGCGAGATCGTCTCGCTGATCGTGGGAGGTGGTGGTGAGCGAGCCGTCGAGAGCGTCGCTCGAGCGGCCCGATGCGACGTCGCGGCGCTTACTGCAGAGCGCGCGAGGCGACGTCACGCGCGGCCGATCGCAGAGGAATCGCGTACGAACGAAAGGACGACGATGTCGAAGAAGACGGCTGGCGGCGGGGACGCTCGTCGTCCTGCGTCGTCGGCGAGCGTCGCTGCAGTCGCATCGGTCGACCGCGCACGGCGCAAGCCAGCGCAGGCAGCAGGGCGCGGTCAAGCTCGGGCTTCATCACGAAGTTCCCGGTCGACTTCTACTTCACGCTCGTCGGCGGCGCGAAGACGTGGGACAAGGCGCACACCAGGGCGTCAGCGTCATCTACGCGCAGGGCAAGACGCGCGACCGACGACGCCGGCGAGATCGCGGCGATCCAGGACATGGTCGCCCAGGGCGTCAAGGGCATCGCGATCACGCCGACGAGCCCGGCCGTCATCCCGGCGCTCGACAAGGCGGTCGAAGGCGGGCGTCAAGGTCGTGCTGATGGACAACGACCTCCCGACCTGGAAGAGGAAGACGTCGGTCGTCGCGACCAACAACCTCGATGGGCGGGATGCTCGCCGGCAAGTGGCTCGCCGACGAAGCTGAAGGCGGGCGACACGCTCGGGATCCTCGAGGGCGTGCCCGGGGTGCCGGCGCTCGACGACCGCGTCAACGGCATGCTCGCAGGGCTCGGCGCGCTGAAGGCGCAGATCAAGGTCGTCTCGAAGCTCGAGACCGACTGCGACCAGACGAAGGGTGCAGCAGCCGCGCAGACGATGCTGACCGCGAACCCGAACCTGACGGCGATCTACTCGGCCTGCGGTCCGCCGGCGCTCGGGCGCGATCCAGTCGATCAAGAACGCGGGCATCAAGCCGGGCGGGATCATCCTCGTCGGGCTTCGACGGGCTCCCGGACGAGGTGACGGCAGATCAAGGCGGGCACCGAGAACGCGCACGCGTCGCCCAGTATCCCGGCGAAGATCGGCTCGCTCGGCATCGCGACGCTCTACAGCGCCGTGCACGGCAAGAAGGTGCCGAAGAACGTCGACACCGGCACCGCGATCGTCACCAAGGCCAACGCGAGCAGTTCGGCTAGACGCGCGCGCCATCCTGCCTCCGATGGCCGCAGGCCTCCGGCGTCGCCGCCGCGGAGGCCCCGGCCTCATCGACGACACGTCTGATCGTCGACGCCACCACCACTTCTGGAACCCGGTACGCGAGCCGCAGCCCTGGATGACGGAGGAGCACGACTGCGATCGACCGCGACCTTCGAGCCGCGGGACCTCGAGCCGCTGCTCGAGCGGCCGCGGCGTCGACACGGACATGCTCGTCCAGGGGGCCGTGCTCCGACGACGACACCGACTACCATCTTCGAGCGTGCGGCGCGTGCACGCCGTGGGTCGGCGCCGTCGTCGCGTGGGTCGACCTCTCCGACGCGGCCGCGCATGCGAGCGACGCGCTGGAGGAGCTCGCCGGCAGGCCCGAAGCTTCGCGGGCATCCGGCACCTCATCCACCAGGAGCCCGACCCGCACTGGATCCTGCGAGCCGCGGTGTTCGGCCGGCATTCGCGCTCCTCGAGCAGCGCGGGCTGATCCTCGAGCTTCCCGCAGTGTTCCCTCGTCCACCTCGCCGATGTGCCCGAGCTCGCCAGCGTTTTCCCGGCCTGACGATCGTCGATCGACCACCTCGGCAAACCGCCGATCGGCGCTGCGCACGATGGCGGTCTGGGCCGACCAGCTCTGCTGCCGCGGCCGCGGCGGCCAACGTCAACGCGAAGGTCTCCGGGCCTGAACACCGCGGTCGCACGACGGCGACTGGAGCCGCGACGGACTTCGAACCTGCGATCCGAGTCGCAGTCGACGTGCTTCGGCCCCGAGCGGCTCGCTCTGCGGAAGTGACTGGCCCGTCGCCCTCCTCAACGGCGACCTACGAGCAGCGTCTGGCGTGAGACGCTTGCCGCCGTGCGAGACCGTCACGCCGGTACGATGCCGCACGAGATCCTCGGCGCGAACGCGCCGACCGGCTTGTACCGGCATCCGACGTGAGAGCTTCGATGACCGCAGTCAATGGAGAGCACAACGGCCGCGCGACCGATCAGGCGATCGCCAAGATCAAGGATCTGATCAGTTCCGGTGAGTTCACGGCCGGCGAGAAGCTGCCGAACGAGCGCGCCCTCACGCAGCGGTTCGGGCTCTCGCGCAGTTCCCTCCGCGAGGCTGTCCGGGCGCTGGCGCTTGTCGGCGTGCTCGAGGCGAAGGTCGGAGACGGGACCTACGTCACGACCCTCGAGCCGGAGCTTCTGCTCACCGGAATCGGCGTTCGTCAGCGATCTGCTTGCAGGCTCGTCGCTGCTCGAGCTTCACCAGGTACGGCGCATCCTCGAGCCGGAGGCAACCGGCTTGGCGACGGCCGCGCCTGACCGATGACGACTTCGCCAGCCTCGCGCACTGCCTTGCCCGGCATGGACGCCGCCGAGACCACACAGGCGTTCATCGCCGCCGACACCGAGTTCCATCGCATCATCGTCTACGGCCTCGGGCAACGCCACGCTCGCCTCCCTGATCCAGAACCTGTCAGGTGGCACGTTGCGTGCGCGACTTTGGCACTCGCTCGTGGAGCGCGGTGCCGTCGAGGTTGACCCGCCGGCGCCACCACACCATCTACAACGCGCTGCTCGCCCGACGACGCCGATCATGCGAGCGCCGCCGACCTGATGCACCTATTTTAGTCCTCGCAGTGGCTCCACAAAAAAAAAAAAAAAAAAAAAAAAAAAAAAAAAAAAAAAAACCCCCCCCCCCCCCCCCCAAAAAAAAAAAAAAAAAAAAAAAAAAAAAAAATACTACACCGGCGCGAGAACCATGTCCGTACAGAGCGTGAATGGCCCCGGCGCCCGGCGAGGTGGAGCTCGCCGTCGCCTACACCGGCATCTGCGGCACCGACCTGCACATCTTCCACGGCGCCATGGACGCGCGGGTCACGGTGCCGGCGGTCCTCGGGCACGAGATGTCCGGCACGCGTCGCCGCGATCGGCGCCGGCGTCGACGGGCTGGGCGGTCCGGCGACCGCGGTCGACGGTGATGCCGCTCGACTGGTGCGGCGAGTGCCCGGCGTGCCTCGCCGGCCACTCGCACATCTGCCAGCACCTGAACTTCATCGGCATCGACTCGCCCGGGGCGATGCAGGCGCGCTGGACCGTGCCGGCGCGCGCTGCTCGTCGCGCCTGCCCGACGACCTGCCGCTGCGGATCGCGGCGCTGGTCGAGCCGGCCGCGGTCGCCGTGCACGACGTCCGGCGCGCCGGGCTCGCGGCGGGGAGCACGTCGCTCGTGGTCGGCGGCGGGCCGGTCGGCCTGCTGATCGCGTCGGTGGCCCGCGCGGCCGGGGCGCGACGTGCTCGTGCTGCGAGCTCGAGCGCCGTTCCGCCGCGCGCTCGCCGCGCGAGCTCGGGCTGCGACGCGTTCGACCCCGGCGCGGACGACCTGTCGGCCGCGTGCGTCGAGGACTGGACGGACGGCGCCGGCGCGGACGTCGCCTTCGAGGTCTCCGGCGCGGCGGCCGGGCTCGACACTGCGATCGACGTCGCTGGCCGTCCGCGGCCGCGCTCGTGGTCGTCGGCCATCCACCCGAAGCCGCCGCGGGTCGACCTGTACCGGTTCTTCTGGCGCGAGCTGACGCTGGTCGGCGCCCGGGTCTACGAGCGCGAGCGACTTCGAGCAGGCGGTCGAGCTCGTCGCGAGCGGCGACGATCCCGGCGCGAGCGCGCTGATCACCGGGGTCGTGCCGCTCGACGAGCGTGGCGGACGGCCTTCGAGGCGCTGGAAGCCGGGCGCGGCGATGAAGATCCTCGTCGACTGCGGCGCCGGAGCCGGAATGAGCCTCCGGCCGCCGGCCTGTTCGACCTGACCGGCAAGCTCGCGGTCGTGACCGGCTGCCGCCGCGGCATCGGCCTCGCGATGGCGGAGGCGCTCGCCCAGGCCGGCGCCGACATCATCGGGGTCAGCGCGACAGCTCGAGCCGGCCGGCAGCGAGGTGCAGCGCCGACGTCGAGGCTGCCGGGCCGCACGTTCGCGGGCCTACCGCGTCGACCTCGCCGACCGCGACGCGGTCGCCGCGCTCGCCGGCGCGACTCGCCGACGGCCGACCGTCCGATCGACATCCTGGTCAACAACGCCGGCACGATCGCGCGGGCCCCGGCCGCCGACCACACCGACGAGGACTGGGACCGCGTCCTCGAGGTCGAACCTCACCGCGCCAGTTCGTGCTGACCCGGAGATCGGCCGGGAGATGGTCGAGCGCGGCCGCGGCAAGATCATCTTCACCGCGTCGCTGCTGAGCTTCCAGGGCGGCATCAACGTCCCCGGCTACACCGCCGCCAAGTCGGGCTCGCCGGGCTGACCAAGGCGCTGGCCAACGAGTGGGCCGCCGCACGGCGTCAACGTCAACGCGATCGCGCCCGGCTACATCGCCACCGACAACACCGCAGGCGCTGCAGGACGACCCCGAGCGCAGCCGCGCGATCCTCGAGCGGATCCCGGCCGGCCGCTGGGGCGAGCCGGACGACCTCGGCGGCGCGACGGTGTTCCTGGCCTCGCCGGCGTCGGACTACGTCCACGGCATCGTCCTGCCCGTCGACGGCGGGTGGCTCGGCCGATGAGCGACGCGTCGTCGAGCGCCGTCGCTGCGCGCCGGCTCGTGCCGGTGGTCGTCGTCGACCGACGTCGAGACGCGCGCTGCCGCTCGGCCGCGGCGCTGGCCGCGGGCGGCCTCCCGGTCGGCCGAGGTCACCTTCCGCACGCGCGGCCGCGGTCGGCGCGATCCGGCGCATGGCCGCCGAGCCCGGACTTCGTCGTCGGCGCCGGCACCGTCCTACGGCCGGAGCAGGTCGACGCAGGCCGTCGACGGCGGGCGCGCGGTTCGTCGTCTCGCCCGGCTTCAGCGCCGCGGTGGTCGCGCGCTGCCGCGACGCTCGGCGTGCCGGTGCTGCCCGGGCGTGGCGACCGCGACCGAGATGCATGGCCGCGCTCGACGCACGGCCTCGACGTGGTCAAGTTCTTCCCGGCCGAGCAGCTCGGGCGGCGTCGCCGATGGTCGCGGCGCTCGCCGGCGCCGTTCCGCGACGTGCGGTTCGTGCCGACCGGCGGGATCGGGCCGCCGAACGCTGGCCGGCTACCTCGCGCTGCCGTCCGTGCTCGCGGTCGGCGGCACCTGGATGGTCGCGCCCGGAGCTCCTCGCGGCGCGGCGACTTCGACGCGATCGCGCGGCTCGACCGCGCGGCCGCCGTCGCGCTCGGCGCGGAGGCCGCGATGACGCCGCTCGCGATCCGGCCCGCCGACGAGTGCCGCTACGACGTCGTCGTCGCTCGGCGAGGTGATGCTGCGCCTCGACCCCGGCGAGGGCCGCATCCGCACCGCCCGCACGTTCCAGGTCTGGGAGGGCGGCGGCGAGTACAACGTGGCCCGCGGCCTGCGCCGCTGCTTCGGCCTGCGCACCGCGGTCGTCACCGCGCTTGCCGACAACGAGGTCGGCCGGCTGGTCGAGGACCTGATCCTGCAGGGCGGCGTCGACACGTCGCTCGATCCGCTGGGTGCCCGTACGACGGCGTCGGCCGCGACCGTCCGCAACGGGCTCAACTTCACCGAGCGCGGCTTCGGCGTGCGCGGCGCGGTCGGCGTCTCCGACCGCGGCCACACCGCGGCGTCGCCAGCTGCGCCCGGGCGACGTCGACTGGGAGCACCTGTTCGGCGACGCTGGCGTGCGCTGGTTCCACACCGGCGGCATCTTCGCCGCGCTCTCCGAGACGACGCCGCGACGTCGTCGAGGAGGCGATGGAGGCCGCGCGCGCGGCACGGCACGATCGTCTCGTACGACCTCAACTACCGGCCCGAGCCTGTGGAAGGCGATCGGCGGCAGCGAGCCCGCGCGCAGGAGGTCAACCGCGCGCTGCGCCGGCACGTCGACGTGATGATCGGCAACGAGGAGGACTTCACCGCCTGCCTCGGCTTCGAGGTCGAGGGCGTCGACGAGCACCTGACCGAGCTCGACGCCGGCGAGCTTCCAGGCGATGATCGAGCGCGGTCGGCCGGAGTACCCGAACTTCGCAGGTCGTCGCGACCACGCTGCGCACGGTGCGCAGCGCGACCGTCAACGACTGGGGCGCGATCGCCTGGTCGCGCGACGGCGGCTTCGTCGAGGCGACGCACGCGGCCCGGCCTCGAGATCCTCGACCGGGTCGGCGGCGGCGACAGCTTCGCCTCCGGGCTCATCTACGGCCTGCTCGAGCACGGCGACCTCGCGACGCGCCGTCGAGTACGGCGCCGCGCACGGCGCGCTCGCCATGACCACGCCCGGCGACACCTCGATGGCGACGCTCGCCGAGGTCGAGGCGCTCGTCAAGGGCGCGGGCGCCCGCGTCAGCGCTGATCGGCCGCGCAGGGATCGAACCTACGATTTCCGGGGTCACGAATACCCTCTTCAGGATTGTTAGCGTCTGACTGCTCGTGACGATGCCTCTGACACACCGCGACGCCGAGTGGAAGTCGCTCCTACCGCGAGTTCAGGAGCCGAGCCGCATCGTGAGCGGAGTCGTCCCAACGGTCGAGCCGGAGCTGGCGGGGCAGGAATCGGCCGAAGAAGAGCCGATCTTCCAGGCCCCGAACGTCCTGCGGATCATGTGGGCCGACCCGCAGCACATGGCGGAGCAGCTGGTCGTCTGGTCGCTCGCGCGCTTCGGGCCGCGCGCGGAGAAGGCGGTCGAGAAGACGAAGCAAGAGCATCCTGGCGCCGGCCGGGAGGAGCTCGAGGATCTCGTCACCAGGAGTCAGGTCCGGGTCGCGGCGACGGAGGGCGCATTCATCGGGGGCCCGTTCATCGTCCTGATGCCGGTCGCGTTCTGCGCCGCGTTGCTCGCGCAGGCGCAGATGGTCTACGAGCTCGCCGCCGTCTCCGGCCGTGATCCGCGCGACGCGATGCGCGCGGCGGATCTGCTCGTCCTGCTCGGAGCGCACGACTCGATTGCCGAGGCTCAGGCGGCGATCGCAGGCATGAAGAAGAATCCGAGCCAGGAGGGAAAGAAACTTCCGGCCGGCGCTCGCGTCGACATGGTCAAGCGCATGTCGTACCTGCTCGGCCTGCTCGCGCCGGACCCGGGCTACAGTCGCTTCCGCTTCATCATCGGGTGGGTCGGGATCGGCCTGCTCCTGCTCGTCGGGTTCGTGCTGCCGCTCGTCTGGGTTCCGTACCTCGCGTACTCCACGCGCCGTAGCTCGCTCCGGCTCGCGGCGCGCGCCCGCGATTATTACGTTGCCGGTGGGGCGGCAGATGCCGGGCTGATCGTCCGCCGCGGCGAGAGGCGCGCGAGCCTCGGAGGCACCGTCGCGCTAGGCCGGACGTTCGTGCTGCTCGTCCTGCCGATCGGCGCCGCCGTCATCGCGCTGCTGACCGGCACCTCCCCGGGCGGCGGCAGGTGGCTGTTCGCCGGCCTGATCTTCATCGGGGTTTCGTTCATCGCCAGCTTCCTCTGGCTGGGCTTCCGCTGGCTGCGCCGGACGGGGCGCCGGTTGTCCGGTCGCCCCGCCCGGCGGGAGCAAGTCACGGCTGAAGCGTGAACGTCTCCTGCGCCTTCGAGAAGTCGCGGGCCAGCCAACTGACGGCGCGACCGGCAGGCGGGCTAGCGGCGGGAGCGTCCGCGGGTGGTCGAACGACGGCGGCTCGAGCTGGTCGCTCTTCGGCCGCTGCCAGACGGCTTCCGCCGCGTCGGCGTCTTCCGCTTCGGCACGTGTGCCTCCAGGCTCGCCCTCAGCGCCTCCATCAGATCGGGCGTCTCCTCGGCCTCGACCTCCGGCGCGGCGTGGATCTCCTCGCCCTTGCGCTTGCGGCGGATCACGTCGAGGAGCCGGTCGGTGTAGGTGTCCTTGTAGCTGCTTCGGGTCGAAGTCGCCCCGGAAGCGGTCGATCAGCGACGCCGCCATCTCGAGTTCCTCCTTGCTCACCCGCGCGCCCTTCGGCCGCAGGTCCTCCGGCGGCCGGATCTCGTCCGCGAAGTACATGCGCTCGAGTGTGATCACGCCGTCGCGGATCCGCAGGCAGCCGAGGTACTCGCGGTCGCGCATCAGGAACGTCCCGATCGCGGCCGAGCCCGGCGTCCTCCATCGCCTTCACGAGCAGCATGTAGACCTTCTCGGCGCCGTCCTGCGGCCCGAGGTAGTACGAGTGCTCGAAGTAGATCGGGTCGATGTCCTCGACCGGCACGAACTGCTCGATGTCGAACGCGTGCCCACCCTCGGCGCGCGCGGCCTGGAAGTCCTCGTCCTCGACGTAGACGAACTCACCCTTCTCGATCTCGTAGGCCTTGACGATCTCGCTGTCCGGAACCGGCTTCTCCTCGAGCTTGCAGACCTTCTCGTAGCCGATCGGCGACTCGTCCTTGCGGTGCAGCAGGTTGAAGTGGAGCTTGTGCTCCGAGACGGCGGCGAACATCCGCACGGGCACGCTGACGAGCCCGAAAGAGATCGTTCCTGACCAGATCGCGCGTGGCATGAGGGACCTTGTGCCCCGCCCGGTCACCTGCCTAACCCTTTTCTAACCGTTTCTCCCGTATCCACCGGGGCCCTTCGCCCGTTTTCCGGGCATGACGAGCATCCTGACCGATGAACAGATCGACGCGATCGATCCCGAGGAACTCGCCGTCCAGATGTGGCGGCAGGATCAGTTCGGGCGCCTCGGCTTCGACTCGGTGATCTCCCGGCTGCTGGCTGAATCGCCCGCCGACCTCGGTCTGGCGCGGCGATTGCTGCGTTCCGGGTGCCCGGTCGCGACCGCGTTCCGCATCCTCGCGTAGTCAGCGTAAGCTGACGATGTGGGAGGGCGGTCTCCGTCCGAGCGGACGCGCGTCCGGCGCGAGCCGCAGCGGGGCGCGTACGAGCGCGAGCAGATCGACGCGATCCTCGACGCCGGGCTCGTCTGCCACCTCGGCTTCGTTCACGACGGCCACCCGTTCGTGATCCCGACGCTCTACGGCCGCATCGGGAACGAGGTCTACGTCCACGGCTCCTCGGCGAGCCGGATGCTGCGGACGCTGAAGGGCGGCGTCGACGCGTGCCTGACGGTGACGCTCGTCGACGGGCTCGTCCTCGCACGCTCGATCTTCAACCACTCGATCAACTACCGCTCCGTCGTCGTGCTCGGCCGCGCGGTCGAGGTGGAGGGCGCCGACGAGAAGCTGCGGGCGCTGGAGGCGTTCAGCGACCGGATCCTCCCGGGCCGCTGGGCGGATGTCCGCCCGCCGACCGCGACGGAGTTGAAGGCGACCTCGATCCTGCGGCTTCCCCTCGACGAAGCGTCGGCGAAGCTGCGAGTCGGACCGCCGAAGGACGACGAGGAGGACTACGAGTGGCCGGTCTGGGCGGGCGTGATCCCGCTGGCGCTACGCGCGGGTGAGCCGCAGGCGGACCCGCGGCTCGCGTTCGATCTGGCGCCGCCCGAAGTGCCCCCGCGCTACGGGGACGCGCAGATCACGTAGACCGACAGCACGAGTGCGGGCGGAGTCGTCCGCGCGTGCCCTCGCGCTTCGAGACCCTTCGGCCGAGTCCTTCCCGGCCGCGTCCTGAACGGCCAATAGCGCGCCGCTCGCGCCCGCTGCTAGAACGGACACGAAGTTGCGCTTCCGTTCCGGCCCCGTCACACGCGCGTTTCAGATGCCCCGCTACCGTTGCCGTTGATGGCAACTACGCGAGGAGGCAACGATGTTCACGGAGCTCAAGGAGGAGCTGCTCGACCTGCGGGTGACGGAGAAGGGCTACCGCAACGCGCTGTACGCGAGCACGCCGCCTGGGGGCTCGGGGTCGTCCAGCAGCACGGGTTCGTCCTCCAGCCTGACCTGTTGCAAGCTCTCCTGGAACTGACGCCGCCGCGGCGGAGGTGCGGGACATGAAGCTCCCGTACCTCCCGCCCTGGTATCGCATCGCAACGGAGGACGCCAGGGTCGTGCTCGAGTACGGCCAGCGCATTGTCTGCATCGAAGGTGCGGCGGCCGGACACCTCGTTCCCGTGCTCCTTCCGCTGCTCGACGGGACGCGGACGGTGGACGAGATCGTCGCCGTGCTCGGTGAGCCGGCCCGGCCGGCGGTCGAGAACGTGCTCGCGGAACTGGACGACCACGGGCTTGTCGAAGAGGGGCCGCCGCACGGGGACGACCTGCCACGGCCGGTTGCGAGATCAGTGGAGCTGCTCACCGCGTTGCGCCCCGGGACCCGAGTCGTCGACACCGCCGCCGCTCTCGGTTCCTGCTCCGTGGGTGTCCTCGGGGACGGTTGCGCCGGTCTGGAGGCGGCTCGGCTCCTCCGCCTGGGCGGCGTCCGGGTCGAGCGGCTCGGCCGGCCCGAAGGCGTCGATCTCGTCGTCTGCGCTCCGGCGGCGGGCGACCTCCCGCGCCTGCCGGAGTGGAACGCGGAAGCACTCGCGTCCTCGCAGCCGTGGCTCCAGGTCCTGCCCTTCGACGGGCGCTATGCGACCGTCGGCCCGCTCTACCTTCCGGGTGACACCGGCTGTTACGAGTGCTTCCGCCGGCGGCGTGACGCGAACCTCGCTGCGCCCGAAGAGCTCTCGCTGCTCGATGCGGTTCCCGCTGCCTACCCGTCGACGCCGGCGTTCGATGCTCTGCTCGGCGCCGTCGCGTCCCAGTGCGCGCTCCACTGGTTGGTCCTCGGCGACCACCACGCACCCGCCGCCTTCTACGCCCTGGAGGCTCTCCCGTCCATCACGTTGACGACGCATCACCTGCATCGAGTCCCCCGCTGCGACGCATGCTCGGGGGTCACCGACGTGGCCGCGCCGCTGCCCTGGTACAAGGAGGTGCCGCTTGCCGCCGGTCTGTGAGCTGCGGCCGGTGCCGCCGACGCCCGCCTCGGCGACGATGCCTCGGCTGCGCTCTTTCGTCTCGCCGCTGACCGGGGTCGTGCGCGGCCTGTCGGAGACGCTTGCCGCGCCCGGCGAGCTCCGGCTCGTCGGCATCGGGTGCGAGCTCGCGGACGGCAGGCCGACGATCGGGACGCCGCTCGAGTCGTACACGGGCAGCGAGCACTGGTCGCGCGTTCTGGCCGAGGCGGCGGCGATCGGCGAGGCGCTCGAGCGGTACTCGGGCTCCTACGTCCCGCACGAGCGGATCGTGGTCGCATCCGCTCTGGAGCTGGGAGATGAAGCGGTCGATCCCGAGCGGTTCGCGTTGTTCTCGGAGGCGCAGTACAGGGATCCGGCGTTTCCGTTCCGGCCGTTCGCAGCGCGAGACCGCCGTGGGCTGGATCGACGGGTTCTCCCTGCCCGACGGGCTGCGCGCCTCCTTGCCCGCACAGCTCGTGTTCATGCCGTGGCAGCGGCAGGCCGGGGAGGAGGTTCGCGTCGGCCATGCGACGAGCAGCGGGCTGGCATGCGCCGCAACCCTCGAGGAGGCGATCCTGACCGGGCTCCTGGAGCTCGTCGAGCGTGACGCCTTCATGCTCGCGTGGCACAACCGACTGTCGCTGCCGCTCCTCGACTGGAGTGCCGATGAAGAGATCGGCAGGGTCGACAGTCGCTACTTCGCGCCTTCCGGCTTGGCGTATTCGGCCGTCGACCTGAGCGCTTTCCTGCACGTGCCGACCGTGCTCGGGGTCGTCCACGGCCCGCCCGGGACCCTTGGTGCGCTCGGTGTCGGCGCGGCGAGCGCCCCTTGCGTCGCCGACGCGTGGCGCAAGTCCCTCGCCGAGGCGTTCTCCGTCCGCCGCTGGGTTGCCGACCGGGCGCTCGAGGAGCCGGAGCTCGTCGGGCGCTCGGCGACGACGATCCAGACATTCGACGACCACACGCTCTACTACGCAGACGAGGAACGCGCCCGGCTGGCGTCGTTCCTCGACGCCGCGGAGGCCCGACGCGCGATCGCCGACGTCGAGCCGCTCGAAGGCTCCAACGTGCTCGAGTTGATCGAGGCGGTCTGCGGTCGGCTCTCCGCGCATGGCACCTCGGCCTATGCCGTCGACGTTACGAGCCCCGACGTGGCCGCCGCAGGGCTGAGCGTCGTCCACGTGCTGGCACCGGAGCTGTGCCAGCTCGACGTGGTCGCGGGCTGCCGCTTCCTCGGCGGCCGCCGTCTCTACGAGGCCGCCTTCGAGGCAGGCCTCGTGCCGCGTCCGCTCGGCCCCGACGACCTGAACCCCGACCCGCACCCCTTCCCGTGATCGAGCCGGCTCGCGCCCCCCGCCAGACCGCGCGCTGGCTCGAGCTGGTGTACGGCGGGCCGCCGGACCCGTTCGACCCGGCGGAGGCCTACCACGAGGCGTCGAAGGTCTCACCGACCCAGATCGGGCGCCAGGTCGCCGGGGCAGCGCGGCTCGAGGCGACTCCCGACCTTCAGCTGTCCATGACCCGCGCAGTCCGGAGGCTGCCGGTGCCGCGGCGCGCACTGCCCGCACCGCGCCGGCCGGACGTTCGCGCTCTGGCAGGCGATCGCCGAGCGACGCTCGTGCCGCCGCTTCGCACGACGCTCCGGTCTCCGGACACGACCTCGCCGGATTACTCGAGTCCGGCTACGGAGTGACCCATGCGCTGGAGGAGCACCCGCTCCCGCTGCGCGCGGTTCCGTCGGGTGGCGCGCTCTACCCCCTGGAGCTATACGTCGCCGCCTTTCGGATCGAGGGGCTCGAGCCCGGCCTGTATCACTTCGACCCGCTCGCGCCCGCACTGGCGGTGGTGCACGACTCGCTCGCGGCGGATGACGTGTCATCGCTCTCGACCTACCCGGAGATCGTTGCCGGCAGCGCCGCCGTGATGTTCATCGCGGCCGTGTTCGGGCGGACCCGCTTCAAGTACGGCGTGCGTGGGTACCGGTTCGCGCTGCTCGAGGCGGGCCACGTGGCCCAGAACGTCCTGCTCGCCGCCACCGCTTTCGGTTTGGGCGCAGTGCCGCTCGGCGGCTACTACGACCGGCTGACCGACGAGTTCCTCGGTCTCGACGGCGTCAACGAATCGACGCTCTACACCGTCGCCGTCGGGAGCCTCGCCGATGGGTGAGCTCGGTGTTGCTTCGGGACCGGTCTGCGGCGCCATGCTCTTCGTCGCGCTGGCCGGCGGAAGAGTGCCGCGGGTTCGGCTGCGGGCACGGTCGCGTGCGCTCGCGCTTCGGTGGCTCTGTCTTGGTTCACTCGCCGCATTCGAGGAGCTGCTCTGGCGCGGGTTGATCCTCGCCGGGCTCGCGCTTGCGCTGGGCTCGTTCGCCGCGCTCGTCGCCTCCTCCGCCGGATTTGCCGCCTGGCATGCGGCCACGCTCGGCCGTCGATGTGTCGTCCACCTCTTCACCGGCTTCGGGTTCGGCGGCGTCTTCCTGTTTGGCGGCCTCGTCGCCGCGATGCTCGCGCACGCGACCTACAACGTCCTCGTCGACTGGGGCGTCCAGGGGGAGAGGCGCAGGACTTGATCGCCGCCGCCCTCCGCGCGGTGTCGAAGCGCTTCGGGGAGGCGGTCGCGCTCGACCGGGTGGACCTCGCGGTCGAGGCAGGAGAGATCGTCGCCCTCGTCGGCCCGAACGGCGCTGGGAAGACGACCGCACTCGCGATCCTCCTCGGCCTGCGTCGCCCCGACGAGGGCGCCGCGGAGATCTTCGGAGTCGACCCGCGACAGGTGCGCGCCCGCCTTGCGGTCGGGGTGACGCCCCAGGAATCGGGGTTCCCGCCGACGCTGCGGGTGCGCGAGATCGTCGAGCTCGTGCGGGCACATTTCCCGTGCGCCGTCCCGACGGATGAGCTGCTCGGCCGGTTCCGTCTCGACACCATCGCACGCCGGCAGGCAGGCGGCCTTTCGGGCGGCGAGCGGCGCCGGCTCTCGGTCGCGCTCGCCTTCGCCGGCGACCCGGCTGCCATCTTTCTCGACGAGCCTACGGCCGGGCTCGATGTCGAGTCGCGCCGCTCGGTCTGGGCCGAGATCGACCGGTACTCGGCCGACGGCGGCACCGTCCTACTGACGACGCACTACCTGGATGAGGCCGAGCGGCTGGCCGGCCGGATCGTTCTCCTTGCCCAGGGCCGCGTGGTGGCAGAGGGTAGCCCCACACAGCTCGCCGACCAGGCCCGGGCCTCGGGCCTGGAAGAGGCGTTTCTCGCGCTGACCGAGACGTTCGCGTGAGGCTCGTCCTGCTCCACGCCAGAGCGTCGACGCTCGAGCTCCTTCGCTACCCGACCTTCAGCGTCCCGACCCTCGCGTTCCCGGCGCTCTTCTTCCTGCTCTTCGTCGCTCCGCGCTCCGATCCCGACGTCGACCCGACGCTGCTGCTCGCCTCGTTCACGGGCTTCGCAGTGCTCGGCGTCTCGTTCTTCCAATTCGGGGTGGGGATTGCCGCAGAGCGCGAGTCACCCTGGGAGCAGTTCGTGAGGACGCTGCCGATCCGCGTCCGCGTGCGCTTTGCCGCACGTGTTCTCTCCGCCGCGCTGTTCGGCGTTGCGTCGGCCGCGTTCGTCGTCGCCGCCGCCCTCGCGACGACCGATGCGCGGCTGACTCCTCCGCGCTGGTTCGCGCTGGCCGCCGCGCTCGTGGTCGGAGCGCTGCCGTTCGCGCTACTCGGCATCGCGCTCGGGTACTGGGCCTCACCGAGAGGCGCGCTCCCGATCGCGAACGTCCTGTATCTCGTGCTCGCGTTCCTCGGCGCGCTCTGGACCACGCCGCGCCACCTTCCCGGCTCGGTGGCGGGAATCTCCCCGCTGGTCCCCACTCGCCAGTTCGGGAACCTGCTGTGGGGTGCGACGAGCGGGCACCTCTGGCGGCCGCGCGACTGGATTCTGCTCCTGGCGTGGGGTGCGGTCTTCGGGGGGCTCGGCGCCTGGGGCTACCGGCGGGACGAGGGGAGGAGGTACCGATGACGTAAACTCTGCGCCCATGACGTGGGAGCTGATCTGGATGCTCGTCATCCTGAAGATCCCGGTGGTCTACCTCTGCCTCGTCGTCTGGTGGGCGATCCGCGCGAAGCCGCTTCCGCTCGAGCCTGCGCTCAAGTCGGTTGCGAGTGAGCCCGACCCGAGGCCCGGATGGCGTTTCTCGCGGGTCCGGCCCCGCCGGCCCCGCCGTGGGCCGCACGGCTCTCCCGGGCGCGGGTACGCGAGGGTGGCACGGGCGAGGGTGACGCCGTGAGCAGCATGCAACCGGAGGCCGAGGGGCGGTCAGGCATCGAGACGCTTGCCGGGCTGATGGCGTCGGTGGCGATCTTCCTCGGCGTCCTCGGGGCGACGGACTTCAACTTCAGCATCGAGGGGACGCACCTCGACGCGCGCCCGGTCAGGATCAGCGTCGCCGCGGTCGTGCTCGCGCTGATCGCGGCGGGGCTCGGCGGGCGGCATCGGCGGCTGGCCGGCGCGGCGGTGGCGATCGCCGGGCACGTGCTGGGTGATCGCGATGACGGTCGCGGTCGTGACGCAGCGGCCGCTCTTCTGAGGCGATCGGCAGGGATGAGCGCCCTGCTACAAAAGAGGTAGAGATGCCCGACGTCGACGGCCTCAACGCCGGCTACGCGACCACCATCCTCGAGCAGTACCTCGAGAACCCGGAGTCCGTTCCGAGTGAATGGCGCGCGCTCTTCGAGAGCGGCGAGAGCGAGCTCGTCAAGGAGCTCCCCGGCCTTGCGCGTCTGCTGGAGACGATGGAGCGGAACGGCGGCAACGGAGGCGCGGCAGCCGCTGCGCCGCCCGCGCCGGCGCCTGCCCCGGCGGTCCCGCAGCCGAGCGCCGTCCCGGACGAGCTCCTGCTCGGCGGCGTCGCCGCGGCGATGGCGCTCGTCAAGGCGCACCGCATGCACGGCCACCTCGCCGCGCGCCTCGACCCGCTCGGCTCCGAGCCGGTCGGCGACCCCGCGCTCGAGCCCGAGCGGCTGATCCCGAAGCTGACGCCCGAGCTCCAGGCTCGCATCCCGGCCTCGCTCCTCCGCCTCTACGTCCCCGCGCAGACGCTCGCCGATGCGCTCCCGCGCCTGCGCGAGACCTACTGCGGCACGCTCTCCTACGAGATCGAGCACCTCTCCGACCACGAGCTCCGCGTCTGGCTGCGCAAGGCGATCGAGTCGGGGAGGTACCGCCGGCCGCTTTCCGCCGACGAGCAGAAGCGCCTGCTCGAGCGCCTGACCGAGGTCGAGGGAATGGAGCGCTACCTCCGCCGCGCCTTCCTCGGCCAGAAGTCGTTCTCGATCGAGGGTCTCGACGTGATGGTGCCGATGCTCGACGAGGCGATCGAGATCTCCGCCGAGGCAGGGGCGCACGAGGTCGTGATCGGCATGGCCCACCGCGGCCGCCTTTCCGTCCTCGCGCACACGCTCGGGCAGCCGTATGAGGCGATCCTGCGCGAGTTCGAGGGCGAGCGCTCGATCGAGGCCGTCGTCTCGACCACCGAAGGGGGCTCCGGCGACGTCAAGTACCACCTCGGCGCCGAGGGCGTTCGCAAGACGGAGGCGGGGGAGATCACCGTCGCGCTGTGCGCGAACCCGAGCCACCTCGAGGCGGTCAACCCGGTCGTCGAGGGCCGTGCGCGCGCCGAGCAGACCGACCGCTCGACCCGCGCCGGCGTCCACGATCCCGGCGTGGCGCTGCCGATCCTGATCCACGGCGACGCCGCGTTCGCCGGCCAGGGGGTCGTCGCCGAGACGCTCAACCTCGAGGGCCTTGCCGGCTACACGACCGGCGGCACGCTCCACCTGATCGCCAACAACCAGGTCGGCTACACGACCGACCCCGCCGAGGGCCGTTCGACGCGCTACTCGAGCGACCTGGCGAAGGGCTTCGACGTCCCGATCATCCACGTCAACGCCGACGACCCCGAGGCGGCGATCTCGGCGATCCGGCTCGCGCTCGCGTTCCGGCAGCGGTTCGGGCACGACGTCGTCGTCGACCTCGTCGGCTACCGCCGCTTCGGCCACAACGAGCAGGACGAGCCCGCCTACACGCAGCCGCTGATGGCGCAGATCATCGCGAGCCACCCGACCGTCCGCGAGCTGTACGCCACTCGGCTCGCCGAGGAAGGCGTCGTCCCCGCCGAGGAAGCGGAGCATCTGGACAAGAGCGTCGAGACGGAGCTCAAGGCCGCGCACGAGCGCCTGAAGGAGGCGATCGCCGACGACGACCCGCCCGAGACGCCGCTGCGCCCGGTCGTCGCGACCAGCGGCCCGGTGACGGCCGTCGCCGCCGAACGCCTGCGCGAGCTCGACGAGGAGCTCCTCCGCGTCCCCGACCACTTCACCGTCCACCCGAAGCTGCTCAAGCAGCTCGAGCGCCGCCCGGCGGCCCTCGAGGAGGGCCGAATCGACTGGGGCCAGGCCGAGGCGCTCGCGTTCTCGAGCCTGCTCGTCGAGGGGATCCCGATCCGCCTCACCGGCCAGGACACCGAGCGCGGAACGTTCGGCCACCGCCACCTCGTGCTCCATGACGCCCACACCGGCGAGCGCTACGCGCCGATCCAGCACCTGAGCGACGCGACCGCCTCGTTCGAGGTGCACAACTCGCCGCTCTCCGAGTACGCCTGCGTCGGCTTCGAGTACGGCTACGCGGTCGCCGCGCCGGAGGCGCTCGTCCTCTGGGAGGCGCAGTTCGGCGACTTCGTCAACGGCGCGCAGATCATGCTCGACCAGTTCATCGTCGCCGGCCTGTCGAAATGGGGCGAGACCTCACGGCTGACCCTGCTGCTGCCGCACGGCTACGAGGGCAACGGGCCCGAGCACTCGAGCGCGCGGCTGGAGCGTTTCCTCCAGTCGACCGCCCAGGAGAACATCCGCGTCGTCAACCCGTCCACCGCCGCGCAGCACTTCCACGTCCTCCGGCGACAGGCGCTCGAGCCGGTCGCGCGGCCGCTTGTCGTGATGACGCCCAAGGGGCTGCTCCGCCTGAAGGAGGCGGCGTCGAGCCTCGCCGACCTCGCCGAGGGCTCCTTCCAGCCGGTGCTCGACGACCCGACCCAGTACAAGGAGCGCACGCAGCGGCTCGTCCTCTGCTCGGGGAAGGTCTATTACGACATCGTCGGGCACGAGCTGCGTGGGAAGTCGACCACGTCCGCGGTCGCGCGGATCGAGCAGCTCTACCCGTTCCCGTCCGAGCAGGTGAAGGCCCTCGTCGCCTCCTACCCGAGCCTCCAGGAAGTGATCTGGGCGCAGGAGGAGCCGCAGAACATGGGCGCGTGGCGCTCGATCAGGCACCGCCTCGAGGAGGCGCGCCCGAAGGACGTCCCGCTCCGCTACGTCGGCCGCCCCTGGCGGGCGAGCCCGAGCGAGGGCTACCCGACGGCCCACCTCCGCGAGCAGGACAGAATCGTCCGCGAAGCGCTCGGCAGCGCCTAGGGCTTCTTGCGGGCGGCTGCCGCGGCACGCGCCGAACGCAGCGCCTGCGTCGCGACCACCGGGCCGTACCGCCGGACCTGCTGCATCACCAGTTTGCGCTGCGTCGGCGGCAGTCGCCGCCAGACGTCATATGCTGTGAGTGCGAGACCGAGCGGGCCAACGCGTCCTGGGAGCCTGGGCATGTCCCCCTCAATGTTGCATATCCGGTGCAGGTTCCGTCCGTTTCGCGTCGTACTCTTGAAACACCGGTTCCTCACAAAAGCGTTACAATCCCCCACCGAATCGTGCCCCCCACGCCGGAGGATCGAATGCCTGTAGAGACACCGTCGATTTTCAGCCAGGTCATCCAGGAGCATCTGGAGCTCAAGCGCCGCAACGCCGAGCTCGAAGGAGACATGCCCCTGAAGAGCTACGAGATCGAGGACCCGTTCGACAACCACCCGCTCTTCAAGACCGAGGAGCAGGCCCGTCTCGAGGAGACGATGGACGGTACCGAGCCCGCAGTGGAGGTGGCCGGCGCGACGATGCCTTGGCCGGGAGAGCAGAACCTCGAGACCCCCGAACTCGTCGCCCACATGGACGACAGCTTCTGGGGCCGCTCGCGCGATTTCGACTGGGGCGACTAGCCCCCGTTTTCATACGTGCCTTGTGGGGGCAGGCTGGAGGAGCCTGTCCCTTCGTCTTTCAGGGCCCCAGTGTCTTTCAGGGCCCCAGGCGATGCAGGGCTTCGACGAGGACGAGGCTGCGCCCCAGGCCGCCAGACCGGCTACTTGGTCTCGAGCGTGTCAAGCGCCTTGCGGCAGCCCTCTTCGATCTCGTCGCGGTCGGTCGGCGTGGACTGGCAGTTGATCAGGTACTCCGTCGCCTGGTCGAAGAGCACGGCCATCCGGCTCTGCCCCTGGGGCGGGTTCTTGACGTCGATCACGTACTCGTAGCCCGGGAAGCCGCCGTATTCGACCTCCTGCCCGCTGACGCGGTGGCCGGCGAGCCGGCTGATCACATTGTCCACCTCGCCCTTGAACTTCGACAGGTTGTCCTTGTCGATCTTCACGTTCAGGTCGTAGCGCGAGACGATCAGCGCGTTCACCTTGTCGAGCGCGACTCCCGACTGCGCCGCGGCCTTCGCGCCTGCGGTGTGCCCGAAATCGATCTCGGTGATCGGGTGGAAGCGGGGCGAGTACTTGAAGGTGATCCCGATGTTCTCGTTGTCGAACGTCTTGTCCCACCGCCGCCGCCGCCGCAGCCGGCTGACCGCCAGCGCCGCGGACAGGGCGAGCCCAGCCAGAAGTGGCGTGCTCCGCCGCACCATGCTCTGAACGTAGCAGCGGCGGGCGTGAATCACCCGTCGAACCAGCTACGCGGTGCGCTGAAGCGTCTCGAGCGCCTGGTCGCAGGCGCCGTCCAGCTCGACGCGCGTCTCCGGGGTCGACTGGCAATTGAAGAAGTACTCGACCTTCTTGTCGAACAGGACGAACAGGCGGCTGACCCCGCCGGACGGCGAGCCGAGCGGCACCTTGTACGCATAGCCCGGGAGACCGCCGAAGTCCACGCGGTGCCCGCGGACCGGCTTGCCGGCGAGCCTCTTGATCACGCCGTCCACCTCCGCCTTCACTCCGGCGACGTTGTCGGTGGTGACCGGCCGGCGCAGGTCGTAGCGGCTGACGAGGATTACGTTCGCCTTGTTGATCCCGACCCCGGCGCGGGCGGAATCGGCGCTGCCCGCGGTCGAGCCGAAGATCAGGTCGTCCGCCTCCTTCAGCGTGGCGGGGTACTGAAACGTGATGTCGAAGCCCTGGCGCTGGAACTGCGCGGAACTGGCGTCCGATTCGTCCGGCAGCGACGCCTTGCCGCCGCAGCCGGCGACCACGGCTGTCGCCAGGAGAGCCCCGATGAGGACGACCCCGTACCTCAACTCGCGCCGACCCTACGAGTTTGGGCCGCGTTGGTCAATAGGCCGGCGCACCCATTTTGGGCGATCGACGCGTCCCCTTGAGGTTCGGGCCGCCCTGCCGATGAAGAGAAGTAGTGAGGCTCTCCTGGAGAAGGCTGCTCCTCGCAGCGATCATCGGCACGCTCTTCGTCGCTTTTCAGGCTGCGTCGGCGCTCGCCGGTCCCGGGATGATCGTCGGCGCCGACGAGGATTCGCTCGTCTGGGGCAGCGCGCAGCAGCCCGCCTCGAACGCGCGCGCTCTCGGGCTGAAGGCGATCCGCATCACGCGCCAGTGGCATCCCGGGCGAGTCGAAGGTGCCCTCGGACTTCCAGGACACGATCTACCGGATCGTCGGCGAGGTGTCCGGGCTGCGGATCGTCGTCTCGCTCTACGGTCGCGCCGAGGACGCGCCGCGCACCGATGAGGCGCGCCGGCAGTTCTGTAGCTACGTGGCCGACATGATCACGGTCAACCCGCAGATCAAGGACGTCGTGATCTGGAACGATCCGAACGACCAGGCCTTCTGGGCGCCGCAGTACAACGCCGACGGCTCGAGCGCCGCTCCCGCCGACTACGAGGCGCTGCTGGCCACCTGCTGGGACGCCGCCCACGCGGTCAACCCCAACGTGAACATCGTCTCCACCTTCGTCTCGAGGGCCTCCGCGATCCCGGGCGGCTTCACGGTCGGCTATCACCCGCCGGCGACCTGGGTCTCGAAGCTCGCCGCCGCGTACAAGGCGAGTGGCCGGACGAAGCCGATCTTCGACACCTTCGGCTACATCCCGAAGGCGCTCGGCTCGGCCGAGCGGCCGTGGGCCGAGCATCCGAACTCGCCCGCGTACGGAATCGGCGACTACGACGCGCTCGTCGCCGCGATCGACTCCGGCTTCCAGGGAACCTCACAGCCCCTGCCCGGCCAGGACGGCACGACGATCTGGTACCTCGCGCAGGGCTACCAGACGGCGCCCGATTCGGCGCATTCCGGCCAGTACACCGGTAGCGAGAACGACACGACGCCCGTCCCGGCGCTCTCGCCGAACGAGGCCTCGGATCCCCGAACCGGAAACGGGCTCGACCAGCCGATGCAGCTCGCGGATGCGATCAAGATCGCGGACTGCCAGCCACTCGTCGGCGCCTACTTCAACTTCCACCTGGTCGACGAGAAGGACCTCGCCGGCTGGCAGTCCGGCGTCTACTGGGCCGACGGCTCGCCGAAGCCCGCCTACCAGGCGCTGCGCAAGACGGCCGGCCAGGTGAACCAGAACACCGTGGACTGCGGGGCGTTCTCGAACGGCGTCCCGCCGCGCTCCGACCCGGTGCACGAGGTCGGCCCGCCGCTCCAGCTCACAAACCTGGAGGCGAGCTCGCTCGCCTCCTACGGCGCGACGATCACGTGGCAGTCCTCCGCGCCCGCAAACGTGCGCGTCTCGTACGGCGTCGTCGACTTCGGCGTCCCGACGGCGTGGGCGCCGGCCGGGGTTGCCGGCGGCAGCCCGGCCGCGACGCTGATCGGGCTCGATTCGTCGACGACGTACCGGATCTGGGTGAAGGCGGTTTCGGATGACGGCCAGCGTACGCAGGCGACTCTCGACATCACCACTCCGGGGGTCGTCACCAACCCGAAGATGGACGTCGGCCGGCCGAACGGCTCGATCCTGATCAACGGCCAGCCCTGGTTCCCGATGATGGTCTACTCGGTCTGCCCGTGGGAGTACCCGAACGCGCTCGCATCCGGGATCAATCTCTTCGCGCTCAACCCCTGCGGGAACCTCCAGAGCCAGTTGAACGGGCTGCACGGCGACGCCTACTCGGCCGGCGCGGCCGGTGGCCACGGCGGGTCCGGGCCGGGCATCGTCGGCTGGTTCCAGTACGACGAGCCGGACGGCGCGAATGTCTCGGCGGACTCGCTGCCGCCCGCGCCGCCCGGAGTCGGCGGGCTGTCGTTCCTGACGCTGACCAACCACTTCTACTCCGGCGCCGCGCCGCTCGACTGGGGCCGCGGGATGTACCCGTCGCTGATCGCGAAGGCGGACGTGATCGGGTTCGACCTCTACCCGCTTCAGGAGTGGTGCCGGCCGAACCGGATGGCCGACGTCTACTGGTCGCAGCGCGAGCTCGTCAAGCTGGCCGGCGACAAGCCGACGTTCCAGTGGATCGAGGCCGACGACTGGAAGTGCCCCGGCGGCGCGACCGCGGTCACGCCCGCCGTCGTCCGCGCGGAGTCGTGGATGGCGATCGCCGGCGGCGCGCACGGCCTCGGGTTCTGGCCCGCGCACTGGCCGGTCGGCTCGTCGCGCGCGATCAACGCGGTCGCCCGCGACGTCGCTCGCCTGGGCCCGGCGGCGTACATCCCGAACCTGCCCGCGACGAGCGACCAGGGCGAGCTCCTCCTCGTCGCCCGGAACTGGGGCGGCGCGCTCTACGTGATCGCGATCAACCCGACGTATCACTCGCTGGACGCGACGATGCACCAGTCGCTCCTGAACGGCCGGACACTGACCGTGCTCGGCGAGAGCCGCAAGATCCGTTCGGTCAACGAGGCCTTCGGCGACAGCTTCGCGCCGCTCGCCGTGCACATCTACTACGCCGGCCCGAACGAGTAGGCGAACCCGCGCCGCGTGCGCAGTGTATTAGCCGGGTGCTCGCTCTCGCGGCCTCGGTGATCGCCCTTGCCGCGCCGCTGCCCGACCTCGACCAGGCGGCCCCGCTCGGCCTCGCGGTCGTGCCGCGGCATGGCCGGCTGCTGCTCGTCTTCGGCTCGGCTGTCGACAACGTCGGTCCCGGCGAGCTGGTCGTCGTCGGCCGGCGGGTTGGGAAGCAGATGCGCACCTGGCAGGTCGTCGGCGACCGCCGCTACCCGCTGCGTGTCCGCCTCCGCTACGTCCGCTCGGAGACGCACGAGCACTGGCACTTCCCGGCGTTCGAGCGCTACGAGCTGCGGCGCCCCGACGGCAGCCTCGTCGGCCGCGACCGCAAGACCGGCTTCTGCCTCCGCGACGCGTACGAGACGCGCGCGCTGAACCGGAAGCCGGTCTGGACGAGCGAGTGCGGGCGCGGCCGGCCGGAGGCGCGCACCGTCCGTGAAGGGATCTCGGCCGGCTTCGGCGACGACTACGTGCCCCGGAAGGAGGGCCAGTCGATCGACGTCACCGGCCTGAAGCCCGGCCGCTACGTCCTGGTCCACCGCGCGAACCCTGGTCGCGTCCTTCGCGAGCGCTCCTACGCGAACAACGCCGCTTCGGCGCTCATCGCGCTGGACGGCCGCCGCGTGACGCTGTTGCGCCGCTGCGGAACCGGCGCGCATTGCGCGGTGTAACTGCGGTGACCAAGGAGGAGACAATGCGGAAGCTCATCGTCCTGCTCGGGGTCGCGGCGCTGGTCTCGGCGCCCGCGGCGTTCGGGAAGGAGCGGAACGTCAGCATGATCGGCGCCCCGGCCGCGCCGAAGGCCGGCCAGGCGTTCACGGCCACGATCGCCGTGAAGATGGACGGCCGGTACACGCCGGGCAAGGCGCCGGTCGTGCGGCTGATCAACGGCGTGGGGAAGGCCTGGGCGATCGCCTCGAGGCCGACGTTGCGGGCCGGGATCTACCGAGCCCGTGTGATGTTCCCGGCCGCCGGGTTGTGGCGCGTGCTCGTAGTCGACCGCGAGACCGGGCGCTCGTACGAGTTCAACCGGATGCGGGTGCGGGCGACCTAGGGTCGCCCGCTACCCGAGCACCGCGTCCTCGTCCCGTTCCGTCGTGCAGCGAGCTCGCCGGCGCCGCGCGGACGGGGGAGAGACCCATGCCCCAGAGCTTCAGCCTGGTCGTGCGGCCGCGGATCGGCAGTTCGTCGACGTACGTCAGCTTTCGCCGTCTGCTCGGGACGAAGCAGCACGTATGTCGACTCGGCGACGAGGAGCATGTACGGCGTCTCCTTCGTCAGGCTCTCGAGCCGCGAGCACGTGTTGATCGTGTCGCCGATCGCGGTGTAGGCGAGGCGCTCGGCCGAGCCGATGTTGCCGGACATGAACGGGCCGCTGTTCAGCGCGATCCCCATCTCGAAGCCCTCGTGGATGTCGTTCTCCTCGAGCCAGTCGTTCCAGCGCGGGAGTCGCACGTCGAGAATCTCGTCGGCGGCCCCGAACGCGCGCTCGGCGTGGTCCTCCTGCGCGATGGGTGCGCCGAAGACGGCCATGATCCCGTCGCCGGTGTAGGAGACGAGCGTGCCGCCGTGGTCGAGGACAGCGTTGGCGATCTCCTCGAGATGGTGGTTGATCACGTCGATCACCACCTGCGGCGAGAGATGCTCGGAGGCGCTCGTGAACCCGCGCAGGTCGGTGAAGAGCACCGTGCCGACCACCTCTTCGGCGGCCAGGCGGAGGTCCGAGTCGGTGCGCTTGAGCACGTCGCTGACCACCGCCTCGGGGACGAAGCGCGCGAACACGTTGCGCACCTGCTCCCGCTCGAACGCGGTCAGGACGATGTGGACGCCGAGCGCGCCCATCGTCGCCAGCGCGAGCGCGGCGAGCGGATAGACGAACGAGATGATCCAGCCGTGGTTGAACGAGAGCTGCGCTGCGGCCGCGAATGCCACCGCTGCGATCACGGCGGCGATCGCGGAGTACCGGAGCTTGTTGCCGAGCGAGACGCCCGGGATCAGCAGCGACATCAGCACGATCAGGAAGATCGCGAGCGCCGACGGTGAGCTTCTCAGCGGCACGCCCCGCAAGACGGTCGCGATCGCGTTCGACTGGATCTCGCCGCCCGGCATCAGCGGGTCGACGGGCGTCTGCTGGATGTCCTGCAGCCGCGGCGCAGCGGGGCCGATGACCACGATCTTGCCCCTGAAGGCGCTCGAGGGGACGCGGCCGTTGTAGACGTTCGAGTACGAGTAGCGCGTGAAGCTCCCGGACGGGCCGGCGTAGTCGATCCACGCGCCCTCCTTCCCGAAGGGGCCGGGCGCGACGGGATGGCCGGTCGCGGTCTCGACGGTGACCACGGCCAGCGACTTCAGCCCGTTCACGGAGTACTTCACCTTCCGGATCACCCCGGCGGAGTCGGTCGGGAAAAGGCCGCTCGCGGGCTTGGCGCCGATCTCGCGCAGCGTGTCGTTGCCGCCGAAGATCCGCGTCGCCCCGTTCGGCAGCGTCTCCGTCGTCGAGAGGACGACTCCGTGTGCGTTCGCGACCGAGTCGATCAGGGCGTTGTCGTCGCGCGCGTCCGTCTGCTCCGTGAACTGGATGTCGACCGCGATCGCGCGCGGGTGGCCGGCGTTGATCCGGTTGATCACCTTCGCGTGGTACCGGCGTGGGTACGGCCAGCGCGTCTTGCCGAAGTAGCTCGTCGTCACGTCGTCGATCGCCACGAACACGATCTCCTTGGGCGCGGGGCGGTCGCCTCGGATCGAGAAGCGGGCGTCGATCGATTGGCGCTCGAGCGAGTCGATCACCCCGAAGCCCCAGAGGACGAGGACGAGCCCGGCCGTCCCGAGCCCGACGGCCAGAAAGAGAATCCCGCGCACGCGTTGGTAGCGAGCGCCTCGCATCAGCCGGTCCCGTCGGGTGGCTCTGTCACGATCTTTCCGCCGTGCCCATGCAGCGATTCGAGATTCCGGACCCGCACGCGCTCCCCGAGCAGCTCCCGCCCGGCCGGACGGAGCCGATGAACACCCAGGAGCTGTCGCCGCAGATCGACTTCCTCTATCGCGCGACGGACAACTTCACGCAGTCCGTCCAGTTCGCGGATGCGAAGGCCGGCGGCGTCGTCCTGATCCTCAGCATCGGGATCCTCGACCTGTTCAAGAACATTCGCCAGTTCCTCGACGCGCGTGACATTGCGGCCGCCTGGGGCTGGCTCGCGACGATTTCCAGCGTGATCGCGACGATGTTCGCGATCATGACCGTCGTCCAGGTCGCGCGGACGCTCTTCCCGCGCCACCGGGCGGGGCTCGGCTCGCTGTTCTTCTTCGGCGTCGTCGCCGGCTACCCGACCGCGACCGCCTACGAGAACGCCGTCTGGTGCGCGTCGGAGCGTGAGCTCTTCCGCTCGATGTCCGCGGCCTGCTGGAACCTCGCCGGGATCGCCGGCGAGAAGTACAAGCACCTCCGCATCGCCTACGCGTGCGCGCTGCTGTTCGCCGTCTTCTGGGCGGTGGCGCGGCTCGGGCTCTCGCTCGCGCATTGAGTGCAAGCTTACGGCGCGGGCGCGAAGAAGCTGTGCCCGCCGGTGACGAAGTGGTGCGTGTTTCGCGGGATGTCGAGCACGTCGACGCGGCCACTCTGGACGAACACCAGCGTCCCGTCGCAGTAGTCGAGCGTCTCCCAGACCGTCCCCGTGACCGTCGCCGAGGCGTACTTGCCGCGCGTGCGGAACTTGCCCTTCACGTTCCCCCAGAGGTGGCGGACGACCTTCTTGCCCGGCCGCGGCGGCGCCGCCGTGAATCCCGAAGTCGTGCGCGCCTTGCAGTCCGGGAGCGGTCCGGTCAGAAGCAGCAGCGTGATCGCCACCTTCTTGCCTTTCACCGTCTGGAAGACCCGGAGGATCTTGAATCGCCCCTGGTAGAAGAGCCCGTTCGAGCCGTCCGGCGAGGTCAGGCGCACGCGCCCGTTCGTGGTGTCCAGCTCGGTGCCGACCCTGACCTGCGTGAATTTCGTCAGCGGCACGAACTTGCCGTTGACGTTGATCAGGACCGTGCCGAACGGCTGCACGTTCTCCTTGCCCGGCGGCGGAAGCTGAAGCTGGATGTGCATCAGGCCGCGGAACGCGTCGGTGTGCCCGTCGGGATCCATGACGGTGACGATGACCGGGATGTCGCCGGCGTTCGGGAACGTGTGCTGCCCGGTGACCTCGCAGTCCCGGCCGCCGTTCGTCGTGTGCTTGACGGTCACCTTCGTGGTCGTGCCGTCGCCCCAGTCGATCGTCGCCGTGTAGTCCTCGACCCGCCCGACGAACTCGGTCGAGCCGAGGATCTCGGCCTGGATCATCTCGTCGGTCTCGCCGGCGGCGAAGTGGCTGAGATAGAAGTTGAGCTCGACGTCGGTGGGCTGGCGGCCGAGGTACGCCTGGAACCACCCCTTGAGCAGGCGCGTGCGGAACTCGGTGCTCTTCAGCACCTGCAGCGCGACCTGCTGGCGCGTTGCGCCCGCGCCGAACGCGGCGTCCCACTGCGCCTGCTCGGCGGAGGACGGCGAGCGGCCGAGCAGATCCTGGTAGAGCGCGGTGATGAAGCCCGCGTTCGTCCCGCCGCCGCGGGTCGCGTAGTACTCCTCGGAGCTGAGGATCGCGGCCATGACGTCCTCGTCGGTCGCGCCGCCGGCGAGCATCGCCAGGAACGTTGCGAGCTCGGTCGGCGTGGCCGTGCGGTGGAGGAAGGTGTTGTAGAAGCCCTGGATCAGCAGCGTGCGGTACTCGACGCTGTGCAGCACGTCGAGCGCGGCCTGGGTCAGCGAAAGGCCGGCCTGGAAGCGCGGGAAGAACGCGTCGCGGGAGCCCTGGTCGATCTCGCGGTGCAGCACGGTCGACGAAGACCTCGTCGAGCCAGAGTTCCTCCGGCGAGTAGCAGTCGTAGACGAGAGTCAATGTCGACACGCCGCCGGCCTTGCCCGGGTCGTTGATCGGGTTGCTCGGCGGGCCGATCTCGTCCGGTGGGACGACGGCCGGCCTGAATGTCGCGGTCACGTGGTGTGGCCCGTCCATGGTCACGGTGCAGCCCCCGGAACCGCTGCAGTCGCCGCCCCAAGACACGAACTGGGATCCCGGCGCGGGCATCGGGAAGAGCCCGACCATCGTGTGCTCCGGGTAGGCCTCGCTGCAGTCGCCGCCGCAGTCGATGCCGCCCGGGCTGCTCGCGACCGACCCGGCGCCTGTCGTGCTGACGGTCAGTCCGAAGGTGGCGGGCTCCGGCTCCTCGTTCGTCGGTCCCGACGGATGGGTCGGCTGCCGGGGCTCGGGGATGAACGTCGCTGTGACCTTCGTGTCGCCGTCCACGAAGACCGTGCACTGCTCGTCGTGACCCGAGCACGCGCCGCCCCAGCCGTCGAACTTCCAGCCGGGGGCGGGATGCTCGGTGAGCGTTTCCGTGAAGCTGCCCTCGTTGGACTCTTCGCACGACGGAGGACAGTCGATCACGGGCTCGCTCCCGTCGCCTGTAACGGTCCCCTGGCCCTTGACCTTGACGGTCAGTTGGGGATCGGCCAGAGAACGGGCACTCGCGGGCGCGGAGAGCAACAGCGCGACGGCTGCAGCCAGAACGACGGCGATGACGCCGGTGCGCATCTAATTGCGGATACTACGGACCTTCACGGACTGTGGGGAACTGCGAATGCGACGGCAAGCTTCACCGGGCGGGATGTGCCGTAACGCGCAGCCCCGCGCTATTCCCCGCCCTGGGGATCGGAGAGCACGAGCGCGACGACGCGCCCGCTGACGACCTTCGCCGCCAGCCCGTAGTCGCCGACCGCCTGCGAGAGCTTGACGATCAGGCCGACGGCGCTGGGGCCGGCGAAGTGCGGCTTCTCCGCCCGCGGGTAGAGCCTCCGCGCCTTTGCGAGCGTGTCGCCCTTCCGGAGGCCGCGGTCGGTGACCCAGATCCCCGTGATCGTCGCGATCCCGAAGGGCGTGTCCGGCTGGCACTGCTTGGCATGGGCGAGCGTGTAGAAGCTGATCCTGATGCCTGCCCAGCCCATCAGGCAGTCGCGGTTCGGGGTGTTCTTCGTCGAGGTCGCCCGTCCGAAGGCGGCACGCGCCTTCGCCGGGTTGCCGCCGTGGACCTTGAACGTGCCGATCTGCGAGAAGCCGACGACGCGAATCGGCGGCTCGGCCGCGGACGCCGCCTGACTCAGGCAGACGGCCGCGGCAACGAATCCGAGTAGGACACAGCGCCTCATGGGCGCAATCCTACGGAGCGCTAGGACGCAATGAGTTTCTTGAACTCGGGCTTTTCTTGAACTCGGGCTCGGTTGTCCTCGCCTGGCTGCGAGCGCTGCCTCCTCGAGGTCAAGAACGCGATCTGCAGTCTCGGTCGCAGCCATGTATGTCTCCTCTCGGCCTTCGGGCCGGCTCCGTACAGGCGCTCGGCGCGTTCGGCCGCCAGTTGCAGGTGCAGGTGGGTCTCGCTCGAATACGTGTCCGCCACCTCCTTCTAGGTCGAGTATCTTTATCTCGAACTACTTGAACCGGAAGCTAGCACGGCAGATGTCTTGACGTCAAGATACTTCGGATAAACAATTCACTGATGCCCTCGAAACCCGATCACGTCGACAAGTTCCTGGAGGAGATCCGCGGCGAGCTGCCGGCCGATCTCGACATCGAGGTCGAGGGCATCGTCGACCGGATCCACGGGATCAACCGGCGGATCCACAAGATGCTCGACGAGACGCTGGAGCAGTACGACCTCGCGAGCGGAGACTGGAAGGTGCTCTGTTCGCTGCGCTGGCAGGGAAAGCCGCACCGCCGCTCGGCCGGTGACCTCGCCCGCGCCGCCGACCTCTCGAGCGGCGCGATGACGAACCGCCTCGACCAGTTGGAGAAGGCCGGACTGGTCAAGCGCCTTCCCGATCCCGACGACCGTCGCGGAGTGCTCGTCGAGCTGACGCCGAAGGGCCGCCGGCTCCACCAGGAGGCGATCGGCAGTCAGGCCGAGCGGGAGGCGCTGCTCGCAGAAGCGCTCTCACAACGCGAGAAGGAGCAGCTGAACGATCTGCTGCGGCGCGTCATGCTGGCGCTGGAGGCGCGTTTTCCCGGTCGCGGCCGGTCGTAGGGTCAGCGGGCGGTGGCGGCGTCAGCCCTGGGCTTGCGCTGCCGTCGGATCCGGGGCAGCAGCCACATGATCAGCGCGCCGAGGGCGACGCTGAGCAAGACGAGCCAGATCACCCGTGTCTTCTCGGTGACGAAGACGAAGTTCACCGAGACGGTCTTCGAGTTGAAGACGATCAGCAGTACCGCGTAGATCGCCAGAGCCGCGAGCAGGATCACCTTCCAACTGACTCCGGCGATGCCGCTGCGCTCGTCCGTTCGCTCGGACGACTTGCGGGGCTTGGGCTTCCGTCGCCGCAGCCGCGGAACGAGCCACACGATCAGCGCGCCGAGGGCGATGCCGAGCAGCACGAGCCAGATCACGCGCGTCTTCTCGGAGAAGACGACGAAGTCGACCGAGACGGTCTTGCGGTTCAGGACGATCAGCAGGACTGCATAGATCCCCAGCGCCGCGAGCAGGATCGCCTTCCAGTTCCATCCTTGGCGTTCGGTGGGCTGAGGTGCCTGCGGCTCGGCCACGAGTGCGGGCAATCCTAGTGCGCCTCGCCGCGTAGGGTTTAGCGCGTGGCGTCACCCACATTCGGCATCTTCGACCACATCGAGGAAATCCCGGGGACGGACACGCAGCGGCTGTTCCAGGACCGGCTCGAGCTGATCAAGCTCGCCGACGAGGCCGGGTTCGAGAGCTTCCACCTCGCTGAGCATCACGGTTCGGGCCTGTGCATGGCACCCAACCAGGAGCTGTTCGTCGCCGCTGCGTCGCAGGTGACGACGAACATCCGGCTCGGGCCGATGGTGAAGCTGCTTCCGCTTCACCACCCAGTACGGCTCCTCGAGGACATGTGCGTTGCCGACCAGCTCACGGGCGGCCGGCTCGACTTCGGCGTGGGGAGCGGCGTCGCCCCGATCGAGCACGCCTGGTTCGGCAGCGACTGGACTGAGCGTCGGGAGCGCTTCGAGGACACGCTCGGGATCATCTGCCGCGCGCTTGCCACCGGCGAGATCTCGAGTGAAGGCAGCGTGTACCACGAATTCCCGACCGTCCCGCTCGCGACCAGGCCAGTTCAGGATCCGATTCCCTTCTGGTATCCGGGGAACCCGGCGGCGGCGGGCCGGTACGGCATGAGCCTGATGTGGCCGGGCCCGATCGACCGGCAGGCCTATGACGTCTACGTCGAGGCCTGGAACAGCCACAGAGGGGACACGCTGCGCGTGGACGGGCCGGACTCGCGGCCGCGCGTGGGCTGCACGATGATCCTCGCGATCGCCCCGACGGAGGCCGAGGCGCTCGACATCGCCCGCCGCGGGATGGACGGGCTCGTCCGTCGGGCCGAGGCCGTGCACGAGAACGACCGCCTGATCATGCCTCCGGAGGACTGCGAGAAGGCGCTTGGGCCTCTACGCGCGATTCTCGCCCACGTCGAGGACGCGGTCGCCGCGGGCTCGGGCACGGTCGAGCAGATCACCGAGCGGTTCGCCGGGATCCTCGAGCCGGGACTGATCGAGCACGTCGATCTCCAGCTCCCGACCGGTGACATGACGTTCGACGAAGCCAGGCGCACTTTCGAGCTCTTCGCAGCCGAGGTGAAGCCCCAGCTCGAGTCCTCGACGTGAGTGGGCGGCATCGCGAGGGCGAGCTCGTCACCTCCCGCCGGGGCTTCTTCTGGGTCGGCGGCGAGCGGGTCCCGGTGCACGAGGGGACGTCGCTCCGCGGCCAGATGTTCGTCCAGTGGGAGGCACCGGACGAAGTGACGCAGCCGTACCCGGTCGTCCTGATCCACGGCGGCGGCGGTCAGGGCACCGACTGGCTGGGCACGCCGGACGGCCGCGCGGGCTGGGCGACGTTCCTCGTCCAGGAAGGCTATGCCGTCTACGTCGTCGACCGGCCCGGCCACGGCCGTTCGCCGTACGACCCGGACGTGCTCTGCCCGCCGGGTGGCGTGTTCACGCTGGAGATGATCTCGGCGCTCTTCTGCGGCACCGCGCAGTGGCCCGGAACCGGCGATCCGGACGACCCGTACGTGAGAGCGTTCGCCTCCGGAACGGGGCCGATGCTCGCCGATTGCGGCCTGGCGCACGCGCTGGAGCAGGCGTGTGGCGCCGCCCTCCTCGACGAGATCGGCCCGGCGATCCTGATCACCAGCTCCGCCGGCGGCCCGATGGGGTGGCTGACCGCAGACGCGCGTCCCTCGCAGGTCAAGGCGATCGTCTCCGCCGAGCCGATCGGACCGGCGTTTCTCGACAACCCGGCCGTCGGCCTCTCGCTTCCCTGGGGTCTCACCGCCGCACCGATGACCTTCGATCCGCCGGCCGACTCGCCGGACGACCTCCAGCGGGAGCCCGCGCGCCGGCTACCCGCGCTCGCAGAGATCCCGATCGCGCTCGTCGAGGCGGAGGAGTCGTTGCTTGCCCAGCCGAGCCCCGCGATCGCCGCGTTCCTCGAGGAGGCGGGCTGCCGCGTCGATCGAATCGTCCTGGCCGATCACGGCGTCCATGGCAACGGGCATCTGATGATGATGGAGCTGAACAACCGCGAGGTGCTCGAGCCGATCCTTCGCTGGCTGGACGACAACGTGCGCCGGCCCTAGGTCCAAAAAGAACACCGAGCCGGTGGCGCCTTCGTCCACCACCCCCACAAGCTTTCCGCCTGGCCCGAAGGCTTCCGCGTACGACCCGTAAGAGAGGCTTCAACCTAGAAGCGCTCCGTACTCGGTGCTCGACCAACCTATGACAGCCGAGGCCCGCCCGCAAGGGCGCGGGCGAAGAAAAGACCGCAAAGAGCGGAGGAGTCGCTCTCGGGCCGGGGTGTGGCTGGCCGTACCCCGGGAGTGATGCTGGCTCCATTCCCTTTCGTCTGCGCTCTCCGCAAGATCCGATACGAGACCGGACCAGTACCTGCAGAAAGTGAGGGCGACGATGCAATTGGCGATATCCCCCGTGGGCCTGGGGTACCGGGACCAGGCGAGTCCAGCCGACTGGGCCGACATCCTGGCCACCTTTCCCTTGTTCGACGGAATCCCCAAGCGCCGGCTACGCGACCTCGTCCGGCATGCGACGTTCGCCGAGTACGGCCGAGGCGACATGGTGCTCCAGCGCGGAGCTCGCGGCGATCGCTCCTCGTGATCCTGAGCGGATCGGCGAAGGTGCTCGGGAAGCCCGCGGGCCGCACGCTTCGCACCGGCGATTACTTCGGAGAGCTCGGCGCCCTCGAAGGCGCCCCGAGGTCGGCCACCGTCTTCGCGACGGGCGAGCTCCACGTGATGAGGCTGCCGCGAGACGACTTCCTCCGCCTCGCGGAGCGCGATCCGACGGTCTCGCTCAAGATGCTGGGCGAGCTCGGATCCCAGTTCCGCCGCCTCGAGACGCTGCCGGGTCGGGCGTAGAGGCAGGCATGGACAGCGAGCGCAAGTGGGCGCGCGGGCCCGCCCGCGTTGCGGTGTGGGTGATCGTGGGCGCCCTGCCGATGGCCGGCCTTGCCTCGCTGCTGCTGCGGTCCCAGCTCGACCCTCACATCGAGAACTACCCGCTGCACTTCGTCGTCTTCGGCATCGTCGGTGCGGTCGCGTTCGCGCTGGGATACGCCGCCGGCGAGGCGGCCAATCGCCGCGGGGACGCCCGCGTCCTCCTCCTCTCGCTGGCGTTCATGGCGACCGGGGGCTTCCTGTTGCTGCACGCGATCGGGACGCCGACCGTCCTCTTCGCGAAGGAGCACGCCGGTTTCCAGGTCGCGATCCCCGTGGGCCTCGTCCTCAGCGCGGTGTTCGCGCTGGGATCGGGGTTCGTGGACGCGCGTCCGGAGCTGGCGGACGCGGTCATTCGCCACCGGGGGCTGCTGCGGGGCGGCGTGTTGGCCGCGATGGCCGGCTGGTTCGGATGGACGGTCGCGAACCTGCCGCCGTTCGGCGGTCCAAACAGCGAGGCCGCCACGAGCCGGCTGCTCACCGTTTTCGCGGTTCTGGGGACGGCGGTGTACGCGGTCGCGGCGCTGCGGTACTGGCGCCTCTTCCGGCATCGGCGTAGCTGGCTCGCAGCAGCGGTCGTGGCGTGCTTCGTCCTGCTCGCCCAGGCCATGATCGGCGTTGCGGTCACCGGCGAGCGGAAGTGGCACGCGAGCTGGTGGGAGTGGCACGGCCTGATCCTCCTCGCGTACGCCGTCGTCGGCCTGGCCGTCCGGCGCGAGTGGGCCGATGAGCGGTTCCGTCGCCTCTACCTGCCGACGACGCGCGAACGCTACGAGGACGTCAGCGTCCTGTTCGCCGATCTCGTCGGGTTCACGGGGTTCGCGGAGCGGTCATCTCCGGCCAGGGCCGCAGGGGTGCTCGACGCGTACTGGGGCATCGCGGCGCCGCTGATCACGCAACGGTTCGGCGGAGAGGTGGAGAAGTTCATCGGCGACGGGATCATGGCCAGGTTCAACGTCATGGGCGACCAGCCCGACCACGCGATACGAGCAGCGTCCGCCGCTCTCGCGCTGCAGCGCGAGGTTGCCGCTCTCGTCGCACGGCACCCTGACTGGCCGCGCATGCGCGTGGGCGTCAACAGCGGCACGGTGCTGGTGCGCGAGATCGGGAGCGACGGCTACGTCGCCTACCCCTCCGTCGGCGACGCGGTCAACACGGGTGCTCGCCTGGAGAGCCTGGCGCCCGCCGGCGGAGTCTTGATCGGCCACGAGACCTATCTGAAGCTGCCGCCGGGAACGGTGGTCGAGAAACGCACGGGACTTCGCCTGCGTGGCAAGGACGACACGGTCGACGCATACGTGCTCCACGCGCTCCCGTGGGCTCCTGGGGACAACCATCGAGTAGAGGGAGAAGAGATGTTCGGAGATCTGATGAGTTTCGAGACGCTGCGGCGCCAACAAGAGCGAGAACTGGAAGTGCAGCTCTCCCGGAAGCGCTTCGAGCCGCGTGACACGGCACCGAGCGGTTGGCGCGCGGCGCTGGCCGCCCGTCTCTGGGACTCTGCCCGGAAACGCTCCAGCCTCGATCGGAAGCGAACCGCGCTGGGGCGCATACCGCTGTTCGCCGGGCTTCCGCAGGAGCGCTTCGAGCTGCTCGCGCGTAACGCGGAGGTCGTGGCTGTACCCGCCGGAATCGACCTGATTCGTGAGGGTGAGGCCGGGCACGAGTTCTTCGCAATCGCGGCCGGCGAGGTGGAGATCTCGAAGAAAGGCAGGCGCGTGGCGACGGAGCGCGCCGGTGATGTCTTCGGCGAGATCGCGCTCCTGCGCGGAATCCCGCGCACTGCGACGGTCACGACGACTGCGCCCTCGCAGCTGTTCGTGCTGCACGCCCAGGCATTTCACAGCCTCGTTGCGCCCAGTTTCTCCTGAGCGCGGCGGAGCGCACTTTCGGCGGGTCGAGCGGTCAGAGCCCTCCAGCGGCGGAATGGTCACTCATCCGGGATCTCGCGACCGAAGGCCTCGAGGGTGATTGCGTCTGGCTCGGGGCCGCCTCGACGGCCGGTGTCCAGGTTGTCAGTCGCGCTCAACTCGTCGGCGGACAGCTCGAAGTCGAACACGACGATGTTCTCCGCGACGCGGCTGGGCTTGGTGGACTTCGGAATTACCGAGCGTCCCTGCTGCAGGCCCCAGCGCAGCATCACTTGGGCCGGGCTCTTGCCGTGAGCGGTGGCCATGTCGCCGATGATCGGGTCGTCGAGGGTGCTGCCATGGCTACCGTCGCGGTAGAACGTGATGCCGCCGATCGGCGACCAAGCCTGCGTGAGGATGCCCCGCTCGGCACCGAAGTCCTGCACCTCTCGCTGCGCGAAATACGGGTGGACCTCGATTTGGTTGACCACCGGCACGATTGCGGCGCGGCCCAGGAGCGTGTCGAGGTGCGCGACCATGAAGTTGCTGACTCCGATCGCGCGGACCTTGCCGTCGGCGAGCAGGCTCTCCAGGGCGCGGTAGGCCTCCAGGGTCCGGTCGAATGCCGACGAGCGGCTGGTGCAGGATCAGCAGGTCGGGGGCGTCTGGAAGACACCGAGACCCACCGCGGGCATCTCGATGCCGTTGTTGAGCGTGATCGTGTCCAGCTCGTCCATCCGGCTTTCAACACCCTACTACCCGTATCTCGATCGGCTCGGCGTCGATGGCTCGCGAAGCCAGACGAGCGGTGAGGAAGTAGGAACACTCACCGCGCTTGGTCCTCCTCGAGACGTGAGAACACGGGAGAGCGGGTCTGGCTGGTTCCGGCCATTTGGTCGAGTTGAGCCGGTTTGAATCGTGTTCCGAAGTTTGCGTCGCCGTTGACCGGTCACATTCTTCGGGTGTACGGCACAGCAGGGCGAAGGAGCTACGAAGACGAAATCGGGCAGGTGCGCGAAGAGGGCATCGACTCACTTCGAACGATCAGAGAGCGCGCTGCACGCAACCTGACTCGGCTCCCGAGACGTTTTCGGACGCCTTCTTCGCCCCTTGCCGCTCCCAGAACCGGCCCCCATCGGTTACGCAGGTTCGAAGGCAGCCTCTGATCTCCGAGACTGAAAAGCGTCTTCTTGCGATCGCCTCACGGTGCTCTGACCGGATTCTGCGCGAGAAGTCGCCATCGATCTGGTCGACAGGCGAGCATGCGTAGATACCGGTTCATGGCAGGTGCCGTCACGCTATTGGTGCTGTTGTTGGTCGGCACCGTCGGCCTGTTGATCACCCACTGGCGCGGTCCGGCAACGGCGCCCAGGTCTTCGGCTAGGCAAACGCCGGTCGACAGCACCTGCGCGGAGGTGCTGGTCAGAGACTGGGCAGACGGACGAATCGACGGCACCTACCCAGTCGTCTGCTACCGAGCCGCGCTGAAGTCGCTACCAACGGACATTCGAATCTATTCGAGCGCGCCCGACGACATCTCGCAGGCGCTCCAGCAGCGGATCGTGCAGAGCGCGCAGCAGCGTCCAGCCAGGATCGGCTCGCGAACTCCTGCCGGCTAGAACTGCCACGGTGACGGAGGCTCCCCTTCGAATGAGCAAGAACGGGCTGGTCGTGGACGGCGACGGCTGGTTTGTCGTGAACGCCCGCGAGTCCCGATGGAAGGACGAGGGGCCGCTCGGCTCCTACTGCGCATTCGAGGGAAAGCGGCGGTTTCCGCACTTCGGGATCAACATCAGCGTGCTCGAACCAGATGAGCGGATTGGGATGTACCACCGCGAGCAGGCACAGGAAGCATTCCTCGTCCTTGCCGGCGAATGCACCCTGATCGTCGAAGGAAAACAACGACCACTGGCAGCGTGGGATTTCTTCTATTGCGCGCCGAACACTGAGCACATCATCGTGGCGACGGCGAAGCAGGCCGCGATCATCTTGGCGGTCGGCGCGCGCGGACGTGGCGGTCTCGTTTACACCGTCTGCAGAGCTGCCGCGCGTCACGGAGCAAGCGTTGCGCGCAAGACCACCGATCCCGCCGTCGCTTACAAGAAGATCAGGGCGAAGCTTCCGCGGTCGCGGTTCGTCAGATATCGGGAAGGTTGGCTCCCCGAGGGTCAAGGCCCTAGGCTGCCCTGACCCTGCTCGGGGCTGGCCCCCAAGCCCTCGCCCGTGACGTCCCGGCGCACCGCACACTGCGCTGGAGCGACGCCGAGAGCGACAGCGCCGTCCGGCGAGAGCAGCCCGGGTCGGCAGTCTCCCGTTCGCCCGGACGGACAGAGACCAGGAGGCGCCGGGGCAACGTCCGGCTCCTCGGCTAACGCGGAGCCGCCGGTTACGGCAAGAGCCCGACGAGTGAACGAAGGCTGGCCACGCCGAGAACACTCAACAGGAGCGATTCGACCACCAACACGGCCGCGAAACAGAGCAGCCATCGGGGAACCAGGTATCTCGCTCGCCTGCTCTTTCTCAGCCGCACCAAATAATGCCTGGCTGTGTACATAGCCGCAGTTCTCTCCCCAGTTAGCCGCAGTACGAACGAGCAAAGGGTCGCACTTTGCAGCAACTTTTGCAATAGAGAACCGACAAGGACCGGTGCCGGGATCGAACCGGCGACCTCCGGCGGTTGAGCCGCATATGCAGCCGTGCGAGACCCATGCGAGACCGCCACGCGCGCATCGTCTCGGCCACCTCGAACTCTCGGACGAGGAGGACTCGGGCGGGTGTCTGCCGCGTGTCGTAAGGTTCGGTCTCCATCGCCCTAAGGGGGGTCCTGTATGCGTCGATTCATCAGCCGGAACCGAAGCATCTACGTCGCTCTTGCGGCGGGGCTGCTCGCGCTCGGACTCGCGGTCTCGGGCGGGTTCGCGCACAGCGGTCCGAACTACGCGAAGGCCGACATCCAGAAGAACAACTCGACCGATCCGCTCACCGACTGCGGGCCGCTCGGGACGAGCAAGAAGATCGGGTCGGCGACCTTCACCTCGAAGAAGGGCACGCTCACCGTTATCGGCAAGATCCACGGCGGTGCTGCGGGCTCGTACGAGCTCGACCTCTACCGCGTCGACAGCGGTGGCGGGTGCGAGCTGGTCACGACCCTCGACTCGTTCAACGTCGACGGAAGCGGCGACGGCAACTTCGCCGGAGCCGTGCCCACCTGTGGCTCCGATTTCTTCGTCGACGCCCATGATCTCGTGGCGGACATCCACAACCTGTCGACCGTCGTCCACCTCGGCAGCCTGAGCAGCTGCATCACGCCGGAACAGCCCGCAGGCTGAGAGAGGCATAAGCCCGGTGCGCAGGCGTTCGAGCGGCGCACCGGGCGTCGCTCCGTCCCCGGTCAGTCGGGCCAGGGGTAGAAGACGAGGTGGACGGCGAGGATCGCCAAGCCCGCGAGGATGTGCCGCGTTCGACGCGAACCGGCGGGGCCGAGAAATTGTCTACTGTTCGGGTGCCAACTCACTCACCAGCCGTCAACGTCACGGGGGTCGAAGCTCATCGTCGTCTTCCTTCGCGTGCTGGTCATGGCGGCCCGGTAGCCGCGAAGCCGGCCTGGGCGGAGTCGGGCGCGAAACTCCCCTGGCCCTTCGCCCGCGTCAAAACCCCTTGACGAGCGAGGAGTCCGGACAGAGAGGGTGAGAGCTTGTAGAGCGGAGAGAGTGCGGCTCTGGGGAAGCCGGGACGAGAGGGGTAGGCGCCTGATCTGTTCGCCGAGGTGTCTTGTGGATAGCGCGGAGACACCGAGTAGCGCCGCCGTCTCGCGTGCCCCGATCAGCCTTGCTTCGTCGCGGACTGCCTGCATCCGACCGAAGGTAGCGCTGGGCGCGGAACGTCCCGACCTCCGCGCCGAATCTCGCACGACTCTCTCATAGCTGAGCGTGCGAGACCAAGTGCAAACGGTGCTCCAACGGAAAGGGCCCCGTTACCAGGGCCTTCTCTTTGGGCGTGCCGGGATCGTCCGGCCCCCGCTTTTCTGCGCTGGTCGTAGGATGCAGTCCTACGCCGGGCTGGGGGGCAGGCCGGCCGGAAGGAGGACACTATGATCGGGACTCGGTTGCGCATCGCCGCCGCCGCGCTCATCCTCGCGCTCATGGGCGCGTCGATCGGCTGGCGAACGCCGGCAATGGAAACGACAACGACAAGGGGTTCGCCGCGACGCTTATTGGATTCAACGAAGTGCCGGCGACCAACTCCGCGGGACACGGTGAACTCACGTTCGCGATGACGAGCACGCAGATCACCTTCAAGCTCGTCTACGCGGATCTGAGCGCTCCGCCGGCGGCCGCACACATCCACGTCGGCCAGACGAACGTGAACGGCGGCGTCGCAGTGTTCTTCTGCGGTGGTGGGGGGCAGCCGGCCTGCCCCGCGGCAACCTCGGGCACGGTGAGCGGCACGATCACGGCTGCCAACGTGGTCGGCCCGACCGCGCAGGGGTACAACGTGGGCGACCTCGCCTCGGTGGAGCGCGCGATCAAGGCCGGAGTGACCTACGCGAACATGCACACCGCGATGTTCCCCGCCGGCGAGATCCGCGGCCAGATCCCCGGCGACAAGAACAAGAAGTAAAGAATAAGTAGGGGCCAGCGGCGGCGGAGTCGCGGACATCCGGTGACTCCGCCGCCAAGCGGCCACGGGGGTGTTAACGACCGCGGAGGCGTCGGACATCGGGCGTTGCAAAGCCGTTCTGGCTCCTTATGTCTCAGACTCATCGAACCCGGCCTCGACGAGCTTGGCGGCGGCCCTCGCGCGGCCGTCGTCGGTGATACCGGCGTACACCTGGGCGGTTACGCGAGCGTTCGCGTGACGAGCCAGGGCGGCCGTTTCGGCCAGCGATGCGCCCGACGCGAGAGCGAGCGAAACGAACGTGTGCCGCGAGTTGTGGACGCCGATCGCCTCGCGCCCGTATATGTGGAGGCGGAGTTCGTGGCGTCGCCCGCGGCGGCTCAGCGCCCGCCGAAGAGGTCGCCAGCAGGGAAGCCCCGTGGAGCCAGTGCGGGCTGCGAGGGCACCCTCGAGCAGAAGCGGGCGAAGGAGCCGCCCGTAGTCATGAAAGGCGACCTCTCCCGCGCCACACCACTCGGCCGAGCTCGGCGTCAGCGTGGGGACGGCACAGCGGGTAGCGACGCCGGGCGGGTCGATCCCGCGTCGGTTGGAGCGGCGGGTGCTCGAGCTCCGCGCACGCTGACACGCTTTCGTTCGCGGAGTCGCGCCATCTAGGGCCAGGCCTATGAGGCCCTTCCGCAGAAGAAGCCCGGAATCGTCGTTGCGGACGCTGTTCACCCGCGTCGAAGCAGGCATCGCCAACATGGGTCGGCCGGATCACTGGCATCCGGTTATGAGATCGAGCGCGCTGGCGCATTGCTCGCGCTGGTCGCGTCACAGCCGGGGCACGCCGGTTTGACGCGGAGGGCCCGCGTGTGCGGGCCCTCCACATCGTTCCGGTCTGGTCTGTCTCAGCAGAGCTGGGCGACGACCGTGCCGGTGCCGGCGTGGCCCGGGTTGGGCTGGTAGCCGGGGTTGGTCTGGACGAGGACGATGTGCACGGTGTCGCCGGAGATCGTCGGCCCGGACTTGCTGATCGAGCTCGAGACGATCACCGCCATCAGTGAGGGCAGCGGCCCCGCCGGCGGCGGCGGGCTGTTGCCCGGCCCGGTCGTCCAGTCCGTGGGGCAGGCGGCCGTCGGTGGAGTGGTCTCGAAGCCCTTGAACGCGGCTGGTGCGGTCCCGCCGCTCAGGCTGTTCAGCTTCCACCACTGGGCACCCCAGAAGGTGACCGTCGGTTCCGATTGCGGCGTTCTGGTCGCCGATCACGAAGTTCCCGCCCGCGGTGACGCAGTACACCAGCGCCGAGGTCGACGAGGTGTTGTTGCTCGTGTCCGTGTCGGCGGTGTCGCTGGTCACGGTCGCGGTGTTCTTGATCGTCGAGCCGCAGTCCGCGGTCACGTTGACGACGATCTTGATCGTCGCGAACGCGCCGTTGTTGACCGTGCCCAGGTTGCACGTGACCGTGCCGGGGCACGTGCCCTGGCTCGGCGTCGCCGAGACGAGCGTCTCACCCGCCGGGAGCGGATCGCTCACGACTACGTTCGCCGCGTCACCCGGCCCGCCGTTGGCGACGGTGAGCGTGTACGTGATCGTGCCTCCGTTCTGGGCGAACGCAGGGCCGACCTTGTTGATCGACACGTCGGCCGGCCGCGGCGGGGCGAAGCCTCCGCAGATCTGCACGAGGCTGTTCTCGCTCGTGACGGTTCCGTCGTCGTAGCGAGTCCCTTCTTGCGTGAGATAGAGGCAGCCGTCGGCGCCGACCTGCGAGAGGTCACCACGGAAGCCGCCGGACGCGAAGACCGACAGCACCGGCACCTGCGTGAAGTCGTCCGCCGGGAAGTCGAACCGGGTCATCGTCCCGTCGTTGTTGTTCGTGACGACGAACTTCGGCGTCGACGCATGGAAGGCGATCCCGTCGGGCTCGCTCGTCATCGGGACGTTCTGGACGAGGTTTCCGTTCCGGTCGAGAATCGTGAGCTGCAAGCTCGGAATCCGGTTCGAGAGGAACAGGAAGTTGCCGTCCGGAGACCACGCGACCCCGTCGACGAAGTCACCGGTCGTCACGGTCGAGAAAACCGACGTCGTCGTCAAGGCCTCGTCGACCTTCTGGATCGTCCCGTCCGACCCGACGTAGACCAGATCACCGGTGAGCGGATCGGGCGCAATGCCGAGCGCGTTCCCGGCCGGGCCGAACGGCCCGCCGATCGCGGCCCCGGTGTTCGGATCGAGCTCACGTACGCCCGCGGACGTGTTCGTGTAGAGGTTGCCGTTCAGGCCGTTCGTGAGCCCACAGCCAGCGTTGCTCGAGCTGATGGACTCGGGGTGGATCGTCGTGGTGTTCACGACGACCGTCGACGCCCCGTCGTACCGGTGCAGCGGACTGCCGTCGAATGGACACTGATCGACCCATGGATCGTTGTCGGGCGCGAACGCGACTCCTCCGAGGAAGGTCTGCGCCACGCCGAAGACAGACTGCGTGAATCCGGGCTGCAGGAACGTGAACGGAGCTGCATTCGCAGCTGCGGGGACAGCGAGCATCGCCGCGGCGGCCACGACTGCGACCAACCAACGTCGTCTAAGCATCGTTCTCCTCCTTCGACGAAGAAACTGCTCTTCAGCAACAATGACCAGGCGCTGTTCTTCGCCCTCTCCCCTGGACGCTGCGGACTAGGCGCGCGCGAGAAGACCTCGGCGCACCGCTCCGTCGAGCTCTCCCAATAGCCACCCCCCGGTCGACAACTGGCCAACAAGCCGTTGCCGCAGACCCGGAGCGTACTACGATTCGACGTCGATTTCCATGTCGGGGCGGGGAATTTTCGGGGTCGTCATGGAGAAGGGTGCTGCCAGCGCGGCAAACCGCACGACCGGCCAGCAGGCGGCTTCGCAACTCGACCGAGAGCTGGCACGCGCGCTCGTCACCGAGGCGTCGCCGTCGCTGCTCCGGGCGCAGATCGCACTCTCTGCCTTGGGTGAGCTCCGGGGGCACCGAGTCAGCGAAACGAGTGCTGCTCGAACTCGCCGCGGAGCGTTAGCGTCACCGCAAATCCGCCTATCGCGTTGCGCGATACAGGCGTAGTCGGGCTGTTCGCCGGCAAGGCGCAAAAGCCGACCGCTACGCTCCAAGCCATGTTGACGCTCAGGCTCCGCCACGCCTGGGGCGAACCGAAGGACTGGCCGCTGGGGGACAAGGCCGACGAGGCGATCGCCCGGCAGGCGCTCGAGCGGCTCGGAGAGTTCGCCGTCGACGACCTCGACGTCGACGACGAGTTGCCGGTGTTTCTGCCCGGAGTGCGCCGAGCGCGAGTTCGGCGAGGGCAGAGGTGGTAGTCAAATCTGACGCTGAACCGCAGACGGCCGAAACTTAAGTTGGAACCGTTAGCCAAACAACGGGAAGAGGGGTCAGGGCGCGGGACTGGCGGCCGGCGTGCGAGGCCGCGGGTGTCCGCGCGCGCGGCCCGTATCACCTCAGACACACGTTCGCGACCGAGGCGCTCGCCGCCGGTGTCTCGATCTTCGAGCTCAGCCGCCTGCTCGGAGCGTCGGTCTCAATGATTGATCGAACATATGGTCATTACGCGCGGGACAGCGAGGCCGGAATTCTCGCCCGCCTGAACGCCCGCAGCGCGCGTTCTGGCGACGAAGTGGCGTTACCGACGCCGGAATAGGAAACGAGAAAGGCCCTGTTTCCAGGGCCTTTTCTTGTGGAGCGTGCCGGGATCGAACCGGCGACCTCCGGCTTGCAAAGCCGGCGCTCTCCCAGCTGAGCTAACGCCCCTGGCGCCTCTCAGTGTAGAGGCGTCGCTTGCCGGTCGCGGGTTACGCGGCCCGCTCGAGGCGCTCTTCGGCGCGGGCGCGCTTGATGATTCCGTCGCGGTCGCCCCAGCGGCGCTCCGCGCGGGCGGCGCGCTGCTCGTCCCAGAGCCCGGCGATGCGCTGTTCGAGCTCCTGGTGCTCGGCGGCGAGGACGGTGTCGTGACCCGTGGAGAGCTCGTGCATCACCTCGGCACGGCGCGCCGTCAGCTCTTCGATCTCGATGCGGATGTCGTCGATAGTTCTCATCGGCTGTACAAACGTCATGCCCGGTCGCCCTATTCCTTAGCGCCGGGGCCAGATGAAAAACATCGTGATCACGACCACTCCGACCACCGCGGAGGCGATCGCGATCCCCTCGAGCACGCCGTCAGGCATAGCCGAGCTCGTCGAGGCGGTCCTCGTCGATCCCGAAATAGTGGGCCAACTCGTGGAGGACCGTGATGCGGATCTCCTCCTCGAGCCGCTTCGGATCGTGCCCGAAGTCCTCGACGAGCGGCCGCCGGTAGATCGCGATTCGCGCCGGCAGGTACGGCGGCTCGTCGAACAGCCCGTAGATGTCGGGCTCCTCGGGGTTCTGCTCCTCGACCACGACCGCGACGTTCTCGAGCCCGCGCGCGAGCTCGGGCGGCAGCGTGTCGAGTGCGGCGCGCACGTGGTCCTCGAACCGGCTCATCGGCTGCTCTAGGGGACGGTCAGCGCGAGCAGCGCCTTCTCGGAGTGGAGGCGGTTCTCCGCCTCGTCCCAGGCTGCGCACTGCGGGCCGTACAGGACATCCTCGGTGATCTCGTCGCCGAGGTGCGCCGGCAGGCAATGGAGGACGATCGCGTCCGGGTCGGCGAGCGCGAGCAGCTCGCCGTCGATCCGGTAGCCGGCGAAGTCCCGGGCGCGCTGCTCCCGCTCGTCCTCCTGGCCCATGCTCGCCCAGACGTCTGTGCAGAGCACATTCGCGCCGCGCGCCGCCTCGCGCGGGTCGCGCAGCGGCTCGATGCCCGGCGCCTCGTAGCCCTCGGGCGTGGCGGCGACGAACTCCATTCCGAGCGCCGCGCAGATCTCGGACAGCGACACACAGACGTTGTTGCCGTCTCCGAGCCAGGCTACCCGCACGCCGTCGAAGCCCCCGAGGCGCTCCCGGATCGTCATCGCGTCGGCCAGCGCCTGGCAGGGATGCGCCTCGTCGGTCAGCCCGTTGATCACGGGGATGTACGCGTGCTCGGCGAGCTCGTGCAGCAACTCCTGGGCGAACGTTCGAATGATGATCGCGTCGAAGTAGCGGGACAGGACGTAGGCAACGTCCCTGATCGACTCGCGGTGCCCGAGCCCGACCTCGGGGCCGGTCAGGTGGACGGCATGGCCGCCGAGCTGCTCGACCGCGAGCTCGAAGGAAACGCGCGTCCGCAGCGACGGCTTCTCGAGCAGCAGGCCGAAACTGCGGCCGGGGAGGAGCGGTTCGTCGACGTAGCGCTTGCGCTCGTCCTTCAGGCGGTCGGCGAGGTCGAGGACGGCGAGCAGCTCCTCGCCGCTCCAGTCGGAAACCCGCAGAAAATCGCGGCCTTTGAGCGATTCCATGCGGCGATGCTAGACGAATCAGTGACTTGACAATAAGGCGCTCAGGTTTTATTCTTGTCATATAGTCAATGCACCAAGGAGGACGAACGATGGCAAGGACACTGGTTCGCTGGGATCCCGTTCGCGAGCTGGCCGCGTGGCAGAACGATGTCGACCGGCTGATGGGCGCCTTCCTGCGCGGTACGGCCGGCGGCACCAACGGCGAGAACCGCTGGGCGCCGCCGCTCGACGTGTGGGAGACCGAGGACGAGCTCGTCTACGCATTCGACCTGCCCGGCATCCCCGAGGACAAGATCTCGATCGAGTTCGAGGACGGGGCGCTGACGGTTGGAGCGGAGCGCGAGCGGACGCAGGAGGTCGAGCAGGACCGCTTCTACCGCTTCGAGCGCCGCTACGGCAGCTTCCAGCGGTCGATCGGGCTGCCCCAGGGTGTCACCGAGAACGACATCCGCGCCGACTACAAGGAGGGCGTGCTCGAGCTCCACGTGACGAAGCCGAAGGCGCCCGAGCCGCGGAAGATCCAGATCGGCACCGGCGTGAAGGCCACGATCGAGGGCGAGGCGAAGAAGTAGCTGCGCGGCCTCATCTTTGCTTCATCGGGACAGGCCACAGGCCTGTCCCGTCTTTTACGGGGCGTCGACGTCGAGCCCGGACTCGGCCAGCAGCTCGCGCAGCCGTTTCAGCCCCGTGAACATCCGGCTCTTGATCGTCCCGAGCGGGAGGCCGAGCCTCTCGGCGAGCTCGGACTGCGTGAAGCCGCCGTAGTAGGCGAGCTCGATCGCCTCGCGCTGCTCGGGCGGGAGCTTGCGCAGCGCCTCCTGGACGACCTGGCGCTGCGCGCGGAGCCACGCCTCCTCGTCGGTCGCCTCGCCCGTTGGGCTGGTCGGTGTCGTCGAGGGGTTCGGCCCGGCGGCGCTCCTCGCGGCGGACGAGATCGACTGCGCGCCGGTGGACGAGCGTCAGGATCCAGGTGCTCGGCTTGCCCTGCTCGGCGAGGAATGCGCCGGCCGAGCGCCACACGGCGAGGAACGCCTCCTGCACCGCGTCCTCCGCGAGTGCGCGATCGCGCACGATCCGCAGCGCGAGGCCGTAGGCGACGCGGCCGTAGCGGTCGTAGAGCTCGCCGAGCGCGTTCTCGTCCGCCCGCGAGCAGAGCGCGAGCAGCGCCTCGTCCGAGAGATGGGCGAGGTTCCGCGCCGGAGCCTGGGCCTGCGTGTCTCCCCGAATGTATTCGCTCACCGTCTGCATGTGGAGCCTACGCAGTCTCCGTCTTCATCGAGTAGCGGTCCTGTCGGCCTGAGCGAGCCGCCGGCAGGCTCGAGCGTGACGGCGACCTCGGCCCCGCGAGGGACGTGTGCCACGTGCGTTCGCCCGCCGTGGGCGAGGCCGGCGCGGACTGCATGCCCGTGGCGGACGAACCAGATCTCGTACACCTTCCCCGCCGGTGCCGCAGGCAGGTTGAAGGCGACCCCGCCCGGCTGTCTTCGCCCGTCGGTCAGCCCGACCACCAGCGCTGCGCAGGCGGCGAGGGCGGCGGCGGAGGCGAGCGGCGCCGTCCAGCGGCGCCGGAAACGGAGGACGACCGCGTCGACCCCGAGCACCCGGCGGCGGAGGGCGGAACGCGGAGGCGGGAGCTCGCCCGCGAACGCGAGGGCGGCCGCCGCGAAGCGGAGCGGCTCGAGATCCTCCTTGCAGCCCGGGCAGAGCTGCACGTGACGCTCGAACGCCTGTGCCTCGTCCGCGTCGAGCGCGTTGAGCACGTAGGCCGCAGCCTGGTCGTGCATCACAGGAAGTACGGTGCGAGCTGAAGCGCGCCGAGCGCGTACCAGAGGCCGAAGAGCAGGCTCAGGCCGCCGAGCGCGGGCGCGATCCGGCCGAACGAACGGCTCGCCGTCGCGTTCGCGAGGGTGAGCCCGAAGCCGGTCGAGAGGGCCGCCATCGAGATCGCCGTGCAGAGGGCGAAGAGCGCGAGCGCCAGGACCGCGACTCCGCGGTCGTGAATTGCGGCGAGGAGGAGGACGCCCACGCCCGCGCTTCCGCCCATCCCGTGCACCAGCCCGATTCCGAACGCCTGGAGCGGCCCGCGGGCCCGGACCGTGTGGACGTGCGGGTGGGGGTGAATCTGGAGCTGGCCGCGCCGCCAGCGGACGAGCAGCCAGACGGCGAGGCCGATGATCAGGAACCCGACGGCGGTCTCCGCTCCCTGCTGAACCGCCTCGGGCAGATACGCCTTGAAGAGGACGATCGGCAGGCCGAAGGCGAAGAGCGAGGCCGCATGGCCCATTCCCCAGGAGAGGCCGAGCCGCGCGGCGAGCCGCGTCGTCCGCTCGCGGCCGGAGGCGATCAGCGTCGTCACGGCGGCGAGGTGGTCCGGGTCGGTCGCGTGGCGGAGGCCGAGCAGGATCGCCACGCCGGCGACGGCGAGCAGGGTGGCGCCGCCCGAGAGGTGTGCGATCCAGTTGTCGAGCCCGAACATCTCTAAGTCACCTTCGGGAGCGCGCGCAGGGTCATCGCCAGGCCGAGGCCGAGGACGACGAGCGCGCTGATCGCGGGGAGGAGGCGGATCGAGTCCGCCGTCGAAGTCGACGCGGCGGAAGACGCGCTTCGCGCTGACGGCGATGACCCCGATCGTCGTCATCGCGCCGGCGAGGCCGAGGCTGAAGGCGAGGATCAGGACGAGCCCGTAGCCGACGCGGTGGAGCGAGATCGCCGCGAGCAGGACGACGAGTGCGGTCGGGCACGGGACGATCCCGCCGGAGATGCCGATGCCGAGCAGCCGCCGCGCGCTGAGCGCGTGGTCGTGCGTGTGGTGGTGCCCGTGACCGTGGCTGTGCCCGTGGCCGTGGTGGTGGTCGTGCTGCGCGTCCTTCTTCCGCCACTCGCGCACGCGCCAGCGGAGCACGCTGACCCCGACCGCGACGATCAGCAACGCAGAGACGAGGTTCAGCCAGGGAAAGAGCTGATCCGGGACGATGAACTGGGAAAGGCTGAGCGTGACGAGCCCGAGCGCGAAGACGCCGATCGTGTGGGTGACGGTCACGGTCAGCCCGAGGAAGACCGCGTGCCGCGGCGTTCCCCGCGACCCGACGAGGTAGGCGGCGACGATCGACTTGCCGTGGCCCGGCGAGAACGCGTGCGCCGCGCCCCAGAACATCGCGATCAGCAGCGAGAGCAGCACGAACCCGGCGCCGAGCTTCTCGTGAGCGATCAGGCTCGCGAAGCCGCTGTCGGCGACGCGGTCGGGCGCCTCGAGCGCGCGGCCGCGGGTCAGCCCAGGCGCAGGGTCGCTCGTCGGCGCGACCGTTGTCGCCACCGACGTGACGTGCAGCGGGCTCGAGAGCAGGTCCTTCGGGTACGCACGCAGCTCGTCGCTGCGGCTCTTCGCGTCCGCGCCGACGACGATCTCCCGCCAGCCCAGACGGCCGGCGTAGTTCGTGTCGCGGTAGGTGATCCGGCTCGTCCCCGCGACCCGCGGTCCACGGAGGATGACCTCGAGCCGCGTCGTTCGGAGCCCGCCGGCACCTCTCGGGAATGCGAGCGCGTGGGCGATCGGGACGAGCCGGGTCCGGTTGCCGTCGACGCGCAGGTGCGCGCCGGCGGCGATTCGCTTCGCGTAGACCGCCGCGTCGATCCCGCCCGCCTGCTTCGCCTGGAAGGTCGGGATCTCGGCGAGGTCGAGGACGTAGCGCACGTAGACGCGGTGTCCCGAGACCTCGACGCGGCTGAAGGTGTTGATCGTGAAGTTGCCCAGTGGATGCGCGCTCGCGCTGGGCACCAGCGCGAACGCGCTGGCTGCCGCGGCGATCAGGACGAGAGCGAGCTTCTTCACGCCGCCCACCGCTTCGCCGCCGGTGCCCAGAGCAAAGAGAAATGCGGGTTCAGGGCGAGCGCCCTACGGAACCACGCCTTTGCGACCGCGTCGTGCCCGAGGCAGCGCTCGATGTAGCCGCGGTGGAAGAATTTGAGCGCGTCCTGAGTGCCGAGCCGGAGGGCGGCGACCGAGTGGGGGAGGGCCTCGGCGCAGCGGCCGTTGCGCGCGAGCGTCCACCCGAGGACGTCGTCGCCGTCGATCGACGGCCGCTCGGCGCGGGCGACGCGGGCGCGCTGGAGCGCGTGCCGCAGCGCGATCCCGTGGTCGGCCTGGAACAGCGCGATCTCCAGGTCGGTCTTGACGCCGTTCGCGTGCAGCAGCCGCTCGATCGCTCCGATCAGCGCGTACTGGCGGTGGGCGAGCACAGGCCGGCCGGTGACCCTGTACAGGTCGCCGAGCGCCGCGACGTACTGCGGCAGCGGGATCGCGTCGACGGCCTGGCGCTCGGCTGCGATCGCCCGGCCGTACGCGCCGCGCGCGGCGAGCGCCTGCGACAGCGCGTCGAGGCCGTAGGGGTAGTTGGGGAAGATCCGGAGCGCGAAGCGGAACTCGCGCTCGGCGTCGGCGATCCGGCCGTGGCCGAAGTAGAGCTTGCCGAGCTGGACGTGTGTCCAGGCGGTCGGCTCTGCGGCGCCGGAGGCGGCGTCGATCGCGAGCTTCATCGCCTTGATCGCGGCGGTCGTGTGGCCGATCAGCTCGCGGCCGTAGGAGGTGCGCGCGTAGGAGGAGAGGCTCGGGCGGAGCTTGTTCATCGTGTCGAATGCCTTGAAAGCCTCTGCGTAGCGGCCGAGCTCGATGTACGCGTCGCCGATCACGCCGAACGTCCGGGCCGAGTAGGGGTTGAGCTCGCGCGCCTGCTCGCCGAGCGAGAGGGCGTCGCGGAAGCGGTGGCGGGAGAGCGCCAGCGAGCCGAGCCCGCCGACGGCGAGGTAGTCCTTCGAGTCGAGGGCGACGCGCGCGGCGCAGCACGCCTTCGGAGCTTCGTGTACCAGGTGGGATCGCCCGTCTCGCGCGCCCGCTGCTGGTAGGCGAGCCCGAGCAGCGTGTACGAGTGCTCGTCCTTCGGGCTGACGCGCAGGTGCGACTGGAGGTCGGCGATCAGGGAGGCCGTGCTCGCGTTCAGCGAGAAGCCGGCCTTGAAGTCCTCGTTCGCCTGCGCCCCGGCGAGGGCGGCGGAGGCGGCGGAGGTGCGGTCGCGGAAGACACCGCCGTAGAGGGCGCCGATCGCCGCTCCGGCGAGGACTGCGACGAGAATGAGGATCCGGTTGCGCATGTGAGTGGAAGGAGACAGGGGGCCCGCCGCAGCGGGCCCCCTGAACGTCTTGCTCCTTACTTTGTCGCCTTCGCGTTCTCGTAGCCCTGGTGCGGGGCTGCGACGTAGGGGAAGTGGCCGAGGTTCGCCACGTCGTTCGCGTTGACGCCGTCGCCGAGGGGCACCTTCTTGCCCTTGAGGAAGCCGGCGACCGCCTGCTCCTCGATGTCGACGATGTCGTCGCCAAGCCGGCGCCCGTTCGGGAAGCCGGCGTTGTCGCCGCCGAGCACGCCCATGCGGCTGGCCTTGCCCGCCGGGGTGACCGGGACGGCGAGGTTGACCCGGAGCTCGTCCGCGAAGGTGTTGCCCGTGAAGGTCACCTTCGGGATGCCCGTGCCGAGGACGGCGACGAGGTCGTCGCGGCCCGTCTCAGGAACGCCGAGCTTGTACAGCTTGTTCAGCACGGCGGCCAGGATCGGGGTCTCGTAGTACTTCTTGAACTGCGCGTCCTGCGCGGGCTTCGTCCGGTTCCAGAGGTCCTTGAGCCCGGTGGGGATCACGACCTCGTTGATCAGCGGGTTGCCGAGGCGGGAGACCTGCGTCCAGCCCGGGCGGACCTTGCCGTCCACGGTCACGTTCTGGCGCTCGGTCGAGGACCAGACGCCGACCACGTGGCTCGGGGTGTCGATCAGGCCGATCGGGATCTGCAGCGCGATCGTGTGGACGTTGTAGGCGGACAGGAAGTCCTTGCCGCCGCCCATGTTCCCGGTCGTGCCCGCCTTGCGGATCGCGACCAGGTCGAAGATCGCGCCGACGTCGGCGTAGAACGGATCGTCACGCTGGCCGGCGAAGATCCGCAGCCCGCGCTTGGTGACGATCGCCTTCTCCGCGGCGGCTTCGTAGTCCTTGACCCCGACGAACCCGTTGAAGCGCGGGCCGATGTTGTTGATCGGGGTCTTGCCGCTCGCGAACCCACGGTCGTTCCGCCACATCTGCCACGTCTGCTGCGTGTTGCCGAGAAAGTACGGCCCGGTCGGCGTCTTGAAGCGGAAGCTGTACGTGATGTCCGGCTTCCCGTCGCCGTTCCGGTCGATGTGGATGTTGTACTTGGCGCTCTGGGAGAACGTGTAGTAGTTCGGCCCAGCCGCGGGATCCTCGCCCGGGATCCAGTTCGAGACGATCGTGAGGGTGTTCGGCCTGTCCGGGCTGCGGAACGCGTACAGGTCGGTGTTGTCCGCAGTCGGATCCTCCGAGATCAGCGGCGCTTCCCGGTGGCTCGACGCGTTGCTCGAGCCGGGGGCGAGGCGGGCGACGAAGAGCGCTGCGAGCGCTGCGCCGACGACCGCCAGCAGAATGAATGCATGGTTCTTGCGCATTCGGTGCGGCTCCTTTCTGACGGCCGGTCGGTTGGGGGTCAGTTGGTCGTGGCCGTCGTACGGGGCCTGATTCGCACGAGCCGGACGGTTCGACTGGCAGATTTGGTCATGCCCGTCGGCCCGGACGAGCGGAGACTCACCTCGATGGGGCCTACGCATGCCCCGAGGTAGGGAGGTTCGGATGTTCACTATGTCGGGCTGTTCAAGCTCACGCCGCTTGCGCGCGAGAACCTCGTCAAGACCCCCGAGTACTTCGACAAGATCCACAAGATCGTCGAGGACGAGGGCGGGTCGGTCGAGCGCTTCCTCGCAGTGATGGGCCCCTGGGAATTCCTCGCGATCTTCGAGGTTCCCGAGATCGAGGCCACGTTCCGCATCCTCGGCAAGATCGCGAAGCTCGAGGTGTTCGAGACCGAGACGTTCCCGGCCGAGGACGTCAAGGTCTTCTGGAAGGCGCTCGTCTAGTCCAGAACGAAGCAGGGACAGGCCCTAGGCCGTCCCTGCTTCTTGCCGTTCTTCTCCCGCTCTCGTTCCTTCTTCGCCGAGCGGCGGATGAAGTAGCCGAAGATCAGGAGACCGACGAAGACGCTGCCGGTCTCGGCGATCAGGCCGGGGATGCCGCCGTGCGCGAGGACCAGGCTCATCCCTGGCTCAGCACCCAGAGCCCGCCGACCGTGAAGAGCACCATCAGGACGAGCATCGGGTACTGCGTCCAGAGCGCCATGCGCGGCGTGTGGAAGAGGCCGACCGCCCGGTCGTGCGCGACCGCGAGCCCCGCCACGTGCCCGATCACGAGCGCCGCCACCTGCACGTACCAGATCGTGTGCGGGGTCAGGAACGTGAAGTTCGGCTGGAAGTCGTGGGTGCCGAACAGGTCCCAGCCGCGGCCCCACGGATCGGAGAGCAGCTTCACGCCGACCTCCCCCTGGTAGAGGAGCAGCGAGAAGTAGTGCGCGATGATGTAGACGAGGGCGATCGGAATCAGGCTGTCGACGAACTCCGGTGACAGCGGCCGCCGGTCGGCGATCGACTCCGTCCCGCGCACGGCGAGACGGAACGAGAGCCCGACGAAGGCCACGCAGGCGAGCATCCCGCCGACGCTCATCAACTGCCCGACGAGGTCGGCGAGGCTCGGCTTGTCGAGCAGGTCGACCTGCACCTGGTAGTAGCGGTTCTGCCAGATGCTCGTGCGGCTGAAGCCGTCGAAGAACGTCGTCCCGAGCATCACCGCGACCATGGCGATCGTCCCGGGTGTCGGGTCGGCTGACCGAGAGCCCGGAGAACGGCGTGCGGACGACGAGTTGCCCGTCGTCGCGGCGCGCGAACGGGGCGATCCGGGAGAGGAGGGCGAAGTCGACCGAGAAGCCGTCGCCGTACCGGAACCAGTCCTCGGCCCCGAAGGCGACGGCGCCGGCCCAGGTGAGCACGCTGTAGATCGCGATCGCGAGCGCGAGAACGTGGGGATCGGAGGGATCCGGGTAGGTCAGCTCGATCGCCGCGAACGAGAGCAGGAGCACGGCGGCGGGCCAGCGCCCGAGGCGCTCCGGGTACCGGAACGGCGGCGCGCGCCGGCCCGCAAGCCACCCGACCCCCTCCGCCGCCGCCTTCCACGGTGACAGCACCGACCAGACGTTTCCGAACACCGCGGAGACGAGCGGCATCCCGATCCAGAAGAAGACGTAGACGAAGGTCGGGGTGAAGTTGACTCCGCTCGAGTTCTTGCCGACCAGCGCGCCGAGCCAGAGGAAGCCGAGCAGGAACACCGAGAGCGCCCCGACCGTGACCCGGAGCCAGGGGGAGAAGAGCACGCGACCCAGGCCTTCGGGCAGCGGGCGCCCGTCCCGCCGCGCGGCGAGGACGGGCTTCCGCCAGAGGAACGCCAGGGCGGCGAAGGAGACGACCAGCACCCCCGCCGCCCCGTAGAAGAAGACGTAACGGGGGACGGGGAGGTCGCGAATCCCCCCGATTCCGTGGGCGAGAACCCAGGTCATTTCACCGTCAACAGGGCGATTCTGAGGCCTCGGCTCTCGGTCAGGTGCAGCTCGATCTCGAAGACGCCGGTCACCTTCGCCACGAACGGCATCCGCACCGGCACGGTCTTGCTGCGGATCGGCTTCTCGATGTCGTAGCCGTGCAGGTGAACCGCCTCACCGATCGTGCTGTGCACGACGAGAACGACGTGTGCGTTCCTGTGGACGGTGAACTTCTTCGGCCCGCCGGCGACGCCGTGCTTGCCGACGTAGATCGTCAGCGTGACCGGCTTGACGACCTGGGGCGAGGCGGACGCCGACGACGCGGCGATCAGCGCGCCCACGATGAGCAGAAGCGATGCGACGTAACGCATTGCGAAACCTCCTCGAGTTGCATTCCGAGTCTCGGAGTGCTCAGGAATGCGGAGGCGCGCGGGCCGGCTGGTCGAAGCGGAACGGCGAGGAACTCGGAGCCGCCGGGGACGCGGAGGCGAGCAGCAGCGTTCCGGCGAAGACCGGCGGGGGCAGCGTCCGGAAGGCGCGAGCCGCTGCGTCGGCGACGCGCAGTAGCACCCGCGCGACGAAGAACCCGGCGAGCGCGATCGGCAGCTGCGCGGCCAGACCGACGAACACGGCGGGCTCGAGGACGGCGTGCGCCGGCAGTCCGGCGACGAGTCGCTCGATCAGCTCCTGTGCCGAGAACGCGAGCGGCGCGAGGAGGGCGAACGGCCAGGCGGCGATCCGGCCCCGCAGACGGCCCGAGATCCGGAGTGCGAGCGCAGCGGCGAGCAAAGCCGCGCAGATCGCGAGGAACTGTGGTGCGAACGAGAGATAGCCGTGCAGCTGCGCGTCGCGGCGGCTCATGCCGACGAGCGCGTAGCCCGCGGCGTGGCCGAGCAGGCAACCGCCGGCGGCGAGCGGAACGGACAGCGAGAGCAGCGCGCGCGTTCTCACGGCAGACATCGTGCCAGGTTCATGTGACCTTCAGTTCGAGGATCTGGAGCTTCCGGTTTTCGAGCTCCGCCTCGAAGACTCCCTGGATGGTCGCCGGGAAGCGAATCCGGGCGGTGCCGCCGGCCTCGACGTCCTGGTGCAGGTCGTACCCGTGCAAGTGCACCTCGTCGGCGACGTCGGAATGGACGACGAGTTCGACGAGCTCGCCCTTCTTCGCAGTCGCGCGCGCAATCCCGCCGACGGGCTTCCCGTCCTTGATCCGGATCGTGATCACCGTCGCCTTCGGCTCCGCGGGCCGCGTGACCGGTTGCGCCGTGACCGTCCTGACCGGCGTCGTCGCCGTCTCGGCGCAGGCGCTGCCGTCGTGGTGGGCGACGCGGACTTGCTCCCGCCGCCGCAGCCGGCGAGCAGGATGCTGCCTGCCAGCAGCGCCAGTGCGGCCGCTCTCACCCCGGAGCGTATGCAACACGTGGATAGAGTTGCGGCGATGGGCGCGTTCCACGACGCAGTCAACGAGCAGATCGGCTACGAGTTCGCCGCCTCGCAGCAGTACATCGCGGTCGCGGTCTACTACGACACCGAGACGCTCCCTCACCTGGCCGCGCACTTCTACCGCCAGGCGGTCGAGGAGCGGAACCACGCGATGATGCTGACCCAGTTCCTGCTCGACGCCGACGTCCCCGTGACGGTCCCGGGGGTTCAGGCGCCGAAGACCGACTTCGCCGACGCCGCCGAGCCGGTGCGCGTGGCACTCGAGCAGGAGAAGCGCGTCACCGAGCAGATCGCCAACCTGCTCAGGCTCGCCCGCGAGGAGGGCGACTTCGTCGGCGAGGAGGCGATGCACTGGTTCCTGAAGGAGCAGCGCGAGGAGGTCTCGTCGATGAGCGACCTCCTGAAGCTCGTCGAGCGCGCGCTGGAGTCGAACATCCTGCTCGCCGAGGACTCGCTCGCGCGCACGCCCGTCGGCGACCAGGGCGTCGTCGACCCGTCGGCGCCGCCTGCCGCCGGCGGTGCGCTCTAGTCCAGGAGCTCCGAGCGGGTCGCCGCAGCGGCGAGCCGCCGGTCCGCCGTGACGAGCACCGCGTCGGTCGCCTCCGCCAGCGCGAGGTACATCGCGTCGTAGCCCGAGACGCCGCGGTCGACCGCAAGCGACAGGGCGTCGAGCGCGAGAGCTTCACAGCGTTCGGACACGAGCGGTAACCGTCTGACGTAGCCGAGCGTCGCGTCCGCGCGCGTATCAGGCAGGCGGCCGGCCCGAACGTAGCGGGCGACCGCATGCACGACCTCTGCGTATACGAGATCGGGGACGCGAACCTCTGCACGCCCGTGGAGCGCAGTCCTCGCCAGCGCCCGAGCGTCGGTGTCGCCGAACACGCCGCGCAGAATCGCGCTCGCGTCGAAGACGGCGGCCCTAGCGCGAATCCCGCGCCTCGCGGATCAGATCCTCCGGCTTTGGCGCATCAGGCGAAAGCCGGATTGTCCGCCGGAGACGGTCGAGCTCGGCATCGAGCTCCTCCGGCGTGGCTCGGGCGAGCTCCTTCTCGACGATCGCGAGCAACTCCTTGTTGACCGAGCGGCCGGCCTTCTTCGCACGCCCCTGGAGCCGTCTGTACGTCGGTTCGGGAATGTCGCGCAGGTGAAAGTTGGCCACGCGCGCATGATATCAAAATGGTCCTATTCGGCCCTGTCCGGGCTACGCGCCTGCGAGTGCGTCTCGCACGTGCTCGGAGACCGCCTCGAGCTCGATCTCGGCCGAGGTCAGCTCCTTCAGCAGCTCGTCCGCGGTCAGCCGCTGGCCCTCTCCCCAGAGCTCGCGCAGCAGCGAGCCGGCGCTGCGCTGCGCGAACCACGTCGAGCCGAACTTCTCGCGGAAGAACCGCTCCAGCTGCGCCTCGAACGCCCACGCGCGCACGTAATCGGTGACGTAGAAGCCGGCGTCGACGTCGGCGAGGTAGTCGGTCTCGCTCGGCTCGATCTTCAGGGCGTCGGCGAGGAGCTCGACGTATCGCTTCTTCAGCGGGACGGGGTCCTCGGCCTCGTGCAGCTCGATCTCGTAGAGCAGCTTCGCGCAGTAGCGGCGGACGAGGTAGAGCAGCGAGGTCGCGCCCTCGGCGACGAACTCGCCCGGGCGGGGCACGTCGAGTCGGCGGTTGAGCCAGGCGGCGTCCTGGACGAGGTGCTCCATCAACATCGCCCACCCCTCGGTGACTGCGAAGTCCCCGAGCCTGCGGTCCTCGACCGCCAGGTCGGCGTTCGTGTGTGCGTAGTGCTCCGTGTGGCCGGCCTCGTGGAAGAGGGCACGCCAGTCGTCGACGCCGCCGATCGGCTGGATCACGAGCACGACCCGCTGCGGCACCTCGATCGGCGCGCAGAAGGCGCGCGGCGTCTTCTTCTCACGCTTCTCGACGTCGAGCTCGACGTTCTCCTGGGCGTGGAGATCGATGCCGAGGTCGGCGAGCGTCGCCTCGAGCGCGGGGAGCATCCGGTCTCCGGGGAAGGCCGTGTCCCACTCGGGCGCGCGGAAGAGCCGCGCCACGTCCCAGCGCTTCGCCTCCGCGAGGCCGACGCCGACCCGCTCCCGGAAGAGCCGGTCGGCCGCCTGCTCGAACATCGGCTCCGTCTGCTGGAGGAATGCGCGGGCGCGCTCGGCCAGCTCGTCGAGCTGGAACCCGAGCCGTCGGTGGAGCTCCGCGTAGTTCGGCGCGCCGAGCTCGCGCACTGCCGCCTGCTCGATGCCGACCGCGTCCAGTTGGAGCGGCAGCAGGTGCTCCTCGGTCAGCGCGTTGCGGGCGTGCTCGAGCCGCTGCCGCTTTTCGCGGTCGGCCTCGTTCGCGATCGTCGGGCGGAGCATCCTGTAGGGGATCTCCTCGCCGTCGACGGTCGCGGTCAGGTCGGCCTCGATCTGAGCGGTCCGCTCCTCGTGCTCACGGGTCAGGTTCCCCAGGTAGCCCTGGCACGCGAAGCGCCAGAGCTCGCGGATGCGGCGGTCGCCGTTCACGGCCGCGCCGATCCGGTTGGCCTGCTCGAGACCGGTCAGCTCGGCGAACCGCTCGTAGATCGGCTCGAGCTCGAGCGTGTCCTTCAGGCCCGCGTAGTGGAGGTAGTACTCCTCGTCGATCGCGGCGATGAAGCGGTCCGCCTGCTCGCGGTAGTTGTCCAGCTCGAGCTGGGAGAGGACGTCGGCCATCCGGGGTCGCCTAGGATACCCGGGTGCAGCGAATCAGCCTCAAGACCGAGCGGAAGACCCAGCTGGTCGACATCACGGAGCAGGTGCAGGCGGCGTTGGACGGAGCGAACGGCGCCGCGGCCGCGCTCGTCTACGTCCCGCACACGACCGCAGGCGTGACGATCAACGAGGGCGCCGACCCTCTGGTCGCGCGCGACCTCGAGGCCGCGCTCCAGAAGATCGTCGACGACGGCTGGCCCTGGCAGCACGTCGAGGACCCGGACGGCCCGAACGCGCCCTCGCACGTGCGCGGCTCGCTGATCGGCCCGCAGGTGCTCGTCCCCCTGGACGAGGGCAAGCTCGGCCTCGGCCGCTGGCAGGGAATCTTCTTCTGCGAGTTCGACGGGCCGCGCGACCGGCAGATCTTCGTCACGACGCTGAGCTAGCCGGCGTGGCGGCTCCCGTCTCACGGGGCGACGAGCTCGAGCTCCAAATCGACTCCCTCGCCTACGGCGGCAACGGCGTTGCCCGGCTGAACGGCTTCGTCGTCTTCGTTCGCCGGGGGCTGCCCGGCGACACCGTTCGCGCCGAGGTGACCAAGGTGAAGCGCGGGTTCGCCGAGGCGACCGCGACGGAGGTGCTCGTCCCCAGCGCGGAGCGCACGGACGCGCCGTGCAAGCACTACTACGAAGGGTGCGGCGGCTGCCGCTTCCAGGATCTCCGCTACGAGGCCCAGATCGCCGCGAAGGAGGCGCAGGTCGGTGACGCGCTGCGGCGGATCGGCCGGATCGCCGAGCCGCCGCTCGAGCCGATCCTCCCGGCCGAGGAGCAGTTCCACTACAGGAACAAGCTCGAGTACTCGTTCACGGCGACGCCGCGCGGTGCGGCGCTCGGGTTCCATCGCGCCGGGCGGTGGGACGAGGTGCTCGAGGTCGACCGCTGCTGGCTCACGACCGACCTCGGGAACTCGATTCGAGAGGCTGTGCGCGACTGGGCCCAGGAGGAAGGCCTGCCGCCGTTCGACCAGGAGGCGCACACCGGCTATCTGCGGCACCTCGTCGTGCGGGAGGGGCGGAACACGGGCCAGGCGCTGGTGCAGCTCGTGACCGCGCCGGGCGACCTCCAGGGCGCGGACCGGCTCGTCGCGGCGCTGCGGGAGTTCCCCGAGGTGCGCTCGATCCACTGGGCGGTGAACGACTCGCCGGCAGAGGTGACCAACCTGCCGACCAACCTGCTCTGGGGCGAGGAGGGGATCGAGGAGCGGATCCTCGGTTTGCGTTTCCGCGTGCGGCCGAACGCGTTCATGCAGACGAACACCGCGATGGCGGAGCGGCTGTACGACCTGGCGATCGAGTTCGCGGGCCTCGCCGGGGGCGAGACGGTCTACGACCTCTACTGCGGCACCGGGACGATCGGTCTCGCGATGTCCTCGCGTGTCCTGACGGTGTGGGGGCTGGAGGCGAACGAGGAATCGGTCGCCTGCGCAATCGAGAACGCCGGGCTGAACGGGATCACGAATGCGGCGTTCTTCGCGGGCGAAGTCGGCGCGTCGCTGGAGGACCTCGCCCACCGCGCCGGGAAGCCGGACGTGGCGGTCGTCGATCCGCCGCGCGCGGGGCTCTCGGGGAAGGCGCTGCGCCGGCTCGCGCGGCTCGAGGCGCCGAAGATCGTCTACGTCTCCTGCAACCCGACCACGCTCGCCGGGAACGTGAAGGACCTCGTCGAGGAGTGGGGCTACACGCTCCAGCGCGTCAAGCCGGTCGACATGTTTCCGCACACGCCGCACGTCGAGTCGGTGACGCTGCTCGAACAGGCACGGACAGGCCTGAGGCCTGTCCCCGGTGGGCAATGCGCGTCGCGCTGATGATCGAGGGCCAGGAGGGCGTCTCCTGGGAGCACTGGCTGGCGCTTGCCCGCGCCTGCGAGGAGAGCGGGATCGAATCGCTCTTCCGCTCCGACCACTACCAGTCCGTCTTCCAGGATCCGACGCGCGTCGCGTTGGATGCCTGGGCGACGATCTCCGCGCTTGCTGCCGTGACCGAGCGCCTCCGGCTCGGGACGCTCGTCTCGCCGGTCACCTTTCGCCGGGCCGGCGAGCTCGCGAAGGTGGTCGCGACTGTAGACCACGTCTCCGGCGGTCGCGTCGAGCTCGGGCTCGGCGCCGGCTGGAACGAGCGCGAGCACGAGGCGTTCGGCTTCCCGTTCCCCGACCTGCCCGAACGGATGGGCGAGCTCGAGCAGCAGCTCGAACACGTCAGGCGGCAGTGGGCGGAGCTCACGCCGCGGCCGGTGCAGCAGTCGGGCCCGCCGCTGATCGTCGGCGGCACCGCCGGGCCACGCAGCTGCCGCCTCGGCGCGCACTATGCCGACGAGTACAACACCGTGTTCGCCTCGGTCGAGGACTGCGCCGAGCGGAAGGAGCGGGTCGACGCCGCGTGCCGCGCCGCTGGTCGCGAGCCGATCCTGTTCTCTCTGATGACCGGCTGCGTCGTGGGCCGAGACCGCGCGGAGGTGGAGCGGCGCGGTCGTGCGGTCGCGGAGCGAACAGGCCTCGAGCTCGACGACTTCCTCGGGAGCGCCGGGACGATCACGGGCACGGTCGACGAGGTGGTCGCGCGGATCGGCGAGTACGCCCGGGTCGGCGTCGGGCGCGTCTACCTCCAGCATCTCGTCCATGAGGACGTCGAGATGGTGGAGCTGATCGGCGCCGAGGTCGTGCCGTCCGTGGCCGCCTGATAGGGTCGCGGTCGTGCGCAGGGCTCTGCTCCTCCTGATTCCGCTGGCCGCGATCGGCTTTGCCCTCGCGGGCTGCGGCGGCAGCAAGGAATCTGCGTCGACGACCACGCGCGCAGCCGGGTTCTCGACCGTCGAGGCGACGACGACCGAGCCGGTGACGACCCAGGCCACGACTCCGAAAACGACGTCGAATCCGACGACGACGCCCACGTCCACGGTGGCCTCGGCCAAGAACTGCAAGGGCCTCGCCGACCTCGGCCAGAAGTTCTCGTCCGCCTTCACGGGCGCCGCGAACGCACAGGACCTGAAGAAGGAGGCACAGCTCCTGAAGGAATTCGCCGACAAGACACCGGCGGACATCCGACCGGACTTCCAGGTCCTCGCGCAGTACATGACGAAGATCGCCGACGCGCTCGAGGGCGTAAAGCTGAGCGGCACACCCAATGCGGCGACGCTCGCGAAGCTTCAGAAGCTCTCGACCGAGATCGACCAGGCCAAGCTCACCGCCGCCTCGGCGCACATCTCGGCCTGGGTGCAGAAGAACTGCCGCGGCGCGACCGGCTAGGTCAGGCGCGGCCAGCGCCGCGCGTTGACCCAGAGCAGGTCGACGTTCGGGAGCAGGAACCCGAGCGAGATCGCGGGCAGCGCCGGTAGGCCGCTCAGCGTCGTCCACTGCGCGAGCGCGACGGTGCCGCCGAGGAACGCGACCATCCCGAACCAGGTCCAGCCGACGCGTAGCCGGAACCGGTAGGCGGCGGCGAGGAAGAGCGCGAAGAAGAGCAGGTCGGGCAGCCCGAGCCGGGCCGTCTGCCCGTCCGGGCAGCGGGAAGGCGAAGCTCAGGTTCGTGAACACGTGCGGGTGCTTGGAGACGATGTGGCCGGTCGGCCCGCGGAAGACCGAGTAGGCGTCGACCCAGGGGATGATCAACGCGACGATCACGAGCAGGACGAGCTCCTCGAAGAAGCGGAGGAACCAGAAGGCGAAGAACGTCACCGCAGCCAGCTTGGCGAAGTTCGCGAGCACTTCGAGATCGGCGAGCGTCGCCAGCACGGCGAGCACGCCGAGCGCGACGGAGAGCGGAAAGAGCCCTTTCGCCTTCGAGAGCGGCAGTACGATCAGGTCGAACGAGAAGACCGCGGGGATCAGGACGCACCCGAGGAGGACGACGGCCCACCAGTCCGACAGCGCGGGCAGCGAGTCGACCGCGTAGTACCAGGCGGTCAGTCCGGCCGCGAGCGCGACGAACGCGGCGCCGCGAGGAGACTTTAGTAGGGAGGCAGCTCCGCCCACCAGGAGCCGAGCACCTTGAACGCGTTCCAGAACGCGGTCTTCGCGGGTTGCTCGTCGAGCGAGGTGTCGATGTCGGGGACGACGAGCGCCTGCACCGTCGGGGTGAACTGCTGGAGCTCGCCGAGTTTCGTGTCGACGGGCTGCGCGAGCGGGAACTGGAGGTCGTTCAGGAACGCGAGCGCGTCCTCGCCCATCACCACGATCAGCTTCGGCTGGACGATGTGCAGCTCGCGGGTCAGCCAGCCGCGCGCCTCGTCGTCGGCGGCGCCGCCGGCAAGCTTGACGCAGTTCGTGCCGTAGACGGCCATCGGGTCGACGCGCAGCCGCTGGAGCGACTTGAGGATCGCCTGCCCCGCGCGCCCGTAGAAGGCGACGCCCTCCTGTGCCTCGGACGCGAGCGGAGAGTGCTTGAGCAGGAAGACGTCGGCGAGGGGGTGGCCGGACCCCAGGACCGGGACCGCGGCTCCGCCGGCCGCCTTGGCGATCTCGTCTCCGAGCTCGTTGATCTCGGTGATCGCCTTGCGGAGGTACTTCTCGTGGATCTCGTCGGCCGGCACGGTGCTCACAGGGGGCACGGACTCTTTCTCCTCTAGCGGACCCTTTCCTTGGCCTGGGCGACCCACTTCAGGCCCTGGAGGTACATGAGCGACTTCGGCCGCCGGAGGATCTCTGCCCCGTTGAGGCTGACCAGGAACTCCTCCGGGCCGTTGAAGGCCCGCATCCGCACGGCCCCGGTGCCGACTCCCTGGAGGACGTGCGCGTCGGAGCCGGCGCCCATCGTCAGGTCGTACTTGCGCGCGAAGCGGAGCGCCTCGGCGTTGAAGGACTCGCGCAGGAGCCGCGCGTTGTAGACCTCGAAGACGTCGATGTCGGCGAGGTGGCGGTGCAGCGTTCGCGGCGACGGGATCGAGTGCATCCGGTCGAAGGGGTGGGGGAGGTAGACGAGCCCACCCTGCGCCCTGATCGCGGCGATCGTGTCGGCGAAGGAGAGCCCACGCGGGATCTCCTCCTCGAGGAACAACCCGATCACCTCTCCCTGGCCGTCGGTCTTCACCTCCTCGGCGGGGATCACGGTCAGCTTGCGGCCGCGCGCCTGCTCGACCGCCTCCTGGGCGCCGCCGAAGCGGTTGTGGTCGGTGACGGCGATCGCGCCCAGTCCGATCGCCTCGGCGTGGTCGAGCAGGTCGGGCACTGCGATCGAGCAGTCGTGCGACCACTCGGTGTGCATGTGCAGGTCGCAGAGGATCCAGGGGCGGCCCGAAAGCGGGTCGCCGTCGCGGCGGGCATTGCGCCGGCGGCGGGCGAGGGCGCGGTAGAGGCCGTCCAGCTCGGCGGCGACGGCGGCGAAGCTGTTCTCCTCGGCCCGGCGGCGCGACGTCTCGCTCTCGCGCGTTCGGGCGGCGGCGTTCTCGGCGAGCCGTGCGACCGCGGCGCCGACGAGCTCGGGCTGCTCCTCGCGGTGGGGCGGCGTGGCCGAGGCGGCGCCCGCGGCGTCGGCCTCCAGGGCGAGCCGCGCACTGCCTTCGAGGGCCGGAACGAAGATCGAGGCCTCGGCGAGCAGCCGCGCGCGCTCGGCAGGGCTCCGCGCGAGCCGCGAATGGACGCGGCGGGCGAGCCGGCGCGGGACGTACGGCCGCCCGGAGAACGGCCGCGTGCGGAGCACGACGAGCTCCCAGCCGGGCAGCTCGTCGAGCATCCGGATCACACTGCGGGCGAGCTGGCGCTCGAGGCCGCGCCACTCGAGCACGATCAGCCGCCGCTTCCGGCCCGCGTGGAAGAGCTTCGTGTCGACGCCGGGCGAGAGAACGCGGAAATCGCCGGGAAAGCGCTCGGCGGCCGCGTCCGCGACCTCCGGCGAGGAGGCGACGAGCGCGTCGATTCGCCCGAGCAGCCGCTCTCGCTGCGCCTTCCCCGGCGGATACCCGAGGCGCTCGGGCGAGAAGAAGCTCGCGACCGAGATCGTGCGCGCGTGCCTGAGGGCGAGGTACGAGAGGCTCGGCAGCCCGGGCTCGAAGCCGTGAACGACGTCATAGCTGCCGCGGGTGAGCGCGATCGTCAGGCTTGCGCGGGACCCGACGGGGACGCCCATGCTGGTGCGGCGCGAGATCGGGACCGACGGGCCGAGCGCGATCAGGTCGGCGTCGGCGCCGTCCGCGAGCGAGCGCCGTCCCTCGCGCAGATCGGCGGCCCTGCCCGACGGAGCGAGCACGGTCACGCGGTGCCCGAGCTTGCGCAGCTCGGCGGCGACACCGGCGACGTGGTCGTTGACCTCGTGCGGCACCGACCAGGAGAACGGCGTGACGAGGCAGATCCTCATCGCCGAGAGGTTAGTTCAGGGGCAGACCCTCCTTCGAGGGTCTGCCCCTGGAGTACGGGCCCTCAGGCCTTCGCGGTGACCTTTGCAGGCGTCCGCGTGTGCTGCTTGATGAAGCGCTCGGTGTTCTCGCGCGCCTCGTCGTCGCGGATCTGCACCGGCGGCGACTTCATCAGGTAGGAGCTCGGCGCCTCCAGCGCGCCGGCGACGCCGTTGTTCAGCGCCAGCTTCGCGAGCCGGACGGCGTCGATCACGATCCCGGCCGAGTTCGGCGAGTCCCAGACCTCGAGCTTCAGCTCGACGTTCAGCGGCACGTCGCCGAAGGCCTTGCCCTCCATGCGGATGTAGGCCCACTTGCGGTCGGTCAGCCACGGCACGTAGTCCGACGGACCGACGTGGACGTTGTCCTCGCCGATGTCGTAGTCGAGCATCGACGTGACCGCGTTCGTCTTCGAGATCTTCTTCGACTCGAGGCGGTCGCGCTCCAGCATGTTCCGGAAGTCGGAGTTGCCGCCGACGTTCAGCTGCATCGTCCGGTCGAGGTGGACGCCGCGGTCCTGGAACAGCGTGGTCAGCACGCGATGCGAGATCGTCGCGCCGACCTGCGACTTGATGTCGTCGCCGATGATCGGGACGCCGGCCTCCTCGAAGCGGCGCTGCCAGTACGCCTCGCGCGCGATGAAGACGGGCATGCAGTTCACCATCGCGCAGCCGGCGTTGAGGATCTGCTCGACGTACCACTTGGTCGCGTCCTCCGAGCCGACCGGGAGGTAGTTGACGACGACGTCGACGTTGCGGTCCTTGAGGATCCCGACGACGTCGTCGGTCTCGCCGGGCGCCTTCTCGACGACCTCGGCGAGGTACTTGCCGATCCCGTCGAGGGTCATCCCGCGGGAGACCTTCACGCCGGTCTTGGGGACGTCGGCGAACTTGATCGTGTCGTTCGGATGCGCCCAGATCGCGTCGGCGAGATCGACGCCGACCTTGCCCTTGACGACGTCGAAGGCGGCGACGAACTCGATATCGCTGATGTGATAGCCACCGAGGTCGACGTGCATCAGGCCGGGCACGGAGTCCTCCGGGCTTGCGTTCTTGTAGTACTCGATGCCCTGGAGCAGCGAGTTGGCGCAGTTGCCGACGCCGATGATCGCCACGCGGACCTTCTTGTCCGAGCGGGCTTTGCCGTTCGTACTTGCCGTTGTTCGAAGCCATTGCTTCCTTTCCGTTCAGGCCGAGCCGCTCGGAGAGCGTCCCGACGATCAGCTCGTTCACGGTCTGCCTGCGCTCGGCGGCGCGCCTGACGAGGCGCTCCTTCAGCTCGGGCGGCATCCTCAGCAACACCGACCCGCCCTCGCGTGGAGCGCTCCCGGCGCGTCCGCTCGGCTCGAAGTGCGACGGCGAGGCTGGCGGCAAGGTGACCGACGGCGACGTCGTTGACGCTGCGGCCGCTTGCTTCGACCTCGTCGGCCAGCCGGCGCTTGAGCTCGCGCGGCATCCGGACGAATACGCTCTTTCGTGCTAGCACAGGAGTGCTAGCAGCATATCAGCCTAGGTCTGACGCTGCGAGCTGCGTCCGCACCGACCAGATGCGCTGCCCGACGGTGATCCACGCCGTTGCGGCGAGCAGGTAGATCGCCCACTGCAGACCGCCCCACGGAGCGACCGCCAGGCCGAGGCAGATCACCACCACCCGCTCGGCGCGGGAGCCGATTCCGACGTCCCCCTTGAGGCCGAGCGTCTCTGCCTTCGAGCGCGTGTACGAGACGAGGAACGACGCGACCATCGCCGCGAAGGTGAACAGGAACGCCGTCTCGTTCCCGTCGCGGACGAACGCCACCGAGATCGCCCCGAGCATGAACGCCTCCCCGACCCGGTCCAGCGTCGAGTCGAGGAACGCCCCGAAGACCGTCGCCTTGCCGCCGGCGCGGGCGAGTGCGCCGTCGAGGATGTCGAGGATCGAGCCGATCGCGAACACGATCGAACCGGCCCAGAAGAAGAACCACTCGTTCTCGTACTCGAAGTAGACGAGCACGGAGGCGAGCGCGCAGAGCGTGACGCCCGCGAGCGTCAGCATCGAGGGCGTCAGCCGGGTACGCGCGAGACCCGAGATCGACTGCGAGGCGAGGCGGCGCGCGCCGTCCGTATAGGTGGCCTTGACGCTCGTGCCGCTCGACCTCAGGCCGGTGCCGTCGCCGTGGCCGGGCGGAGGCGCCGCCACAGCGGTCGCCGGTAGATCACGGCGCCCGCGATCCCTGCGACGACGATCCCGGCGAGGATGTCGAGCCAGAAGTGGTTACCGGTCGCCATGACCGCGAACCAGACCCACGCCGGCCAGAGCAGCCAGATCGTCTTCGACCACCACCGCCGACAGACGAGGAACATGCTCAGCCCGACGATCAGCGCGTCGGCCGCGTGCAGGCTCGGCATCGCTGCGTACGGGTTCGAGGCGAGCTGGATCAGGCCGCTGCCGTGGTTGAGCCCGCCGAACTCGGCGAGCGTGTCGGGGAAGCCGAACGTCGGGAACATCCGCGGCGGGGCCGTCGGCAGCGCTACGTAGCCGACCAGGCCGATCGTGTTCGCGAGCAGGATCCAGTTCCGGAACCGGTGGAAGTAGGTGTAGCGGCGCACGTAGACGAAGAGCAGCGTCAGCCCGACGACCGTGAACTCGGAGTTCCAGTACGTCCACGAGACGACGAAAGTCAGGAAGTGCGAGCCCGTGATCAGGTTCGCGAGCGTGACCTCGAACAGGTCGCCCACGCGCTCCTCGATGTTGATCACGCCGAGCCCGTTCTCGAAGGCCCGCGTCGGATTGCGGTCGGCCACGCCACGGGCGACCTGGTAGAGCGCGAGGAACCCGAACCAGATCGCAAGCTGGCGCCCGAGGTCGAGCCAGCCCCTCGGTAGATGTCTGCGGCCTGCTGCGACGATCGCGGTCATGGAAGTGCGCCCCTGGTGGGCTTGCGCGATTCTAAACGACCGGTCGAAGGGGCGCGATCTCATCCGCCGATGTAGCTCATCTCGACCTTGGGCAGGTCGGCGGTCTTGGCGGTGCGAAGCTCCGAGTACCGGTCCGCCGCGGCGCGCCCAGACGCGCCCGATCGCCTCGTGGAGCTCTTCGTCCGTCGCGCCGCCGCGGAGGAGTGCGCGCAGATCGTGTCCCTTCAGCGCGAACAGGCAGGTGTACAGGCGGCCCTCGGCCGAGAGGCGGGCGCGGGTGCAGTCGCCGCAGAACGGCTGCGTCACCGAGGCGATCACGCCGATCTCGCCGCTCCCGTCCTCGTACCGCCAGCGTCGCGCGACCTCGCCGGTGTAGTTCGGCTCGAGCGGCTCGAGCGGGAGCTCGGCGCCGATCGTCTCGACGATCTCCGCGGCGGGGACGACGTCGTCCATCCGCCAGCCGTTCGTGTGGCCGACGTCCATGTACTCGATGAACCTGAGGATGTGGCCGCGGGCGCGGAACTCGCGCGCCATCGGCAGGATCGCGTGCTCGTTGAGGCCGCGCTTGACGACCATGTTCACCTTCACCGGCAGCCCGGCGGCCGCAGCTGCGTCGATGCCCTCGAGCACGCGCTCGACGGGGAAGTCGACGTCGTTCATCGCCTGGAAGGTCTCGTCGTCGAGCGAGTCGAGGCTGACCGTCACGCGCCGCAGCCCGGCGTCGCGGAGGAGCGCGGCCTTCTGCGGGAGCAGCGAGCCGTTCGTGGTCAGCGTCAGGTCGAGGCCCTCGATCGCCGTCAGCTGCTCGATCAGGCGCTCGAGGTCGCGGCGCACGAGCGGCTCGCCGCCGGTGATCCGGATCTTCTCGACCCCGTGGGCGACGAAGACGCGCGCCAGCCGCTCGATCTCCTCGAACGTCAGCAGCTCACGCCGATCGAGGAACGCGTAGTCGCGCCCGAAGACCTCCTTCGGCATGCAGTAGACGCAGCGGAAGTTGCACCGGTCGGTGACCGAGATGCGCAGGTCGCGCAACGGGCGACCGAGTGTGTCGCGGACGTTCATCCGCCTACAGGCTACCCCTGCCCAGGCAACCGACGATTGCGCGGGCGAAGCGCTCCGCGGCGCCCGGGCCGAACGCCAGATAGAGCGACGGCTCCGCGACCTCGAGCTCGAGCACGACGCCGTCGACGAGGTCTACCCGGCCGTAGAGCAGCTCGCCCGGGGCCGCGGCCAGCGCGGCCTCCGCGACCGCGCGCTCCTGCTCGCCCGCCTGTGCGGGGCGAAGCTCCTCGTCCAGGTAAAAGACCTCACGGTCGCCCGCGGCCGGAAGAGGAACGCGACGGTGCAGCGCGTGCGAGTAGGCGCCGTCGATGAAGACGAGATCGGTCTCCTCGACATCGCCAAGGTAGGGCTGAACCATCGCCGTCCGCCCGTCGGCGTGGATCCGCGCGACGAGCGAGCGCGCCGCCTCGTCCTCGCCGGCCTCGAACCGCGCCGAGCTGCGCCCACCGGCCGAGATCGCGGGCTTGACCACGAACGGCCCAGCCGGTGCGTGGAGCGCCTCACCCGGCGCCACGAAGCCGGTCGGGACGATCGGCACGCCGGCCGCCGCCAGATCCGTCAGGTAGCGCTCCTTGTCGGTGTTCCACTCGAGCACGGTCAGCGGGTTGAGGACGCGCGGAAGCGACCGCGCCCACGCGAGAAAGGCGTCGCGCCGCTCGGCGTAATCCCAGGTGGAGCGGAGGACGACGAGGTCGAAGCGCGCCCACTCCACGTCGGCGTCCCAGACAGCCGGCTCAGCATCGACCCCGAGCTCCGCCAGGGCCGCGGTCAACGCCGGAAAGTCCTCGTCGCCGTCGGGGATCTCGGCGGCGGTCGCAAGCGCGACCCTCGTCCGCGCGAACGCCGGCGAGTCTAGATCAGCCAGGTCCCGTTCTCCTGGACGACCTCGCCGTCCAGCTCGATCCGGCCGCCGTTGCGCAGGTCCTTGACCAGGTCCCAGTGCAGTGAGCTCTTGTTCTTGCCGCCGACGTGCGGGTAGCTCGCGCCCATCGCCATGTGGATCGTCCCGGCCATCTTCTCGTCGAAGAGGATGTTGCGGGCCGGCTGGGTGATCCCCTCGTTGCAGCCGATCCCGAGCTCGCCGACAAACCGCGCGCCGTCGTCGATCGCGAGCGCGGCGAGCAGCGTCTCCTCGCCCCGCTCGGCTCGCGCCTCCTCGGCGCGGCCCTTGCTGAAGCGCAGGCGGATGCGGTCGACCGCGCCGCCCTCGAAGTCCGTCGGCAGGTCGAAGAGAATCGTCCCCTCGGCCGAGTCCTCCACCGGCGCGAAGAAGAACTCCCCGCCGGGCATGTTCACCTTCCCCTCGTCCACTTCGCCGTCGCGTTCCGCGATCGAGAGCGTCAGGTCGGTGTCCTCGCCGACGATGCGCACGATGTCCGCCGCGTCGAACCGCTCGAGCAGCCGGTTCATCCGCTCCTCCTCGGCGTCCCAGTCGCGCAGCACCGCCCCGTAGAAGAAACGCTCGAACTCGGCCACCGACATCCCGGCCTCCTGTGCGAGCGCCGGCGTGGGGAACTGGCAGCTGACCCACGGGATCTCGTGCGCCATCGTGCGCCGGAAGAACGGCGCCGAGCCTTTCCTGACCAGCGCACGGCGTTCGGGCGGCAACGCGGAGACGCCGCGCGTGTTGTCCGGCGCCTCCATCGTCACGCGCGCGTCCATGTGCTCGCTCGCGAACAGGTCGATCTCCGAGAGCTCGCCGACGAGCTCGGCCGGCGCCGTCTCGGCCCAGGGCTCGTCCGTCGGCCAGAGCGAGTAGTTCAACCGCAGGAGGGGGAAGGCGCCCCGCCCGGCGATCAGTCGCATCATCTCCTCGAGCACCGGCCGCGCCGCCGGCTGCGAGCGGATCAGCACCTGCCACCCGGGCTGCACGTCCAGGCACCGCCCGACGAGCAGCTCGGCGTATTCCGCCACGCGCGGCTCTACAGCCATCGCCCGTTCTCCTGGACGACCTTGCCGTCGAGCTCGATCCGGCCGCCGTTCCGGAGCTCCTTGACCATGTCCCAGTGGATCGCGCTCCTGTTCTGCCCGCCGAGCTGCGGGAAGCCGGTCCCGATCGCGAGGTGGATCGTGCCCTCGATCTTCTCGTCGAAGAGCGTGTTCTTCATGTGCCGCTGGATACCCGGGTTGCAGCCGATCCCGAACTCGCCGAGCCGCCGGGCGCCCTCGTCGGTGTCGAGGGTGCCGAGCAGGAACTCCTCGTTGGAGGTTGCGGATGCCTCGACGATGCGCCCGCCCTCGAAGCGGAAGCGCACGCCGTTGACCTCATGGCCGATGTAGCAGGCGGGGTACTCCGAATAGCTGATGACCCCTTCGGCCGAGTCCTCGATGGGCGAGTAGAAGATCTCGCCGCCGGGCATGTTCGCGCCGAGGGCGTCGACCATGCCCTCGCGGCCGGCGAGGCTGAAGGTCAGGTCGGTGCCCTCGCCGACGATCCGGACGGTCTCGGCGGCGTCGAACCGCTCGGCGATCTTCTCCATCCGTTCGCCGAGCGCCTTCCAGTCGATCAGGACGGCGCCGTAGAGAAACGTCTCGAACTGGGGCAGCGTCATGCCCGCGTCCTGGGCGGCGGCCTCGGTCGGGAAGTAGCAGCCGACCCAGGGCTTCTCGCCCCGCAGGTAGGGCTCGTGCGCAGTCCGCAGCGCGGCCTGACGGATCCCCGCGCGCTCGGCCGGAACGTCGCTGCCCTCCCGCGTGTTCTCGGGCGCGATCAGCGCCATGTACGAGTTCGCGGTGTCGACTTCGTGGCGCTCGATCTCGCTGAGCCGGCCCAGGAGCTCGAGCGGAGCCTCGCGCACGAACACGCCGCCGACGGAGTCGAACATGAGGCGGACGAGCGCGCGCACGTGCCGGCGGCCGAGCTCCCGGCACACTTCCTCGACGAGCGGCCGCCCGCGCGGCTGCGAGCGGACGAGCACCTGCCACCCCGGCTCGGGGTCGATGCAGTCGACGAGCAGGCGCGCGTAGGCCTCGATCCTCGGGTCGCTCACACCTCGATCATTCCACGCGGGCGGCATCCAACCGCGCACCGACCACCGCGTCGGCGGCGCGCGCGCTCGGCGCATGGCCCGCGACGGCGTCCAGGAACGCGTGTCGTCCAAGCGCCTGCAGCTTCCCGTCGGTGAGGGCCTTCACGCTCGCCGTCCGCGGCACGTTTCGAAGGAGCGCGATCTCGCCGAAGAAGTCGCCGGGGCCGAGCTCGGCCGTCGGAGTCCCGTCCACGGTCACCTCGAACCGGCCCGATTCGATCACGTAGAAGCGGTCGCCCGGGTCGCCCTGGCGGATCACCTCGGTTCCGAAGGACACCTCGACCGGCTCGAGCTGCGAGGCGAGCCGCTCGAGCGTCGGGAGCCGGCAGCGGCGCGAAGATCGGGATCGGCGCGGAGGAGCCGAAGCGCTTCGGTCGGCGGCTCCGACTCCGCGTCGATCTGGACGCAGCTTCCGCCAGGTGAGAGCTGCGAGCACGGGCAGGAACGCACCCGTGACGACGAGCGCCCAGCGGATCCCGATCCAGTTGATCAGGAGCGGGGCCAGCGCAGCGCCGAGGCCGATTGACCCGACGAGCATCATCTCGAGCACGCCGAAGACGCGGCCGATCACGGCCGGCGGCGCCGTGCGCTGGAGCAACGTCAGGCCCGCGACGTCGACGAGGGTGTTCCCCAACCCCAGAATGCCGAACGCCAGCAATGCGACCGCCGTGTTGGGCCAGGCACCGATCACGGCGAGCGGCGCCCCCCAGAGTACGATCCCGAGCCCGAAGTCGGAGGCGAGTCGTTTACGGCCGATCAGGGCGAATGCGGCCAGCGCGCCCACGATTCCGCCGATCCCGGAGGCCGCGTTCAGCAGCCCGACTCCCGATTCCCCCGAGTCGAGCAGGTCGAGCGCGGTGACGACGACGAGCACGCCCAGCGCGCCTGCGAGCACCGTCTGCGCCGAGTAGAGCGCGATCACGAGCCGGAGGCGGCGCTCGATCGCGATCGCCTTGAAGCCGGCAACCGTGCTCCGCAACATGCCCTCAGGCGAGGGCTCTTCGTCGACGTCGACCGATCCCTTCGCCAGCGGCCGGATCAGCGAGACGATCGCGGCTTCCCAGACGAACGTCGCGGCCGCCGCGATGAAGACGACGCCGGCGCTCGTCGCGGCGAGCAGGAAGCCACCGATCGCCGGGCCGACAAAGCTGCCGACGCTTTCGATCGTGCTGCGGGTGACGTTGGCGGCGGTCAGCTCTTCGGGATCGCGCGCGAGATCAGGAAGGAGCGCCGACTCCGCCGGCAGGAACAGGGTGCCGAGGATCGACGACACGCCGGCCAACGCGTAGACGGCCCATGACGGTCCGTCCGAGAGGACGACTACGCCGGCGGCGCGCGACTGCAATGGCGCTGCCGAGGCTGCTTGCGGACATGACCGGAATCCGCGGGAGCCGGTCGGCGAGCGTCGACAAGAACGGTGCAGCGACCGCTGCTGGAATCGTCCGGACGAGGGTCACAACCGCGACGGCCTTCGCCCCGCCCGCCTCGTAGGCGTACACGGAGACGGCGATGCTGTACGCCCACTGTCCCACCACCGACCCGATCCCGGCGAGCTGAAGCCGGCGGAGTTGAGGATTCTCGAAATTGCCCCGGAAGGCGGCCGCCGACTCCGCCAGCTTGGCGCGCAGACCGCTCATCCGGACGAGCATCGCAGTCTGGCGACGCATCAGTGAAGAGAACGTGGGAAGATTTCCGTGCGGTTCCCCGTCTAGTAGGGCAAGACCGCGACACGCGGAAGCGACCCAAGGGAGGAACCATCGTGTCGGAGGAAGAGCGCAAGGATCTTGAGCAAGAGGGTCAGGACGAGAAGGAAGACGTCGAGGCGCACCGCAGGCACGGCGGCAAGATGACGGACGACGGCGGCGACGACGACGCCGACGACGTCGAGGCGCATCGCAGGCACGGCGGGAAGTAAGTTCGCGCTAATCGAGCGCTGGAAGAGGCCCGCGTGAGCGGGCCTCTTTCGTGGTCTAGCGCAATACCTCCTCGAGCGCCGCCAGCAGTCGCGCGCCCGCCTCGTCTTCCCGGCCTTCGAGCGCCGCTGCGACCCGGGCGACCACGGCGAGTCGCCCGTCGCCGCCGAGCGCGGCCTCCGCCTCGCGGGCCCGCTGGAGCAGGTCGAGCGCGATCGCGGCCTGCGCGGCGAAGAGCCCGAGCAGCTCCATCTCCTCGAGCGTGAACTTGGCCTGGCGGTCGAGCACCTCGAGCACGCCCAGCGCCCGCTCGTCGGAGAGGAGCGGCACGGCCATCAGCCCCTCCGGCACGTAGCCGGTGTCCTCGGCGACGTCCTTGGCGAAGCGCGGGTCGCGGCCGACGTCCTCGATCACGAGCGGCGTCCGGGTGGCGAGCACCCAGCCCGCGACGCCGGTGCCGGCGGGGAACCGCTGCCCGAGGAGGGTCTCCTCACCCTCGCCGACGACCGCCTCGAAGACGAGCTCGTTCGCGGCCTCGTCCAGCAGCAGCACGGAGGAAGCCCTGGCGCGGAAGATCGCGCGCGCGACCTCCACGACGGAGCGGAGCAGCTCGCGGAAGCGCTCCTCGGAGCCGAGCACGCCCGCGGCGACGGCTGCGTTCAGGTCGCCGCTCATCGCCGGTCCGCCACGTTGCGTGAGGTCAGGTGCAGCAGGCTCTTCAGCTCGAACGGCGTCAGCTCCGGGTGCTTCGAGCGGATCAGCGCGCAGATCCCGGCGACGTGGGGCGTCGCGAAGCTGTTCCCGGTGCAGGTGATCGTCTCCCCGCCCAGCCAGGCGACGTCCACGTTGACGCCGCGCGCGAAGAACTCCACGGGTGGGTTCGGGTTGTAGTACAGGACCATCGGATCCTCCTCCATGTGGCTGCCGACGGAGATCACCGACGAGAAGCGCCACGGGTAGCTCTCGACGGGCATGTTGTGCGCGGAGGCGACGAGCACCGTCCGCTTGAAGTAGGCCGTGTCCGCGAGCTCGTGCAGGACGGCGGCGTGGTCCTTCTTCGTCGTCGAGAGGCTCATGTTGACGACGTCGAACCCCTGCTCGATCGCGTGGCGGAGCCCGGCGAGCAGGTTCTTGCCGCTGCCGGTATAGCCCGGGCCGAGGACGCGGACGCTGTGGATCTCGGCCTCGGGCGCGAGCGCACGGACGATTCCGGCGCAGGCGGTGCCGTGTCCGCAGACGTCGCCCTCGGTGTCGGGGTCGATCCGCGGCTCGCCGTCCTCGCCGGCGGTGACGACGACCGCGCTCTGCACCTCGCCGACGAGCGGATGGCCGGCCTCGACGCCTGAGTCGAGGATGCAGACGCGCGCGCCGGCGCCGGTCGAGTCGCCGTAGGCCCAGTCATGTGTGATCGCCGCAGGCCAGGAGCTCTGGAGCGCGATCTTCGGCGCTGCTTCGGAGGGAAGGCTCCAGGCGGGGAGATCGTGCTCGCTCATATGGGCATCTTCTCGCGGATCGCCTCCAGCCTTCGCCGCACCTGCGCGGACATAGCGAGGTTCTTCTTCCGCTCGTAGCGCTCGAGTGCCTGCTCGAGGGCCTCGGCCGCCTCCTCGGTGCGTCCTGCGGCGGCAAGCACCTCGCCGAGGTCCCAGAACGCGTCGCCCTGGTTGTTCAAGCTCGTCGGTGCGCTCCGTGATCGCGACGGCCTCACGGGCGAGCGCCTCTGCCTCGGCGTGCTCGCCGCGGTGCGCGTGGACGAGCGCTTGCGCCTGTCGCCACGTCGCCTGCGTCGCGACATCCTGCTCGTCTCCCAGTTCCCGGCCGAGCCGGGCGAGCGGCTCGGCCTCGTCGTCGCGTCCGAGCGCGCAGAGCTCGCGCGCGAGCGTCGGCGCGTAGGTCGAGAGCACGCCGCGGTGGCCGTGCGCCTCGAGCCAGTCGCAGTGCCGGCGCAGGTGCCCTACTGCAGCCTCGTGGTCGCCGACGGTCACCGCGATGGAGCCCAACAGCCAGTTGACCGAATCATCGCCGGCCAGCTGGCGACACCGTTCGCCTGCCTCGCGCGCAATCTGCGCTGCTTCCTCGAAGCGGGCGAGCATGGCGAGCAACCAGGCGCGCATTACCAGCGCCCAAGGGTTCGGATTCTCGGGCAGGAGCGCGTCGATCGTGCGCAGCGCCTCATCCGCGGGCCGCGGACCACTGATGAGGTAGACCGCAAGGCTGAAGAGATGTGAGACGTGTTGCCCGGCGAGGCGAGCGTGGACGAGCGCCTGCTCGGCCGCCTGCACGCCGTCCTCGCCGCGGCCACGTACGTTCGCAACCTCACGCAGCGCCAACCACACATGCACGAGCCCGGCGTGATCCTCAGCCTCTTCGAGCAGTAAAAGCGTCGCACGCGCGAGCGCCTCCAGCTCGTCGTAAGCGGGGTCGGCCGCGACGGCCGAGCGGTAGCGCGCGGCGGCGACGCGCGCGAGCGCCTCGCCGGTCTCGTCTCCCGCTGCGCGTGCCCGCTCGGCGGCGGCCTCGGCGATCGCAGCGGCTCGTTCCGGGGCCACACTGAAGAGCGCCTCGGCCAGGTCGACCTCGAGGTGGAAGTCGAGCCGATGGGGGCGGTTCAGCTCGAGCGCGCGCTCGAGTAGCCGGGCAGCGGCGCCCTCGTCGCTGCGCCAGAGCGCTCTCCTGCCGGCTGCGGCGAGGCGCTCTTCCGGCGCGCTCGGCGAGCGCCGGGTCGGATTGGCCGAGCTCATGCTTGTAGCAGGCGGATTGCTCGAGGTGGTAGCCGAGGATCTCGTCCAGCTCGACCAGCCCGGCGCCCCGTTGCTCCAGCCAGCCGGCGAAACGCTCGTGCAGCTCCGCCCGGGTGGCCTTTGGGAGCGCGTCGTAGGCGGCGTCGCGGATCAGGACGTGGTGGAAGCGAAACCCGTCCTCGCCCGGGAGCTGTGCCCGCTCGGGGCGGATCAGCCCGCGGCGCACGAGAGCGGTCAGCCGGGGCGTGACCTGCTCGTCGTCGGGAGCGAGCGCCTGGACGGCGCCGCGGTGGAAGATCTCGCCCTCGACCGCGCCGCGTTCGAGCACGGCTCGCTCGGCCGGGTCGAGCTGGTCGAGGCGAGCCGCAAGCACGGCTCGAAGATTGGGCGGGACCTCGATGTCGCGTCTGACTCCCCGGCCATGGCGAGCAGCTCGGTGAGGAAGAGCGGGTTGCCGCCGGCCGCGGCTGTGATCCGCGCCCGCAGTTCGACGGGCAGATCGCCGATGAGCTCGTTGACCGTCCGGCTCGGCCAGGGGCTCCAGGCGCAGGACGGCCGGCCATTCACCCCGCTGCGCGAGGAGCTCCGGCCTGGCCATGCAGACGAGCAGGATCGGCGCGCCGGAGGTGAGCAGCGCCACTCCCTCGGCCAGGTCGAGGAAGGTGGCTTCGCCCCACTGGATGTCGTCGAAGACGACGACCAGGGGCGCCTGCTCCTCGAGCAGCTTGCGGAATGCCCAGGCGATCTCCTCCGCCGAGGTTCCGCGATCGGTCTCGCCCAGCAGGGAACCGATCGCCGCGGCCGCTGCCGGATCGGAGGGAAGCGCGCCCAGCTGCTTGAGCACTTCGACGACCGGCCAGTAGGTGATCCCCTCGCCGTAGGGAAGGCAGCGGCCGCGAACGACTCGCGCGTCGATCCCGGCCAACGCCTCCGCGACGAGCCTGGACTTGCCGACGCCCGCCTCGCCGACGATCGTCAGCAGCTCGCAGCGCTGCTCCGCGTTGGCTCGCTGCCACGCCGCGCCGATCAGATCGACTTCGCGCCCGCGACCGACGAACCGGGTCTCGTGCGAACGCTGCCGGGGCCTCCGCCGCGGTAACGAGCCGGAACGACGGCACGGGCTCCGCCTTCCCTCTCAGCTCGACCGGCTCGACCGGCTCGCTCTCGACTGCGTCCCGAACCAGATCGAGCGTTGCCCCGCCGATCAGGATCTCGTCCGGCGTGGCAGCCTGCTGGAGCCGCGCGGCAACGTTGACTGGGTCGCCGGTGGCGAGCCGCTCCTCGGTGCCGGTGACGACCTCGCCGGTGTTGACGCCGATCCGCCCTTCGATCCCCAGTCCGGGGAATGCATCGCGCATCTCGACCGCAGCGCGGCAGGCGCGCAGCGCATCGTCCTCGTGCGCCGCCGGAACGCCGAACACGGCCATCACCGCATCTCCGATGAACTTCTCGACCGAGCCGCCGTGGCGCTCGACGATCTCCTTCATCGCGCTCGAAGTAGCGGGCGAGGATCCCTCGCAGCGCCTCCGGGTCGGTCGATTCGCCGAGCGCAGTCGAGCCGACCACGTCGCAGAAGAGGACGGTGACGACCTTGCGGTGCATGACCTGATCATCGCGCTCCGTTCCCGAGAACGGAAGAGTGGCCAGCCGATCTCCGGTCGCGCGTGCTCGCGCGCTACAGCGGCGAGATGCGCGCGCGAAGCTCGGCGAGGAGGGGAGAGCTCGGGTCGACGCCCTCTGCGACGAGCGCCGCCTCGAGGTCGGCGACGATCCGCTCACGCTCGGCAGCGTCTGCCTCGGCCCGCGCGACCAGTGTGTCGAGAGCGGCCCGTGCAGCCGGCAGCTCCTGAGCCGCGCGAACCCATCCCTCGGGCACCTCTGGCAGCAGGCGGAGCAGCTCGCCCAGTCTCTCCTCGTCGTAGCTCATTGCCTCACTTCACCAGACAGCGCAGCGGCCTGGTTTCTTCCCGCCAGGGCGCATTCCGCCGCCTCGTCGAGCGACAGTTGGGCTCCCTCTGCCCGGGCGAGCAGGATCGTGCTCACTCGAACTTCTCCCTCAGCCTCCCCAGGCAGCGCGAGATCCGGCTCGCGATCGTGCCGGACGGGATCCCCAGCTCGTCGCCGATCGTCCGGTAGCTCTCGTCGCGGCAGAAGAAGCGGTCGAGCACCTCCTGGCACTCCTCCGACAGCTCGGCGAGCGCCTCGCGCACGCTGAACGCGTCGTCGAGCTCCTCGACCGTCCGCTCGGTCTCGGTCGCCTCGACCTCGGCCGGCTCCTCACGGCCGGACGCCGCCAGCCGGTCGAGGCAGACACGCCTCGTCAGCTGCGCGATCCAGGGCCGGAGCGCCTCCGGGTTCCGCAGCGTGCCCAACCGGTCGTAGATGCGGAGGAACACCTCCTGGAAGGCATCCTCGGCATCAGCCCCCTGGAGCCGGAAGCCCTTCGAGACGATCGCGTAGACGTAACGCGAGTAGATCTCGACGAGCTCGTTCCAGGCGGCCTGGTCGCCGGCGAGACAGCGTTCGACGAGCTGTGCATCCGCGGCCATGCGGAGCGATCAAAGCATTGTCAGGAGCCCGCGTCGAGGGCGCGCAGGGCGGAGGCCCGGGCGGCGTCGGCGCAGCGAAACGCCTCGGCGACCTCCGGATCCTCCGGCGTGACGAGGAGGTTGGCGCGCACGAGCTGCGCAGCCGCAAGCGCGGAGCCGGAGGCAAGAGCGGCCGAGGCAGCTGCGTCCGCACGCAACACGCCGTCGCAGCGCTCGGCGACGAGCGCTGCGGCCTCGCAGACGTCCGCGGCCGTTCGTGCGATCTCGAGCGGCACTTCGGCCGCCCGCGTCATGCGCATCGGCAGGTCGCGCGATCCCGCCGCGAGCGCGCCGAGTGCGGCCGCGAACACCTCGGCGTCCTCCGTCGCGAGCTCGTCCAGCCGCGCCGCGAGCGCGTTCGCCTGGGCGGCGACGCCTGCGGCGCCGTCCCAGCCGGTGCTCTCGCGGGCGACCGCGGCGACCAGCCGCGCGGCCTCCGCAGCCGCATTGGCGGCCGCGTAACCGGCTCCGTGCAGTGGACTTGACATAGCGAGACTTAGATTTTATCCTGTACGAGACATTAAGTCGGCAAAAGGAGATGGCTGCACTATGGCAAAGGTAATCGGTATCGACCTCGGCACGACCAACAGCTGTATGGCCGTGATCGAGGGCGGCGAGCCGACGGTGATCCCGAACGCAGAGGGCGGGCGGACGACCCCGTCCGTGGTCGCGTTCACGAAGGACGACCAGCGGCTCGTCGGCGCGCCCGCGAAGCGCCAGCAGGTGACCAACCCGCAGAACACGATCTTCTCGATCAAGCGCTTCATGGGCCGCAAGTACGACGAGGTCTCGGAGGAGATGAAGATCGTCCCATACGAGGTCGACAAGGGCCCGAACGAGGATGTCCGCGTGAAGGCCAGCGGCGAGGAGTACGCGCCGCCGGAGATCAGCGCGATGATCCTCCAGAAGCTGAAGACGGACGCCGAGGCGTACCTCGGCGAGTCGGTCACCGACGCGGTGATCACCGTCCCGGCCTACTTCAACAACGCGCAGCGCGAGGCGACCAAGGACGCCGGCACGATCGCCGGCCTGAACGTGCTGCGGATCGTCAACGAGCCGACCGCGGCGGCGCTCGCGTACGGGCTCGACAAGGAGGGCGCCGACCAGACGATCCTCGTGTTCGACCTCGGCGGCGGCACGTTCGACGTGTCGGTGCTCGAGCTCGGCGAGGGCGTCTTCGAGGTCAAGGCGACCTCCGGCGACAACCACCTCGGAGGTGACAACTTCGACAAGGCGATCGTCGACTGGATGGTCGCCGAGTTCAAGAAGGATCAGGGCATCGACCTCTCGACAGACAGGATGGCGCTCCAGCGCCTGTACGAGGCGGCGGAGAAGGCGAAGATCGAGCTGTCCTCGACGATGACGACGCAGATCAACCTGCCGTTCGTCACCGCGACGCCGGAGGGCCCGAAGCACCTCGACCTCCAGCTCACCCGCGCGAAGCTCAACGAGCTGACCGCCGAGCTGCTCGAGCGCACCGTCGGCCCGACCAAGCGCGTGCTCGAGGACGCCGGCCTCTCGTCCGACCAGATCGACCACGTCGTCCTCGTCGGCGGCATGACCCGCATGCCGGCCGTGCAGGAGAAGGTCAAGGAGATCGTCGGCTCAGACCCGCACAAGGGCGTCAACCCGGACGAGGTCGTCGCGGTCGGCGCCGCGATCCAGGCGGGCGTGCTCCGCGGCGAGGTCAAGGACGTGCTCCTGCTCGACGTCACCCCGCTCTCGCTCGGGATCGAGACGAAGGGCGCCGTGTTCACGAAGCTGATCGAGCGGAACACGACCATCCCGACCAAGAAGTCGGAGATCTTCTCGACGGCGGAGGACAACCAGCCGTCGGTCGAGATCCACGTCCTCCAGGGCGAATCCGAGATGGCCGCGTACAACAAGACGCTCGGCAAGTTCCAGCTCGTCGGCATCCCGCCGGCGCCGCGGGGCATGCCGCAGATCGAGGTCACGTTCGACATCGACGCGAACGGGATCATTCACGTCTCGGCCAAGGATCACGGCACCGGGAACGAGCAGCAGATCAAGATCGAGGGCGGCTCGGGCCTGAAGCCGGAGGAGGTCGAGCAGATGATCAAGAACGCGGAGGCGCACGCCGACGAGGCGCACAAGCTCCGCGAGGTCGCCGACGCGAAGAACCACGCGGAGGCGCTCGTCTACGCGACCGAGAAGAGCCTGAAGGAGCACCGTGAGGCCCTGGACGAGGCCGAGGCCTCGACACTGGAGGGCCGGATCATGGAACTGAAGCAGGTGCTCGACGGCGACGACGTGAACGAGATCCGCGCGAAGACCGACGCGCTCCAGGAGGCGTCGCACAAGCTGGCCGAGGCGGTCTACGCATCGGCGACGGCGCAGCAGGCCGCGGCGAGCGGGAACGGCGAGGCGCCCTCCGACGACGAGGTGATCGAGGACGCCGAGGTCGTCGACGAGGAGGCTCCGACCACCTGATGGCCGACCCGAAGGTCACAGCAGGGACAGACCCCTCCGAGGAGGGGTCTGTCCCTCTGGTTTCGCCCGATGTCGCCGAGCTCGAGCAGGAGCGCGACGACTACCTCGACGCGCTCCAGCGGCTGAAGGCGGAGTTCGACAACTTCCGCAAGCGCACCGCGCGCGAGCACGAGGCGATGTCCGCCCGCGCCAACGAGGCGCTGCTCAGGGAGCTGCTCCCGATCCTCGACGACCTCGAGCGGGCGCTCGAGGCGGCCGAGCAGCACGAGGAAGCGAAGCTCGAGGAGGGCGTCCGGCTCGTCCATCGCGCGCTCGCCGACACCGCGCGCAGGCACGGGCTCGAGGAGATCGAGACGAGCGGCGCCTTCGACCCGCACGTCCACGAGGCGCTGCTCGCGCAGCCCGCCGAGGACGCGGAGTCGGGGTCGGTCGTGCAGGTGCTGCAGAAGGGCTACCGCCTCGGCGACCGCGTGCTGCGGCCGGCGCGGGTGGTGGTCGCTGAATGAAGAACCCGTACGAGACCCTCGGCGTCGCCAAGAACGCGTCCGGCGACGAGATCAAGAAGGCCTACCGCAAGCTCGCCCGCCAGTACCACCCCGACAAGAACCCGGGCGACGCTGCCGCCGAGGAGCGCTTCAAGGAGGTGCAGAACGCGTACGACCTGCTCTCCGAGCCGGAGAAGCGGGAGCAGTACGACCGCTTCGGCTCCACGAACGGACGCGGCCCGGGCCCGGGCGGCGGTGGGTTCAACTGGTCGACGACCGAGGGCGTCGACTTCGGCGACCTGAGCGACCTGTTCGGCGGGATGTTCGGGGGGCGTTTCGGCGGCGGTGGCCGGCCCTCGCCCGCGCAGCGCGGCAACGACGTCGAGGTGCAGGTCAACCTCTCGTTCGAGGACGCGCTGAACGGGGCCGAGGTCAAGATCCCGGTCGCGCTCGAGGTCGCGTGCCACACGTGCCACGGCTCGGGCGCGAAGCCGGGGACGGCGCCGAAGGTCTGCCCGCAGTGCGGCGGCCGCGGTGTGATCGCCGAGAGCCAGGGCTTCTTCGCGCTCTCGCAGCCGTGCCCGCGCTGCCGCGGGAACGGCTCGATCATCGAGGAGCCGTGCCCGACGTGCCGCGGCGCCGGCCGCGAGCGGCGGACGAAGCGCTACACGGTGAAGATCCCTGCGGGCGCGAAGGAACGGCACGCGCATCCGCCTGAAGGGCAAGGGCGAGGCGGGCTGGAACGGCGGGCCGGCGGGCGACCTCTACGTCGTCACGCGCGGTCGAGCCCTCCAAGACGTACACGCGGCGCGGCGACGACCTGCTCGTCGACGTCCACGTCCCGTTCACCGACGCGGCGCTCGGCACGACCGCGAAGGTGCCGACCCCCGACGGCGGCCAGGTCTCCGTGAAGATCCCCGCCGGATCCGAGGACGGCAAGCTCCTGCGCGTGCGCGGAAAGGGCGCGCCGCACCTGAAGGGCTCCGGCCGAGGCGACCTGATCGCCCGCGTGAAGATCGACGTCCCGAAGAAGCTCTCGAAGAAGGAGCGCGAGCTGCTCGAGCAGCTGAAGGAGGCGCGGGCATGAGCCGTGGGCTCGACGGAGGCGATCGGAGAGCGGAGGTGCCGGCTTTGCCGGTGCCGGAGCGAGCATGAGCACTGCCGACTACGAGCGCCCGCGCTACATGATCTCGGTCGCTGCCGAGCTCGTCGGCATGCACCCGCAGACGCTGCGCATCTACGAGAACAAGGGCCTCGTCCGCCCGGGCCGAACGCCCGGCGGCACGCGGCTCTACTCCGAGCGCGATCTCGACCGGCTCCGCCTGATCCAGCGCCTGACGACGGAGCTCGGGCTCAACCTCGCCGGCGTCGCGCGCGTGATCTCGCTCGAGGACGAGCTCGCGCAGATGCGCGCGCGTTTCGACCGTCTGGAACGTGAGATGCGAGAAGCGATCGAGCAGGTCCACCGCCAGTACCGCCGTGACCTCGTGCTCTACCGCGAGCACCGAGCGCGTGCCCGGCCAGGAGGCAACGCTGATGGATTTCAACAAGCTGACGATCAAGAGCCAGGAGGCGGTCGCCGCCGCGCAGGAGCGCGCGCGCCGTCTCGGCAACCCCGAGCTCTACCCCGAGCACCTGCTGCTGGCGCTGCTCGACCAGGAGCTGCCGCAGGCGCTCGTCGGGTCGGCCGAAGAGCTGCGCTCTTCGGCCGAGGAAAGGCTTGCGTCCAAGCCGCGCCTCGAAGGTGCGCAGCAGCAGCCTCAGGCTCTCGGCGGCACTCGCGAAGGTGCTCGACCGCGCCGTCGACGAGGCGAAGAAGCTCGAGGACGAGTACGTCTCGACCGAGCACCTGCTGCTCGCCCTGGACGCCGTCCCGCGCGACCAGCTGCTCGCGAAGATCAAGGGGGTCCGCGGTGGCCAGCGGGTCACGTCGCAGGACCCGGAGGGCACCTACCAGGCGCTGGAGCGCTTCGGCCGCGACCTGACCGCGCTCGCCGAGGCCGGGAAGCTCGATCCGGTGATCGGCCGCGACGAGGAGATCCGCCGCGTGATCCAGGTCCTGTCGCGCCGGACGAAGAACAACCCGGTGCTGATCGGCGACCCGGGCGTGGGGAAGACCGCGATCGTCGAGGGTCTTGCGCAGCGGATCGTCGCCGGCGACGTCCCCGAGGGCCTGAAGGGCAAGCGCGTGTGGGCGCTCGACATCGGCGCGATGCTCGCCGGCTCGAAGTACCGCGGCGAGTTCGAGGAGCGCCTGAAGGCCGTCCTCACCGAGATCAAGAACGCCGAGGGCGAGCTGATCCTGTTCATCGACGAGCTGCACACGATCGTCGGCGCCGGCGCCGCCGAAGGCGCCGTCGACGCGGCGAACATGCTGAAGCCGATGCTCGCCCGCGGCGAGCTGCGCTGCATCGGCGCGACGACGCTCGACGAGTACCGCAAGCACATCGAGAAGGACGCGGCGCTCGAGCGGCGCTTCCAGCCGGTCTTCGTCGGCGAGCCGTCGGTCGCGGACACGATCGCGATCCTGCGCGGGCTCAAGGAGCGCTACGAGGCGCACCACGGCGTCGCGATCCGCGACGCCGCCCTCGTCGCGGCCGCGGTGCTCTCCGACCGCTACATCTCGGACCGGCAGCTGCCCGACAAGGCGATCGACCTGATCGACGAGGCCGCATCGCGGCTGCGGATGGAGATCGACTCCTCGCCGCTCGAGCTCGACGAGGCCGCGCGGCGCGTGCGGCAGCTCGAGATCGAGCTCGCGGCGATGAAGAAGGAGAAGAAGGAGGTGCGCGAGCCGATCGAGCGCGAGCTCGCGGAGGCGAAGGCCCGCCGCGATGAGCTCGCCGCCCGCTGGGCGAAGGAGAAGGAGGCGCTCGAGCGGGTCTCCGAGATCAAGCGCCGCATCGACGAGCTGCGCGGCGAGGCCGAGCGCGCCGAGCGGAACGGCGACCTCCAGCGGGTCGCGGAGATCCGCTACGGCGAGCTGCCGGCGCTCGAGCAGGAGCTCGACAGGCAGCGGCAGGCGCCGGACGGCGCAGCCGATGGTCAAGGAGGAGGTCGACGAGGACGACGTCGGCACCGTCGTCGCGCGCTGGACGGGGATCCCGGTCGACCGGCTGCTCGAGGGCGAGACGGAGAAGCTGATCCACATGGAGGAGCGGCTGCACGAGCGCGTCGTCGGCCAGGACGAGGCGGTCTCGGCGGTTGCGAACGCACTGCGCCGTGCCCGCACGGGGCTCCAGGACCCGAACCGGCCGATCGGCTCGTTCGTCTTTCTCGGCCCGACCGGCGTCGGGAAGACGGAGCTCGCCCGGGCGCTGGCGGAGTTCATGTTCGACGACGAGCGGGCGATGGTCAGGCTGGACATGTCCGAGTACCAGGAGCGGCACACGGTCGCGCGCCTGGTCGGCGCGCCGCCCGGGTACGTCGGCTACGACGAGGGCGGCCAGCTCACCGAGGCGGTCCGCCGCCGGCCCGTACTCGGTCGTCCTCCTCGACGAGATCGAGAAGGCGAGCGCCGAGGTCTTCGACGTGCTGCTCCAGATCCTGGACGACGGCCGGCTGACCGACGGCCAGGGCCGGACGGTCGACTTCCGGAACACGGTGATCGTGATGACCTCGAACGTTCGCTCCGCTGAGGCGCTGCGCGAGTTCTTCCGGCCGGAGTTCCTGAACCGGATCGACGAGATCGTCGAGTTCCACCCGCTCTCGCGGGAGCAGCTGGGCTCGATCGTCGAGCTCCAGCTCGCGCGGCTGCGCGGGCGGCTGGCCGAGCGTTCCCTGGCGCTCGAGCTGACGGACGAGGCGAAGGAGGTGCTCGCGGAGGCCGGGTGGGACCCGACGTACGGCGCCCGCCCGCTGAAGCGCGCGATCCAGCGCATGCTCGAGAACCCGCTCGCGCTGCGCCTGCTCGAGGGCGAGTTCGAGGAGGGCGACACGATCCGCGTGGACGCTCTGGACGGCGAGCTCGTCTTCGAGAAGGCCGCCGCGGTCGCGGCCGCGGCCTGACGTCCTCTAGGGCTCCGCGTCCTCGAAGAAGTCGGCGCCCTCCTGAACGGGCGGCGCGCCGTAGATGAAGACGACGACCTCCTCCGCGCCGTCGTTCCGGAGCTGGAGCGCCGTTCCCGGCTCCACCGCGACCACGCTCTCGGGCGGCAGCTCGACCCGCTCCGCCGGGTCGCCGAGGTGCATCGTCAACGTGCCGGAGAGGACGACGAAAACCTCTTCCTGCGCGTGGTCGGCATGCCGGCGGCCGCGCGTCCCGGGCGGGTAGCGCCAGAGACGCGCGCGGGAGTGCCGAAGCTCCGCCGCCGTCGAGATGTCGGATGCGGTGCGGGCCGGGTCGCTGTCGCGACCCTCGGGCTTCGGGCGTTCCTCGTACGAGTGCTCGCCGGCGCGGACGGCGTGGTAGCCCATCGCCGCCGATGCTACTCATCTACGCTCGCCTCGTGCCGCCGCTGCTCGGATCGTTCACGCCTGCGCAGTTCGCCCTCGCGCTGCTCTTTGCAGTGGCGCTCTCGATGTGGATCTACTGGCATGCGAGCCGGCACGGCAGCAAGCACGCGACCGCGTGGGGCATCGGCGCCTTCTTCTTCTGGGTCACGGTGCCCGTCTACTTCCTGCACTACCTGCTGAGGCGGCGGCGCTACTAGTGGCCCGGAGGGGGCGTACGAAGCCGGCGCCGCGTAGACCCGAGCCCCGCCCCGCCCCGCTGCCACCCGAGCGCCGGACGCTCGGCCAGCTCGTCGCCGAGACGATCCGCTTCTATCAGGGACACTTCTTCCAGTCGCTTCCGCTCGGGATCTCGGTCGCCGCGATCACCCAGCTGACCTTCGCGTTCGGGCACCGGCACGTCGAGCCCCGGGGTCACCCGCCCGCGAAGTGGTTCCACGAGCCGAAGTCCCTCCTCGGCGGCGGGGTCGAGACCTCGACCACGCTGGGCGCGCTGCTCCTCACCGTGTCGTACCTCGCGGCCTACGTGCTCGTCACGGGCGTGCGCCCCGACGGCCGCCGGCTCGCGAGGGCGTACGGGATCGGCGTGCTCGTCTTCATCCCGGCGCCACTGCTGGCCGCGGTGCTCGGCCTGCTGGCGCTGCCGGCACTCGCCTACCTCGCCTTCTTCGCCTGGGTCGTCCCGGCCGCGCTCGTCGAGGGCAAGGGCTTCCGGGAGTCGTTCAAGCGCTCGATCCGGCTCGGGCGCGCGGACTACGTGCACGCGCTCGGCGGGCTGGCGACGCTCGTGATCCTCTTCTACGTCGTCCGGCTGATGCTCGCCCTCCTCCTGCGCGGCGGCGGCGAGATCACGGAGCGTTCCGCGGCGTTCCTCGCCGACCTCGTGCTCTCGCCGATGCTCTTCCTCGGCTCGGCCCTGCTCTACCTCGACCAGTCCGCGAGGGAGAAACTACGCTCCGTACCCTCGACCGAAGGAGGCGTGAATGCCGAAGTACGTGATGCTGTCCACCCTGACGCCGAAGGGGACGCAGACGCTCCAGGCCAACCCGGACCGGCTGCAAGAGGTCAACAGGGACGTGAAGGAGCTCGGCGCGACCGTCCTGCACCAGTGGGCGATGATCGGCGCCTACGACTTCCTGAACATCATCGAGGCGCCCGACGCGAAGACGATGGCGAAGATCTCGGTCGCGCTCGGCGCGCGGGGCAGCATGCGGTTCCAGACCTTCGAGCTCGTCGAGATCGACGAGCTGCTCGAGCAGCTCTCCGCCTAGTTGCTCGTCTTCCTCGCCCGGCACGCCGAGTCGACCCTGAACTTCGAGCGGCGGGTGAACGGCGATCCGTCGGTCGCGGTGCCGCTGACGGACAAGGGGCGGGAGGAGGCGCGGCTGCTCGGCGCGCAGCTCGTGAACGTCGAGCTCGACCTCTGCGTGCACACGCGCTTTCCGCGGACGAAGGAGACGGCGGAGCTCGCGGTCGCGGGCCGCGACGTCCCGGTCGAGGTCGAGCCGCGGCTCGACGACATCAGGATCGGCGACCTGGAGGGGTTCCCGATCGAGCGGTACCGGGAGGTGAAGCGGGAGCTCGGACGCAAGCGGGCGTTTCCGGGAGGCGAAAGCCTCGACGATGCGGCGCGACGGTATGCGGCGGCGTATCGCGACCTGCTCGAGCGCAACGTGAGGCGAGTGCTCGTCGTCTGCCACGAGATTCCGGTGCGCTACGCGCTGAACGCCGCGGCCGGGTCGGACGATCTGGACGGGCCGCCGTTCCACGACCTTCCGAACGCGGTGCCGTTCGCCTTCGACGGCGCGGCGCTGGCGCGGGCCGCCGAGCGGATCGAGCAGCTGGCAGAGTAGGTGCATGGATGAAGGTCGTCGTGGTCGCGGCCGGCTCCGTTCCTTTCTGATCGGCGGGCTGGTCGGCGTGTCGGCCGGGGTCGCCGCCGCGCGCCGCAGGCGGTCTCCGAAGCGCCGCACCCCCGTGGGCCTGGCTGCGTTCGACGCGGCGCCGTGCTACGAGGAGACTCTGGAGCGCGAGCGGACGAAGAGCCGGACCTGAGCCTGCCGGATCGTCGCGTAGTTGATGTCGGCGTCGCCCATTGCAAGTGACTTGCCGATCAGCTCCGCCTTGCGCGCCGCGTCCAGGTAGTGCGCGATCGTGATGGTCGGCTTGCGGGTGCGGATGATCAGGTAGGGCCCGTACGCCCGGCCCTCGAACTCGCTGCGCGGGAACGGCAGGCGCAGCTCGACGTGCGTCTTCTTGACGTAGTTGTTGTTGTCGCCGGCGTCGAAGACGAAGACGCCGCGCCCGAGCGGCTTCTTCGCCTGCTCGAGCGTCTCGAGAGCGAGCTTCGGATCCGCGCGCGGAATGACCGTCCGCGAGACGCCCGAGCGGTTGCGCTCCCAGGCGGCCAGGTAGAGCGGCTCGTAGGCGAAGAGGAGGTCGTCCCTGCGTGAGGTGGCGGCAAGCCACGTCGCTGCGGCGCCGCGCGCGTCCACCCGTACCGGGTTCTCGCGGTCGAAGAGCGCGGGCGTCTTGTGCCAGCCCCAGGCGACCTCGAACGGCAGCAGGGCGACGACGACGAGCGCTGCCAGCCAGCCGCCGTAGGGTGCGCCCCGCGTGACCGCCAGGATTCCCGACGCGGCCGCGAGCGCGAGGAAGGGGAGGATGAAGATCAGGTGGCGCGACTCGGGCGCCGAGTTCCCGCCGAAGCGGCCGACGAGGAAGAACAGCATGGGGGTGAGGACGACACAGGCGGTGAGCAGGGCCGCCTGCGGCCGTTCCCGCGCGAGCGCGATCAGTCCGATCAGGGCGAGCACGAGCACGACGACGAGTGCGCCCGTGTAGCCGGTGGACGAGTCGCCGGCGACGTGCCAGAGGTAGGCGAACACCTCCCGCGGGGTGCGGAGCTTCCCGCCACCGCCCCCGACGCCGACGTCGAAGCGGTTCGCGAGCACGAGGCTGCTCCGCCAGAGCGGGATCGCGAGGACGAAGACGGCCGCGAAGGCCGGGATCGCCTGCCGAAACCGGCGCCGCGTCACCAGGACGTAGAGCCCCTGCGAGCCGAGCACCAGCGCGCCGTAGGGATGCGCCGAGATCGCGAGCAGCATCAGGATCGCCCAGGGGATCCAGGCGCGGCCGCCGCGGTCGAGCGCGCGGAGCAGCGCCAGGTACGAGAGCGTGGAGAGGAAGAGGAAGAGGCTGTACATCCGCGCGTAGATGCCGTGGAAGAGCAGCACCCAGCTTCCGGCCGCGAGCGCGGCCGCGGCGAGCCCTGGCCCACGGCCGGCGAGCCGGCGACCGAGGATCGCGATCGCCGGGAGGCTCGCCGTCGCGAAGAGCGCGGAGAGGAAGCGCATCGTCTCGAGCCCGCCCCCGGTGTGGGCGACGAGCCAGGCGAGCACGAAGTGGAGAGGCGCGCCGCCGCGCTTCCCGAGCACGATGTCGAACAGGTCGCCGAGCGATTGGCGGCCGACGAACAGCGGCAGCGTCTCGTCCTCGTGCGGCGGCCAGCCGGAGAGCTGGACGAGCAGGAAGGCGCCCGTGCCGATCGTGATCGCCGCGACGCCCGCGGCGTACAGGCGCCGGCCGAGATCTCGCGGTGTCGCGCGGGCGAGCGTGCGGGGCCTGGGTTCGACGGCTGTCTCGGCCACGGCTGCTCAGGTTACGCGGCGGGAGTAGCCGCGGATGCCGGTGATACCGTTGTTTTGCCGTGCCGATCTACGAATTCCGTTGTCCGAACGGTCATCTGTTCGAGGTCTTCCATCGGATGAGTGACCCGGATCCGGAAGTCTGCGAGGTCTGCGGCGCGAGTCCGCTCGTGAAGGTGCTGCATCCGGTGCCGATCCATTTCAAGGGCTCCGGGTTCTACTCGACGGACTACGGGCGGAAGGGAAAGAAGCGAGACTCGTCCGACTCGAGCCCGGACGGTGGCAAGAAGGACGAGAAGGCCGAGAAGAAGGACAAGAAGCCGGAGAAGAAGGCGGCCGCCGACAGCGGCTCGTAGACGTGGGACAGGCTTCAGCCTGTCCCGACGAAGCGCGCTACCGAACGCCCAGCGTCCGGTTCCCGGTCACGCACCCCGGCCCGAACGCGCCCGACCCGGGCGGGGGCGGCTGCGGCGCCGAGTCGCCCTTGACCATCGAGATCACCGCGCGGTCCTCCTCGGTCGGGATGATGTCGCCCCCGCTCGACTCGCCCCCGAGCCGGCAGTGCAGGGTCCCGTCCGCGCTGCCGCGGAACTTCGACCAGCCGAGTGAGAAGAACCCCTCGGTCGAGATGTCGGTCGCGACCGGCGCAAGCAGGTCGTCACCGATGAACGGCAGCTTGACCACAGTCCCGAAGCCGGTCAGCTTCGCCGCGACCGCGTTCAGCACCTGCTGGTTGTGCTCCGCGCGCGAGAAGTCGGTGTCGGCCGGGTTCAGCTTGTTCTTCCGTACGCGGGCGTAGATCAACGCGCGGCGCCCGTCCATGTGCTGCTTGCCCTTGGCGAAGCGCCAGCCGTCCCACTGCGCGCACCGCTCCTCGGTCGCGTACGGGCAGTCGAACTTGGACACGATCTTCTCGGGCACGTCGATCGTGATTCCGCCGAGCTTGTCGATCAGATCCTGGAACTGGTTGAAGTCGACGACGACGAGGTGGTTGACCGGCAACCCGGTGAGCACGCGCACGGTCTTGACCGCGAGCGCAGCGCCGCCGAGCTGCATCGCCGCGTTGACCTTCCCCGAGCCGTGACCGGGGATCTCGACGCGCAGGTCGCGCGGAATCGAGAGGTACGCCATGCGGTGCTTGTCCTTGTCGACCCGGAGGAGCGTGATCGAGTCCGTCCGGTTCGCAGACTCCCGTCCCTCGAGCTGCGCATGGTCGGTACCGAGCAGGAGGATGTCGGTCGCGCTGCCGTGATCGTCGTCGAGCGCCTGCCGAGCCCCGCCCGCAAGCCGCTTGTTCGCGTCCGAGACGCCGTTCCGGAACTGGAAGTAGCTCGCGAGCCCCCAGACGACGAGAAAGACGACGAAGATCCCGAGCGCGGCCGGGATCCAGCGCAACCATCTGCGGTTCGGCCGGAAGGTCGACGCTCCGCTGCGCGCCGCCACGCGACGTCGGCTTCTGCGCCTTCGGAACCTTTCCCCTGGCGCGGCCGCCGCGGTAGACCCGGTAGGGCTTTTCTCCGGACGGCATCCGGCGGGTTATGGTAGCCGTGAGGCGCGAAGGAGAGGGACAGACCTCGCCTGTCCATGCGGAATCCCTGTCCTAGTGCAGGCGACTGCTCGACGCCTACCTCGAGCGGCCCGCTATCGGCGCGGAGCAAAACGCTTGACCACTCGCACGATCCCAGCGGCCGCCGCTGCGGCTGCAGCACCGGCCAGCGTCAAGAGGTTCGTCGTGGCGCAGGTGCGGCAGACACCGCAGCACGCCTGGGCGGCCGGGGTCAACTCGACCGTCCGGTTGACCAGCGGCAGGGTCCGCATCTTCGCCTGTTCGAGCACTGCGGAGAGGATAACTCGGCCTGGGGAGCACCTCGCCGGCGCGCAAACCGGCGCGCGCTCCGGCTGACCCGCATGGCTGAGCCGCTTGCGGCTCGTTCCGGCGGGTTATGGTAGCCGCCGCCCTTGGATCCCCAGGTGATCGGTGTGGACGTCGGCGGGACGAAGATCCTGGCCGGTCTGGTTGCCCGCGACGGAACGGTGGTCGGCCACCGTGAGTACCCGACGCCGATCGAGAACGAGGACGCGCTGCTCGACGGCCTCGAGGCTGCCGTCCGCGAGTTCCTCGACGAGAGCGTCGTCGCAGTCGGATTCGGGATCCCGTCCCAGATCGACCAGCGCCATGGCATCGCGCTCGGGTCGGTGAACATCCCCCTGCGTGGGGTGCCGTTCCGCCAGGAGATGGCCGACCGGCTCGGCCTCCCGATCGGGATCGACAACGACGCGAACGCCGCAGCGATCGCCGAGTGGAAGGCGGGCGCGGGGCGGGGGACGACCGACATGATCATGCTCACGCTCGGTACCGGGGTCGGCGGCGGGCTGATCCTCGGTGGCAAGCCGTACCGTGGCTGGTTCGGGGCCGGCGCCGAGATCGGGCACATGGTGATCGTCCACGACGGCCTGCCCTGCCGGTGTGGCGGGCGCGGGCATCTGGAGTCGTATGCGTCGGGCAAGGCCGCGGACGAGCTCGCCGCCGAGGCGTTCGGGCCGGCGGCCGACGCGCACCGCCTCGTCCGCCTCGCCCGCGAGGGGGATCCGCTCGCCATCCGGATCCTGACCGGGATCGGCGAGCACCTCGGCTCGGGAATCGCGAGCCTCGTCAACATCTTCAACCCCGAGCTGATCGTCGTCGGAGGCGGCTTCGCGGCCGCGGGCGACTTCCTGTTCGAGCCGGCGCAGGCGGTCGCAGACCGCGAGGTGCTGGTCTCGGTCCGCGACTCCTACCGGATCGTTCGCGCGGAGCTCGGCACCTCGGCGGGCATGATCGGCGCCGGGATGGTCGCCTTCGAGGCGCTCGAGACGGCCTCGGCCTGATGCCGCTCGCCGTCTGCGCGACTCCGATCGGGAATCTCGAGGACGTCACCCTGCGCGTGCTCCGCGAGCTGGCCGAGGCGGATGTCGTGCTCTGCGAGGACACTCGCCGGACGCGTGTCCTGCTCCAACGGCACGGGATCTCCGCGAGGGTCGTCAGCTACCACGAGCACAACGAGGCGGAGCGCACGGCAGAGCTGCTGCCGCGGCTCGAAGGGGGAGAGCGCGTTGCGCTGGTGTCCGATGCCGGTCTGCCCGGGATCAACGACCCCGGCGCTCGGCTGATCGCAGCCGCGCTCGAGGCAGGCGTGCCCGTCACCGTGCTCCCGGGCCCCTCGGCGGTCGAGACGGCGCTCGTCGCGAGCGGCTTTTCGGCGGAGCGCTACCAGTTCGTCGGGTATCTGCCGCGGCGTGCCGCCGCGCTTCGCGCGCTCTGGGAGGAGCTGGCCGGCTGGCCGTGGCCGGCGGTCGCGTTCGAGTCGCCGCAGCGGCTGCCGGCGACCCTGCGCTCGCTGGCCGACGCCTACCCGGAGCGACGGGTCGCCGTCTGCCGGGAGCTGACGAAGCAGTTCGAGGAGGTCGTGCGCGGCAGTGCCTCCGAGGTGGCGGACGCGTTCGCGGAGGCGCCCAGGGGAGAAATCACTCTCGTGCTCGACGCGTGGGCCGGGACCGGGCCGGACGAGGACGCAGGAATCGCCGCCGTTGCCGAGCTCGTCGGCGCCGGCGTGCCCCGCCGCCAGGCCGCCGATCTCGTCGCTCGGCTGACAGGGGCGGCTCGTAACGCTCTGTATCGGGGTTCTCTGTGACAGAACTCACACGAAAGTGTGACTAGTCTGTAACCAGTATTGACAACGGCGAACGCGTCCGCCTACCCTGGACGCAGTGTTGCCGCGACTGCGAACAACAGGCTTCTTGCTCCTCGCGTTACTCGTGCTCGCGCCCCCCGCGGGCGCCTGGAGTTGGCCCGCGTCGGGACCCGTGTTGCGCCCGTTCGGGCTCGGCGACGACCCGTACGCCGGCGGCCAGCATCGAGGGATCGACGTCGGCGGCAAGGAGGGCGAGCCCGTGCTCGCGCCGCGCGCCGGCATCATCGCCTTCGCGGGATCGATGCCCGGGAGTGGACGCTCGGTCACGATCCGCACCGCCGACGGCTACTCCGTCACGCTCGTCCACCTCGGCTCGCTGGGGGTCAGACGGAGCGCGTCGGTCGATGAAGGCGATCCGATCGGGACGCTCGGCAGGTCGGGTGACGCCGAGTGGGCCCAGCCGTACCTGCACCTCGGCGTCCGCCTGACGAGCGATCCGAACGGGTACGTCGATCCCCTGCGCTTTCTTCCGCCGCGCTCGGTCGCCGCCCCTCCGGCGCCTGCACCCGCGCCGGTCCCGTCGGATCCGGAGGCCCCCGAACCGGCAGCCCCTCCGTTGCCGCGGCCCGCTCCCACAGCGGTGCCCGGCCCCACCGCGGTGGCGGAAACGCCGCCTCCCTCGCCCTGCGCCGGCGCCGGCAGTAGTGCCGGCGGCTGCGGAACCGCCCTCGGAGGCGCCGCCGGCGCCCGCGCCTCCAAGCGAGGCATCTGACTCGCCCACGGCCGGCGACCCGCCCGCACTCACGATCGCCGCAGCCAAGCGCACGCGTGTTTCCCCGGGGCCGAGGTTCGCGGCCCATCTCGTCGGGCGCCCGCCCGTGCGAACGCGCCGGCGACCGCCGGTGGTCGGCGATCCGGAACCAGTAGCTCCCGATGTGGCTCCCTCGCCGGTACGCCCGGAAGCCAGGGAACCCACAGCCCGTCGTACAGCGTGCCGGTCACGGAGGCGTTGCCGGTGACAGAGGCGTCGCCGGTGACAGAGGCGTTGCCGGTAGAGGCATTGCCGCCCACCGAAGCGATGCGGCCCCCGGACGCAGAACGCCGATCGCGGCCGATCCGCCGCCCGACTCCGTCCCGCGCGGCGGTGCGGCCGCCGGTCTCGGTCATGCCGCCGCCGCATCGGCGGCCGCTCGTGCCGCTGCCGCTGCTCGTCGCAGCCGCCTGCGCGCTGGGGTTGGCCGCGCTCGTGCGCCGCCGGCCGCCCGCCTCGGCCCCGGCCCGGGTCGCGCAACACCTCGCACCTATCATTTCTGGTGATGCGCTTCTACCTGACAACGCCGATCTACTACGTGAACTCGACCCCGCATATCGGGCACGCGTACACGACGATCGCGGCCGACATCCTCGCCCGCCATCACCGCCAGCGCGGCGACGACACGTTCTTCCTCACGGGCGTGGACGAGCATGCGGACAAGGTCGCGCGGGTGGCGGCGGAGCAGGGGCTCACGCCTCAGGAGTACGCCGATTCGATCGTCGGCGCCTGGCAGGAGCTGCCGCGGAGGCTGAACGCAACGAACGACTTCTTCATCCGGACGAGCGATGACGGCCACAAGCGCTTCGTCCAGGAGTTCCTCCAGCGCATCTACGACAACGGCCGCGAGGACATCTACCAGGACGTATATGCGGGCTGGTACTGCGTCGGCTGCGAGGCCTTCAAGAGCGAGGACGAGCTCGTCGACGGCAAGTGCCCCGACCACGGCGTCGAGCCCGAGTGGCTCGAGGAGCGCAACTGGTTCTTCCGTCTCTCCGCCTACCAGGACGCGCTTCTGCGCCTCTACGACGAGCGGCCCGACTTCGTCCTCCCGCACTTTCGCGCGAACGAGGCCCGCAGCTTCATCGCGGGCGGTCTCCGCGACTTCTCGATCAGCCGCGCGACGCAGACCTGGGGGGTACCGATCCCCTGGGACCCGGATCAGGTCGCCTACGTGTGGGCCGACGCGCTGGTCAACTACCTCAGCGCGCTGGCCTATGCCCCCAACACCGGTGCCTCCGGCGAGGACCTCGAACGGTTCTGGCCCGCGACGCATCTGCTCGCGAAGGACATCCTCCGCTTCCACTGCGTGTACTGGCCGGCGATGCTGCTTGCGGCCGGGTACGAGCCGCCGCGGCAGCTCTTCGTCCACGGCTACCTGATCATCGACCAGCAGAAGATCTCCAAGTCGCTCGGGAACGCGATCGACCCGCTCGACCTGATCGACGTCTACGGCGCCGATGCCGTCCGCTTCTGGTGCGCGCGCCAGGTCTCGTTCGGGCAGGACGGAAACGTCACGCTCGACTCGTTCCAGGAGCGGTACGACCGCGAGCTCGCCAACGACCTCGGCAACCTGCTCTCTCGGACGACCGCGATGATCGCCCGCTACCGCGACGGCACGCTTGCGAGGTCGCCGGGGCCGGGCGCGATCGATGCCGAGGCGCTGCGCGCCGCTCTCGTCGAGCACCTCGATCGCTTCGATATCACGGCCGCACTCGAGGAGATCTGGCAGGCGGTCCGCCGCCTCAACCAGTACGTCGAGGCGAACGCGCCCTGGGAGCTCGCAAAGGACGAGAGCAAGGCCGGCGAGCTCGACGCCGTCCTCTACGACCTCGCTGACGGCCTGGTCGCAGTCGCCGTCGCCGTCTCGCCGTACCTGCCGGAGACGGCGCCCCGCATCCTGCAGGCGCTGGGCCAGCCGGCAACGACCTCTCGCTGGATCGCGTCCGCCCACAGACCGCCGAGGCGGCCGTGGGGATCGAGGCAGCCTCACCGCTCTTCCCGCGGGTCGAAGAGCCGACCCCGGCGTGATCGACACGCACGCGCATCTCGATGCGCTCGACGACCCCGACGGCGCTGTCGCTCGCGCCGCGGAGGCGGGCGTCGCGAAGATCCTCACGGTCGGGACGACCGTGGAGGGTTGTCGCACCGCGCTCGAGCTCGCCGACGCCCACGAGGGTGTCTTCGCAATCCTCGGGATCCATCCGCACGAGGCTGCGAGCGAGGGAGGCCGACTTGGTGAGCTCGAGCCGCTGCTCCGGCATCCGAGTGCAGTGGCCGTCGGCGAGACCGGCCTCGACTTCTACCGTGACCTGTCGCCTCGGGCGGAGCAGCGGAAGGTCTTCGAGTCGGAGCTGGCGCTCGCCGAGCAGCTGGGGAAGCCGGTGGTGGTCCACACTCGCGCGGCGGACGACGACACGCTGGACGTCCTGCGCAGCTTCGGCGGCACAGTCGTCCTGCACTGCTTCTCGTCCGCAGGGCTCCTGCCCGTCGCGCTCGAGCGCGACTACTACGTCTCGTTCGCCGGGAACGTCACCTACCCGAACGCCTCGGAGCTGCGGCTCGCTGCCGCCCAGGTGCCGGCCGATCGCCTGCTCGCGGAGACCGACTGCCCCTACCTGGCGCCGCAACCGGTCCGGGGCCGGCCGAACGAGCCGGCGAACGTGATGCACACGCTTGCCGGCCTGGCGGCGGCGCGCGGCGACGACCCGGCCGAGCTCGAGCGGCAGATCGAGTCGAACGCAGAAGGTCGCCTTCCAGCTGCCGTGAGCGTGCGCCCCAAGAAGGAGCTCGGTCAGCACTTCCTCGTCGACGAGAACATCCTCGGCGTGATCGGCCGGCTCGCCGGGCTCGAGACCCGACGACGTGGTGCTGGAGATCGGGCCGGGCCTCGGCGTGCTCACGCGCTACCTTGCCCGCCGCGTCTCGCTCGTCCACGCGGTCGAGATCGACCGCTCGCTCGAGGCGCACCTCGCCGGGATCCCGAACGTCCGCCTGGAGCTCGGCGACGCGCTCCAGCTCGATCTCGCCGACCTCGAGCCACCGCCGCGCAAGCTCGTTTCGAACCTGCCCTACAACGTCGCAACGCCGATCGTCGTCGAGAGCCTCGACGGCCTGCCCGCACTCCGCAGCTGGTGCGTGATGGTGCAGCGGGAGGTCGCGGACCGCTTCTTCGCCGGCCCCGGGACGAAGGCCTACGGCGCCGTCTCCGTCCTCGTCCGGCTCGCGGCGGAGCGCACCGGCCTCCACCCGGTATCGCGCACGGTGTTCAGGCCGCCTCCCAACGTGGACTCGGCGCTGGTCGCCTTCCGGCGCACGCCGCTGCCCGATCGGTTCCCGCAGGTGAAGCGCGTCGTCGAGGCCGCGTTCGCGCACCGGCGCAAGACGCTTCCGAACTCGCTCTCGCTCGCCGGTGCCGCCTCCCGGGACCAGGCCGTCGAGGCCTTGACCGCGCTCGGGCGGCCGCCCGCCGTGCGCGCCGAGGCTCTCGAGCCCGAGGAGTTCGTCGAGCTCGAGCGGCTGCTTTCGTGAACGCGCACGCGAAGATCAACCTCGCGCTCGTCGTCGGCCCGACGCGGCCGGACGGAAAGCACGAGGTCTCGACCGTCCTCCAGCGGATCGAGCTGGCCGACCGGATCGAGCTCGAGCCGGCCGAGCAGCTCCGCGTGGACGGCTTCGACGGAGACACGCTCGTTCGCGGTGCACTCGAGCGGCTCGCGGGGGCAGCGGGTGTCGACCCCCTCTGGGCCGTCCTCATCGACAAGGCGATCCCGGTCGCAGCGGGGCTCGGCGGCGGCAGCTCCGACGCCGCCGCTGCCCTCCGGCTTGCGAACGAGACGCTCGACGAGCCGCTCTCGCCGGAGGCGCTGCATGCCCTTGCGGCCGAGCTCGGCGCAGACGTGCCGTTCTTCCTCCACGAGGGGCCGCAGCTCGGCGAGGGCGACGGCAGCGACCTGACCCCGCTCGACCTGCCGCAGCCCTACACCGTGCTCCTGATCATTCCGGACGGCGAGCCCAAGGAGTCGACCCGCGCCGTCTATGCAGCGTTCGACGAGCGGCGCGGCGCGGACGGGTACGAGCACCGCCGGGAACAGCTCCTCGCCGCCCTCTCGGCGGGCGACGTCGCCTCCTTCCCCCCGAACGACCTGGGCTCCTCGCCGCTGGCGAACGAGCTGCGCGCGCTGGGAGCGTTCCGGGCCGACGTCAGCGGTGCCGGCCCCGCCGTCTACGGGCTCTTCGACGACCCGTCGCAGGCCGAGGCCGCAGGAACCCGAACCGAGGGTCATGGCCGGGTTTGGGTCGGCGGCCCAGCGTGGTAGGTTGCGCGCGTGACGGAGACGGCGGCAGAGCACGAGAGAAGCGGCACCGCGGTCTGGCTCGAGGCTCGCCGGCTGAAGATCGCCCTCGGGCTCGCGTTCCTCGAGGGGATCATCGTCGCGCTGGAGAAGGACTTCACGCGCTGGACCGTGATCATCATCTCCGCCCCGATCATCGCCTTCTACGTCTTCGCGGGCCGGTCGCTCGACTCCGACACCGGCCGCCAGCTCTCCTGGATCGCCGCTGCCACGCAGGCGTTCGCGATTCTCCTGTGCGTCATCGCGCTCCTGATCGGCAGCTTTGCGTTGATCATCGCCGGCCTCTTCGCAGCCGTTGCAGTGATCCTGCTGCTGGGCGAGCGAGGCGGCGGCCGGACCTCGAACAAGACCTGAGGCACAATCACTCCGTGATGGGCCGTAGCCAAGTGGTAAGGCAGCGGGTTTTGGTCCCGCGATCCCAGGTTCGAATCCTGGCGGCCCAGTCATCGACACCGTGACTCCCTCGAACAACCTCGCGGCAATAGTGATGGCAGGCGGGCTCGGGACGCGGATGCGGTCGTCCGTGCCGAAGCACCTGCACCCGCTGCTCGGCCGGCGCGTGATCGACTGGGTGATCGGAGCGGCCCGCGAGGCCGGAGCCGACCCGGTCGTGATCGTCGCCTCGCCCGACTCGGCGGACGCCTACGAGGGAATGCAGGTCGCGGTTCAGGAGCAGCCGCTCGGCACCGGCGATGCCGTCGCCTCGGCCCGCGACGCGCTTGTCGGCTTCGAAGGCAACCTGTTCGTGCTCGATGCGGCGGCGCCGCTACTGACCGCCGCGCACCTGGGAGAACTCGCCGCTGAGCACGGACGCGAGGACGCCGCGGTGACGATCCTCTCGTTCGAGCCGATGCGGCCGCTCCCGTACGGCCGGATCGTCCGCGGCGACGACGGAAGCGTCGAGGCGATCGTCGAGGACCGGGATGCCTCTCCGGAGCAACGCGAGATCGGGGAGCTCAACTCCTCCACCTACGTCTTCTCCGCCGGCCCGCTCTGGACGGCGCTCGAGAAGCTCGATCCGCGCAACGCCCAGGGCGAGCTTTACCTCACCGACACGATCGCCCACCTGGTCGCCGACGGTCGGCGGGCCGCGGCGTGGCGCTGCCCCGACGAGCTCGCGCCGCTCGGCATCAACACCCGCGCGGAGCTTGCGATCGCCGCGGCCGAGCTCCGCGACCGGATCAACGAGGCGCACATGCTCGCCGGCGTGACGATCGTCGATCCGCGGACCGCCTGGATCGACCACGGGGTCACGCTCGAGGCAGACGCCGATTGTTCACCCGTTCACGGTGCTGCGCGGCTCGACCGCGGTCGCTGCCACAGCCGAGATCGGCCCCCACGCGGTCGCGATCGACGCCTCGATCGGCCAAGGCGCGATCGTAGGCCCGTTTTGTTACCTTCGCCCCGGCACCGTACTCGAGGCGGGAGCAAAGGCGGGGACATTCGTGGAGATCAAGCAGTCGCGCATCGGCGCCGGCGCGAAGGTGCCCCACCTGTCGTACATCGGCGATGCCGAGATCGGCGAGGGCACGAACATCGCGGCGGGCAACGTCACCGCGAACCTCTCGCACGAGCCCGGCCGGCCGAAGGGAAAGACCACGATCGGCAAGAACGTCAGGACCGGTGTCGACAATACGTTCGTTGCTCCGGTCACGGTTGGGGACGATGCTTGGCTTTGGGCGGGAACGGTCGTCACGGACGACGTCCCGCCGGGGTCGCTCGCGGGCTTCCCCCCGCGGCAGGAGACGAAGGAAGGATGGGTCTACGAGCGTGGAAAGGACGCCGAGGGTGGCGACGACTGAGCTGGCAAGCCTGCCGGGACTCGGCCCGATGACCGAGCACGCCCAGCCGCAGCCCGGCCACTGGATCGAACGGGGGCCGTCGAAGCGCCTGATGGTCTTCTGCGGGGCGCTCACACCCGGACCTTGCCCAGCGGATCGCCGACAAGCTCGGCGTCGAGCTCGGCGGGATCGAGCTCTCGACGTTCGCGAACGACGAGACCTACTGCCGCTACGACGAGTCGATCCGCGGCGCCGACGTCTTCCTCGTCCAGACCGGCTGTGCGCCGGTGGACAAGAACCTGATGGAGCTGCTGGTGATGATCCAGGGCGCGAAGCTCGCCTCCGCCAAGCGGATCACCGCGGTCGTCCCGCTCTATCCCTACGCACGCCAGGACCGGAAGGCGAAGCCGCGCGAGCCGGTGACCGCGCGCCTCGTCGCGGACATGCTCCAGCTTGCCGGCGCCGACCGCGTGCTGACGATGGACCTGCATGCCGGCCAGATTCAGGGCTTCTTCACGATCCCGGTCGACCACATGACCGCGCTGCCGCTGTTCGCGAACCACTTCCGCGACCTCGGGCTGACCGGCGCTGACATCGTCTCGGTCGCGCCCGACGCCGGCCGGGCGAAGATGGCACAGCGCTTCGCCGAGATGATCGAGGCCGACCTCGCGATCATGCACAAGACTCGGCCCGCGCACGACCAGGCCGCCGTCACCGAGATCGCCGGCCGCGTGCGCGACAAGGTCGCGATCGTCGGCGACGACGTGATCATGACCGGCGGGACGCTGCTCGCGAACGTCGAGGTCCTGAAGGAGCACGGCGCGCGCGACGTCTGGGTCTTCGCGACCCACGGCCTGTTCTGCGGCAAGGCGCTCGAGAAGTTCAAGGACTCCGACATCGCCGGCATCGTCGTCACGGACACCGTCCCGATCGACCTGCTCAACAGGCCCGACAACCTCCGGGTGCTCTCGGTCGGCGAGCTGCTCGCGGACACGATCATGAACGTGTTCGCCGACGACTCGGTCTCCGCCATCTTCGGCGGCGAGAACCAGCTGTTCTAGGTTCTCCGCTCGACCATGCGGCCCAGCGCCGCATCTGCAAACCGATTGCTAACGGGCGAGCACGGCGGCCATGACCTCGGCGGCCTGCTCGTCGCTCGTCGGCAGCACGTGCGCGTAGATGGTCAGGGTCACGACCGGCGAGCTGTGCCCGAGCCGGGCAGCGACGATATGCACCGGGATCCCGCGGCTGAGTAGATGGGTTGCCGCGCTGTGCCTGACGTCGTGCAAGCGACCCGGCCGGATCTTCGCCCGCTTGCGTAGGTCGCCGAACTTCTCCGTGAGCCGGTTCGGGGCGATCGGCCGTCCGAGCTCATCGCAGAAGATCAGGTCGTGATCCTCGTAGGCGTCGCCGGCGCGGATCTGACGAACGCCAAGTCGAAGGCCTACCCCGAGGATGACCCAGCCCGTGGCGTCTTTTGGGGGGGCCGCCGGACATGGATGGGAGGCCTCGCCGGTGGTCGAGGGTCTGGTACGACTGGCGGGCCGAGGAGGTGCCGGGGGATCCAAGTGAGCGGGAAGCTGCCTGACTTCCGGCGGCTGCCACGTGCGCGACAGGGAGGCCAGGGGGCGGGCCTGCGGCCTTGGGGTATCAGCCTCTCCCAACCGCAATGTCCTCGACACCCGCCCCCCGGATGCGTCGGCGCTCTACCTACTAGACGTGAGCCGCACCGAAACTTTCCCATGCGTTCGAGCGCAAGCCGAGGAGTAGAATCCGAGCCGCGCCTTTTCGCGACACCAGCACAAGGCGCTCACGGAACCCTGCTGTTGCCCAGCGGGGTTTCGCGTGAGGGAGCTCTCACTTCACCCTCTTGAGCGGCGAGCGGTGTCAGGCGGTCGAGGGTGTGGTTCGACTGGCGGGCCGAGGAGAAGTCCAAGTGAGCGGCAAGCTGCCCTACTCAGATGAACGGCTCGGATTGGAAGCGGCTCAGCCTAGCGGCGGCCGGCGAATCAGGTGGGGAGCGTCCACACGATCACCACGGACTTGTTCGAGTCCATCGTCAGCTTGCAGTCACCCGACCCCGTACAGTCTTCCAGCCAAAAGTGGAACCCATACGGCGGGTCTGCTGTGCTCTTGAGTACAACCTTCGCCCCAGCGCGAGCCCGTCCAGAAGTTGCAGGTGCCGTTCGGATCCAGGAAGGGTGCGCATGTGCGCTTGTCGCCCACCATCGTGACGACGATCGAGTCGGGGTCGCACAGCTCCGCGGGGCAGCTGGACACCGGCGGAGACCTTGATCTTGAACTTCGAGCCTGCAGTGGAACCGGCAGCGCCGCTGACGAGCGCCGTCAATGCCGCGAGGACACAGAGCACAAACAGAAGCCGACGCGCCATCAGCGGGCACTATGGCAGACCGTCCGGATCGCGTCTAGCGCGCCTCAACCGCCGACGATGTCTCGACGAGCCTTGTGTCGAAGGCGCGGGCGAACTCGATAATGCGGGCCGACCTCGCCAGTGCGGGCGCAAAAACGACCTTTGTCGTAGTCTCCTGCGGTTCAGTCCCACTCCGATCGGAGGAGCCATGCATGCGGTGGTCGTGAGGGTGTCGATCCAAGATTTCGAGGCTGCGAAGAAAGGCCTCAAGGAGAACGTCGTCCCGGCAGTGTCTCAAGCACCCGGATTCGTCGCCGGTTACTGGACGCGTTCCCAGGATGGAAGCAACGGCATAGGGATGGTCGTGTTCGACTCGCAGGAGTCGGCCGAGGCAGCCAGCGGGCCGATCCGGGCCGGGGCGACTGACGGCGTGACGGTAGACGAGGTTGAGGTTCGCGAGGTGGTCGAGCACGCGTAGCGCCAGCGCACGGGGCTAAAACGGCCGTCTCAGAAAGTTAAGAGCCTACGCCGGGACAGCTATTCGCTCTACGGAGGTCGCAGATGGTGCATTCCACCTCGTAGGCTTTCGCCGTATGGGATGGGAGGAGTGGCAGTCGTCCGCGGGCGTCGCCGCGAACCTGACGAGCCTCGCGTTCAAGTTCGCCGAGAGCTTCAAGAGCAAGCCACGACCTGAGTTGGACATCGTGCTGAAACAGCACGGAGGCGGGGATGGCCTCCACTTCGGTGCGAAGATCTCGGAAGTCAGCAACCGAGTCCCCGCCATCAGGGTGCACGTCTTTGCCGAGCTCGAGGAGGAAGGCGTGGTGTGGGAGATCGACCAGCCGGTCAACCTCCGAGCTGGCGAGATCGACAGGGAGATCATGTTCGAGATCGAGCGGCCGAAGTACGGGACTCTCGTGCCGGAGTGCAATCACGAGCCAACGCTCTTCGGCCGAACCATCACCGTAACGGCGGTGAGCGACAACGGTGGCGCAGCCTCCGACTCCTGGCACGAGAAAGAGTACGACCCCGAGACAAGCTTAGAGCGGTGGCAGGCCATGGAGGCAGCCAAACGCTTTGCTCGCGGAGAAGACCCCGACCTCCGCATGTAGAGGTCTACGACCTAATGCCGAAGCACGACCGGGATCTATACGACTGACGCGGCGAACCTGCTAACGAGCTGCAAACGAACGCATCTGAAAAGCCTGGGCAGCGCAGCACAGCCATACAATCGAGGTGTCGAGAACGGCTCTGTTACGCAGAGTCCGGACAGGCCGGCACTGGACGCACGACGAGCGGAGAACCAGCCGTTCTAACCCGCTGCCGGAGGCTGAGGAGCCTTTTTGGCTACTCTTCTCCGCCGGTATGGCCGGCGAACGGATCCGTCTGGAAGTTCAGGAGCGCGAGCAGCGCGGGACGAGCGAGTCCCGGCGGCTGCGCCGTGCCGGGATGATCCCCGGCGTTCTCTACGGGAACGGCAAGAAGCCGCACCCGATCTGCGTCCCCGAGCGCGAGTTGCGGCGCGTGCTCACCGGCGGCCATGGCCTGCACGCGATCCTCGACGTCGTCCTGGCCGGCCAGAAGACGACGCACTCGTCAGTGCTCAAGGACTACCAGGTCGATCCGATCCGCGGGAAGATCGAGCACTTCGACCTCCAGGAAGTGCGGCTCGATCAGGCGATCCAGAGCTCCGTCACGATCGAGCTCGTCGGCGAGTCCGTCGGGACCAAGGCGGGCGGCGTGCTCTCGCAGGTGGCTCGCGAGATCCGTGTCGAGGCGCTGCCTCTTGGAGGTGCCCGAGCGGCTCGAGCTCGACGTCAGCGCGATGGAGATCGGCGACTCGCTGCGGCTTTCTGACCTGGCGACGCGCGAGGGCGTCACCTACCTCGACGATCCCGAGACCGTGCTCGCCACGGTGACGGTGCCGACCAAGGTCGAGGAGCCGGAGCCCGAGGAAGTCGAGGGCGAAGAGGGCGAGGAAGGCGTCGAGGGCGAAGTGGCCGAGGGCGAGGAAGCGCCGGAGGGCGCTGGGGAAGAACCTGCCGAGTCCGAGGCGGAAGCCGCGGGCGAGTCCGGCAGCGACGAAGGCTAGGTCCCCGTGCGCCTCTTCCGTCGGGGCGAGTCTGCCTCGACGCTCGATCTGCTCGTCGCCGGGCTCGGCAACCCCGGTCGCGAGTACGCGCGCACCCGCCACAACGTCGGCTGGATGGTCGTCGACGAGCTCGCGCGGCGGCTGGGCGGCTCCTGGCGCTCGAAGTTCTCCGGCCAGCTCGCGGAGATCCGGCTCGACGACGCCAGGCTTGCGCTGGTCAAGCCCGAGACGTACATGAACGAGTCCGGCCGCTCGATCTCCGCGGCCGCGAAGTTCTTCAAGACGCCCGTCGACGCTGTGCTCGTCGTCCACGACGACGTCGACCTGGAGGAGGGCCGCCTCCAGGCCCGCGTCGGCGGCGGCCTCGGCGGCCACAACGGTCTGCGCTCGATCGCGTCCTCGCTCGGCTCACAGGACTTCCTGCGCATCCGGATCGGAGTGGGGAGGCCCGGCCGCGGCGACCGCCGCTCGGTGGCGGACTACGTCCTCGCCCCGTTCGACCCCGAGACCGGCGTCGACGCCCTCGTTGCCCGCGCCGCCGACGCCGTCGAGTCGGTCGTGCGCGAAGGCCTGGACGCCGCCCAGCAGCGTTTCAACTGACCGATCCGAAATCGGCGCCTTTCCGTCACACCCTCGTGACGCACGGCGCGCTAGGCTCCCACCCCCCACCCAGGGTGGGGGGTGGGTTCAGAGACGGTGTGGAGCGGCCGCGGTCCGGCTAGAAGCGCGACTTGACCGCGCGGCGGGCAAGTGTTCCGGTCAGCTGGTTGCCGCTCAGCCTGATGCGGCCGTGCGCGGCTCCCGGGCCGCCGACCGAGAGCAGCGCGTACTGCACGGTCAGAGGGACAACCGGGTCGCCGTAGGGGTCCATCCTCAGCACGATGTTTCCGCTGAGGGTGAGCCCGCCGACGCTGCTGTAGCCCTGGAGGCGGATGACGCCGCCCGGGTCGGGTGTGAGCCGCCCGCCGGCCAGGCCGCTCGTCGTCTCCTGGGAGCCGCGCGTGAGGAGCCAGTTGTCCTCGGCGTCGTGGATTGTCTGGAGCAGTGCGGCGAGGGTCTTGCCGGCGAGGCCGGGCACGCGGGCAACGGGCGGAGTTGCCGCGACCGACTTCCGCCAGGCGCCGAGCGGCGGGACGTAGAGCGAGAACTTCGTGCAGACCGTCGGCGGGGTCGCTCCGTTCAGCCAGCCGCGAACTGCGTTCGCTGCGCAGGCCGAGTGGTTCAGCACCGAGTGGCCGGCGCCGGGGACGACGAGGACGTGTCCCTGCCGGAAGCGCGCCGCGACCGCGCGTGCCCCGTCGGTCGGCGTCCTGATGTCGCGGTCGCCGGTGAGGACGAGCACCGGGACGTCCGGCAGCGGCCCCGCGCCGTAGACAGCGCCGCCGGACGGTGACGGCCAGCTGACGCAGAGGAACGGCAGCAGGCTCTGCAGCGCCCAGCTTCCGAACGGGCCGGCGGAGCCGGCCGGGAGCGCCGCGACCGCCGCGTCCAAGCGCGGCCTGACGCACGTCAGGTGTGGCGTTCGGGTCCCACGGGAACGGCCCGTCGCCGCAGTTCGTCGTCAGCAGGAGGACGATGTTGACGTCGCTCGCCGAGGCCGTGTTGTTGACCTGGTCGAGGAACGCAAGCCGCTCGAGCGGCAGCATCCACCCGGCCAGGGCGGCGTCGACCGCGGCCGGGAGCTGCGACGAGACCGCGGAGCTGAGGTCGCTCTCGTAGGCGAGGGACAGCAGCGCCTGGCCGTCGAGGTTGACCTGGAACGGCGCCAGCGTCGGGCCGAAGGAGATCGAGGCCGTGACCGGGTGCGCCTGCAGCTGGTTTGCGAGCTGGACGAGCCGATCGCCCGCCCCGGGCGGGATTCCGGCGCACGGGTTGTTGGCGCAGATCCCGTTCACCGAGGCGGGAACCACGCGCAGCGACAGCGGGTCGATCGTGTCCTTGTCCGGCAACACCTCGGAGTCGAGCAGCAGGCGCTCGACATGGGTCGGGTGTGCGAGGGCATAGGCGACGGCGTGCTTCGTGCCGTAGGAGACGCCCCAGACGGCGACCTTGTCGACCCCGAGCGCCAGGCGTACCGACTCGATGTCCTCGCCGTGCTCGGGCGTCGTGTAGTAGGCCCGGGTGGTGATCGCGCTCCCGCACGCCGCGATCGTCGGCGCGCGGGGGCAGTCGAGCGCGCCGGACTTGCCCGTGCCGCGGTCGTCGTAGGCGACGAGCGTGTACCCGGGGAAGAAAGCGCGCCAGTACGCGGCCTTCAGGCCGAGGTTGAACGTCTCCGCGGAGGCCTGGCCCGGCCCGCCCGCGAGCATGATCATCACGCCGCGCGGCTTGCCGACCGCAGGGAGCTCCTCGACGTAGAGCGGCACCTGACCGGCGGCGGGGTTCGCGTAGTCGAGCGGGACGCTCAGCGTCGCGCAGACGAGGCCGTTGTCACCGCACGAGGCAAACGGCGCCTGCGCGGCCGCGGCCGGCGCTCCGACCAGCACAGCGAGCACTGCGCCGAGGGGGATGAGGCGCTTCATCGGCTCTCAAGGTAGCGGCGGTTTCGCCCAACCGCCCCGGGAGTACACTCGAACGAGCGGAACCGCCCGGTTCCGTCTTTCGTCATGGACCGGCCGACACTGCATCCGCTCGCCGTCGAGCTCGCCGAGAACGAGCGCCTCGCCGCTTTCGCAGATGACCTGATCGGAGCACGGGCGCGCGTCCCCGAGGCCGGGCTGCCGCTGCTCCTCGCCGCGCTCCACCTGCGCGCCGGCCGCGCGCTCGTCGCGCTCTTGCCGGAGGACGCCGACGCCCGGGACGCCGCCGAGGCGGCAGCGTGGTACCTCGGCGAGGAGCAGGTCGCGCTGCTCCCGAGCCGCGGCGTCCGCTGGGACTCGGGCCTCGAGCCGCCGCCGCACCTCGTCGGCGAGCGCGCTCGGGCGCTCGACGTGCTCGCCGGCGGCGGGCTCGTCTGCGCCTCCGCGGCCGCGCTCGCGGAGCTGCTACCGCCGCCCGGCCGGCGTCCCGAGCGGATCGAGCTCGCCGCGGGCGAGGAGCCGGGCATCGAGGGTCTCGCCGAGCAGCTTGCGCTCGCGGGTTACGAGCGCGTCGAGCGGGTCGACGAGCGCGGACAGTTCGCCGTCCGCGGCGGGCTCGTCGACGTCTTCCCGACCACGGGCCGCGAGCCGCTCCGGATCGAGCTCTTCGGCGACGAGATCGAGGCGATCCGCGCCTTCTCGCCGTTCACGCAGCGCGCTCTCCGCCCGGTCGAGCGCGCGACGGTCTACCCCGCGGCGGAGCGCCGCCTGGATCTCGTCGAGCCGACCCTCCTGGACGAGGGCGAAGAGCCCGGAGTCCCCGACGACCTGGTGCCGGTGCTCGACCGCCCTCCCGACCTCGTCTTCGAGCCGGAGGAGGTCAAGCGCGTCTGGGAGGAGGAGCAGCTCGATCCGGTGCCGCTCGAAGGGGCGGCGCAGCTCGATCCGTTCCCGCGTGGCCAGCCGCACGCCTTCGAGGCCCAGCGGCCGGCGGTCGCGGCGCGGGGGCTCGCCGAGGCCGAGCACGAGCTGGCCTCCTTCGTCCGCGCGGGCCAGCGCGTCGTCGTCGCCTTCCCGCACCGCGGCGACGGCCTCCGCACCGCGGCCCTGCTCCGCCGCCTCGAGGTCGAGTGGCTCGAGGAGGGCAGGGAAGCTCCCGGACGAGGCGGGCCTCTTCTTCACGGTCTCGCCGGCCCGGCGGGGGTTCGTCTGGCGCGACCTCGGGCTCGTCCTGCTCCCGGACACGCAGATCTTCCGCAAGCGTGCGCCGAGCGCCGGCGCCCGGCTCGGCCGCGCGCTCCAGTCCTTCGCCGACCTCCGCACCGGCGACTACGTCGTCCACGAGGACCACGGGGTCGGGAAGCTGCTCGGCTTCGAGACGAAGGAGGTCGCCGGCGTCACGCGCGACTACCTGTTCCTCGGCTTCCGCGGCGAGGACCGGCTGTACGTCCCGCACGAGCAGATCGGGAAGGTCTCGCGCTACATCGGCGCCGACGCGAAGGCGCCCGCGCTGTCGAAGCTCGGCGGCAAGGCCTGGCTGCTGCTGAAGAGCCGTGCCCGCGAGTCCGTTCAGGAGCTCGCGGGCGAGCTGATCGGGCTCTACGCGCGCCGCCAGACCACGCCCGGCGTCGCCCACGACCTCTCCAGCGACTGGCTCGAGCGGCTCGAGGCCGAGTTCCCCTACCGGGAGACCGAGGACCAGCAGCGCGCGATCGAGGCCGTGAAGGAGGACCTCGAGGCGCCGAGCCCGATGGACCGGCTCGTTTGCGGCGACGTCGGTTTCGGCAAGACCGAGGTCGCGGTGCGCGCGGCGTTCGCCGTCGCGCTGAACGGCAAGCAGACGCTGATGCTCGTCCCGACGACGGTGCTCGCGCAGCAGCACTGGAACACCTTCCGCGAGCGCTTCCGCGACTTCCCCGTGCGGGTCGAGATGGTCTCGCGCTTCCGCAAGCCGGCCGAGACGAAGGCGGTGCTGAAGGACTTCGCCGAGGGCAAGGTCGACATCCTCGTCGGGACTCACCGGATCCTGTCCCGCGACGTGATCCCGAAGACGCTCGGGCTCGTGATCGTCGACGAGGAGCAGCGCTTCGGCGTCGCCCAGAAGGAGCTGCTGCGCGCGCTGCGTCTCGAGGTCGACGTGCTCGCGCTGACCGCGACCCCGATTCCACGCACGCTGCACATGTCGCTCTCGGGCCTGCGCGACATCTCCGTGATCGAGACGCCGCCCGAGGGGCGCCGGCCGATCCGCACGCACGTCGGCGAGTACGACGAGGAGCAGATCAAGGCCGCGCTCGACCGCGAGCACAGGCGGGGTGGCCAGTCCTTCTACCTGCACAACCGGGTCGAGACGATCGAGGAAGCGGCGAAGCGGCTTCGGGAGCTCTGTCCGGAGCTCCGGATCCTGGTCGCGCACGGCCAGATGAAGGAGCGCGAGCTCGAGGATCGGATGGTCGAGTTCCTCGCCGGCGAGGCGGACGTGCTCGTCTCGACGACGATCATCGAGTCGGGCCTCGACATCCCGCAGGCGAACACGCTGATCGTCGAGCGCGCGGACGCGCTCGGGCTCGCCCAGCTCTACCAGATCCGCGGGCGCGTCGGCCGCTCGGACGTGACCGCCTACGCCTACCTCTTCTACCCGGCCGCGTCGGAGCTGGGCCCCGAGGCCCGCGCGCGGCTGGCCACACTCGCCGACCATACCGAGCTCGGCGCAGGCTTCGCGATCGCGATGCGCGACCTCGAGATCCGCGGGGCCGGCGAGCTGCTCGGGGGGAGCAGTCCGGGCATGTGGCGGCTGTCGGCTTCGAGCTCTACGTCGAGCTGCTGAACGAGGCCGTCGCCGAGCTCTCCGGGCGGCGCCGCACCGCCGCGCGGCCGGTCCGCGTGGACGCGCGCGTCGACGCGTACGTGCCGGCGGCCTACATCGGCTCGGAGGCGCTGAAGATCGACCTCCACCGCCGGCTCGCCCTGACGGAGGACGAGGACGAGCTGCGCGAGCTGCGCGCGTCGGTCGAGGACCGCTATGGGGAGCTGCCCGGGCCGGTCGAGAACCTGTTCGCGATCCAGGAGGCGAAGCTGAAGCTCGCGCGGATCGGTGCCGACTACCTCGTCTTCCGTGGCGGCCGGATGAGCGTCGGCCCGCTGGTGCTCGGGTCGGGCGAGCTGAAGGAGCTGCGCGACCGAGCCGCGACCGCCGTCTACACCTCTGCGAAGCGGGAGGTGACGCTGCGGCAGGACGACTTCCGCGAGGCGCTCGGGCTCGTGGACGCGCTGCTCGAGGCCGAGCAGGCTGCGTGAGAGGCGATTGCGCCGCTGCTCGCCGTCGCCGTGCTTGCCGGCTGCGGCGGGCACTCCACGCAGAAGGTGCCGCCGGGCGCGGTCGCGGTCGTCGACGGGCACGCGATCACGCGCGCCGCTCTCGCCGCCGAGCTCGCTCGCACCGAAGCTCGCGTATTCCGCCAGAAGGCAGGCCTTCCCGGCGCGGGGGACGGCGGCCTACGACCAGCTCGAGCGCGCCGCCGCAGCCCTGCTGGTCGACCGCGAGCACCTGGAGCTCGAGGCAGAGAGGCTCGGGATCGGTGTCAGCCCGGTGCGGGTCGACGCTGCGCTCCGCCGCCTGAAGCAGACCCGGTTTGGCGGGAACGAGGAGGCGTTCCGGAAACAGCTTCGGGCAACCGGCCTGACCGAGGCCGGCGTGCGGCAGGCGCTCCGCGATCAGCTGCTCGCGAACGCGGTCGGCGGCAGAGCGCGGCCTGCCGAGGTCACCTATGCGCCGGGCTTCGAACCGGCCGGTACGGACTGACGCCGCTGCTACCCTGCACCCGCTCATGAGGCGCCTCTCCTTCTTGCTGCTCGGCATTCCGCTCGTCCTGTTCGCGGCCGCCTGCGGCGGCGGGGGCGGCGGAGGCGGCAGCGTCTCGAAGGAGGACGTCGCGGTCGTCGGCGACGAGCACATCACCCGCGCGGTGCTCGACCGGCGCATGGCGCAGGCGAAGTGCAGCTACGACCTCCAGAAGCGCGCCTTCCCGAAGGCCGGCTCGGCCGAGTACCTGGCGGTCCAGCAGCAGATTCTCCAGAACCTCGTCCAGCGCGCCGAGCTCGCCCAGAAGGCCCCGGCGCTGAAGGTCACGGTCAATGACGCGCAGGTCGAGAAGCAGCTGAAGCAGATCAAGAAGCAGTACTTCGGCGGCAGCGAGCAGCGCTACAAGACGGAGCTGAAGCGCCAGTGCGTCACCGACGCGGAGGTCAAGCAGGACGTCCGCGCGAACGTCCTCTCGGACTCGATCTACAAGAAGGTCACCGCGGACACGAAGGTGAGTGACGCCGACGTGAAGTCGTATTACGACTCGCACCAGTCCGTGTACACGCAGCCCGAGACGCGCGTCGTGCGCCACATCCTCGTCAAGGACAAGGCGCTCGCCGACAAGCTCGAGGCGCAGCTGAAGGGCGGCGCGGACTTCGCGGCGCTGGCGAAGAAGTACTCGCAGGATCCGGGCTCGAAGGCCCAGGGCGGAACGCTGACGATCTCCCGCGGCCAGACCGTGCCGGAGTTCGACAAGGCCGCGTTCGACCTGAAGACCGGCGAGATCTCGAAGCCCGTCAAGACGCAGTTCGGCTGGCACATCATCCAGGCCCAGAAGGACGCGACGACGAGCAAGAAGACGCCGTACGCCCAGGTGAAGGAAGCGATCCGCCAGCAGCTGCTCCAGCAGGAGCGGAGCGGCCTCGCTCCAGAAGTGGCTCACCGGCATCCAGGGTGAGTTCGCCAAGAAGGTGAAGTACGCCGCCGGCCTCGCGCCGCCGGCGACGACCACCTCGGCGACCACGACCGGTTGAGCGACGAAGGCGTCACCCTCGACCGGGCACTCCTCGATCTCCAGCAGCTGACCGAGCGACTCCGTCGCGACTGTCCCTGGGACCGGGAGCAGACCGCGCGCACGATCGTCCCGCACACTGTCGAGGAGGCCTACGAGGTCGCGGATGCGGCGTTCGCGGGCGACCCGGCGAAGCTGCTCGACGAGCTGGGCGACCTGCTCTTCCAGGTCTACTTCCTCGCGCTCCTGCTCGAGGAGGAGGGGAAGGGCGACCTGGAGGCGGTGGCGCGGAGCGTCCACGAGAAGCTCGTGCGCCGCCATCCCCACGTGTTCGGCGACGCGGAGGCGAAGACGGCCGGGCGTGTCCGCGAGAACTGGGAGCGGATCAAGCGCGACCAGGAGGGGCGCGAGGGCGTCTTCCACGACGTCCCGGAGGCGCTGCCGGCGCTGCTGTACGCGCGCAAGGCGCAGCGCCGCGCGGCGGCAGTCGGGTTCGACTATCCGGACGCGGACCGGCGCGCTCGCCGACCTCGATGACGAGCTCGTCGAGCTGAAGGCCGACGTCGACGACGAGGCCCGGCGCGCCGAGGAGCTCGGCGACGTCCTCTTCGCCGCCGTCAACGTCGCCCGCAAGCTCGGCGTCGACCCCGAGCTCGAGCTGCGGCAGGCGACCGGCCGCTTCGTCGCGCGCGTCGAGGAGGCCGAGCGGCTCGCCGGCGCGGACGGGCACGAATGGGCGAAGCTTCCGCTCGCCGAGCAGGACCGCTACTTCGACCTCGCCAAGGAGACCGCAATGAGCACGATCAAGGACGTCCACGCCCGTCAGATCTTCGACTCGCGCGGGAACCCGACCGTCGAGGTCGACGTCCGGCTCGAGTCGGGTGCGCTCGGCCGCGCGGCCGTACCCTCGGGTGCGTCCACCGGCGTCCACGAGGCCGTCGAGCTGCGGGACGGCGGCGACGCGTACGGCGGCAAGGGCGTGACAAGGGCGGTGGCGAACGTCGAGGGTGAGATCGCCGCAGCCGCCCGCGGCCGCGACGCGGCCGACCAGGACGGCCTCGACCGGATGCTCGTCGAGCTCGACGGAACCGAGAACAAGGGCCGGCTCGGCGCGAACGCGATCCTCGGCGTCTCGCTGGCGAACGCGAAGGCGGCGGCGAACGAGGCCGGCGTTTCCCTCTTCCGGTACCTCGGCGGCGAGGAGGCGGCGACGCTCCCTGTGCCGATGATGAACGTGATCAACGGCGGCGTCCATGCCGACAACTCGATCGACCTGCAGGAGTTCATGGTCGTTCCCGGCGGCGCGGCGAGCTTCGCCGAGGCGATGCGGATCGGCACCGAGGTCTACCACTCGTTGAAGCAGCTGCTCCACGACCGCGGGCTCTCGACGGCGGTGGGGGACGAGGGCGGATTTGCGCCCGACCTCGCCTCGAGCGACGAGGCGATCGAGGCGATCCTCGAGGCCGCCGAGCGGGCGGGCCATCGCGAGCGCGTCGCGATCGCGCTCGATCCCGGCCGCGACCGAGTTCTACGACTCCGGGCTGTACCGCTTCGAGGGCCGCGAGGAGAACGGCGACGGCATGGCCGCCTTCTACGGCGACCTCGCCGAGCGCTACCCGCTCGTCTCCGTCGAGGACGGCGTCGCCGAGGACGACTGGGACGCCTGGCAGACGTTGACCGAGCAGCTCGGCGGGCGCCTCCAGCTCGTCGGCGACGACCTCTTCGTCACGAACATCGACCGGCTCGCGCGCGGGGTCGAGCAGAAGGTCGCGAACGCGATCCTGATCAAGGTCAACCAGATCGGGACGCTGACGGAGACGCTCGATGCGATCTCGCTCGCGCGGTCGGAGGGCTATTCCGCCGTCATGTCGCACCGTTCCGGCGAGACCGAGGACACGACGATCGCCGACCTCGCGGTGGCGACCGGCGTCGGCCAGATCAAGACCGGCGCGCCGTCGCGCACCGACCGCGTGGCCAAGTACAACCAGCTGCTCCGGATCGAGGAGGAGCTCGGCGCCCGCGCCGAGTATCCCGGGCTGGGACGCCTTCCCGCGCCGCCCGGGCTAGAGGCTTTGCCGAGGCGGCCGACAGGGCGGCCGCCTCCGCTGCGGCCCTGTTAGGCGCGCGAAGCGGCCGGAGGCTTGCGAGCAAAAGGAACAGGCCGGGGCGGCAACGGAGCCGCCCCGGCCGGACCAGGCGCGGACTACCGCACCGGGTGGACGCCCACGGAGACGAGACGGCGGGTCGAGACACCCGCGAGCGGGTTCTCACCCGCCTTGCGTGCACGGACGAAGAAGTTCACCCGTGCCCCTGCCTTCATCGGCAGAGCCTTCAGCGGCTGGAAGTGAACCGTCGCCCAGCCGGTCGAGTCGGTCTGAACCTCACCCGAGCGCGTGACCTGCGATGCAGGCACCGCGATCGCGTAGACGAGCGCACCGGCGACCCCCTTGCCGTTGTTGATCTCGGTCACCTTGAAGCGAGCCGTGATCTGCTGCCGGCGGCTCGTGATCACGCGAGGCGTGAACTGGATCGAGGAGATCACCAGGCGATTCGGCAGCGAGATCGCCGTGATCGAGATCGCCCCACCGACGCCGACGGGAGTCGGGGTCGGCGTCGGCGTGGTGCCGGCGCGTGATCGCGTCGGTCTGGTCGGAGTTCGCCGTCGTCGTACCGACGAGGTTCTTCGCCGTGACCTGGACGCGGATCGTGCTGTCCTTGTCGCCGGACCGGACGCCGTAAGTCTGGCCGGTGGCACCCGAGATGTCCTTGCAGTTGGCGCCGCTCTTGTCACAGAGCTGCCACTGATAGGCGAACGAGGACGGGCCCTCGGCCCACTTGCCGGGGTTGACGGTCAGCGTCTCGCCGACCTGGGCCTTGCCCGAGATCGACGGCTGCGTCGTGGCCCGCGGAGCCGCGTTGCCCGAGATCGCGTCCGTCGCCTTCGAGTTGGCGGTCGCGGAGCCGTCGTCGTTCTTCGCCGTGACCTGGACGCGAACGGTATTGCCGGTGTCCGCGTCGGTCACCTTGTACTTGGTGGTCGTCGCGCCGGAGATGTCGCCGCACGACGAGCCGTCGTTGTCGCACCGCTGCCACTGGTACGTGTACGTGGTCGGGCTACCCGACCACTCACCCCGGTCGGCCGTCAGCTGCTGGTCGACCATGGCCTTCCCGTCGATCGACGGGGCGGTTTGGCTTTGCGGCGCCGCCGCGAGTGCGCTGGCGGCGACCACGCCGGAAACAACAAGTAGGCCCAGTACGAGCCTGGTCATCCTTTTCATCTCAGACCCCCTTGGTGGTCGTCGTCCTTCTTGCTACGGCGTATCGCCCTCCTCTCAAACCCCAAACGCGGGGTGACCCTCATGGCTACCCTTGCCTGATGGCGCCCGATCCCCGGCGGACGAAGATCCTCGCCACGATCGGGCCGTCGAGCGGTGACCGAGACCGGCTCGCGGCGCTCGTCGACGCCGGGATGGACGCGGCGCGCCTCAACTTCTCGCATGCGACGCACGACCAGCACCGCGCCTGGGCCGACCTGATCCGCAATGCGGGCGACGACGCGGGGCGCCCGCTCGCCCTCGTCGCCGACCTCCAGGGGCCGAAGCTCCGGGTCGGCGACCTCGAGCGGCCGAGCCTGCTCTCGCGCGGGGAGGAGGTCGTGATCGCCCCCGAGGAGGCCGCCCGCGACGGCGATCTGCCCGTCTCGCCTGCCGTGATCGGCGAGGTGCTGACGCCGGGGAACGACGTGCTGATCGACGACGGGCTCGTCCGCCTGCGCGTCGAGGAGGTCGAGGATGGACGCGCGCGCTGCGCCGTTGTCGTCGGCGGCGTGATCAGCTCCCACAAGGGCGTGAACCTTCCCGGGGTCGCGCTCCCGATTCCGTCGCTGACGCCGAAGGACCGCAGTGACCTGGAGCTCGCGCTGGAGCTCGAGGTCGACTACGTCGCGCTCTCGTTCGTGCGCAAGGCGGACGACGTGCGTGAGCTATGCCAGCTGATCGAGCAGACGGGCTCCCACGCGGAGGTGATCGCGAAGATCGAGAAGTCCGAGGCGGTCGACGTGCTCGACGAGATCCTGGCCGCGACCGACGCGATCATGGTCGCGCGCGGCGACCTGGGGGTCGAGATCGGTCCGGCCTCGGTTCCGCTGCTCCAGAAGCGGATCATCCTGCGCTCGCTCCAGCTCGGGAAGCCGGTGATCACGGCGACCCAGATGCTCGAGTCGATGATCGAGCACGCCGAGCCGACGCGCGCCGAGGCGAGCGACGTCGCGAACGCGGTCCTCGACGGCTCGTCGGCGCTGATGCTCTCGGGCGAGACGGCGGTCGGCGCCTACCCGATCGAGGCCGTCTCGTACATGGACCGGATCGCCCGGGCGGTCGAGCCGAGCCTCGGCTACCGCCACCAGATGCCGGACCCGGGCGAGGAGACGACGGTCGGCCGGGCGATGTCGAATGCGGCGTGCGATCTCGCGGAAGCGCTCGGCGCGCGCGCGATCCTCGTTCCGACGGCGACCGGGAAGACGGCCTCCGCCGTTGCCCGCCTGCGCCCGCGGCGCCCGATCGTCGGCCTGACCCACAACCGCTACGCGCTCCAGCAGATGGCGCTCGAGTGGGGCGTGATCCCGCTGCTCCTGGCCGAGGCGGAGAACGTGCAAGAGCTCTGGGACCAGGCGATCGCCGCCGCCCGCGACGTGGGCCTCGTCGACCCCGGCGACCGGATGGTGATCACTGCGGGGACGTCCGTGAACATCCCCGGCACGACGAACCTGATCAAGGTCGACATCGCTTAGGAGGGTTGGCGAAGTTGCTCGTCGTCAGGCTGCGACGGTAGTGTGATGCAAGGACGCAGGGGGCGTTCGTAGCCGGAGGCTACGGGCGAGACGCAGCGCGCCGCCCGCACTGATGCTCTCGCCGCCCGAAGAGGACTCGCCCGGGCGCAGGCTCGCACGCTGGCTCACGCTCGGCGTCGTCGTCCTGCTCGGGCTCCTCTACTACCGGCCGGTCCATGCGTATCTCGACACCAAGCGCTCGCTCCGCGCCCGCACGGCCGAGGTTCGCGACCTCGCGGCGCGCAAGAAGGATCTCGAGGAGCGGCTGGCGGAGATCCGCAGCGGCTCGACGCTCGTGCGCGGCGCCCGGCGGCTCGGGCTCGTCAAGCCGGGCGAGCGCCTCTTCATCGTGCGCGGCATCCCCGAGTGGCGGCGCGCGCACGGCCGGCACTGACCTAACCTGCGCTGATGGACGACCGCGCCGTCGTCGCGCGGCAGATCGGCCGCGAGCCTCGCGCCTTCCTGCGTGTCGTCGTCCGCTGTCCCTGGGGCCTGCCCGCCGTCACCGAGCAGTCGCCGCAGGACGAGGACGGCAACCCGTTCCCGACCACGTACTGGCTCACCTGCCACCACCTCGTCGCCGCCGTCTCCCGGATCGAGGCGGCCGGAGGGGTAGAACGGTGGACCGAGGCAGTGCGCGCCGACCCGACCCTGAGGGCGAGCCTGGAGCGGGCCAGCGAGCAGCAGCGAACGGTGACCGGCCTGGGAATCGGCGGCTCGTCTCGCGGCGGCAGCCTCAAGTGTCTTCATGCCCACGCCGCGTACGCGCTCGCGCGTCCCGGGTACGAGCTCGGGCAGCGAATCCTGACCGAGTTGGAGCCGCTGTGGCCCAACGGCGGCTGCTGCAGCGACCAACGCTAGAGTCGGACGCCGTGGCGGCAGAGCTGGCGAGACACGAGTGGGCGGCGGGGTACCGCCGGCTCGAGAACGAGCGCGAGAACGAGGCGCGCTACCGCGCGCTGCTCGCCCAGGTCGCGGGCATCTCGGACGAGCTGCGCCGGCGGATCGGATCGGTGTTCACCATCTCCGAGCTGGCGTCGGAGTACCGGCGCGCCGACGACTGGGTCCCGCAGGCGCTCGCCGAGCTGCCGCCGGAGGCGCACTACCCCGCCGGGGTCAGCCTCGCGACCGACGCTGCGTTCCACTTCTATGCGCGCGGCGCGCGAGACTACGAGCCCTGAGCACCGCACCCACACCGACACCGCCGGCGCGCCGGGAGCGACGACCGTCGAAGCGGGCGCGTCGCCGGCGCGCGCTGATCGGGGCGATCGTGCTCGTCGTCGTCTTCGGCGTGGGCCTCGCGCTCGGCCAGGCGCTGGACGACAACCCGCCCTCCGGGGACACACAGACGTTCGTGCGGACGTTGAAGCCGCTGGAGCTGCCGCCGGCCCGCGAAACGGTGACCGTGACCGTCAGGCGTTAGGAAACTGCATTTTTGGGTAGCTTCTAGGCATGGCTGTAGTCGGTCGTAGAGCCGCAGGGACCGAGGGTGACTGGCTGACGCTCGGCCAGGCGGCCAAGTACCTGGGCGTCGCGCAGAGCACGATTCGGAAGTGGTCCGACCAGGGCCTCGTGCCCGCGTTCTACACACCCGGGGGCCATCGCCGGTTCCGCCGGCGGGATCTGGACGGCTTTCTCGCGCGCTCGGGTCGCGCGCAGCAGCCCGGCCCGCTCGTCTTGATCGTCGACGACGACCCCGGCCTGCGCCGCGCGGTGCGCGCGAGCCTGGAGGCGGAGGGCTACTCCGTGCGGGAGGCCGGGAATGCCGACGAGGGGATGGCCGCGCTCGAGGACGAGTCGCCCGCCCTGATCCTGCTCGACGTGATGATGCCGGAGGTCGACGGCTGGGAGCTGCTCCGCCGAGTCCAGGAGCGCCACGGCGTCGGGACGATCCCGGTGATCATGTTCAGCGGCCGCGTCGAGGAAGGGGCGGACGAGGCAGCGAGCCGCGGCGCGCAGGGCTTCATCGGCAAGCCGTTCGACCCCGAGGCGCTGATCGAGTCGACCAAGGCCGCTGCTGCCGGTCTAGTTACAACTCCTCGCCGGCTCGCAGCAGCCCGGCCACGATCGCGGCCAGGGCCGACAGCAGCCCGATCCAGAGCCCGATCGCGCGCCCGCTCGTGCCCGCGAACGTGTCCGGGATCGAGATCAGCCGGATCAGGACGAGGATCGTGCCGAGCGCGCCGAGGCCGATCGTGACCAGGCTCTCCGGTACGGTCGGGGGCAGCTCGAGCCCGACTTCGCGGAGGATCGCCAGCGCGACGATGGCGAGGCCGACGAAGAACACGAGCTTGCCGATCGTGCCCGTATGCCAGCCGATCACGGCCAGGGTCGGTCCCTCGACCGACTTGCCGGCATACCACGACATGAACGACGACAACATCAGGATCAGACCTGCGATCCAGGCGATTCGCCCGCCGAGCCCCCAGATCTGACCGCCGGGCCGCGGCGCCGGTGCGGGCCCGCCGGTGGGCGGCTGCGGGCGCGGCGCGCGCTCCGGCTCCGGCTCGGGCTCGGGGCTCGGGTCGTCGAAATCGAAGAGGTCCGGTGTTTCCATCCCCAGAAGTATGGGCATCCCGGTCGTCGACGGTCACGGGTACCTGACTAAGGGAGGTTTCATGGCAGCCGGAATCGACGTGCCGGGACGGGGCATGAACCCGCCTCTGGTCGCGGGGGTCGAGGTCGAAGGGGAGTTCCGGTGTGCCGGCTGCGGCTACGGCATCAGCATCTACAGCAAGCTTCCGCGCTGCCCGATGTGCGGCACGGAGTCATGGGAGCCACTGCAGTGGACCTTCGGTCCCAGCAGGTCAGACAGTTAGTACCGATTCGGCTCTACAACCCGAACAGTTTCGTGATCTCGCCCCAGACCGTCACGCCGAGAACGGCGACGGCGAGCACGAGGATCACGAGGATCGCCCAGAAGCGGGCGTGCGCCATCCGGGTGGCGCGGCGGTGCTCGGTCTTCGCGTGCCGCCTGGCGCGATAGAAGTGGTAAGCCTGGTCGACGGCCGTCGGGTCGACCGGCGGCGCCTCGACACGTGTCCGCGTTGGTGGGCTCCGCCGGTGTGCAGGCTCGGCCATATGTCCAAGTGTAGAGAGATTTGGCCCGATTTTTCACGGCTTGCGTATGCTTTTCGCCCGAACGGGAGGTTTTCACGGCCGTCGAATCCCGCACGCCCGCACTGACAGCGCTCTCGGCTGGGGCGGACCGCCTCACATCCGGCGCCGATGCGCTCGAGGCACTCCAGGCCGTTGCGGAGACCGCGCGTGCCGCTGCCTCGGCCGACCTCGCGGTCGTGCGCCTGGTCGATCGCGGTGAGCTCGTCGTCCGCGCCGTGGCCGGGCATGCGGCGCTCGCGGCGGAGATCGAGGGCTCGCGGGTGCTCGACGCGCCACCCGACCGGGAGCTCGACCAGGTCAGCGAGCTCTCACCGGGCCTCCGGCGGATCGCGGAGCGGGCCGGCGCGCGAGCCACCTTCCTCGTCCCGATCCGGCTCGAGGGCCAGGTCGGCGCACTGCTCGAGCTCCACCGCGCGGGCGGCCCGTTCGGCGCGACCGAGCGGGACGCTGCGCGAGTTGCCGCGGGCCAGGCGGCCCTTGTCTTGCGCGCGTACGCCGACGGAACCGCGGGATTGTCCAGCTCGGCACTGATGCTGACCGCGGAGGCCCTGGCGGCGGGCGGCGACGAGCTGCGGGGCGCCGAGCGGATCGCGCGGCTCGCGGCCGACGCAACCGGTGCGGCCGGATGCGTGATCTGGCGGAGTGCGGTCGAGGGGCTCCAGGTGCTCGCCCGTACCGGCGTAGCGGACGAGCGCGCCGTCCGGCCGTTCGCCGAGGCAGTGCTCGAGGCGCGAGCCTCCGGGCTCGACGACCTCGACGACTCGACGGTCGCATCCTTCCTGGTCGGCCAGCCGCCGATCGGCGTGCTCCAGCTCGTGTTCCGGTCGTCGGCCGTGCCGCCAGAGAGCTCGCTCGCCACGATTGCGTCGTTCGTCACCCGGGCCGGCCAGGCCCTGCGCGCGCTGGAGCGCGCGGACGAGCTCCGTCGCGAGCTCGAGCGCACCCGCGACCTGCTCTCCGTCGTCGACGAGGCGACCTCGCAGCTCTCGCTTTCGCACACGCTCGAGACCGCCGTCGTCCGCCTGCCGCGCCTGCTCGACGTGAGGTCGGTCGGCATCTACCTCCGCCAGCACGGCCGGCTCGAGACCGCCGCGGCGTGCGAGGTGACGGGCCCGCATTCGGTCGTCGCCGAGCGTCTCCTCGAGCTCGCGCTCGGCCCGTTCCGCGCGCGGGGGTTCGTCGCCGCCACCAATGCGCGCGCCAACCGGCACCTCGTGCCCGTCCGCGCGGCGGTCGAGGAGGCGGCGATCGAGGCCGTGCATGCGGTACCGCTCCTCGCGCAGGGCGACGTGATCGGCCTCCTTGCCGTCTACCCGCAGGCAGGGCGTGCGCTGACTGACGACCAGTCCGCGCTGCTCGCGGCGCTTGCGGCCCAGATCGCGGTCGCAGTTCAGAACGCCGGCCTGCACGAGGACCTGAAGCGGCAGGAGGCCGAGCAGAAGCGAGCGCGCGAGGCCGAGGGCGTCGCGGCGCGGCGTCTCTCCGCGCTCTACGAGATCTCACGCTCGTTCGCGCACAGCCTCTCGCTCGAGGAGACCCTCGACGCGATCGCGACCACGGTCGTCGAGCTGCTCGAGGTCGACGTCGCCGTGATCCGGGTGCCCGACGAGCGCGGCGACGTGCTCACCCAGCGGGTGCACGTCGCCGGGCCCCAGCTGGAAGAAGCGATGCTCGCCGTCTTCCAGAGGCCCGAGCACGTGATCCCGTCGCCTGCACGCCGCCGCCTGGTGCAGGGGCACTCGGTACGCGTCGACGCGAGGACGGCGGCGGAGCTCGGGCACGCGCACGGGCTGCTCGTCCCCTTCCTCGAGCGCGGCTCGACGGCGGCCGTCGTCCCGATCGCCACGCCCTCGGAGCTGCTCGCGACGCTGACGATCATCTCGCTCGACCCGGGCCGGCCCCTGACGGACGAGACCCTCGACACCGCGCTGTTCGTCGCCGCCCAGGCCGCGCTCGCAGTCGACAACGCGCGGCTCTACCAGCAGCAGAAAGCGTTCCTCGACTCGATGCAGCGGTCGCTGCTGCCCCGGTTCCGCCCGCACGTGACGGGCCTGGAGATCGGTGCGGTGTACGAGTCGTCCGCCCTCGTCGGCGTCGGCGGCGACGTCTACGACTACCTGAAGACCGCCGAAAAGCGGCTCGCGATCGTGCTCGGCGACGTCACCGGGCACGGGATCGACGCGGCCGCCGACATGGCGATGGCGAAGTTCGTCTTCCGCTCGCTGGCGCGCCTCTACCCGGAGCCGGGTGCGTTCCTTGCCGCCGCGAACGACGTCGTCGTGGAGGAGATCGGCTCGGGCAAGTTCATCACGATGCTGTACCTGACCGTGGACGCGGAGATCGGCGAGGTCGCGTGCGCATCCGGCGGGCATCCGCCGCCGAGGCTGCTGCACGAGGACGGCGCCGTCGAGGGCCTGGAGGCCCCGGGGATGGTGCTCGGGATCGAGTCCGGCCAGCCCTACGAGGAGCTGCGCGGGCCGTTCGAGCCGGGCGACGCCGTCGTGCTCTACACCGACGGCGTCGTCGAGGCGAGGCGCGAGGGGGAGCTGTACGGCGAAGAGCGCCTCGACGCGCTGCTCAGCGACAACCGGGAGCTCCCGGCGCAGGAGCTGGCGGAGGCCGTCCTGGCCGACTGCCGCCGCTGGGTCGGCGGCGACCTGCGCGACGATTGCGCGATTGTCGTCGTCCGGCGTCTGTGAACCTGCGCCGCGGCGACCGGCCGCTCCTGATCGGGCACAAGGGCGCTGCCGCCCTCGAGCCGGAGAACACCCTGGGCTCGCTCTCCCGCGCGGTCGAGCTCGGCTGCGACCTGGTCGAGTTCGACGTGCTCTCGCTGGACGGGCGACTCGTGCTCGGGCATTCGCCGGAGGAGCTTCCGGACGAGCCGGCGAGCCTCGACGACGCGCTCGCGCTCCTCGCCGAGAGCGGGGTCGGCGCGCAGGTCGACCTGAAGTGGCACGGCTACGAGGCAGAGACCGTGGAGGCGATCGCCCGGCACGGCCTCGTCGACCGCGTGCTCGTCAGCACCTGTCACGCTCGGAGCCTGCGGGCGATCGCGGCCCTGGAGCCGCGCGTGACGCGGGGGATCACCTATCCGTACGACCGGAGTGGCGTCTCGCAGAGGCGTGCGCTCGCCCCGCTGACCAGGACTGCGCTCGCGACGCTGAGGGCTCTTCTGCCGCTGCGAATCAACACCCTGCTCTCCGGCGCAGACGCCTCGGCGGCCGTCCTCCATCACTCGGTCGTCTCCCGCGCGGTCGTGGCGAAAGCGCACGCGCGCGGCGCCGCGGTGCTCGCGTGGACGGTGGACGACGTGGCGGCGTTCGAGCGCGTGCTCGCCGCCGGGGTCGACGGCGTAATCACGAATGATCCTGGCCTGTTCTCGCAGTACACTGCGAGCCCTTGAAGCGTCCGCTCCTGATCGGGCTGTGCGTGCTGGCCATCGCCGCAACCGGCGTTCTGGCCGCGATGGTCCCGATCGGCGGTGCGCAGTCGCCGCCGCCGTCGACCGACACGACGACGACCACCGAGTCGACGACGACCGCACCGGAGACGACGGCCGAGGCCACGACGACGACCACGACGACGACGCCGCGCCCCGCCGAAGGGGCACTCGAAGCCGAAGCTGATCCCGCTCGGTGTCACGGTCGGCGGAATCCATGTCGGCGGGCTCTCGGCGACCGCTGCGTACATCGTCGTGCGCGCGGCGTTCCGGGCGCCGCTCGTCCTCCAGGCCGGCGCGCACCGGGAGATGGTCAACCCGGCCGACCTCGGCGCGATCGCCTACGCGAAGGCGGCGGTCGCCCACGCGCGCAGTGCACCTGCAGGCGCCGCAATCCCGCTCGGGGTGAGCATCCACGGCCGCGCGGTCCGCGAGCTCGTCGACTCGCTGGCCAAGAAGTACGAGCGCGAGCCGATCGACGCGAAGCTCTTGCTGCGCCACCTGCAGCCGTACGTCACCGAGGGGCAGCCCGGAAAGACGCTGGACCGGAAGGCGTCGGTCGCGGCGATCCTGCAGGCGCTCCGCGAGAACAGGCGCACGGGGATCAAGCTCCCCTGGGTCGAGATCCCGCAGGAGATCAGCCGAAAGACGTTCGGCTCCGTGGTCGTCATCCGTCGCGGCTCGAACCGCCTGTTCCTCTACAAGGGCATGAAGCCGTGGCGCACCTTCGTCGTCGCGACGGGCCAGTCGGTCTACCCGACGCCGCTCGGCCGCTTCCAGATCGTCGTCAAGTGGAAGGACCCGTGGTGGTACCCGCCCGACTCGCCGTGGGCGCAGGGCGCGAAGCCGATCCCGCCCGGCCCGGGCAACCCGCTCGGGACGCGCTGGATGGGGCTCTCGGCGCCGGGTGTCGGGATCCACGGGACGCCCGACTCGGCCTCGCTCGGCTACTCGGCCTCGCACGGCTGCATCCGGATGTACATCCCGCAGGCCGAGTGGCTGTTCGAACACGTCGACGTCGGCACGCCGGTCTACATCGTCCCGGCATAGTTCCGTTGTGCCGACCGGGCTGAAACGGGGCCTCCAGGGCGTTTCCGTCGCGGTCGTCGCCGGACTGCTCGCCCTGCTCGTCTGGAAGGTCGTCCACCAGGACAAGGGCGTCGCCGGCGAGCTCGCGAAGGGGAAGCGGCCCGCCGCGCCGCACTTCGACCTCACCCGCCTCGACCGCACCGGCAAGCTCTCGCTCGCGTCGCTGCGCGGCAAGGTCGTCGTCCTCAACTTCTGGGCCTCGTGGTGCGCGCCGTGCAAGAGCGAGGCGCCGCGCCTGGAGGCCGCGTGGCAGAACTACCGCCGCGACGGAGTCGTCGTCGTCGGGGTGGACGCGCAGGACTTCTCCGGCGACGCGCGCAAGTTCATGCGCGCCCACAAGGCTCACGTACCCGAACGTCCACGACGGCCCGGGGAAGGTGCTCCCCAAGTACGGAGTCACCGGTTTCCCGGAGACGTACTTCGTCGGCCGGGACGGGAAGCTCGTCGGCGAGCGGATCCAGGGCGAGATCAGCAAGCAGCAGCTGACCGTCGGGATCAAGCGCGCGCTCGCGTCGTGAAGACACTCGTCGTCGTCGTGCTCGCGCTCGGGCTCGCTGCCCCCGCGCTCGCGAGCGACCGCCACCCGACGCTCGGCGAGCTCGAGGGCGAGGTGATGTGCCCGACCTGCAAGACGACCCTCGACCAGTCCTCGGCGCCGATCGCCGACCGGATCCGGCAGTTCATCACGGCGCGGATCGCCGCGGGCGACACGAAGGGCGAGATCAAGGCGAAGCTCGTCGCGCAGTTCGGGCCGGCGGTGCTGGCCGAGCCCTCGAAGCACGGCTTCAACCTGCTCGCGTGGGTGCTGCCGCTCGTCGGGATCGGGCTTGCAGCGGCGGCGCTCGGCCTGCTGGCCTGGCGCTGGACGCGCTCGCGCGAGCCGGTGGCGGCGGTCGCGGGCGCACCGCTCGACCCGGAGCTCGACCGCCGGGTGGACGACGAGCTTGCTCGCTTCGACGGGTAGCCAGATCCCGGTCGCGTTCGCGGTCGGCTTTGTCTCGATCGTCCTGCCCTGCGTTCTGCCGCTCGTCCCCGGCTACCTGTCGGCCGTGTCCGCGGTCGAGGCGCGGCACTTCGGCGAACCGGGGGTGGGGCGGCGGGTCGCGCTCGCGAGCCTGCCCTTCATCGCCGGGTTCACCGCCGTGTTCGTCCTCCTCGGCGCCGGCGCGGCGGCGATCGGCAGTGTCCTCAATGCCCGCACGAAGACAGAGTTCGCGGGCTTCCTCCTCGTCGTGATCGGGCTCGGCTTCATGGGGCTCCTGCCCTGGCCCGAGCGGGCGGTGGCGCCGGGCCTGCTGGCCCGGGCACGCGGATCGAGCGTCCTCCTGGGCGCCGCCTTCGCCGTGTGCGCCGCGCCTTGCATCGGCGCGGTGCTCGGGACGATCCTCGCCCTGGCGGCCACTTCCGGCACGGTGCTGCGCGGGGTCGTGCTGCTCGCCGCCTACTCGCTCGGTCTCGGTGCCGCGTTCCTGATCGCGGGCGTCGCATTCGCGCGGGCGATGGCCGCCTTCCGCTGGGTTCGCGACCGGTACCGCATCCTCCAGATTGCCGGCGGGGCGACTCTCGTCGCGCTCGGGCTACTGCTCTTCTTCGATCGGTCGTGGTGGCTGAACGTCGCCGTCAACCGCGTACTGGAGAAGGTCGGGCTCGACCAGATCTAGGCGCACGAGTAGGCCGGCGATGTCGACGCCTCGGTGCGCGGGTGCGTACGGAGCCAGGCGGCGCCGCGCCTTCGCCAGTTGGCGCTCGCAGCCGACGATGTTTCCGCGCTCGGACTGGTACCAGGCCACAGCGACGTGAACGAGCCCCTGGAGGAAATCGCGCTCCTCTGGAGCCGCCTCCCGCCACTCTTCCTCGAGGGCCTCGTGCGCCTCGAAGTAGCGCCCGGCGCGGATCAGCGCGAGGCCGTCTTGGAGTCCGCCGGACACAGTGTTAGTGTCACTGCCGATGGCGACGATCCTGCTCGTTGGGGTCGATCTTTTCTTCCGCGGGAAGCTCGACGGCCTGCTGCCGGGCCATCACCTGGTCACGACCGACACGATCGCCGAGCCCGAGCTCGTGATCGCGGACGTCTCCCGGATCGAGCCCGAGGAGGTCGCGGATGCGTGGCCGGACATCCCGATCGTCGGCTTCACCAGCCACACCGACACCGCCGGCCTGCGCCGTGCGAATGCCGCCGGCTTCGATCAGGTGCTCGCGAAGTCAGCGCTGCAGAACCGCTGTTCCGAGGTGATCGAGGAGCTGCTTGCCCCGGTAGAGTAGGTCCCCGTGACCTACATCATCGCCGAGCCCTGTATCGACATCAAAGACCGCTCCTGCGTCGACGTCTGCCCGGTCGACTGCATCCACGAGTTCGACCGCATCCTCGTGATCGACCCAGAGGAGTGCATCGACTGTGGCGCCTGCGAACCCGAGTGCCCGGTCGAGGCGATCTTCCCCGAGGACGCGCTGCCCGAGAAGTGGGAGCCCTTCGTGAAGATCAACTACGCGTACGGCGACGCCGAGGAGATCAACCGGCTCACGAACGAGTACGCGACCGAGCACAACGTCCAGAATCCGCCCCTCGAGTAGGTCGAACCGATTTGCCGTCCGCGGCGAATACCGGCGAAGGGCATGAGATGACGAACGACCAACTGCACGATCTGAGCGCCGCCTACGCGCTCGACGCGCTCGACGACGAGGAGCGCGCGGCCTTCGAGGCCCACCTGCGCGACTGCGAAAACTGCCGCGCGGAGGTTGCGTCGTTCGGCAACACCGTGGAGACGCTCGCCTATGCGAACGAGGGCCCGGCGCCGCCGCTGGAGCTGCGCGACCGCATCGTCCAGGCCGCCCGCGAGGAGCCGCCGAAGGTCGTCGCGCTGCGCCCGCGGCGGACTCGCCTGTACGCCGGGATCGCGATCGCGGCGGCCGCCTGCGCCGCGCTCGCGATCGGGCTGTCGGTCGGCCTCTCGGGCGGGGGCGGCGGGAAGAAGCTCGCGCTCAGCGTCCAGCCCGGCGGAACCGCCCAGCTCGCCGTGTCGGGCTTCGACCCGGCGCCGGAGGGCAAGATCTACGAGGCCTGGGTGATCGCGGGCGGGAAGCCGGTCCCCGCGGCGGTGTTCCCCGGCGGCCACCACGCAGTCGTCGTGCTCGAGCGGCCGGTGCCGAAGGGCGCGACCGTCGCGGTCACGCTGGAGCAGGCGCCGCGCGCGCAGACGCCGACGCCTGCCGATCCTCGCGCAGACGACCGCGATCTAGTCGCCCCGGTCGGCGAGCGCGTGGACGACCTGGACGAGGTCAGGCTTCGCGATCCGGTTCGAGAGCTTGATCCAGGTGCGCGTCGACGGGCTCGTCGGCGGTGAGGTCAGTACCTCGACGACGGGTATCCCGCGCTCGGCGAGCTGCGCCGCCTGCGCGCGGCCGATCAAGCGTCCCCGGAACACCACGGCGACGTCGGCGTTCACCGCCCTGCCGTCGAGCGGCCGCGTGCGGAGCTCGACTTCGAAGCCGGCCTCCTCGAGCAGGCTGCTGAACTCGGGTTGGCGGGCGGCGATGACGAGAGCGCGCGGCATGGGGGTGTGAAAGCGTAACGGCGTGGGCATCAACTCGCCTGAGCCATCCGAAAGGAGAATCTCATGCCCCAGAAGGCCTGGAGCTCGAAGAGAGAACGGCAGTACGAGCACATCAAGGACAGCGCGAAGAAGGGCGGCGCCTCGACGAAGCGCGCGAAGGAGATCGCCGCCAGGACGGTCAACAAGGAGCGGGCGCGCAGCGGCGAGGCACGAACATCGTCGCGCACATCGCGGCAGGACATGTCGTCGGGCCGCCGCGGCGGCCTCCGTTCCGGCACGCGCCGGGGCACCGGCCGCACGAAGGAACAGCTCTACAACGAGGCCAAGCGGATGAACATCGCCGGCCGCTCGAAGATGAACAAGGCCCAGCTCCAGCGGGCCGTCGACCGCAAGAAGTCACGCTGAACTAGCCTGGTCGGGGATGCAGCCGACCTCACTCGATCACGTCGCGCTCTGGGTGACGGAGCGCGACGTGATCGCCGACTTCGCCGTGCAGCAGCTCGGCATGCACGTGATCGAGCGGACCGACAGGTTCACGCTGGTCGGTTGGGACGCGCGGCGCGGGAAGCTGACGCTGTTCGAGGCGGAGGGCCCGCGCGAGTCGGGAGCGCTGGAGCACATCGGGCTGCGCGTGCCCGGCGGCCGCGACAGCGTCGAGCTCCCCGACGGGCTGATGCTGACGTTCGTGGACGGAGACGGCGACCTCGACCACGTTGCGCTTCGCTCGCCGGATCCCGAGCGAGCGGCGCGAGAGTGGCTGAGCTACGGCTTCGCGCCTGCGGGGCCGCGGCGCGTCGAGGTCGGCGGCGCGTTCCTCGAGCTCGTCGAGGGCGACGCGCCTGACGTCGAGAAGCCGCTGCTCAACCACCTCGGCGTCCTCGTCGACGAGGCTGCCCCTGCGCAGGAGCTCGGCGTCGAAGTCGCGGACGTCGTCGACGCGCCGAACACCTTCGCCGTGTTCGTCTGGGGCCCGGACCGGGTCAAGCTCGAATACGTCGAGCACAAGGCAACCTTCTCGCTGCGCTGATCACCGTTCTCGGAGCGGGGATGGCGGGGCTCGTCGCCGCGGCCCGCGCGCGCCAGCTCGGCGTCGACGTGCGCGTGCTGGAGAAGGGCAATCGCGCCGGCGGCTCGATGCTGCTCTCGAGCGGCGTGATCTGGCGCTACCACGACTTCGAGGAGTTTCGGCGGCAGTGTCCCGGCGGCGACCCCTCGCTCCAACGGCTCGTCTGGGAGCGGCTCGACGACGCGCTCGACTGGCTCGAGCGGCTCGGCGCACCCGTGGTCGAGCGCGACACCGAGCGCTCTTTCACCACGGGGCGGCGCTTCGAGCCGCGCGGTCTCACGCGCGTACTCGTGCGGGCGGCCGGCGAGCTCGACCTCGCAGCGACCGGCGAGCCGGAGGCGCCGCTGATCGTTGCCACCGGCGGCTACCCGGTCCGGCTTGCCCGGGATCGCGGGTTGCTCGTTCGCTCCAATCCCTGGAGCGACGGTGGCGGCATCGACTTCGCGCTGGAGGGCGGTGCGGAGGCCGCGCCCAGCGGCGAGTTCTACGGCCGCGCGATGCCCGGTCCCGTCCCCGAGGGGCAGTTCGTCGCCGCCTCCCAGCTCTACGGCCGCTTCGCGCGCCCCGTCAACGACCTCGGCGAGGAGTTCTTCCCCGGCGAGCCATCGTGGTCGGAGAACGACCTCGCCCAGGCGATCGCGGCCCAGCCCGGCGGCCGGGCCTGGTACGAGCTCGACGCCGCCGCGCTCGAGCGGCCGGAGGTCGCCGATCGGATTCCGTTCGCGCAAGAGACCGAGCCGCTTCCGGACGGAGGGCTGCGCGTTCGCGTCTAGGCGGCCGTCACCCACACCTACGGCGGCGTGAAGGTCGACGAGCGCGCCCGCGCGGCGGACGGCGTCTGGGTCGCCGGCGTCGATGCGGGCGGGATCTCGAACGGCGGCTACGCGAGCGGGCTCGCGCAGGCGCTGGTGCTCGGGCTCGTCGCCGCCGAGGACGCGGCTCAGTAGCGGTCGAGCTCGACGCAGTCGCTCGTCGCTGATCCCGAAGTGGTGCGCGATCTCGTGGACGACGACGCGGCGGACCTCGGCCCGCAGCCGGTCGGGATCGCCCGCGGCCCGGCGCTCGAGAGGCCCGCGGTAGATCGTGATCTTGTCCGGAGGCACCCCGGCGTACCCGCTCGTCCGCTGGGTGAGCGGGACGCCCTGGTAGAGCCCGAGCAGCGGCAGCCCGGCCGGCGGCTCCTCGTCGATCAGGACGGCGACGTTCGACATGAACGCGCGCAGGTCGTCCGGGAGCGACTCGATCGCTTCCTCGACCAGCAATTCGAACTCGTCCACTCCGGCCAGCGTAGACTCCAGCCCATGGGACGCGGCTCGAGGGCGATCAAGCGCTGGCGCAACGACCGGCAGCGCAAGAAGAAGGCGCGCGAGAAGCGCGGCGCTGCCGACAAGCCCAAGCGCTCCTAGACCGGCTGGACGTACGCGCAGCGGCGGCTGTCCCCGGGGAGGGGAGATCCGACGACCTTCGTCACGGTCACCTGGCTGCCGTCCCCGTCGATCACGTCGCCGACCTGGGGCGGGTCGCCGTCCCGCTCGACGAGCTCGTAGCCGCTCGGCCGCCCCAGGAACACGAGATAGCCCACGGGAGGAACCTAGCGAATCGCGTAGGCCGGCAGGGAGACGACGACGGTGGTCCCGGCCTCCGTGCGATCGACCTCGACGCGGCCGCTCAGCGGCCGCGCGCGCTCCTCGAAGGCCTCGGCGCTCCCGCGTCTCCGCTCGAGATGCCCGTCGTCCCCGACCCGTAGCTCGGCGCCGCCGTCGTCGCTGTCCCGCAGCGTGACTGCGATCGTGGTCGGACGGCGGCCGATCGCCTGCATCAACGCCTCGCGGATCAGCTGGTAGAGAGCGACCCGTGCCCGCTCGACGAACTCCTCGCCCGCCGTGACCTCGACCTCGACCTTGACGGACTCGTCGATCCCGAGCCGGTCGGCGAGAGCCTTCACGGCCGGGAGGAACCCCTGGTCTCTGAGGATGATCGGCTCCAGGTTGAACGAGAGGTCGCGGAGCGACTGGATCGTCTGGCGCTGCCGGCTGAGCGCGCCGTCGAGGATCTGCTTGGCGTCCTCCGGCCGGCCGTCCTCGATTGCGTGGCCGACCGCGTCGAGCATCAGCGCGATCCCCGAGAGTGACTGGACGGCGCCGTCATGGAGAAACAGCGCGAGCCGCCGTCGCTCGTCCTGCTCGGCGGCGATCAGCTGCTCGAACAGACGGACCCGCTCGCGCTCCTCGCGGCGGCGCTCGCCCTGGCGCCGCTCGCCCTGCGGCAGCGGCGCCGGCGGGCCCTCGCCCTCAGTCAATGATCGACTCGCGAAGCGCGATCGCGACCGCGTGCGTGCGCGTGTCGGCCTCGAGCTTCGCGAGGATGTGCCGCACGTGGCTCTTCACCGTCTCCTGGCTGATGAAGAGCTTCGAGGCGACGTCGGCGTTCGACATCCCGTCGGCGAGGAGCTGGAGGATCTCGCGCTCGCGCGCCGTCAGCATGTCCGCCTGGTCCTTGCCTGAGAGGAACGCGGGCATCAGGGCGGGGTCGACATAGCCCTCACCCTTGGCCACTCGCTCGATCGCGCGCAGCAGCGTCTCGTGCGGCGCCTCCTTGAGGATGTAGCCCTTGGCGCCGGACTCGAGCCCGCGTGCGAGCAGTGAGCGCTCGCTGAAGGCGGTGAAGATCAGGACGGAGGCCTCGGGCACCCGGCTCATGATCATCTTCGTCGCCTCCAGGCCGTCCATCCCCGGCATGCGGACGTCCATGATCACCACGTCGGGGTTGCGCCGTTCGACCAGCGCAAGCGCGGTCTCGCCGTCGCCGGCCTCGCCGATCACGCGGATGTGCGGCGCGCGGGAGAGCGAGAGTCGAAGCCCTTCGCGCACCACCTCGTGGTCATCGACGATCAGGACGGTGATCTCATCCGCGGACGCCCCCTCCATGGCGCGATCATAGAACGGGCTGCTGCTGTCGGAACTACTCCGGAAGGAGCATCAGCTGCTCCGGCCGAGGTTCCGGCCGCAGCTTGACCCGGCGGCGGTCGCGGATTCCGTGCTTCGCGCGCAACTCCGCGACCAGCGCTCGGATCGGCTCGCCGAGCTTCCTGGGGAGGTAGGCGCGGTTCCCGTAGAGGTGCTCGTAGCGCTGCAGCTCCTCCGGCCAGTCGCGGGCCAGCGCCTCGAGGAAGTGCTCACGCGTGCCGGGTCTCAGGTAGAGGACATTCGCCCAGATGCTCGTCGCGCCGGCCTCGCGCGCGGCGCGGACGACCCGCTCGAGCTGGTCCGGCCGGTCGGAGATGCCCGGAAGGATCGGTGCCATTCCGACGCCCGCCTTGATCCCCGCGTCGACGAGTCGCCGGACCGCATCCAGGCGGCGCTGCGGCGGCGGCGTCCCCGGCTCGGTGCGCCGCCAGACGTCCTCGTCGAGGGTCGGGCACCGAGAAGACGATCCCGACCTCGGCTCGCTTCGCCGCGTCGACCAGCACGTCGAGGTCACGGACGATCATCGGGCTGCGCGTGATCAGGCTGAACGGGTTCGAGGTGTCACGCAGGGCCTCCAGGCACGCACGCGTGAGCTTGTAGCGACCCTCGGCGGGCTGGTACGGGTCGGTGGCAGCGCCGATCGCGACGGTCTCGCCCTCCCACGACGGCCGGGCGAGCTCGCGGCGCAGCACCTCGGCGACGTTGACCTTGACGCGGATCGAGCGCCCGTAGCGCTCGTCGAACGGCCGGTCGGCGCGGAGCTCGAAGGCGCGGACGTAACAAAACGTGCAGCGGTGCGCGCAGCCCATGTACGGGTTCAGCGACCAGTGGAAGCCCATGCCCTTGACGCGGTTGAGCGCGCTCCGGCACGGGTCTTCGCGGTACTCCACTCCCACCTGCGGGAGTATAGAACATACGTTCGCCTGCCTCGACGACGGATCCGGCCCCTATACTCCGCGCCAGGTCCCTTTGGAGAACGACCTCCCGCCCAGTACCGGCGCCCCGCTCGACGGGGCGCGTGACCTCGGATGACCCTCTTCATAGAGCTCGTCGCGGTTGCCGCGCTCATCCTGCTGAACGGCTACTTCGTCGCGGCCGAGTACGCGCTCGTCACCGTGCGCCGGACGCGCATGCACGAGCTCGAGCAGGAGGGGAACCGACGGGCGCGCGTCGTGCTCGGCATCACCGCGGAGCCGGCGCGGTTCATCGCGGCGATGCAGCTCGGCGTCACGGTCACCTCGCTGGCCATCGGTGCTCTGGGCGAGCAGGCGCTCGTCGAGCTGTTCGATCCGGTGATGGCAACCATCATCGCCGTGATCCTCGCGCTCCTCCTGCTGACGTTCTTCCACGTCGTCGTCGGCGAGCTCGTCCCGAAGGGGATCTCGCTCGGCTACTCCGAGCGGACCGCGCTCTTCGTCGCGCTTCCCGTCCGGGGGTTCTTCACGGTCTTCAAGCCCCTGATCTGGCTCCTCCAGCGCTCGAGCGATTTCACGCTGCGCGCGCTCGGGCTGGAGCCGCCGGGTGCCGAGGGCGCCGTCTACTCGGAGGCGGAGCTGAAGATGCTGCTCGAGCGCTCGACCGTCGAGGGCGAGCTCGAAGAGGAAGAGCAAGAGATGCTCTACAAGGTCTTCGACTTCGCCGACAAGGAGGCCTCCGACGTGATGCGGTCGCGGCCGGAGGTCGTGACGATCTCGGTGGACATGCCGCCGGAGGAGGCGCTGCGGGCGGTCGTCGACTCTCCGTACACGCGCTACCCGGCCTACCGGGAGACGCCGGAGCACATCATCGGGATCCTCCATCTGCGCGACCTGCTGAAGGCGATGATCGACCGGGGCATGGCCGAGGTCGATCTGGAGGGGATCCTGCGGCCGCCGTACATCGTCCCGGAGACCAAGGACATCGCAGCGCTCCTGCACGAGTTCCGGAAGACGAACCAGCACATGGCGATCGTCGTCGACGAGTACGGCGACATGGAGGGGATCGTCACCCTCGAGGACGTGCTCGAGGAGATCGTCGGCGACATCGAGGACGAGTTCGACCTGCCCGACGAAGCCGTCGAGCGCGTCGACGACCGCAAGATCCGGATCAGCGGCACGTTCCCGATCGACGACTTCAACGAGCAGTTCGACATGTCGCTGCCGATCGAGGACTACCACACGATGGGCGGCTACCTGTTCGGCCTGCTCGGCCGGGCGCCGGAGCCGGGTGACGGGATCGAGGACGGTGGGCTGCGCCTCAAGGTGCTCGACATCGAGGGCACGCGGATCGAGCGGATCGAGGTCGAGTTCCTGCCGATGCTCGAGGCCGAGCGCTCCGGCGACGCCGAATCGCCGGCAGCCGCAGAGGGTTAGCCGGGCCGGAATACACTTGACCGCGTGAAAGCGGTCGTCATCGAGCGGCCCCACGAGGCTGCTTTCCGAGAGGTCGAGACACCGGCGTGCGGACCGGGAGACGTGCTCGTCCGCAGCCGGCTGGCCGGCGTCTGCCGCACCGACCTCGAGGTGTTCGAGGGCGAGCTCGACCGCCGCTGGGTGAACTACCCGTGTATTCCCGGGCACGAGTGGAGCGGCATCGTCGAGCAGGTGGGGGAGGGCGTGCCCGATCTCTCGCCCGGCGACCGCGTCGTCTGCGAGGGCTTCTGCTACTGCGGGATCTGCCGCCGGTGCCGCGCGGGGGACACCAACCTCTGCGAGAGCTACGACCAGCTCGGGTTCACGCGGGGCGGCGGCTACGGCGAGCTGGTGGTCGCCCCGCGCCGCGTCGTCCATCGCCTGCCGGAGAACGTCCCGCTCGACGCCGCCGTCCTGATCGAGCCCGGCTCGGTCGTGCTCAAGGGCCTGCTGCGGGCGCGTCCCGCTCCTGGGGAGACCATCGGGGTCGTCGGCGTCGGCACGCTCGGGGCACTGACGATCGTCCTCGCGAAGTTGTTCGCGCCGGCCGCGATCGTCGCCTACGGGATCCGCGAGGCGGAGCTCGAGCTCGCGCGCTCGCTCGGAGCGAGCGAGGCGATCGACGTCTCGGGCGGGTCGGCCGCTCACGAGGGCGAGCTCGACCTCGTCGTCGAGACGGCGGGCGCGGTGCCGGCCGTCGAGCTGGCGACGCGGCTCCCCCGCGAAGGCGGGCGAGTCGTCGCGCTCGGCATCGCCGGTGCGGGCCGCGAGCTGCGCGTGCCGGCGGACCGCTTTGCCCTGCGCGACCTCGAGCTGATCGGCAGCGTCGGGTACACGACCGCCGTCTGGACGCGGCTGGTCGAGCTGCTCGCGGCGGGCCTCGTCGATCTGTCGCCGGTCGTCGCGAAGCGCGTCCCGGCCGAGCGCTTCGAGGACGCCTTCCGGATCATGGGCGAGGCGGACGGCGTCGTCGGCCGCATCCTCCTGGAACACGCATGACCGTCGCTCGCCTTCGGCTCACTCCCGAGGACGCCCCATGATCGACCGCTCCTCTTTCCTTCGCCGCGCTGGGGCCGGAGCGGCAGGCGTCTCGCTGGGCGCGCTGCTCGGCCCGGCGGCCGCGCTCGCCTCGGGGGGCGGCGACTTCCCCGACCACCCGCGCTGGCGGTTCGTCTTCGTCAGCCACGACACGCTCGATCCGCTCTTCGTCGCCACGCAGTTCGGGGCCCAGGACGCAGCTGCGCTCGTCCGCTGCACGGTGCAGTGGACGGGCTCGCCGCGCGGCTCCGCCGACGAGACGGTGCGCGCGCTGCGCTCGGCGGTCTCTCACAAGGCCGACGGGATCGCCGTCTCACTGCCCGACGTGCAGCTCTCCGCCGCGGCGCTCGAGGCTGCGCGCCAGGCAAAGATCCCGGTCGTCGCCTTCAGCCTCGGTGCCGGCAACGGGCGGGTCCCCTTCGTCGGCCAGGATCCGGGTGCGTCCGGGCGGCGGGCGGGGAAGGAGCTCGCGCGGCTGGCCGGCTCGGGACGGGTGCTGCTCTTCGCGCCGGCGACGATGCGGACGTGGCAGGACGCGAGGCTGGACGGTCTTCAGGCCGTCCTCGGCGGCCGCGCGACGGTCGTCCGGCTCTCGGGCGACGTCCGCAAGCTGGAGGCCCAGATCGAAGACGCGCTCGGCCCCGCCCGGGGGGCCGTCGCGCTCGACCGTGCGGGCGCGGTCGCGCTCGGCAATGTGCTCAAGCGCTCGGGGCGGTCGCTCCCCGCCGGCGGGTTCGACCTGTTGCCCGACGACCTGGCGCTCGTCGCCGGCGGACAGCTCGCCTTCGTCGTCGACCAGCAGCCGTACGTCCAGGGCTTCTCGCCGGTGATGCAGCTCTTCCTGGCGCGGATCTCCGAGGGAACGGTCAAGCCCTCGGGCACGGGGACGTCGATCCTGCTGCGGAAGGCGGACGTCCAGCCGTTCGTCGCCACCAAGAGCCGCTTCGAGGGCAGCTCGAGCAGGCACGAGTACCCGCTCCGGCGCACGTAGAGTTGCGCCGGTGGTCGGTTCTGCTGGCGGGCACGTTCGTGCTGGCCGCGCAGGCCGGGGCGATCTCGGGGCTCGCCGTGCTCGCGCCCGAGTTCCGCGACCGCTACGACCTGAGCCTGACCGAGATCGGCGTCCTGCTCGGGGTCTCGAGCATCGGCGCACTGCTCACGCTGCTCGCCTGGGGGCTCGCGGCCGACCGGATCGGGGAGCGCACGACCGCGGCGATCGGGATGCTCGGGGCTTCGGCGGCGCTCACGGCTGCCGCCTACGCGACCGCGTTCGCGCCCCTCGTCGCGCTGCTCTTCCTGATGGCCGCGTTCGCCGCCAGCGCCAATACGGCCACCGCCCGCGCGGTGACGAGCTGGTTCGCCCGCAACGAGCGCGGCTTCGCGCTCGGGGTGAGGCAGACCGCCGTTCCGATCGGCGGGTTCGCGGCCGCGCTCGCTCTGCCGCCGATCGACGATGCCTGGGGCCTGCGCACGGCCTTGCTGGTGATCGCGGGCGCGGTGCTCGCCGCCGCGATCGTCGCCGCCACGCTGATGGTCGAGGGGCCGATTCGGACCGTGGACGACGAGACCGACGCGCTCCGCCATCCGGTGCGCGACCGGCGTATCTGGCGGATCGCGAGCGGGAGCTCCCTGCTGATCGTCACCCAGATCGTGCTCACCGGCTTCGTGGTGCTGTTCCTCGAGTCGCAGCGTGGCTTCTCGCACGGGGCGGCCGGCGCGGTGCTGGCCGGGATGAACGTGGTCGCGATCGCGGGGCGGCTCGTCGCCGGCCGGCTCTCCGATCGGCGCGACTCCAGGGTCGGGCTCATCCTCCGGATCGCCGTCGCCACCGCCGTCTCCGTCGGGATCTCGGCGGCGCTGGTCGGCGGCCCGGACTGGCTGCTCTGCGTGGCGCTCGTCGTCGGCGGCGGCCTGTCGATGAGCTGGAACGGCCTCGCGGTCGCCGCGACGGTGGAAACCGTCGGCCCGGGCCGGTCGGGCGCTGCGCTCGGGGTCCAGCAGACGATGCTCCAGACGGCGGTCGTGATCGCGCCGCTCGCCTTCGCCCCGTTCATCAGCGCGACGTCGTGGGGCGCCGGCTTCGCGGTCGCCGCGGTCTTCCCGCTCGCGGGAGCCCACGTGCTGCAACGGCTCCGGCGCTGAGGGATAATCGCCCGATGGAACGGGTGCTCGTGCTCGCCGGCGACGCCGTCGAGGATCTCGAGATCTACTACATCCTCTACCGCCTGCGCGAGGCCGGGTATGCCGTGGACGTGGCCGCGCCCACCCGGCGGACGATGCGCACCGTCGTGCACGACTTCGAGCCGGACTCGGACGCGTACGTCGAGAAGCCGGGGCGCCGGCTCGACCCCGACCTCGCGTTCTCGGAGGTCGAGCCCGAGCGCTACGTCGGCGTCGTCATCCCCGGCGGCCGGGCGCCCGAGTACATCCGCGTCGACCCGGACGTGAAGCGGATCGTCTCGCACTTCTTCGACAACGACCTCCCGGTCGGGACGTTGTGCCACGGCCCGCAGGTCCCGGCCGCGCTCGGCTATCTCCAGGGCCGCAAGAGCTCGGGCTTCCCGCCGCTCGCGCCCGACATCGAGGCCGCCGGCGGGACGTTCGTCCAGGGGCCCGACGTCGTCGACGGGAACATGGTCTCGTGTACCGGCTGGCCCGATCTCGCCGAGTGGTCGAAGGCCTACGTCGGGCTGCTCGAGCGCGCAGCGGTCCCGGCCTAGGCGAGAGCTCTCTCCAGCGCCTCGAGCCCGTCCTCGAGCACGGGCTCGCCGTGCGTGACGAGCACGCGGTCGACCGGCAGGTCGAGCAGCGGCCGTAGCCGCTCGACCGCCTCCTCGTAGCGGTCCTCCAGCCACGCCCTCGGCACCTCCAGCCCGTGCGCACGGCCGATGATCAGGTCGCCGGCGACGAGTGCGCGGTGCTCCGGCAGCCAGAACACGAATTCGTCTGCCGCTTCCGCCGCGATCTCCACCCCGGCGGCCAGTCGTGGCCGCTCCGGCGGTAGCGGCGGCGGATCGATGCCGTGCCGCTCCGCGAGGTCGGCAGCGCTGCGCCGGTGCGCGTCGACCGTGAGCAGGATCCGCACGGGCTTCTCAGCCTGCTCGACGTCGCGGTCGAGCGCCTCGAAGAAGCGATCGCGGTCCTCCATCGGGATCAGCGGGTCGAAGAGGCAGATCGCGTCCGGCCCGTCGTAGAAGTAGCAACCGACCTCCTGATCCCACCCGTCCGGGCCGCCGTCCGCGGGTGTCCAGCCCGGGTGACGGCCCGTCCAGTACCACAACCCGGTTGCAAGCTCCCGTACCTGCATGCCGCCTCTATCCTGGCAAGGTCGGGAACCACTCGGAAGGAGATGCAGTTGTTTCGGTTTCGCACGCTCGTCGTGACCGCAGCGCTCGCCGGACTGGCGGCGCTCGCGCTCACGTCCTCTGCCGGCGCCGCCGCGCCGACCAGGTTGGTCGGTACCGTCGGCCCCGGCTTCACGATCACGCTGAAGAAGGCGGCGCGCCCGGTTCGCCTGCTGACGCCGGGCCGCTACTCGATCACCGTTGCGGACAAGTCGAACATCCACAACTTCCACCTGAAGGGGCCGGGGCTCAACAAGGAGATCACGACCGTCGGCTTCGTGGGGACGAAGACCGTGATCCTCGCCCTGAAGAAGGGCACCTACACGTTCGTGTGCGACCCGCACTTCACCTCGATGAAGGGGTCGTTCAAGGTCGCATAAATCCGTGCCGGTCGCGGCGGCGTAGTGTTCAGGCATGAAGCTCATCTACACAGCACTCGCCGCCGCGGCCGTCGCCTTTACGCTGACGGCCGGGGCATCCCCGGCGGTCGCGCCGAAGCTGACCGGCACCGTGGGCCCCGGGTTCACGATCACGCTCAAGCGGGGCACCGCCCGCGTCAGCGTGCTCAAGGCAGGTTTCTACAATCTCACCGTCGCCGACAAGGCCTCGATCCACAACTTCCAGATCGAGGGGCCCGGGCTCGACCGGGCGGTCACGACGGTCGGCTTCGTGGGAACGAAGACCGTGCGCATCCATCTCAGGCGCGGCTCCTACAAGTACTACTGCAAGCCGCATGAGAGCGGGATGTTCGGCAAGTTCAAGGTGACCTAGGGGTCACCCTGGAAATCGAGGGGGAGCGGCTCGACGGCTCCCCCTCGAATCGTCCACGCGCAGAGCTCTCCGGTCGGCCGCGAGAGGATCAGGTACGGCCGGTCCTCCCAGAGGCCGATGTTCGCGAGATCGGTCTTGGACGGCCGGGCCGAGTCGGTCGGGTGCGAGTGGAAGACGGCGAGCTCGTAGCCGTGCTCCTCGAGCTCGAAGATCAGCTCCGGATCGGGCACGCGCAGGTCGAAGCGATAGGGACTCGCCGCGGTGTTGACGCACGGGATGTAGCGCTCGGCGACGCCCGCGCGGAGCGCGAGCAGCCCGCAGGCCTCGTTCGGCGCCTCCTCGTCGGCGTGCCGCTCCAGCTCGCGCCGGATCGCGGCCGGCACTACCACCAGTGGCCGTGCTCCATGGCAGAGTCGGCGTCCAGCGCGTCCCAGAAGTCCGCGGAGAGGTACTTCCAGCCGCCGTCGGCGAGGATGCAGACGACGACGCCTTCGTCGAGCTCCTCGGCCAGCCGGCGCGCGACGTGTACGACCGCACCGGACGAGACCCCGGCGAAGATGCCCTCCCGGTCGACGAGCGCGCGCAGGCCGGCGACCGACTCGGCGTTCGAGACGAGCAGCTTCCGATCGAGCTTTCCGACGTCGAGGATCGGCGGCACGTAGCCGTCGTCGAGCGAGCGGAGGCCCATCACGGGGTCGCCGGGAAGAGGCTCCGCGGCGGCGACGACGACGTCCGGGAAGCTCTCGCGGACACGCTCGCCTGCGCCCATCAGCGTCCCGCCCGTGCCGAGCCCTGCGACGAGGACGTCCACGCGGTCGAGGGCCTCGGCGATCTCCGAGCCGGTGCCCTCGTAGTGGGCACGAGGATTCGCCTCGTTCGCGTACTGGAACGGCATGAAGAGCTTCGGGTCGCGTTCCGCGAGCTCGAGCGCGAGCCGTACCGACCCGTTCGAGCCCTCTGCAGCCGGGGAGTCGATGATCTCGGCGCCGTAGATCCGCAGCAGCCGCCGGCGCTCCTCGGTCGCGTTCTCCGGCATCACGCAGGTCAGCGGGTAGCCCTTCAGCTTCGCGACCATCGCCAGCGAGATCCCCGTGTTGCCGCTCGTCGGCTCGAGCAGCGAGCGGCCCGGTTCGAGCTCGCCGGACGCCTCGGCGGCCTCGATCATCGCGAGCGCGACGCGGTCCTTGATCGAACCGGTCGGGTTCGCGCCCTCGAGCTTGGCGTACAGCCGGACCTCGGGCCTCGGCGACAGGCGCGGAAGCTCGACCAGCGGCGTCTGGCCGATCAGGTCGAGGACGCCGGGTGCCAGGCGGCTATGCACCGCCGGCCATCGCCGGCAGGAGGATCACCGTCGCGCCTGCGCGGACGGGCGTCTCGAGCTCGTCGAGCGTGCGGATGTCCTCGCCGTCGACGTAGACGTTCGCGTACTGGAGCTGGCCCTCGAGCGCAGGGAAGCGTGACATCAGGTCGTCGAGCAGCTCGCCGACCGTGTCGCCCGAGCCGGGCACTTCGCGCTCGCCGCCGGTCGCGGCACGGAGCGTGGGGGGGATCCGAACCTTCATGCGTGTGCCCTCCTTCCACCAGCTGTCGGGACAGCAGAGCAGAACTCCACGTAGTCGATGTACTCGGTGATGCTGGGGTTCTCGCCGCACACGGGGCAGGCCGGATCGCGGCGGAGAGAAACCTCGGTGAACGAAGCGGCCAGCGCGTCGAAGAGGAGCAGGCGGCCGACGAGCGGGTCGCCGATCCCGAGCGCCAGCTTCAGCGCCTCGGTCGCCTGGATCGAGCCGACCACTCCGGGGAGGACGCCGAGGACGCCGCCCTCGGCGCAGCTCGGCGCCAGCTCGGGCGGCGGCGGCTGCGGGAACAGGCAGCGGTAGCACGGGCCCGCCAGGCTGGAAGCGCCGCTCGGCGAAGCCGTCGACGCCCGGCCCACGAGAACCGCTGCGCCGGCTCGGCGCGCGTTGGGGGCCTGAAGACCGTCACCTGTCCCTCGAAGCGGTAGATCGAGCCGTGCACGACGGGGATCCCGTGCCAGACCGACGCGTCGTTCAGCAGGTAACGCGTCGGGAAGTTGTCGGCGCCGTCGACGATCACGTCCCAGCCCTCGCCGAGGATCCGGTCGACGTTCTCGGAGGTCAGGCGCTCCTGGAAGGTCTTGACGGTGACGTCGGGGTTCAGAGCCTCGATCGTCCTCTTCGCCGACTCGGCCTTCGACTCGCCGAGGCGCTCGGTCGAGTGGACGATCTGGCGCTGGAGGTTCGTCGCGTCGACGGCGTCGTCGTCGACGATCCCGAGCGTCCCGACGCCGGCCGCGGCCAGGTAGAGCGACGCGGGCGAGCCGAGGCCGCCGGCGCCGATCAGCAGGATGCGCGAGTCGAGCAGCCGGAGCTGGCCTTCCTCGCCGACCTCCGGGATCAGGAGGTGCCGGCTGTAGCGCGTGCGCTGCGCCTCCTGGAGCCCGCGCGGCAGCTCGGTCGGGAAGCCGTTTCGCTTCCACTCCGTGAAGCCGCCGGCAAGGTTGACGACGTTGTCATAGCCGAGCTCCTCGAGCGTCTTCGCCGCGAAGGCCGAGCGGTGGCCGACCGAGCAGTAGACGACGATCGCGCGGTCCCGGTCGACGCGGCTCTCGACGCGCGACTCGAGGCTCCCGCGCGGAATGTGGAGAGCACCGGGGATGATCCCCTGGTCCCACTCGTCCTGCTCGCGCACGTCGAGGAACAGCGGCGCATCATCGGACTCCAGCAGGCGCGCGCCCTCGGTGGAATCGATCTCCTCGATCTCGCCCTTGGCCTGGTTCAGGAGCTCCCGGTAGGTCGCCATTGCTTCAGAAAGGATAGCGAGTATGAGCGGGGCTGTGGAAGGGGCGGGGCTACGCTCGACCCCGATGCGCCGGCGCTACCTGATCACGGCCGCGGTCGCGCTCGCCGCGGCGGGCATCACCGTCGGGCTGACGCTCGCGACGAGGACGACCCCGCCCAAGCCGCACAGGCAGGCGGGGCGGCCGCCGCTGGTCCTCGACTTCGGGGTGCGGTCCGACGCGGAAGCGGTCGCTCTGCGCCGCGCGGCCGATCTCTACGACGCCGGCAAGGTCGACCAGGCGGCGCCGCTCTTCGGCCGGTACCGGTCGCTGGAGGCCGAGGTCGGCTCCTCGCTCGCGGACTGGCCGCACGGCTTCGGCGACCTCGCGTCGCTGGCGCGCGACCATGCGCGCAGCTCGCTCGTCCAACTCGCGTACGGACTCGCGCTCTACTGGCGCGGCGACCGGTCGGGCGCCGAAGAGGCGTGGCGCACGGCACGGCGGGCGCAGCCGGACACGCCCTACTCGCTGCGGGCGGAGGACCTGCTCCACCCGAACTTCCCGCGCGGGCTGCCGAACTTCGTCCCGAGCTTCCTCCCGCCGCCGGGCCTCGCGCGGCTCTCCCCGCCGAAGCAGCTCGAGTATCTGCGTGAGCGGGCGACCGACGTGCGCGGGAAGCTCCTGTACGGCGTCGCGCTGGAACGCCTGGGCCGGCAGCTCTCGGCGCAGAGCGAGTTCGAGGCGGCCGCCCGGCTCGCTCCCGACGACCCGGAGCCGCAGGTCGCGGTCGCCGTCGGCCGTTTCGACAAGGCCGACCCGTCGCGCACCTTCTCGCGCCTCGGCCCGCTTGCGAAGCGCTACCCCGGGAGCCAGAGCGTCCGCTTTCATCTCGGGTTGTCCCTGCTCTGGCTGGGAAGCGTGAAGAAGGCAAAGGAGGAGCTGCGGCTCGCCCGCGACGCCGGTTCCTCGACCCCGTTGGGGACCGAGGCGCGCCGCTTCCTGGAGCGCCTCCAGGGCGTCGGGACCGGCTGAGACTAAGATGGGCCGAACGGCCTATGGCGTCCGTCCGTCGCGTCTGCAACAGTGCCGCCTTCTTGACGGGGCACCCGCGTTTGACGGCACACCGGCCGACGGCTAGCTTTCCGGCCTTGACGGGAGGGGTACAGGGATGAGCGGGACCGAGACTGTCGTCGCGACGAAAGTCGTCGCGGTGCTCGAGACCGAGGAGGCGCGGACGCTCCTCGAGGCCGGCCGTGAGGCCGGCTCGCTGACCGCAGACGAGATCACGCTCGCCCTCGACGAGCTCGATCTCGACGCCGGCCAGCTCGACGACTTCTACCAGGCGCTCGACGAGCTGCAGATCGAGGTCGTGGCCGCCGAGGAAGAAGAGGACCCCGCCGAGGAGATCGAGGTGCAGGAGGTCTCGACCGACGCGCTCCAGCTGTTCCTCAAGGACGTCGGCCGCGTCGACCTGCTCACCGCTGCGCAGGAGGTCGAGCTCGCGAAGCGCATCGAGCGCGGCGATCACCGCGCGAAGCAGGAGATGGTCGAGGCGAACCTTCGGCTCGTCGTCTCGATCGCGAAGCGCTACCGCAACCAGGGTCTGCCCTTCCTCGATCTGATCCAGGAGGGCACGATCGGGCTGGTTCGCGCCGCCGAGAAGTTCGACTACCGCAAGGGCTTCAAGTTCTCGACGTACGCGACGTGGTGGATCCGCCAGGCCGTCGCCCGCGCACTTGCCGACAAGGCGCGCACGATCCGGATGCCGGTCCACGTCGTCGAGAAGCTGAACAAGATCGTCCGCTCCGAGCGCAAGCTGCGCGCCGAGCTCGGGCGCGAGCCGCTCGCCTTCGAGATCGCGCGCGACCTCGAGCTGACACCGGAGGAGGTCGAGCAGATCCGCCGCACGGCCCAGTCGCCGGTGTCGCTGGAGAAGCCGGTCGGCGACGAGGAGGAGTCCGAGTTCGGGCACTTCATCACCGACGAGTCCGTGCCGTTGCCCGAGGAGGCCGCCGAGGTCACCCTGCGGAAGGAGACGCTGGAAAAGATCCTCTCGCAGCTCTCCCCGCGCGAGCGCAAGGTGCTCGAGCTGCGCTACGGACTGAACGGCGAGCACCCGAGGACGCTCGACGAGGTCGGCCGCGCCTTCAACGTCACGCGAGAGCGCATCCGGCAGATCGAGAACCAGTCGCTGAAGAAGCTGCGCGCGCTGGCCGAGAGCCAGAAGCTCCGCGACGTCGCCTGACGCTCGCCGCGGCCTTCGGCCGCGTAGCTCGCTCGCACCGGGGGAAGTCCGGCGTGGTCGGGTTCTCCCAATCGGATGTGTCTGCCTCCACCAGGCCGCTAGGGTTCGACCCGGTGGCGAATCCGACGATCGACCCCGCCTGGCTCGAGGAGCTCTCCGAGGTCCTGCGCATTCCGAGCGTCAGCGCGGACCCGGACCACCACGACGACGTCGTCCGCGCGGCCGGGTGGGTGCGCGATTTCGTTCGTGCCGCGGGCGGCGAGTGCGAGCTCGTCCAGGGCACGAGCCCGCGTCCGCTCGTGATCGGAGAGCTGCGGGCTTCCCGGAACGCCGACTCGGCGCCGGCCGTGCTCGTCTACGGGCATTTCGACGTGCAGCCGCCGGCGCCGCTCGACAAGTGGGAAAGCCCGCCGTTCGAGCCGGAGATCCGGGGCGAGTGGCTGTTCGCACGGGGAGTCGCCGACGACAAGGGGCAGCTCTATCTGCTGCTGAAGGCGGCGGCGCTGCTCGCCGCCGAGGGTGCGCTGCCGGTCAACGTGCGCATCGCGTGCGACGGCGAGGAGGAGGTCGGCGGGCACGCGATCGTCGACTGGCTCGCGGAGGACGAGCGCGGGGCGGATGCCGCAGTGGTCTTCGACGCGCACCAGCCGAGGCGCGGCCAGCCGGCGTTCTACGTCGCCACGCGCGGGATCTGCTACTTCCACGTCACGGTGCGGACCGGCGGGCGCGACCTGCATTCGGGCACGTTCGGCGGCGGCGCGCTGAACGCGCTGCACGCGCTGATGCAGGCGTTCTCGGGGGTGCTCGCGCGCGACGGACGGCTGCCCGAGCAGCTTCGCGAGGGCGTCGTCCCGCCGACCGACGAGGAGCTCGCCGGCTGGGCGCAGCTCACGCCGGGCGCCGAGGAGCTCGCGGGCCAGGGCGCGCGTCCCGCGGACGCCCGGGCGGCCGAGGAGTTCTACCTGCGGACGTTCGCCGAGCCGTCGGTCGACGTCCACGGGATCGAGGGCGGCTCGCCGCAGCTCCAGAAGACGGTGATTCCGGTCGTCGCGGAGGCGAACTTCTCGATCCGGCTCGCCCCGGGGCAGCACCCGGACGTGATCGGGCCGAAGGTCGAGCAGCTCCTCCGTGAGGCGGCTCCCGACGGCGCCGAGCTGGAGATCGAGCGCTGGACGGAAACCGAGCCCGGCCTCGTGCCGCCGGACGCCGACGCCATCCGGCTGGGTCAGGACGCGTTCGAGCGTGCGCTGGGCGTGCGGCCGCTGCTGCTGCGAGCCGGCGGCTCGATCCCGATCGTCGCGGCGCTGTCGGCGCGCGGGATCCCGGCGATCGTCACCGGCTTCGATACGCCCGAGGGGAACCTCCACTCGCCGAACGAGCGCTTCCTCGTCGAGCACTTCCCGCTCGGCGTCTCCGCGGCGCGCGAGCTCTACACCGCGCTCGCCGCGCTGCGGTAGCTAGTCGTGCCTGTGGTCCGGGTCCTGGACGAGCCAGTCGTGGCCGAAGTGCCGCATGGCCTCGATCACCGGCAGGAGCGCGAGCCCCTTCGGGGTCAGCTCGTACTCGACGCGCGGGGGAGTCTCCGCGTAGCTCCGGCGGTCGACGATGCCTTCCTCCTCGAGCCAGCGCAGGCGCTCCGAGAGCGTGCGCGGGCTGATACCGGGGCAGGCGTGCTCGAGCTCGGAGAAGCGGCGCGGACCCTCGGACAGATCGTGCACCAGCAGCGCCGTCCACTTCGAGCCGATGATCTCCGCCGAGCACGCGACCGCGCAGGTCGCGTCGTGGACGGGCTTCATCGTGCGGCTGCTCATGCCGACATTGTAGCCCGGGCAGGATGATCGATCTCCACTCGCACATTCTCCGCGGCATCGACGACGGAGCCCGCTCGCTGGAGGACAGCCTCGAGATCGCCCGCGCGGCCGTTGCCGACGGCATCACCGTGATCGCCGGCACGCCGCACGTGCGCGACGACTGGCCGACCGATCCGGGGGTGATGGAGCACCGCGTCGCCGAGCTGGCCGACGAGCTGGACCGGGCCGGAATCCAGCTCGAGGTGCGGCGCGGCGGCGAGATCGCGGTCGAGCTGGCTCTCGCGGCTGCGGCTCGAGGAGCTCCGGCGGTTCGGCCTCGGCGGCAACCCGCGCTATCTGCTCGTCGAGACGCCCTACTACGGCTGGCCGCCCGCGCTGGCCGACAGCATGTTCTCGCTGCGCGCTTCGGGGATCACGCCCGTGCTCGCGCATCCGGAGCGGAACGCCGAGGTGCAGGCACACCCGGACCGGCTCGTCCAACTCGTCGAGGGCGGCGTTCTCGTCCAGGTCACGTGCGCCTCGCTCGACGGCCGCATCGGACGCCGTCCGCAGGCGTGCGCGCGCCGCCTGATCGACGCCGGGCTGGTCCACCTGCTCGCCTCGGACGCGCACCACGCGTCGGTGCGCGCGGTGGGAATGCGCTCGGCCGCGAAGGCGGTCGGCGGGAAGCTCGCGGAGTGGCTGACCTCCGAGGTGCCGGCGGCGATCATCCGCGACACGCCGATCCCGCCGCGCCCGGAGAGGGGCGGACGCAGCGGCGCCGGCTGGCTCGGGAAGCTGTTCGGGGCCTGACGCTCGCCGCGGCCTTCGGCCGCCGCGAGCGTTACCAGGGCGGCGGGTTGTGCGTCCAGCGGCCGCCGACCATCGTCGCCACCACCTGCACCTCGGGTAGCTCCTCGGTCGGGATCGCGAGCGGGTCGCGGTCGAGCACGACCAGATCGGCGAGGTAGCCGGGGATCAGCTTGCCGCGCCGGCGCTCGTCGTAGGTCTGCCAGGCCGGCGCAACGCACGTCGCGACCAGCGCCTCCTCGAGGGTCACTCGCTGGTCCTCGCGCCAGTGGCGGAGGACGCCGTCGACGATCCCCTGCCACGGCAGCAGCTCCTCGATCGGCGCGTCCGAGCCGTTGATCAGTCGCGTGCCCACGTCGAGCAGCGAGCGGAACGAGTAGACGCCGTCGAGGCGGTCGGCCCAGAAGCGGTGCGCGAGCTCCTCGTCGGACGGCGCGTGGCAGAACTGCACCGAGGCCGTCAGGCCGAGCTCGGCGAAGCGCGGCACGTCCTCGGGCGTCAGGCACTGCGTGTGCTCGATGCGGTGCCGTAGCCCGAGCGGCTGCCAGAGATCCTTCGTCTCCTCGAACGCGTCGAGCGCGTTCCGGTTCGCGAGGTCGCCGATCGCGTGCACCGCGACCGGCCAACGGGCCTTCGCCGCCCGCCGGAGGATGTCTGCCAGCTCCTCGCGCGATGTGATCTCGACCCCGGTGCCGTCGGTCATCAACGCCGTGTGCGAGCCGAGCGTCCCGTCCATGAAGACCTTCAGGTAGCCGACGCGCACGCGCTCGCCGAGGCCCGAAGCGATCCCGATCTCGCCCAGCCGGTCGACGTTCTCCGCCGGGACCGACTGCCAGACGCGGAGGGGGAGCGCCTCGTCGCGCTCGAGCTCCTGCCAGAGGCGCGGAATCGCCGGGATCCAGCCGTCCTTGTCGTGAATCGCCGTCACCCCGCGGGACGACGCGACCTCGAGCCCCTCGCGGAGAGCGGCCAGGTATTCGGAGTCGGAGAGCTCGAGATGGTCCTCCTTGAAGCGCCACGCGGACTCCTCGCGGATCAGCCCGGTCGGCTCGCCGTCCGGGCCGAGCTCGACGACGCCGCCCGGCACGTCGTACTTGCGCAGGTCGCCGCCTGTTCTGGCGATCCCGGCGGAGTTGAGCCAGATCGCGTGGAAGTCCTTGGAGATCACTGCGGCGGGCGTGTCGCCCGTGACCGCGTCGAGCACCTCTTTGGTCGGCAGCGCGGGCCAGTTCGTCTCGCGGAACCCCTGTGCCCGGAACCAGTGGTCTGCAGCTGTGCCCGGCACGCCCGGCGCCATCCGCGACGCAGCGTCCTCGGCCGAGGTCGTGTCCTCGAGCCGGATCACGTTCCGCGCTGCCGCCCAGGTCGGGAAGTGCACGTGCGAGTCGGTGAAGCCGGGGAGGACGCAGCGGCCGCCGAGGTCCACCACCTCGGGGGAAGCCAGCGCGGTCTCGTGGGTGCCGACCCCACCGGCGATCCGGTCGCCGGCGATCGCGAGCGCGCCCGCGGTCGGGAGCGACGGATCGAGGGTGCGGATGGTCCCGTTCTCGAAAATCACTCGTCTGACAATAGCCCGGCACGTCGACTTCCCCTCGCTCATGCGCATGCGTTGTGATGCGCACACGCCGCACTAGAGTGACGGCGTGCCCTGGGACGTCCTGACCGACGAGCAGCGGGAGCTCCGCGACCTCGTTCGCACGCTCGCGCGAGAGCGGATCGGGCCTCGTGCGGCCGAGATCGACGAGAGCCACGAGTTTCCCTGGGACGTCGTCGAGCTCTACCGCGAGCAGGGCATCTTCGGGCTCCTCTTCGGCGAGGAGTGGGGCGGCACCGGCACCGGCACGCTGCTCGCGCTCGTCGCGATCGAGGAGATCGCGAAGGTCTGCGCGACCAGCAGCCTGATCCTCGCGGTGCAGGAGCTCGGCTCGCTCGGGCTGAAGCTCGCCGGCTCGCAGGAGCAGAAGGAGCGCTATCTCCCGAAGCTCGCCTCCGGCGAGTGGCTCGGCGCCTACGCGCTGACCGAGGCCGGCTCGGGCTCCGACTCGGCGGCGATGCGGACGACCGCCCGCCGTGACGGCGACGAGTACGTCCTCTCGGGCGGCAAGCGCTTCATCACGAACGCCGGTGTCGCCAACCTCTACACGGTCTTCGCGAAGACGGATCCGGATGCCGACCACACAGGGATCTCCGCGTTCGTCGTCGAGTCCGACGCGCCCGGCTTCCAGGTCGCGCGCCTGGAGCCGAAGATGGGGATCGCCGGCTCGACCACGGGTGAGCTCGTCTTCGACGAGTGCCGCGTCCCGGCCGCGAACCTGCTCGGCGAGGAGGGTGAGGGCTTCCGGATCGCGATGCGCATCCTGGATCGCTCGCGCCCCGGCGTCGCCGCGCAGGCGCTCGGGATCGCCCAGGGTGCGACCGACTACGCGCTCGAGTACGCGCGCACGCGCGAGACGATGGGCCAGCCGATCGCCGAGCACCAGCTCGTCGCCGCCAAGCTCGCCGACATGGAGACCAAGTGCGAGGCGGCGCGCGGCCTCCTCTACCGCTTCGGCCGGATGGTCGACGACGGCGCACCGGACGACGACCTGACCAAGGCCTCTGCGATGGCGAAGCTCTTCTGCTCGGACGTCGCGATGGAAGTGACCACCGACGCGGTCCAGGTCCTCGGCGGCTACGGGTACATCAAGGAGTACCCGGTCGAGCGCATGATGCGCGACGCCAAGATCACGCAGATCTACGAGGGCACGAACGAGATCCAGCGGATCGTGATCGCCCGCGAGATGCTGAGGGAATCAGCGCGCCTTCCTGCTCGCCGGCGTCATGTGAACAGGCTCGTCACGTAGAGGATCCCGAAGCCGACCGCGATCCCTGCGAGCGAGAGGAAGTTGACGGCGCGGCCGGCCGAGTCGCGCATCGCCGGCCAGATCACCTCGGCGACCTGGACGACGGCGCCCCCGGCGACGCCGAAGAGGAACGCCGCCAGGCTCGCGTTGAAGGCGATCGACCCGATCCACGCGCCCACGATCGCCGGCGCGCCGGCCAGCAGTCCGAGGGCGAGGAGACGCCTGATCTGCGGCTTCGAGCGGGCCATCGGGGCGACGATCGCGAGCCCCTCGGTCACGTTCTGGATCGTGAAGCCGACGACCAGGAACGTGCCGAACGCGACCGAGCCGATCGCGTAGGCGGCGCCGATCCCGAGGCCCTCGCTCAGGTTGTGCAGGCCGATGCCGATCGAGACGAGGAGCGCGACGTTCGCGCCGGTGAACGCGCCCTTCGTCTTCTCCGGCCGCAGGCGCGTGTCGGCCGCCTTCAGCAGCAGGTAGGCGAACAGCGCGCCGGCGAAGACGAGCAGCGCGCCGCCGAAGGCCGGCGCCGAGTCCTGCGCGGTCTCGATCCCCTCGAGCATCGCCTCGACGACGAGGAACAGGAGCAGGCCGATCGTCACCGCCATCAGGAACCGGAACCAGCGCCAGCCGACCGCCCGGAAGAACGGCAGCCAGAGCAGGCCGAGCATCACCGGGATGATCCCGACGTAGGTTCCGAGCAGCGCCATCAGGCCGTAGAAGGAGGCCGTCGCCTCGGGCGTCTCGACGGCCGCGTCGATGTTCGTCGCGATCGTCGTTCCCGTCGAGAGCAGGAGGGAGATCTCGTACGCCTCTCCGCCGATCCAGGGGTACGACAGGACGAGCTTCCCCGACTCGAGATGACCGATCGGCTCGTGGCCGCCCGCGAAGGCGACGAAGCCGTCGTTGACCACCGCCTGCGCGACGGTGACGTCGTCCAGTCCGTTGTTCCTGACCTCGAGCTCGATCTCGCCCGGCCGCAGGACCGTCCGCTCGACCGTGAGCTCCTCCTGCGGCGGCGCCCCGTCCGGCTTGCCGATCCCGGTGCCGCCGAGCGCGAAGAAGAGCCCGAGCACGAGCGCGAGGAGCGCGAGCGGCACGAGCCCGTAGAGCCAGAGCCGCGCTCCGCGCACCGGCGGGCCCTCGAACGCCTGCCCCTCGGCCGCCATTAGCCTTCACCTCGAAGAAGCCCATCCAGCCGAGCTCCGCGAACTCGGTCTTGTGCGCGTGGAACATGTACTTGCCGGGATACGGGAACTCGAGCTCGAGGATCCCGCGCTGCCCCTGCGCCTGGACGATCGTGTCCGTGTACTCCGACGGCGTCAGCGACGTCCCGGTCGGGAAGTAGTGGAAGAAGTTGGCGTGGATGTGGAAGGAGTTGATCTGGTCGAACTCGAGGATGTTGACGAGGTAGATCCGGACGAGCTCGCCGCGCTTCACGACCACCGGCCGGTAGAGGTAGTGGAAGCCGACGGTGTTGACCGCGTAGATCTCGTTCGCCTGGTCGAAGTTCGTGTCGAAGCCGTTCATCACCATCACGAGCTCGTCTGCCTCGGCGCGCGGCTGTCTTCGGATCGATGATGAACGCGCCGTAGAGGCCCTTGGCGATGTGCGCCGCCAGCGGGCCGGCGTGGCAGTGGTACAGATGGAGCCCGAACGGGTGCGCGTCGAACTCGTAGACGGTGCTTCCGCCGGTCTGGATCAGGCCGGGGCCGATGCCCGGTACGCCGTCCATGAACGACGGGTGGATCCCGTGGAAGTGGATCGTGTGCGGGTGCGCGGACGCGTTCAGGAACCGGATCCGCAACAGGTCGCCCTCGTGGGCGCGCAGCGTCGGGCCGGGCACGCGACCGTTGTACGTCCAGCCGGCGTAGGTGACGCCCGGCGCGACCTGGAACTCCTTGTCGTGCGCGATCAGCTCCCACTCGCGCAGGACGCGTCCGCTCGCCAGCCGCGTCGTCCTGCCCCAGTCGAAGTCGCGGACGATCTCGCTCGGGTCGAAGCCGTTGACCTTCGGATCGACGATCCCGGAGCCGGCGAACCCGGCGTGCGCCGAGCCGCCGTGCTGGGCGGGAGTGTGCTGTGCGTGGTCGTGCGTCGCGTGCATCTCGCTGCCCGGGTCGCGGGCGGACGCGAAGCCCACACCGGTGGCACCGGCGAACACGGGGGCGCCGAGCAGGCACAGGGCGCGGCGCCTGGTCAGTTTCTGGTTGTCGCCTGCCATTCCGACCTACTGAAAGAGAGAATACACCTCGACACGAAGTTATTTTCGGCTACCCTAAATTCGATGGCCTCAAACCGGCAGCTCGAGGACCGGCCGCCGCTGACCGCGGCCGTCGAGGACTACGTCAAGGCGATCTACATGCTCGAGGGCAGCGGCGAGGCGGCCTCGACGAACGCGCTCGCGGCGCGGCTCGACGTCACCCCCGCCGCGGTCTCTGGGATGCTCCGCAAGCTCGCCGGGCTCGGCCTGGTCGAGCACGAGCCCTACCGGGGCGTCCGGCTGACCGAGCGCGGACGGTTCGTCGCGCTCGAGGTGATCCGCCACCACCGGCTGCTCGAGCTCTTCCTCGTCGAGAGCCTCGGCATGGGCTGGGACGAGGTGCATGCCGAAGCAGAGGTGCTCGAGCACGTCCTGTCCGAGGAGCTCGAGGAGCTGATCGCGGCCAAGCTCGGCAATCCGACTCTCGACCCGCACGGCGACCCGATCCCGAGCCGCGAGCTCTCGATCGCCGACGATGTCGGGAGCTGCGACCTGTACCAGCTCGAGCCCGGCAGCTCCGGGACCTTCGTCAGGGTCTCGGACGCCGACGCGGAGATGCTTCGCTTCCTGACCGAGCGCGGGATTCGGCCGGGGATGCGGATCGTGGTGCTCGAGCGCCAGCCCTTCGACGGTCCGCTGTCGGTCCGCGTCGGCAAGCAGGTTCACGTGCTCGGCGCAGTGCTGGCCCGCGCAATCCGGGTGCAGACGCCTCCGTGACCAAGCTCGCCTCTGGGCGGGCGCGCGAAGGCGATCTGATCGGCGGGGTGCTGCCCGGTGAGGCGGCGACCCTCAAGGCCGCACAGGAGGCGCTCGACGGCCACCGGACCGGGCCGAGGGCGCTCTGGCCGTTTCTCGGGCCCGCCTTCATCGCCTCCGTCGCGTACCTCGATCCCGGCAACTTCGCGACCGACGTCGCCGCCGGCGCGAAGTACGGCTATCTGCTGCTCTGGGCGGTGCTCGCCGCGAACCTGATGGCGATGGTCGTGCAGACGCTCTCGGCGAAGCTCGGGATCGCGACCGGCCGCAACCTCGCGGAGGTCTGCCGCGACAACTTCCCGCGCAGGGTCTCGTTCGGGCTCTGGCTCCAGGCCGAGGTGATCGCGATGGCGACCGACCTCGCCGAGGTGCTCGGCGCGGCGCTCGGGCTCAGCCTGCTGTTCGGGATCCCGCTCGGGTGGGGCGCGGTGATCGCGGTCTGTTGCGCTTTCGCGATCCTCGCGCTGCAGGCGACCGGCTTCCGCCGCCTCGAGGCCGTGATCGCCGTCTTCGTCGGCGTGATCGTGGTCGCCTTCGCGTTCGAGCTGCTCCGGGTGACGCCCGACCCGAGCGTGATGGCCGACCAGCTCTTCTCGCCGAAGTTCGAGGGCGAGGCGCTCCTGATCGCGGTCGGGATCGTCGGCGCGACGGTCATGCCGCACGTCATCTACCTGCACTCGGCGCTGACGCAGAACCGGATCCGCAGCGAGAGCGAGGGCGTGCTGAAGCGCATCCAGCGCTTCGAACGGATCGACGTGTTGATCGCGATGACGATCGCAGGGCTCGTCAACCTGTCGATGCTCGCGATCTTCGCGTCGAGGTTCTACGGGACCGACGCGGACTCGCTCGAGGATGCCTACCACGGCCTCTACTCGGATCCGGGCAAGTGGGCGGCGTACCTGCTCGGGATCGCGCTGCTCGCGTCGGGGCTCTCGTCCTCCTCGGTCGGCACGCTCGCCGGCCAGGTCGTGATGCAGGGCTTCATCCGCCGCCAGATCCCGGTCTTCCTGCGCCGTGCGATCACCGCCCTGCCGGCACTGGCGGTCGCGTTCGTCGGCGTCGACCCGACGCGCGCGCTCGTGCTCAGCCAGGTCGTGCTCTCGTTCGGCATCCCGTTCGCGCTCGTCCCACTCGTCCTGTTCACGAGCAGCCGAAGGGTGATGGGCGGCCTCGTCAACAACCGTTTGACGACGATCACCGCGTGGGGGATCGCCGGCCTGATCAGCGGGCTGAACGTGTTTCTCCTGGTCCAGACGTTCCGCTGATCCTGGCCGAGGCCCGGATCCGCCTCGAGACGCACGCCTGGTACACGCGGCGTGCCTAGCGCCGTCGTCGTCGGCTCGGGACCGAACGGGCTCGCCGGCGCGCTGACGCTCGCCCGCGCCGGCTACGCGGTGGAGGTGCGCGAGGCCGCGCCGGCCCACGGCGGAGGCGTTCGGACCGAGGAGCTGACGCTGCCCGGGTTTCGTCACGACGTCTGCTCTGCGATCCACCCGCTGGGACGCGCCTCGCCGTTCTTCCAGTTCGCAGACCTCGGGCTCGACTGGGTCTCCCCGCCCGCTGCGGTCGCGCATCCCCTCGACGACGGCACGGCCGTGCTGCTCGAATGCGATCTCCGCGCGGTCGACCTCGGGGCCGACACGGACGCGTACCGCAGGCTCGTCGAGCCACTCGTCAGCGCCTGGCAGGCGGTGGAACCGCTCGTGCTCGGGCCGTTCCCGCCGCCGCTGCCCGCGCTGCGCGCGCTGCTCCGGCTCGCCCCTGCCGCCCGGGCCGCGCTCGGTGACGCACGCTCGGTTGCCGGCTCGGCGTTCGAGACGAAGGCCACGCGCGCTCTCTTCGCGGGGCTCGCCGGGCACTCGATGCTCCCACTCGAGCGGCGGCCGAGCGCCGGCTTCGCGATCGCGCTCGCCGTCCTCGCCCACGTGGACGGCTGGGGCTTTCCGCGCGGCGGAGCGCAGGCAATCGCGGACGGGCTCGTCCGTGAGCTCGGCCGGGCAGGCGGCGAGGTGCACACGGACAGCCTGGTCGACGAATTGCCGTCGACTGATGTCGTGCTCGCCGACGTCGTCCCCGCCGAGCTACGGCGAATCGCGCGCCTGCCCGAGCGCTTCGACCGCGCGCTCGGCCGCTACCGGCACGGGCCTGGCGCGTTCAAGCTCGACTGGGCCCTCGACGGGCCGATTCCGTGGCGCGCTCCCGAGTGCGCGCGCGCTGCGACCGTCCACCTCGGCGGGACGTTCGACGAGATCGCCGCCTCGGAGTGGGGCGCCTGGCGCGGCCGCCCGGTCGAGCGGCCCTTCCTGATCCTGGCGCAGCACACGCTCTTCGATCCGAGCCGCGCGCCGGAGGGGAAGCACACCGCCTGGGCGTACTGCCACGTCCCGAACGGCTGGGCCGGAGACATGACGGAGGCGGTCGAGGCGCAGGTCGAGCGCTTCGCGCCGGGCTTCCGCGAGCTCGTTCTCGCGCGTCACGTGACGACGCCGGCCGACTTCGAGGCGCGTAACCGCAACCTCGTCGGCGGCGACATCAGCGGCGGCACGCTCGACCTCGGCCAGGCGTGGACGAGGCCGGTGCGCGCGCTGAACCCCTACCGGACGCCGCTACGAGGCGTCTACCTCTGCTCCGCGGCGACGCCGCCCGGCGGCGGCGTGCACGGGATGTGCGGGTACTCGGCGGCGCTGACGGCGCTCAGGGATGGATCGCGGCGGGCACGACGACCTGGAAGTCGGATCTGTTGACGCGCCGAGCCTTCACAGGTCGACCACGGTCGCGCGGGCGGTGGAGGCTCGGAAGCGCCCGAACGGGTGCTTCTCGGCCTCGTACACTCTGGCCATGGAGTTCCGGGTCCTCGGCCCGTTGGAGGTGTTGTCAGAGGGCAGGCTCCTCGATCTCGGCGGGGCGAAGCAACGCGCGCTCCTGGCGATGCTCCTCCTCGACGCGAACAGCGTCGTCTCGACGAGTCGCCTGATCGAGGCCCTCTGGGAGGACGATCCCCCCGACACCGCGCAGAAGGCGCTGCAGGTGCACGTCTCGGGCCTGCGGAAGGTGGTCGGCAAGGAGCGGGTGGTGACCAGGGAGCCCGGGTACCTGCTCCGGGTCGAGGAGGACGAGCTCGACGTGACCCGGTTCCAGCGCCTGCGGGAGCAGGGCAAGCCGGCCGATGCGCTCGCCCTCTGGCGCGGCGATCCGCTGTCCGAGTTCACGCTGCGGCGCTTCGCCCAGTCCGACATCGCTCGGCTCGAGGACGCGCGGCTCGGGTGTATTGAAGAGCGCATCGACCTGGATCTCCGCTCAGGGCGGCATGCCGAGCTGACCGGCGAGCTGGAAAGCCTCGTCAACGAGCACCCGCTTCGTGAGCGGCTGCGCGCCCTGTTGATGCTCGCCCTCTATCGCTCCGGCCGGCAGGCCGAGGCGCTCGCCGCCTACCAGCACGCCCGGAATGCGCTCGTCGAGGAGCTCGGGATCGAGCCCGGCAAGGCGCTGCGCGATCTCCACCAGGCGGTGCTGACCCAGGATCCCGCGCTCGACCTGCCGCCGCGGAGAGAACGAGAGCGTCACTCCGAGGATGCTCGGGTGCCCGACGCAGATCGCAGAACTGGTGCGCCCGCCCGCGGGGCCGCTCTCTGTGTGCGGTGCGGCGAGAGCAACCCCCCGGAAGCTCGACTGTGCCTTTCCTGCGGCGCCGTCTTGCCCGGGCGGCCGCGCGCCGGCGCGGAGCGCCGGCTCGTCACCGTCCTGTTCGTCGATCTGGTCGACTTCACCGGCCTGGCAGAGCGCCTCGACCCGGAGGACCTGAAGCGCGTCGTGGGACCGTATCTCGACGGCGTACGCGGCGCGATCGAGCGCTTCGGCGGTCACCTCGAGAAGTACATCGGCGATGCCGTGATGGCGATCTTCGGCGCGCCGGTCGCGTACGGCGACGATCCGGAGCGAGCAGTCCGGGCTGCCTTCGCCGTCCGGGACACGGTCACCCGCCTGGAACACGGGAGCGAGCTCCGCCTCGACGTGCGGATCGGAGTGAACACGGGCGAGGCGCTCATCGACCTGGACGCGGACACGGCGGCGGGCCGGGGCATGGCCGCAGGCGACGTCGTCGTCACCTCCTTCCGCCTCCAGCAGGGCGCCTCCGTGAACGGCATCCTCGTCGGTGAGGGGGCGTACCGGGCGACCCGCCGACTCGTCGAGTACGGCGAGAGCGTGGCCGTCGAGGCGAAGGGAAAGGACGAGCCGCTCCCCGGCTGGCCGGCGAAAGCGCTGCTGGACGAGCCGGACAGACCGCGTACGGTGCTCGTCGGCCGGCAGGCCGAGCTCGAGCACCTGCGCTCGCTGATCGTGCCGCCTGTCGCCGACGGCCCGCGGATCGTGACCCTCGTCGGACCCGCGGGCGTCGGCAAGTCGCGGTTGCTCTGGGAGCTCTGCGAGTGTGCGGGGGAGTCGGTGCTGTGGCGACAGGGCCGCTGTCTCTCCTACGGGGCAGGTGTCAGCTTCTTCGCGTTTGCGTCGATCGTAAAGCTGCATGCAGGCATCCTGGAGAGCGATCCGTCCGAGCAGGCCGAGCGGAAGCTCACACAGGCGGTGGCGGCTGCAATCGAGGACGCTGCGGTCACCGAGTGGGTCGAGGCATATCTCCGGCCGCTGGTCGGACTGGGCGGAGCGGAAAGGCTGAGCGGCGACCGGCGGGCCGAGGCGTTTTCCGCCTGGCGCACGTTCCTGGAGGGGCTGGCTGTGCAGCGGCCGCTCGTGCTCGCCGTCGAGGACGCCCACTGGGCGGACGAGGGCCTGCTCGACTTCGTCGAGCACATCTCCGATTGGGCTCAAGGAGTCCCACTCGCCGTACTGTGCACCGCGCGCCCCGAACTGCTTGAGCGGAGGCCGCGCTGGCCCGGAGTCGTCCAGCTCGAGCCCCTGTCGGCCGACGACATCGGCGCGCTCCTGGATGAGCTGCTCGGGCCGGAGCGGCTCGATCCCGAGTTGCGCCTGGAGCTGGTCTCGCGCGTCGGCGGCAACGCGCTCTATGCCGAGGAGTTCGCCCGTCTCGTCAAGGAGCGCGAGCCGGGGGAGGCCCTCAGCCTGCCGGAAACGATCCAGGCGACGATCGCCGGGCGCCTCGACTCGCTGCACCCCGAAGCCAGAGAGCTTCTCCACGACGCGGCCGTGATCGGCACTGCCTTCTGGCCCGGCGGGCTGGCGCGGTTGAGCGGCCTCCGGGTCGAGCAGGTGGAACGGCGACTCGGCGAGCTCCAGTGGAAGGAGTTGATCCGGCCGCTGCCGCGCAGCGCCGTCGCCGACGAGAGTCAGTACGCGTTCTGGCACGTCCTCGTACGCGACGTCGCCTATTCCCAGATCCCACGGGCCCAGCGGGCGGAGAAGCACCGCCGGGCGGCGGAGTGGATCGAGTCGCTCGCGCCGGGGCGGGGCGACCTCGCCGAGCTCCTGGCCCATCACTACGGCAGCGCGCTCGAGTTCGCACGGCTCGCGCATCAGGAGACGGCAGGCCTGGAGGAGCTTGCGCGGCTCTCGCTGCGCGACGCCGGCCGGCACGCTCTGACGTTGTACGCGTTTCCGGCGGCGGCGGGATTTTTCCGCCGGGCGCTGGAGCTCTGGCCGGCGGACGAGCCCGAACGGGGGCGGCTCCTGTTCGATCTCGGCCGGGCGCTGTTCTGGGCCGAGCGGACGGGGGCCGAGGAGCTGGAGGCAGCCCGAGACGCGCTGATCGAGAGCGGTGACCGCGGTCCGGCGGCGCGAGCCGAAATCCTGCTCACGCGGCTCGCCCGCGACCGGGGCGATAGGACAGCTGCCTTCGCGGCTGCGTTCGCGGCTCTCGACATCCTTCGCGACCTGCCGGCCTCGACGGAGCGCGCCGAAGCGCTCAGCAACCTCGCGGCGATGCATGCCGTCTGGGGAGAGTCGGACAAGGCGCTCGCAGAGAGTGCGCAGGCGCTCGAGCTTGCCGAGACGGTCGGGCTCGACGAGATCAAGGCTGAGAGTCTGACGTTCAGGGGCCATGCTCGGATCCTCGACGGCGATCGAAGCGGGCTGGCCGATCTCGAGCAGGCGGTGGAGATCAACCTGGCGATCAACTCGCCCGGGATCGTCCGGCGCAGCGCGAACCTGGCGACGTCGCTGGTGGAGCTGGGCGAACTCGACCGTGCGTGGAAGACCTACGACCTCGCGCGCGACGCGGCCCGGCGTTTCGGCGACGCACCGGGGCTCCACTGGCTTGCTGCGGAGCGGCCGTACGAGCTGTATTGGCGCGGTGAGTGGGATGCCGCGCTGGCCTCCGCGGAAGAACTCCTGCACCAGCCCGACGCCGGCTACGGGGCACACGCCGGCCGGAGCGTCAGAGCGTGGATCAGGCTCGCACGGGGCGATCTCGCCGGTGCGATCGAGGACTCCGTGGTCGCGCTCGAGTTCGGACGACACGCGGGCGAGCCTGCAACCCTGTGCCAGTCGCTCGCTCTCCAGGCACGCGTTCTCGTCGAGGCGGGACGAAAGCCGGAGGCAGGCGCAGCCGTGGCCGAGGTGCTCGAGCTGTTCGAGGCACCCAGCGTCCTCGGCTCGTTCTGGACAGCCGACCTCGCGGCCGCCCTCCGGGAGCTCGGGCGCGGCGCCGAGCTACCCGCCTCGAGCTCGTCCGCGACCGAGTGGCTCGTGGCGGCGCGTTTGATCGCCTCGGGACGGTCCGCGGATGCCGCCGACCGGTATGCCGCGATGGGCGCACGTCCGGAGGAAGCTGGGCGCGGCTGAAGGCCGCAGCGGAGCTCGAGTCTGTGGGTCTCGGCGCCGAGGCCGAGCAGCAGCTCGAGCGGGCCCGCGCCTTCTATCAGGCGGTCGGCGCGGGCGCGTACGCGCGCGTCGACGAATCGTTGCCGGCCGGCGCCTAGCTCGAGGGCGGCGGGTGCTTGCCCGCCTCTTTTTCGTCCGCGTCGACAAGTCCGAGCCACTCGAAAGCGGCCAGCTCGTCGCGGAGCGCCTGCTGTTCCGCCTCGTTGTCCGGTCCGTCGATCAGCACGAAGAGGTTGCCGTCCTTGTCGTAGAAGCTCTGGTTGTGGATCAGCTTGGCGTTGTGGCGCCGGCAGATCTCGGCCACTTCGTTTCGCCGCTGCTTCGGCGGGCTGCTCGCGATCCGGGCCCAGTGGTACGGCACACCATGCATGTTGCTACGTCGGTCGCTCGATTGCAAGCCCGACGGCGGCGTTCGTCAGGCGCGAGCTTTGAGCGACGCCTTGTAGGCGCGCTTGGCCGCCTGATAGTCCTGGAGCGCCTCGGCCGAGTCGACGTCCCCGAGCGTCGGGTGGTTGGGGACGAGCCCCTTCGCAGCGGCGACGCCGAACCGTTTCGCGAGCACCGAGCCGAGCGCCTTGATCTTCATCTCGCCGAACCCGGGCAGCTCGCCGATGCGTCCGCGCAGGTCATCGGCGTCGGCCGCCTCGGTCCAGAGGCGCTCGGCCTTGCCGTCGTAGCGGTCGGCGACGAAGGCCGCGAGGTCCTGTACGCGCGTCGCCATCGTCCCTGGGAAGCGGTGGATCGCGGGCTTCTCACGGAACGCCGTCTCGAGCGCGCCGGGATCGGTCGCGGCGATCCGGCCCGGATCGAGCGTCCCGATCCGCTGCTTCAGCTTCAGCGGCCCCGCGAACGCGGTCGGCACCGGTACCTGCTGGTCGAGCGCGAACCCGATCAGCAGCGCCATCGGCTCCTCCGCGAGCAGGCGGTCGGCTTCGTCGTTGCCGGTGAAGTGCAGCCGGTCGGGCACGATCCCGATCCTAGTGCGAGAAGACGCGCGGGCTGATGTTCTGCCCGTGCGTCTTCCGCACGAGCACGAGCTTGAACTCGGGCCCGACGCGGAACAGGTACGCGGTCTCCTTGCCCTTGGTCGACGGTGTCGACCGCGATCTGGTGCGGCAGGCCGTCGCGTGTCCCCGCACGCAGCCAGCGGAAGACCGTGCCTTTCACCGTGCCCTGGTGGACGATCCGAGGTGGGTCGAACTTCGAGTCGATCACGCTCACGTCCATCGTGCCGCTCGTCGGGTCGCGGTCGACCGTGATCCCTTCGACGATGGGCGATCCGAGGACATCCGCGAGGCGATAGGTGACGATGAACGACTCCGGGGCCACGTGCGCGCGGTCGATCCAGGCCGGTACCGGCGGTGATGCGAACGCGAACGCGAGGATCAGGGGAACCACGGCGCGACTATACATTTCGGTCCAAAGCGAACACTTGTTCGTTCGACGCGAGCGCGGTACGCTGCTCGTATGTCGGTGCTCGAGCTCTTCAGTGACAGGACGCGCGAGTGGTTCACGCAGGCGTTCGAGGGGCCGACACCCGCACAGGAGCAGGGCTGGCCTGCGATCGCCTCGGGCGAGCACACGCTGATCCAGGCGCCCACCGGCTCGGGGAAGACCCTGGCCGCGTTCCTGTACGGGATCGACCGGCTGACCGCGGCTCCGGGCGAGGGGCTGCGGCTGCTCTACGTCTCGCCGCTGAAGGCGCTGAACTACGACGTCGAGCGGAACCTGCGCGGGCCGCTCGCCGGGCTCCAGTCCGAGCTGAACGTGGCCGTGCGCACCGGCGACACGCCCGCGAAGGAGCGCGCGGCGATGCTGCGCAGGCCGCCGGACATCCTGATCACCACGCCCGAGTCGCTCTTCCTGCTGCTCACCTCGCAGGGGCGAGAGATGCTGCGCAGCGTCGAGACGCTGATCCTCGACGAGGTACACGCGGTCGCGGGGACGAAGCGCGGCGCGCACCTGGCGCTGTCGGTGGAGCGGCTCGACCGGCTCGTCGCCGCAGCCCGTCCAGCGCGTCGGCCTCTCCGCCACCCAGCGCCCGATCGAGGAGATCGGCCGGTTCGTCTCCGGCGCCCAGGCCGATCCGGATCGTCGACGCCGGCACGCGGAAGGAGCTCGACCTCCGCGTCGTCGTGCCGGTCGAGGACATGCGCGAGCCGGGGGCGGGGGCGGCCACTGACCCGCTGCTCGGCACGGGCGGGGAGGGCAACGCGACCTCGATCTGGCCGTCGATCTACCCCGAGCTGCTGCGCCTCGTCGAGGAGCACCGCTCGACGATCGTGTTCGTCAACAACCGGCGGCTGGCCGAACGGCTGGCGCTGCGCCTGAACGAGCTGGCGGAGAAAGCGGTCGCCCGCGCGCACCACGGCTCCCTGGCGCGCGAGCAGCGCGTCGAGATCGAGGAGCTGCTCAAGCTCGGCGAGATCCCGTGCCTTGTCGCCACGTCGTCGCTCGAGCTCGGGATCGACATGGGTGCGGTCGACCTGGTGATCCAGGTCGAGTCGCCGAAGTCGGTCGCGCGCGGGCTCCAGCGCATCGGCCGCGCGGGCCACGAGCTCGGCGCCGTCTCGAAGGGCCGCATCTTCCCGAAGTTCAGGGCCGACCTGCTCGAGTCGGCGGTCGTCGCCGAGCGGATGCTGGCCGGCGAGATCGAGGAAACCGCGATTCCGCGCAATCCCCTGGACGTGCTCGCGCAGCAGATCGTCGCGATCTGCGCCGACGAGGAGGTCGAGATCGGCGAGCTGCACGACCTCGTCCGCGGCGCCTATCCCTTTGCGGACCTCTCGCGGATCCAGCTCGAGAACGTACTCGACATGCTCAGCGGCCGGTATCCCTCCGACGAGTTCGCCGAGCTGCGGCCGCGAATCGTCTGGGACCGGACCGCGGGACGGATCCGCGGGCGCGACGGCGCGCGGCGGCTCGCGGTCACGAACGCGGGCACGATCCCCGACCGCGGCCTCTTCGGCGTCCATCTCGTCGGCGGCGGCGGGCGCGTCGGTGAGCTCGACGAGGAGATGGTCTACGAGGCGCGTGCGGGACAGACCTTCCTGCTCGGAGCCTCGACCTGGCGGATCGAGGAGATCACCCGCGACCGTGTGCTCGTCTCGCCGGCGCCGGGGCTCCCGGGCGCCGTGCCGTTCTGGAAGGGCGAGGGCATCGGCCGCCCGTACGAGCTCGGCGAGCAGATCGGGCGCGCGTCCCGCGAGCTCTCGGCTCTGACACGCGCCAAGGCGCTCGACCGGCTGACGACCCGGCACAGGCTCGACGACCGTGCCGCCCAGAATCTGCTCACGTTCCTGGAGGAGCAGCAGGCGGCGACGGGCGCGATCCCGTCCGACCGGACGGTCGTGGTCGAGCGCTTCCGCGACGAGATCGGCGACTGGCGCGTCTGCATCCTGACGCCGTTCGGCGCGCGGGTGCACGCGCCGTGGGCGATGGCGGCTGCCGCCCGGCTGCGCGACTCGCTGGGGCTCGAGGCCCAGTCGATCTGGTCGGACGACGGCATCGCGTTCCACCTGCCCGGACGCGGACGCGCCGCCGCCCTCCGAGGAGCTGCTGATCGATCCGGACGAGCTCGAGGATCTCGTCGTCAACGAGGTGGGGGAGACGGCGCTGTTCGGCTCGCGGTTCCGCGAGAACGCTGCGCGCGCGCTGCTGATCCCGCGCCGCCGCCCGGGCGAGCGGACGCCGCTCTGGCAGCAGCGCCTGAAGGCTCAGTCGCTCCTCCAGGTCGCGCGCAAGTACCCGGCCTTCCCGGTCATCCTGGAGACCTACCGCGAGTGCCTCCAGGACGTCTTCGATCTGCCGGCGCTCAAGCGGCTCCTGCACGGCCTGCGCACGCGGCAGATCGACGTGGTCGACGTCGAGACCGCGAGCGCGTCGCCCTACTCGAGCTCGCTGCTCTTCGACTACGTCGCGACCTACATGTACGAGGACGACACGCCGCCCGCGGAGCGGCGGGCGCAGGCGCTCTCGCTCGACCGCGACCTGCTCCGGGAGCTGCTCGGCCAGGAGGAGCTGCGCGACCTGATCGACCCGGGAGCGCTCGAGGACGTCGAACGCCAGTTGCGGGGCGATGCACAAACTCCTGACCAATTGCACGATCTGCTTAGACGCAGAGGTGATTTGCGAGTTGATGAATACAACAAGGATCTTGCAGATTCTCTTGTACAAGAGAGACGAGCTGCAATCGTTCGCATAGCAGGCGAGGAGCGTCTCATCGCGGCCGAGGATGCGGGCCGCTATCGCGACGCCCTCGGCGCGATGCCGCCGTCGGGTCTGCCGGAGGCGTTCCTCGAGAGCGGGGATGAGCCGCTGGGCTCGCTGGTCGCGCGCTTCGCGCGCTCGCGCGGTCCGTTCACGACCCGTGAGGCGAACGAGCGCTTCGGCCGCGACGTCGAGCCCGAGCTGCGCGCGCTCGAGCGTGCGGAGCAACTCGTCCGCGGCGAGCTTCGTCCCGGCGGCAGCGAGCGCGAGTGGTGCGACCCGGAGGTGCTCCGGCGGCTCCGGCGCGCGTCGCTCGCGGCGCTCCGCCGCGAGGTCGAGCCCGTCGAGCAGGCGACGATCGGCCGCTTCTTGCCGAGCTGGCACGGGATCGACCGGCGGGCGACTCTCCGCGAGGCGCTCGTCCCGCTCCAGTCGCTCTCGCTGCCGGTCTCGCTCTGGGAGAGCGAGGTGCTGCCGAGGCGCGTCCCCGGCTATCGCCCGGAACAGCTCGACCAGCTCTGCGCGACCGGCGAGGTCGTGTGGGTCGGAGCCGGGCTCGACCGCGTCGCGCTGTTCTTCCGCGAGGACGCCGCCGTGCTCGGCCGCCCCTCCGGCGCGCCGACGCCCGAAGGCGGGGTACACGACGCGATTCGCGCCGCACTGGCGACGAGCGCCGAGTTCTGGTTCGACCTGCTCGCCGCCACGGGGCTCGAGGCCGAGGCCGCCCTGCCGGCGCTCTGGGATCTCGTGTGGGCAGGCGAGGTGACGAACGACGCCTGGCAGCCGCTCAGGTCGCGGCGTCGCTTCGCGACGCCGCGAGTAGAACGGCGACCTCGCCGATTCTCGCGGGCCCGTGGCACCGGGGACACGGCGACGCAGGGCAGATGGTCGCTCGCCGATCGCCTCTTCGCAGGCGACCAGGACCGCCGCGCGCTCGCCGAGCTCCTGCTCGAGCGGCAGGGGATCGTCACGCGCGACGGCGTCCGCGCTGAGGGGATCCAGGGCGGCTACGGCGCGGTCTACGGCGAGCTGAAGGCGCTCGAGACGCTCGGTCTCTGCCGGCGCGGCTACTTCGTCGAGGGTCTCGGCGGCGCCCAGTTCGCGCTCGGCGGCGCGGTCGAGCGTCTCAGGGAGCTGCGGCCGCGCGAGGACGACGAGGACGAGCCGCTCGTGCTCGCCGCCGCCGATCCGGCGCAGCCGTACGGAGCCGTCTTGCCGTGGCCGAAGAGGGCGGGCGCACGCGCGGCTCGCGTCGCCGGCGCCTATGTCGTCCTGCTCGGCGGCCGGCCTGCCCTGTTCGTCGAGCGCGGCGGCCGCTCGCTCGTCCCGCTGCGCGATCCTGAGGAGGAGTGGCTGCGGGTTGCGCTGGCGGCGCTCGTCGACCACGCGCGGCGGTTCACGCGCAAGCGCCTCGCCGTCGAGCGGTTCGACGGAGGGCCGGTCGGAGAGAGCGACGCTCTACCGCTCCTCGTCGAGGCGGGCTTCCTGGCCGGGCCGCGCCGCGCGGTTCTTCGTCCCTGAGCAAGGCCGAGCGGCCGAGTTGCCCGAAGGCGACGCCCTCCACCGCGCGGCGCGGCGGCTCCAGCCGCTCGTCGGCGAGCACGTCGAGGTCGAGACGCCCAACCCGCGCGGGGCGGCCCAGCGCCTTGCCGAGCGCCTCGACGGCCGCCGCCTCCTCTCGGTGCGCGCCGTGGGCAAGAACCTGCTGCTCGAGTTCGAGGGCGGCTATGTCCTGCACAGCCACCTGCGGATGAACGGCCGCTGGACCCTCGTACCGCGCGGCTCCGACCTCCGCGGGCGACCCTGGCTCGTCCTCCGCGGCTCGCGCGTCGAGGCGAGGCAGTGGAACGGCCCCGTGCTCGAGCTGCACGCGCGGTCGATCCGGCGGCTCGGGCCGGACATCCTCGACGCGCCGCCCGACCTCGACGGGATGCTCGGCAATCTCCGCCGCACCGATCGGGCCCGCGAGGTCGGGGACGCGCTCCTCGACCAGCGGCTCGTCGCCGGGATCGGGAACAAGTGGAAGGCCGAGGCGCTCTGGCAGGCGCGCCTGTCCCCCTGGCGCCGGCTCGGCCGGACGACGGACGAGGAGCTGCGCGCGGCCCTCGAGGCGGCCGCGACGATGATGCGCCGCTCGCTCGATGGGCTCCCGCACAGAAACGACGTCTACCGCCGGGTCGGCCGCTCGTGCCCACGCTGCGGCGAGCGCATCCGCTCGCGTGGGCAGGGCGACGCGAACCGGATCGCGTACTGGTGTCCTGGCTGCCAGGTATAGAGAGTCGATGGCGGTTCGGTCTCCGCACCTTCACGCTGCCGTGCGCGGATTCTGTCTCGCAGCGTTCGCCGAGCTCGCGCCCGAGGCGGGCGGGGGAGAGATCCCGTTCGTCCTCGACGAGCACGGCTCCGGCCTCTACGAGTACCGGCCGCTGGTCCGCGACCACGTAGAGGCGCGCGCCTTCTGGCTCGCGAAGCTCCCCGATGCCGGGATCGCGCTCGGCGAGCTGCGCCGCGAGCCGGCAGCGGCGATCTTCGCGCCCGCCCGTGACGACGCGTCCATCGACCGCGCTCTCTTCCACGCGATCCTGCTCCCGGTGCTGAGCCGAACGGCGAAGGCCTGCGGCGGGTTCGACTGGGAGGACGGCGCCTTCGAGCGCATCTACGCCGAGCTCGAGCGCTCGCTGTTCGGCTCCAGCCGCTCGTACGCCGCGGTCGCGCCGCTCGTCGGCCTGTCGATCCCGGAGCGCGATCGTGCTCGGGCATGGGATCACGGTGCACCCGTCCTCGCCACAGGATCTCGCCCTGCGCTGGCCGGAGGCGAAGGACCTGCTGCCGCCGCGCTTCGGCGAGGAGGAAGCACGCCAGAGCGTGGTGGAGCTCGAACGCGAGCTCTCGGGCGCGGACGCCGGCCTGCCCGATGCGCCGGCCGAGCTCGCCGCCGCCGTCACCGCGCTCCGGCTCGCGACCGGCGCGCCTGCAGCCGCCGGGCCGGTCGTGCTCGAGCGGCTCGACTGGCACCCCCTCGGCGCCCGTCCGCTGCCCGGGCTGGCCGCTACCGAGCCCGCGGGCGACGCCGGCCGGCTCGATCCGTGGCGCGGCCGCCTCGCCGCCGAGCTGCTCGCGCGGCTCGGAAGCTTCGAGGACGACCTCGAGCTGGCGGATGCCCTGGCGCGGTGGGAGCTCGCGCTCTTCGAGGACGAGCCGGCGCGCTCCGAGTACCTGCGCGAATCGCTCGCCGCGCTCCTCGGCGGCCCCGACGGCCTCTGGGCGGCGGCGATGCGAGCGACGCTGCTGCTCGCGGACGGCAACCGCCGAGCGCTCCGGGCTGATCGACCGCCTGCGCGCGCTCGCGCGAGGCGAGACGGGCGGCGTTCAGGTCGCGGACGACGTCCGCCGGGCGATCGTCGAAGTGCTCCAGCACGACGACCGTGCGCGGCTCCTGACCGCGCTGGACGAAGCCCTGCTCGGCCTGCGGGCGCGTCCGGCCGGCTACTTCTCCGCCCGCGCGCTCGCGAGTTGACGCTTTCGTATCCGACGCGTCGCAGACACGTCGAGAGGACGCGGCTACCGTCGAGAGATGGAGGAAGCACGGCGCGTCCTCGCCCGGCTGGAGCGCATCGAGGCGCTCCAGCGCGAGCACGCCCTCCCGGCCGACCTGCTCGCCGAGGTTCGTGCGCTTCTGCACGAGGCCGAGGCCTGGGCGCGCGCCGAGCCCGACGTCCCCGAAAAAGCCCTGCAATCAGTGGCTCTCGGGTGCGAAATGCTGGGGATTCCGAGCAGGACTCTGCTAGCCTGAGCCGAAGGAACGGCTCGGTGGCGGCCGTACAGAACATTCAGCGCCCGAATGACCGGGCGTCCTCTAAAGGAGCCAGTGTGACCAGGGTCATCGCGCTCGCCAACCAGAAAGGTGGCGTAGCGAAGACGACGTCGACGTTGAATCTCGCCGTCGCGTTCGCCGAGAAGGGGCACAAGGTGCTTGCGCTCGATCTCGATCCGCAGGGCAACCTGACGATGAGCCAGGGCCTGAACCCGGACACGATCGAGCGCTCGATGTACGACGTGCTCGTCCACAGGCTCCCGCTCGAGCAGATCCTTCACCACGGCGAGATCGACCTCGGAGTCGCGTCGATCGACCTCGCCGGCGCCGAGCTCGCGCTGTCGAGCATGATCGGCCGCGAGCGCGCGCTGGAGAAGGCGCTGGCGCCGGTGCTGCCGGCCTACGACTTCGTCATCATCGACACGCCGCCCTCGCTCGGACTGCTGACGATCAACGCGCTCGTCGCCGCGACCGGCGTGATCGTCCCCGTGCAGTGCGAGTACCTCTCGCTGCGCGGGCTCGTGCAGCTGGAGAACACGCTGAGCATGATCCGCGAGAACCTGAACCCGCACGTCGGGATCGAGGGGATCCTCGCGACCATGTACGACAGCCGCACGCTGCACTCGCGCGAGGCGCTGGAGATCCTCGAGGAGAACTTCGGCGATCTCGTCTTCAAGACCAGGATCCGCAAGACCATTCGCTACGCGGAGGCCCCGGTCAAGGGGACCTCCGTCCTGAAATACGATCCGACTGGGTCCGCCGCCGAGGCGTACCGCGAGCTCGCGAAGGAGGTGCTCAATGGCGCGAAAGCGCGCAAGCATGCGTGAGGGCCCGCTCGCGGAGCTCTTCCGCGCGACCGAGGCCGCCCAGCGGCAGGCCGAGCAGGCCGGGAGTGAAGGCGAGGAGAAGCCGGCCGCCACGCCGGAGCCCGAGCCGTTCACGCCTGACCCCGAGCCGGAGGTCGAGCTGCCGCCGGCCGCCGTCGCGCCGGCTGCGCCGCCCGTCACCGAGGCTCCGTCCTGGCGGGCCGAGCGCGAGGCCGAGCCCGTCGCGGAGGCGCCGCCGTCGACGCCCGAGCCCGCGGTCGAGGAGCGGGAGACCCGCTGGGTCGAGCCGCTGCCCGAGCAGCCCCCGCGCCTCTGGGCCGCGCCGCGCGCCGACTCGCCCGCGTACCTGGCCGTCATCCGCGTCGTCGGGATCGGCGGTGCGGGGCTGAACGCGCTCGACCGGATGATCGACGCCGGGATCACGGGCGTCGAGTTCGTCGCGGTCAACACCGACATCCAGCAGCTCCAGATGTGCGACGCGCCGGTGAAGATCCACATCGGCCGTGAGCTGACCGAGGGCCTCGGCTCCGGCGCCGACCCCGAGGTCGGCCGCCAGCGCCGCCGACGAGGCCTACGACCAGATCAAGCGCGCGCTCCGCGGCTCGGACATGGTGTTCGTCGCCGCGGGCGAGGGCGGCGGCACCGGTTCCGGCGCTGCGCCGGTGATCGCGCGGATTGCCCGCGAGCTCGGCGCGCTCGCCGTCGGCATCGTGACGATGCCGTTCCGGTTCGAGGGCACGCGCCGCAAGGGCGCCGCCGACGCCGGCGTCCAGACGCTGAGGGACGCCTGCGACACGGTGATCGTCGTCCCGAACGACCGGCTGCTCGAGGTGCTCGAGAAGAACACGTCGATGCTCGACGCGTTCAAGGTCGCCGACGACGTCCTCCGCCAGGGCGTCCAGGGCATCTGCGACCTGATCACGATGCCGGGCTTGATCAACCTCGACTTCGCCGACGTTCGCACCGTCATGTCGGACGGCGGCAACGCGCTGATGGGGATCGGGTACGCAACCGGCGAGAACCGGGCGCGCGAGGCGGCCGAACGGGCGCTCCGCTCGCCGCTGATCGACACCGAGATCGCCGGTGCCCGCGGGATCCTGCTCTCGATCGCCGGCGGCGACGACCTGTCGCTGTTCGAGGTCAACGAGGCAGCGGAGGTCGTGCGCCAGGGTGCGGTCGACGACACCAACCTGATCTTCGGCGCGACGATCGACGATCGCCTGACCGGCCAGATCTGGGTGACGGTGATCGCGACCGGGCTCGGCGGCGAGCGCCGGGCGCGCAGGCCGCTCTCGGTGCATCCGAGGGACGTCCCCGCGGACGACCCGCTCGAGCCGCCGAGCTTCCTGCGCGAGATGTAGTTCGCCTACGTTTCCAGAATGAGCGTAGGCTCGACGGAGCTCATCAGGGAGCGGAGGTGTCGGCTTTGCCGGCACCGGAGCGGGAAATGCGCGGGGCGATCGCCGCCGGGCACCCGCTGACCGCCGAGGTCGGCGCCGCCGTGCTCGCCGAGGGCGGGAACGCGGTCGACGCCTGCATCGCGGCCGGCTTCGCCTCCTGGGTGGTCGAGAGCCCGCTGACCGGCCCGGGCGGGGGCGGCTTCATGCTCGTCCACCGCGCGCGCGACCGGACGACGCGGCTGCTGGACTTCTTCGTCGCCGCGCCGGGGCTCGGGCGGCCGCGCAGGCCCGCCGCGATGGAATCGGTCGACGTCGACTTCGACAGCGAGACGGCGCAGGTCTTCCACATCGGCTCGGCCTCGTGCGCCGTCCCGGGGAACGCTGCGGGCCTCGAGGAAGCCCATCGGGCCTTTGGATCGCTGCCCTGGCCGCGGCTCGTCGCGCCGGCGGTCGAGCTCGCTCACGACGGCTTCGAGCTGACGCGTCAGCAGGCGTACCTGCACGCGATCCTCGACGTCATCCTCCGGCACACGCCCGAGGGCCGCCGCGTGTACCCGAAGCGCCGGGCAGGCGACCGGCTCCGCCTTCCCGACCTCGGCGACACGCTCGAGCGGATCGCCGCCCGCGGCGCGAGGGCGCTCTACCACGGCGAGCTCGGGCGGGCGATCGTCGCGCACCTGCGGGAGACGGGCGGGGTGGTCACGGCCGCCGACCTGGACGCCTACCGCGTCATCCGGCGCCGGCCGCTGTCGGTGCGCTTCCGCCGCCACGAGGTGCTCTCGAACCCGCCGCCGTCCTCGGGCGGTGTCCTGATCGCCTACGGGCTCGCGCTGCTCGACCGGCTCCCGAGCGAGCGGGGCGGAAGCGCCAGGGCGATCGCGCAGCTCGCCGAGGTGATGGCCGAGCAGACCCGCGCCCGCGAGCACGGCTTCGCGCGCGGGCTCTACCGCGGCGGGCTGGCCTCGAGCCTGCTCGCGAACGAGAGCGTGAAGCGTGCGCTCGCGCGGGTGCGGGCGGTGTCGAGCACCACCCACATTTCGGCGATCGACGAGCGCGGCAACGCGGCCTCCCTCTCGGCATCGGCCGGCTCGGGCTCGGGGGTGATCGTGCCCGGCACCGGGATCCACTTGAACAACATGCTCGGCGAGTACGACCTGCGCGGCCCGGCAGGGCCCGGCGCCCGGCTGACGAGCATGATGGCTCCCTCGATCGTCCTGCTCGGCGGTCGACCCCGTCTCGTCGTCGGCAGCGCGGGCTCGGCGCGGCTGCGAGGCGCGATCATGCAGGTGATCGTCAACGTCGTCGATCACGCCCACGGCGTCGAGGATGCGATCACGGCACCGCGTGTCCATCTCGACGAGGGCCATCTGCACTGCGAGGGCGGCGCCGACCCGGCGCAGCTCGACCGGCTGGAGCGCCTCGGGTACGAGCTCGTCCGCTGGCGCCGGCGGAATCTCTACTTCGGCGGCGTCTCGGCGGTCGAGGTCGCCGAGGACGGCTCGCTCGCCGCTGCGGGTGATCCTCGCCGCGGGGGGCACGGAGTGGTCGTCCGATGATCATCCGCGCAGCCGACCCTCGAGACGCCGCCCAGCTGGTCGCGCTTGCCGAGGCGGTCGGCTCGGAGCCCGAAGGATGGCTGATCTCGGACAGCCGCTGGCGCTCGGTCGGGGACGAGCGGCGCTACCTGCGAGCAGTCCGCAAGCACCCGGATGCCGCCGTCTTCGTCGCGGAGCTGGACGACCGCATCGTCGGCCGGCTCTCGGTCGCCCGCGACCCGCATCCGGCGAGCCGGCATGTCGCCGACCTCGGGCTGATGGTCGCGGCCGACGTGCGCCGCCGGGGAATCGGCCACGCGCTGCTCGCGGAGGCCGCCGACTGGGCGCGCCGGGTCGGCGTCCGGAAGCTCGAACTGCACGTCTTTCCGCACAACGAGCCGGCGATTCGGCTCTACGAGCGCTTCGGGTTCGTCCAGGAGGGCTACCGCAAGGCGCACTATCGCCGCCGCCGTGACTTCGTCGACGCGATCCTCATGGCCTACGAGGTTCAGGTCAGTCCGGGTGCGGCGTGACCTTGCCGTTGCCGGAGGCGCGCTCACGCACCTCGGCTTCGCGCGTCAGCCCGGTGACGGCCCGCTCGAGCAGCTCGGCCAGCCGCCGAAGCCGCTTCGGCTCGGAGCGGAGCTCGAGCAGCTCCTGCTTGAGCTCGTGCCCGAAGTCGACTCGCGAAGCGAGCTGGAACGAGAGTGTCGACGAGTCCATGTCCGGCTCGTCGATCTGCTCCGCCTCCGCGACCGCGACCAGGCGGCGGTAGACCTCCATCACCGCGGCGACGTCGCCTTCGGTCGGCTCCTCGTCGTCGTCTTCGACCGTCTCGAATTCGGCGGTGCGGAACGACCGGCCCTCGGTCAAGCGGGCGACCCGGAAGCGGTCGTGCCCCTCGACCAGCACGTTCATCCGGCCGTCGTCGAAGGTATGGATCACCTCCAGCACCGCGGTGCTGGTGCCGATCTCGCGCAGCCCCCCGTCGGTCTCGAGGATCAGCCCGAACTCGCTGCCCTCGGCGAGGCACTCGCCGATCAGCTCCTTGTAGCGATCCTCGAAGATGTGCAGCGGGACGCGCTCGCTCGGCAACAGCACGAGCTCGAGCGGGAAAAGGCCGATCTCCGGCACAGCGTCTGAAGAGTAAGCGGCTACAGTCCACGCCGTGGCCTCCTCCGTCGCCAGGATCGCGGACAGCTTCTTCCGGCCCTGCGTGCAGGAGCTCGTCCCGTACGAGCCCGGGAAGCCGGTCGAGGAGCTTCAGCGCGAGCTCGGTCTCGAGCGCTGCGTCAAGCTCGCCTCGAACGAGGGCCCGTTCGGGCCGTTTCCGGCGGCGCTGGAGGTGTTGGCGCGCTGCCTCGAGGACCTGAACCGCTATCCGGACGGCGGGGCCTGGCGGCTACGCACCGCGCTCGCCGAGCGCCTGGGTGTCCGCTACGAGGAGATCGCGGTCGGAGCCGGCGCCGACGGGCTGATCGACTGCATCTCGCAGGCCACGCTCGACCCGGGCGACGAGGTCGTCTGCGGCTGGCCCTCCTTCCCGAGCTATGTGATCGACGCGGCCAAGCAGGGCGGTGTCTCGGTGAAGGTGCCCCTGCGGGACGACCGCTACGACCTGGACGCCCTGCTCGCCGCGATCACGCCGCGAACGAACGTCGTCTACGTCTGCCACCCGAACAACCCGACCGGGACGATGAACACGCGGGCCGAGCTCGACGCCTTCCTCGACGCCGTCCCAGACCACGTGCTCGTCGTGATCGACCAGGCGTACCGCGAGTACGTCGACGACCCTGACTACCCGGACGCGATCGAGGAGTACTTCAAGGCGGGCCGCCCCGTCGCGGTCCTGAGGACGTTCTCGAAGATCTACGGCCTCGCCGGGTTGCGCGTCGGTTACATGGTCGCGCCGGAAGAGGTGGTCACCGCGGCGAACAAGGTCAAGCGTGCGTTCGACGTCTCCAGCGCGGCGCAGTCGGCTGCGCTCGCCAGCCTCGACGACTCCGAGGAGCTCGTCCGCCGCCGTGGCGTCAACGCCGAGGCGATGGCCGAGCTCGGCCGAATCCTCCGCGACCACGGTCTCGAGCCCGCCGGGCCGGCGGTCGCGAACTTCCTCTACGTCGACGTCGGCGACGACTCCCGCCCGCTGTTCGAGGCGCTGCTCCGGGAGGGCGTGATCGTCCGCCCGCTGCACGGCTTCGGCGCGCCGACCGCGATCCGCGTCACCTCCGGGACGGCGGAGGAGAACCGGTTCTTCGCCGACGCGCTCGCGAGCGCGCGCGGCAGCGTCCCGTCGCGCTAACGTCGCGGCCGTGCGGCTGCCGCTGATCCTGGCGCGTCAGGGCGACGTCCTGCGCGCGTCGCCGAGCTTCCGGCTCCTGTTCGGCTCGACGCTGATCTCAGGGCTCGGCACCTGGATCGCCGTGATCGCGCTCGTGGTCGACGTCAAGGACCGAACCGGCTCGGCCGTCTGGGTCAGCGCGCTGCTGATCGCCGACTTCTTGCCCGGGGTCGCGATCGGCCTCCTGTTCGGCCCGCTCGTCGACCGGCTCTCCCGCAAGCGGATTCTGATCGGCGCCGACCTCACGCGCTGCGCCGTTTTCGTCCTGCTCGCCCTCGCGGTCAGCTCGGGGCAGATCGTCGCCCTCGCTCTGGTCGCGGGGATCGCCTCCGGCTTCGCCCGTCCGGCTGCCTACGCAGGCCTCCCGAACCTGGTCTCCGAGGAGCTGCTGCCGCGCGCGAACTCTCTGCTGCGCGCCGCCGACCAGCTGACGATCATGGCCGGCACCGTGCTCGGCGGCATCCTCGTCGCCGTCTCCGGGCCGGACCTCGCGTACTGGCTGAACGCCGCGAGCTTCGCGATCTCGGCGGTGCTCGTCGTCCGGATCTCCGCGTCGCTGCTCCAGGAAGGGAAGGTGCAGAGCGAGGGCCACTGGCACGACGTCGCCGAGGGCTTCTCGGCGATCCTCCGGTCTCGCCCGCTGATGGCGGTGCTCGTCTCCTGGAGCATCGCCACCGTGACGATCGGCGTCGCGAACGTGGCAGAGGTCTTCCTCGCGACCGTGTCGTTCGACGCCGGCTCGTTCGGCTACGGCCTGATGTGGACGGCGAGCGGCCTCGGCGCGGTGGTCGGCGCGCTGTTCGCCTCCTCGTGGCTGGAGCGGCGGCGCATGACGGTCGTCTACGCGTCCGCGATCGCACTGATGGGGATCGGAGACATCGCCGCGGGCTGCTCGCCGAACGTCTGGGTCGCGATCTGGTTCGTCCTGCTCGGCGGGGCCGGGAACGCGTCCGCGATCGTCTGCAACTCGCTGCTCGTCCAGCGCGGAGCGCCCGACCCCCTGCGCGGCCGCGTCTTCACGGTGCTGATCGGCGCGACCTCGGCAGTGCTCGGGATCGGGATGGCGCTGACCGGCCCGCTCGTGGACGCCGTCGGGCCCCGCTGGGCCTACGTGATCGCGGGCGCCGTCGCCCTCGTCGCCGCGGCGACCGGATTCGTCATGCTGCGGCGGGAGCCGGCTCATGTCCTCGAGCCGGCAACTTCGTGAGCAGCAGACGCGACTGGACACGTGAGACCCTCCTCGAGGGGATCCGGGCGGGCGACCGGCGGGCGCTCGCACGGGCGATCACGCTCGTCGAGAGCTCCGACCCGCTCGCCTACGACCTCGTCCGCGAGCTGTACCCGCAGACCGGCCGGGCCTACGTCCTCGGCCTCACGGGCCCACCCGGCGTCGGCAAGTCGAGCCTGATCGGCGCGCTGCTCACGCACGTGCGCGGCCTCGGGCAGACAGCGGGCGTCGTGTCGGTCGATCCCTCGAGCCCGTTCTCGCGCGGCGCGCTGCTCGGCGACCGGATCCGCCTCTCCGACCACTTCCTCGACCCCGGCGTGTTCATCCGCTCGATGGGCACCCGTGGCCACGTCGGCGGCCTCTCCGAGGCGACGCTCCAGGCGGCGTTGCTGCTGGACGCGGCCGGGAAGGACCTCGTCTTCGTGGAGACCGTCGGCACGGGCCAGAGCGAGATCGAGGTGATCGGCGTCGCCGACACCGTGCTGCTCGTGCTGATGCCCGGCTCCGGCGACTCGATCCAGGCGCTGAAGGCCGGGATCATGGAGATCCCCGACGTGATCGCGATCAACAAGATGGACCACCCGGCGGCGAAGACGATGCTGAACGAGGTTCGTTCCGTGCTCGCGCTCGATCGGGAGCGTGCGTGGAAGGTGCCGATCGTCCTCACCGAGGCCCAGCGTGGGGAGAACGTCGCCGAGCTCTGGGCGAAGATCGGCGAGCACCGCGCCTACCTCGAGCGCGACGGGTTGCTGGAGGAGCGGCGGCGGCGGAACCTCGCGGGCGAGGTGTTCGCGGTCGCCTCCGCGCGGGCGAAGGCGCACCTCCAGCACGCCGTCGCCGAGGATCCCGAGCTGCGCCGCCTGCTGGACGAGGTCGCCGACCGCGAGCTCGACCCGCTGTCCGCGGTGCGGGAGATCGTCGAAAAGGTGTTCCGGATCGATGGCGAGAGTCGACCCGGCTGAGATCTCGCTCGCGCGCGAGCGGATCCACGGGATCGCCCGCGTCACGCCCGTCTACGGCTCGGAGACGCTGTCGCGCCTCGCCGGGCGGCCGGTCCACCTGAAGGCCGAGAACCTCCAGCGGACGGGCTCGTTCAAGATCCGCGGCGCCGTCAACAAGCTTGCGACGCTGGACGACCGGCAGCGCGCGGCGGGCGTCGTCGCGGCGAGCGCCGGCAACCACGCGCAGGCGGTGGCCTGGGCGGCGCGGGAGGCCGGGATCCCGGCGACGATCTTCGTCCCCCAGGACGCGCCGATGGCGAAGGTCGAGGCGACGAAGAGCTACGGCGCCGGCGTGGAGATGGGCGGGGAGGCGCTCGAGGAGGCGATCTCCGCCGCGCAGGCGTACGTCGAGGAGAGCGGTGCGACGTTCGTCCACCCCTACGAGGACGAGGCCGTCGTCGCCGGCCAGGGGACGATCGGGCTCGAGCTCGACGAGCAGGTTCCCGAGGCCGAGACCGTGCTCGTCCCGATCGGCGGCGGTGGGCTCGCGTCGGGGATCGGGCTCGCCCTCGGCGGGAAGACGCGCGTGATCGGCGTGCGCGCCGCGCCCGAGGCGTTCTCGGTCGCCGACGGGATCGCGGTCAAGAAGCCCGGCGAGCTGACCGGGCCGATCCTCGACGAGCGGCTGGACGAGGTCGTCGAGGTCGGGAGCAGGGAGATCGCCGAGGCGATGGTGCTGCTGCTCGAGCGCACGAAGCTCGTCGTCGAAGGGGCGGGCGCGGTCGGGCTCGCCGCACTGCTCGAGGGGAAGGTCGGTGGCAGCGGGCCGGTCGCGGTCGTCCTCTCGGGCGGGAACATCGACGCGAGCACGCTGATCGCAGTGATGCGAGCGGGGCTCACGTTCGCGGGCCGCCACCTCGTCGTCAAGACCTGGGTCCCCGACCGGCCGGGTGAGCTGCTCAAGCTGCTCGACCTGGTCGCAAAGGAGCGGGTGAACGTCCTGGACGTCGAGCACCTGCGCGAGGGCGTCGACATCCCGGTCGGCGCGACCGGAATCGAGCTCACGCTGCTCACTCGCGACGATCCGCACTGCGAGGGGCTGCTCGCTCAGATGCGCGGCTGGGGCTACGAGGTCGAGCGTGTGACGTGAGCCGCCGCGAGCGGCGCAGCCCCTGGAGGCGATCGGCATCGCCGTCAACGTCCTGATCGTGATCTATCTCGCCCGCCGGCTCCATCGGCGGGTCCGGCTGAACGGCGTGGTTGAGGCCCGCCGGGAGCGGAAGGTCGTCACGATCCTGTTCGCCGATCTGGTCGGCTTCACCGCGCGCTCGGAGCAGCTCGACCCGGAGGACGTCGCCGCCGAGCTCGGCCGCTACCACGCCCGCGTACGTGCGGAGCTCGAACGCCACGGCGGCACCGTGGAGAAGTTCATCGGCGACGCGGCGATGGCGATCTTCGGCGCGCCGGTCGCGCACGAGGACGACCCGGAGCGCTCGATCCGTGCGGCGCTTCGCGATCCGCGAGTGGGCGACCGACGAGGGCATCGAGATGCGCATCGGGATCAACACCGGCGAGGCGCTCGTCACCGTCGACGCCCGGCCGGAGGCGGGCGAGACGATGGCGGCGGGCGACGTGGTCAACACCGCCGCACGGCTCCAGTCGGCCGCGCCGGTGAACGGAATCCTCGTCGGGGAGCAGGCGTACCGGGCGACGGAGCGCGCGATCGAGTACAGCGAGGCGGAGCCGGTGGACGCGAAGGGGAAGGCGGAGCCGGTGCAGGCGCTGGGAGGTCGTACAGGCACGTGCCCGGGTCGGGGTCGACCGCGTCCACGGCGCCGCGCTCGTCGGTCGGACCCGCGAGGTCGCGCTGCTCGAGGACGCGCTCGCGCGCACGCTGGGCGAGCGCTCGCCGCAGCTCGTCACGCTCGTCGGTGTGCCCGGGATCGGCAAGAGCCGGCTCGTCCTCGAGCTGTACGGCGCGATCGAGCGCCACCCGGACCTGATCTCCTGGCGGCACGGCCGCTGTCTGCCGTACGGCGAGGGCGTCACCTTCTGGGCGCTCGGCGAGATGGTCAAGGCGCAGGCCGGAATCCTCGAGGGCGACGACGAGGCAGAGGCGGCCCGAAAGCTCTCGCGACGCCGTCTCCGACCCCTGGATCGAGTCGCACCTTCGGCCGCTCGTCGGGCTTGCCGCGCGGTGCGGAGCCGGCCGGCGACGCCCGCGACGAGGCGTTCACCGCCTGGCGCCGCTTCTTCGAGGGCCTGGCGGACGAACGGCCGCTCGTCCTCGTCTTCGAGGACTCTGCACTGGGCCGACGACCATCTGCTCGACTTCGTCGACCACCTCGTCGAGTGGTCGATCCGGCGTCCCGCTGCTCGTCGTCGGTACCGCGCGGCCCGAGCTGCTCACCCGGCGGCCCGGCTGGGGAGGCGGGAAGCCGAACGCGCTGACGGTCTCGCTCTCGCCCCTCAGCGACGAGGACACCGCGACGCTCCTGCACGAGCTGCTCGGCTCGGTCCTGCCCGCCGAGACGCAGCTCCGAGCTGCTCGGCCGTGCGGGCGGGAATCCCCTCTACGCCGAGGAGTTCGCGCGGATGCTGCGCGACCGCGGCGGCGAGGGCGAGATCCCGGAGACCGTCCAGGGGCTGATCGCCGCCAGAATCGATCTGCTCGAGCCCGACGAGAAGGCTCTGCTCCAGGACGCGGCGGTGATCGGGAAGCGGTTCTGGACCGGCGCGCTGGCGTCATTCGCCGGGATCGACGCCGCCGGGCTGGAGCAGCGCCTCCACGCTCTCGAGCGGCGGGAGTTCGTGCGCCGCGAGCGAGCGAGCTCGGTCGTCGACGAGAGCGAGTTCGCCTTCCGCCACCTGCTCGTCCGCGACGTCGCCTACGGGCAGATCCCGCGCGCCGAGCGCGCCGCAAAGCACCTCGCGACCGCCGGGTGGATCGAGCAGCTCGGCCGCCGCGAGGACCACGCCGAGATGCTGGCGCACCACTACCTCCAGGCGCTCGAGCTGACGACGGCCACCGGCGGCGCCGCCGACGTGTTCGCGGGCGCCGCGCGGGAAGCCCTCGACCGACGCCGGTGAGCGCGCCTTCGCGCTCCAGCGCATACGACGCCGCCGCGCGCTTCTTCCGCGCTGCCGTCGACCTCGCTCCCCGAGGACGACCCGGGCGCCCGGCTGCTCCTCCGCCTCGGTCAGGCGCTCTTCTACGTCGGTGAGCCCGACATCGAGCGTCCTCGAGCGAGCCGCGGCCGCGTTTCTCGCCGCGGGGGACCTGGAAGGCGCCGTCGAGGCCGAGACGGTGCTCTCCGAGCATGCGTGGATGACCGGGGACCGCGACCTCGCCCGTCGAGGCGCCTCGACACGGCTCTGAAGCCTCGCCACCGGGCTGCCGGTGTCCCCGGCGAAGGCGCATGTGACCTCGCTCGCCTCGCGGATCTTGATGCTCGCCGGGCGAGCACGAGGAGTCGATCCGTGTCGGCGAGGAGGCGCTCGAGATGGCGGCCGCAGCTGGGCCTCGACGAGATTCGCGGCGGCGACGCTGAACAACGTCGGCTCGTCACGAGGCGCGACGGGCAACCGAGACAGAGGAGCTGGACGAGATCGCCGAGGCGATCGAGCGTCGCCCGCGCGGCCAATGCTCCACTTCGAGCAGTGCCGGGCGATGGGAAACCTGGCCGCCGCAGTACTGGGCGGGCGGCCGTCTCCGCGAGGCCTGGCAGCTCTGGGTCGACGCGGGCGAGGAGGCGGAGCGGTACGGCCAGTCGAGTTTCGCCCGCTGGTTCCGCGGCATCCTCGTCGACAAGGAGCTACGAGTTCGGGCGGCTGGGACGAGGCGATCGCGCGGGCGGATGCGTTCCTGCGCGAGGTCGAGGCGGGATCGCCGCACTACCTGTCCGGCCAGGTCTATGCCGTCCGGGCGATGCTCCGGCTCGGCCGCGGCGACGCCGACGGGGCGGTCTCGGACGCGTCGAGCACGCGCTCGAGCTCGCGCGCCGCGCGGGGGATCCGCAGATCGTCCATCAGACGCATCGCGATGGCGGCGCACGTCTTCTGGGAGGTCGGAGCAGAACGAGCGCGCTCTGCCGTTGCCGCGGACGAGTTCCTGGCGGCCATCCAGGCGGGGAGGCACGCCGGCGACTTCAGCACCGCCTTCTCGCTCGTGCTCGCCTGGACGCTTGCCGCGGCGGGCCGAGGCGAGGAGGCTGCGGCGGCTCTTGAGAGGCCGGGCGGATGTCCCCTGGGCCGTCGCGGGCGTCGCGTACGCCCGCGGCGACTACGTCGCGGCCGCGGAGCAATGCGCTGGGCATGGGCGCAGTCGCTCAGGAGGCTATTCTGCGACTCGCGGCCGCCCGGGCCGGCGATCTCGCCCAGCTCGAGCCGGCGCTCGAGTTCTACCGGTCGGTCGGCGCAAAGTGGTACCTGCGCGCAGGCCGAGTCGCTCATCCCCGCGTCCGCCTAGGACCCGCAGCGCCGGAACTCGACCGTGTGGCCGCCGCGCTCGCTGCCAGTCGCGGATCCCGCCGTTGAGCACCGGCCTCGCGTCCACTCCGGCGGCGACGAGCACGCTCGCCGCGACGGCTGCTCGCGGGCCGCTCTCGCAGATCGTCACGACGCGCTTTCCGTCGGCTGCAGCCGCGCCGGCCGCACGCAGCAACCGGTACGGGATGTGCCGGCTGCCGGGGATGAAGCCCGTGTCCCACTCGTCGAGCTCACGCACGTCGATCACCGCCACAGCGGGATCCCGGAGCAGCCCTCCGAGCTCTGTCACGTCGACCGGCTCGATCGCCTCCGTCGCTTCCGGCTCGTCGAGGTAGCCCTCGAGCTCGAGGAAGCCGACCGCGCGCAGGCGACGGGCGGCGAGCTCGGCTTCGCCGGGCGAGGCGGCGTGCAGGACGATCGGCTCGCCGCGACGGAGCAGGAACCCGGCCTTCGTCCCGAACGAGCCGCCGGCGACCGGGACGTTCAGGGCGCCGCGGACGTGGCCCGCGGCATAGGCGTCGGCGGACCGCACGTCGAGCACGGTCGCGCCGTTCGGGTCGGAGACCGGCTCCGGCGGCGGCGACGCCCCGAGGAACGGGCCGCGGTTCAGATCCACGATCCGCTCCATGTTCGGCGGCCGCGGCGTGGGAGTGCCCGTCGCCTCGTCGACGAACTCGTAGACCGTCGCGAGCGCGAGCAGCGCGTTGCCGCGGCGCTCGGCGCCGATCGTCGAGGAGGGATCGGCCCGCATGCCGACGCCGCAGAGCGAGCCGGCGACGTGGCCGGGGAAGACCTGCACGTCGTCCTGCAGCTCGAGCAGCCGGTGCAGGCTGTGGAAGAGCCCCTCGGCGCCCTCGCGCGCCTCGACGGCGAGGTCCGGCCGCGCGATCGAGCCGCAGAACAGCGAGTCGCCCGTCAACAGCACGTTGTCGGCGAGAAAGCAGCAGTGCTCGGGCCGGTGCCCGGGCGTGTGCAGGCAGCGCACGGTGACCGACCCCACGCTCAGCTCGTCGCCGTCCGCGAGCGGCTCGTGGGGATACTCGGCCTCCGCAGCAGCGTGGATGGACACCGGGATCCCGTGCTCGAGTGCGAGCCGGCCGTGCCCGGACACGTGGTCGGCGTGCGTGTGGGTCTCCAGCACCCGCGTGATCCGGACGCCGGTCCGCTCCGCCTCCTCGAGGTACTGCTCGATCGCGTAGGCGGGGTCGACGAGCAGCGCCTCGCCCGCGTCGGCGTCGCCGACGAGGTACGAGGCGCACCCGAGATCCTCGTCGACGAACTGCCGGAAGAGCATCGCCGGCCAAGCTAGCAGCCGGCCTCGCTGGCTTTCAGATAGTGCTCGGAAATCGGAAAGATAGGCCGATCGGCCCATGCGGCACGGCCGGGGCGAGGCGACAATGGCGGCAGGGAGAGGGTGGTGCGTCGCCCCTGATGGGGTCTGACAAGCGGGGCGGCTTCCAGAGGCCGCCCTCGCTGTTTCTGGACTCGACGTCTCGGCCGGCGGCCTAGGACGACAGGGGGAGGCCGAGGTGCCGCGCGATCACCATGCGCTGCACCTCGTTCGTCCCCTCGCCGATCTCGAGGATCTTCTGGTCGCGGTAGAGGCGGGCGATCGCCGACTCCTCGACGAAGCCGTAGCCGCCGTGGATCTGGAGCGCCGCGTTGACGGCGCGGTTTGAGAGCTCGCCGGTGTAGAGCTTCGCCATCGCCGCCTGGAGCGCGAAATCGCGGCCCTGGTCCTTGAGCCACGCCGCCTTGTAGACGAGCGCGCGCCCCGCCTCGATCTCGGTCGCCATGTCTGCGAGCTGGAACTGGACCGCCTGGAAGGCGGCGATCGGCTTGCCGAACTGCTCCCGCTCGAGCGCGTAGGCATACGCGAGGTCGTAAGCGCCCTGCGCGAGGCCGACCCCCATCGCCGCGACCGAGATCCGGCCTCCGTCGAGGATCTCGAGGAACTGCCTGAAGCCCTGGCCGCGCTCGCCGAGCAGGTTGCCCTCGGGCACGGCGGCGCCCTGGAACGAGAGCTCGCGGGTATCGGACGCGCGCCAGCCGAGCTTGTGCATCGGCGCGGAGATCTCGTAGCCGGGCGTCCCGTTCGGGACGATCAGGTTCGAGATCTCGTTCTCACCCGTGCGGGCGGTGATCGTCACGCAGGCGGTGATGTCCGTGCCCGCGTTCGTGATGAAGATCTTCGAGCCGTCGACCACCCACCGGCCGTCGCGGAGCTCGGCCTTCGTGCGAGTCGCACCCGCGTCCGAGCCCGCGCCGGGCTCGGTCAGCCCGAAGGCGGCGAGCTTCTTCCCCGCTGCGAGCTCGGGCAGCCACTGCTGCTTCTGCTCCTCGGAGCCGAAGAGCAGGATCGGCATCGTCCCGAGCGAGGTGTGCGCGGCGACCGTGATCGCGAAGGAGGAGTCGACGCGCGTCAGCTCCTCGACCGCGATCGCGTAGGAGAGCGTGTCGGCGCCGGCGCCGCCGTACTCCTCGGGGACCGGGATCCCCATCAGCCCCAGCTCGGCTGCCTCGGCGACGAGTTCGTACGGGAAGCGCTGCTCGCGGTCGAGCTCCGCGGCGAGCGGCGCGACGCGTCCCTGCGCGAACTCGCGCACGGTGTCGCGGATCAGCTCGTGCTCCTGGGACTGGTCGAAGTTCACGCGGTGAGGCGGGAGGCAAGCTCGGCGATCAGCCGGACGCCGTATCCGGTACCCCCGATCTGGGTCAGGTAGTCCTCCCGCGACCAGCGCAGGAAGGCCGGGCCGGCGATGTCGCAGTGCGCCCACGGGCCTTCGCCGACGAACTCCTGGAGGAAGCTCGCCGCGTAGGCCGGGATCGCCTGGCCGCGGATCGAGGAGTTCTTCAGGTCGGCGAACTTCGAGTCGTGGTAGCGGCGGAAGCGCCGGTGGATCGGCATCGGCCACGCGTGGTCGCCGCTCGCCTCGCCCGCCGCGACGACCTGGTCTCGCCAGCCCTCGTCGTTCCCGAACACGCCCGCGTACAGGTCGCCGAGCGCCCGCTCCATCGCGCCCGTCAGCGTCGCGAAGTCGACGAGGTGGGTTGCGCCCTGCTCGCGCGCGTACCAGAGCACGTCGGCGAGGACCAGCCGTCCCTCCGCGTCGGTGTTCGTGATCTCGATCGTCTTGCCGTTGCTCGCGGTGAGGATGTCGCCCGGGCGGAACGCACCGCCGCCGATCGCGTTCTCGGTCGCGCCGACGACGCCGAGCGCGCGCAGGGGCAGGCCGAGGTCGGCGATCGCGCCGATCCCCTCGATCACGGCCGCGCCGCCGGACATGTCGCCCTTCATGTCCTCCATGTATTCGGCCTTCTTGAGCGAGACGCCGCCCGTGTCGAACGTGACCGCCTTGCCGACGAGCCCGAGGACGAGGTCGCCCTTCGCGTCCGGCGGGTCGTAGCGGAGGACGATCAGGCGGGCCGGGTTGTGGCTCCCCTGCGCGACGCCCGCGAACGAGCCCATGCCCATCGCGCGGATCTGGTCGAGGTCGGAGACCTCGGCCGTGAGCGTGTCGAAGCCGGCCGCGAGCTCCTCGGCGCGTTCCCCCAGCCGCTCGGGAGTGAGGTCGTTCGGCGGGCGGTTCGAGAGGTCTCTGGCTCGATTGGCCCACTGCGCAACGCGCTCCGCGCGTTGCGCCAGCTCTCGCGCCTGGTCGGTGCCGTTGAGGAGCAGCAGGCGCTCGACCTGCTTCGCCGCGGGCTTGCCCGTCTTCCACTTGCCCTGGTCGTAGCCGCCCAGGACGACGCCGTCGACGACGGCGCGGGCCTGCTCCGCGAGGTCGACGGGCAGCGACTCGTCGAGCCGCCAGGCGAGCGTGGGGCCGAGCCGTAGCCGGGCCACGGCAGCCGCCGCGTCGCGGATCGAGTCGGCGTCCAGCTCGTCCCGCCGGCCGGCCCCCGCCGCGACGAGATGCCCGCCGTCGTCGAGATGGAGGACGGACGTCGCGCCGGACGTGCCTTGCAGTTCGCCGGATTCGGCGAGGTGAGCGAGTCGCGGGTCGAGGTCGGGCTGAGCGTCTACGGGGTCTGCGACGGCGAACGCCGTCACGGTCCCTCCGGGAGCCTCGGGGCTGAGGTCGATCTCCACGGCCGCGCGATGCTATCCGACGCGACGTGGGTAGGCTCCGAACGTGAGGGAGCGGATCGACGTTCCGGCCATGACGGCGCTCTCGGGCGGCCATCTCGCGGTCGACTTCGCAGGGGGCGCGCTCTTCGTGCTGATCCCGTATCTGCACGACAAGTTCGATCTCTCCTACACGCTCGCGGCGGTGCTGGTTCTCTGCTCGACGGTCTCCGGCTCGCTCCTCCAGCCGTTGTTCGGGCTCTGGTCGGACCGACGCGGCGCAATCTGGCTGATCCCCGTCGGCGTGGCCGCCGGTGGCATCGGGATTGCGCTTGCCTCCGTCTCGCCCACCTACGGGCTGGTCGTGGTCTTCGTGATCGTCGCCGGGCTGGGCACGGCGGCATTCCATCCCGAGGGGTCGAAGTTCGCCGCCTACGTCAGCGGCCGCAGGCGGGCGAGCGGGATGGCGTTCTTCTCGGTCGGCGGGAACCTCGGGTTCGGCCTCGGCGCCCTCGCCGCCGCCGTGCTCGTCCACTCGCTCGGCCTCCACGGCGGCCTGCTGCTCGCCGTCCCGTGCCTCGTCGCCGCGGCCGTCCTGTTCTCGGTGCGCGGGTACCTGCTCGGCTTCGTTCCGGACCGCGAGACCGCACGCCGCACCGCCGGTGAGGACGACCGGCGGGCGCTCGTCCTGCTCCTGACCGTGATCACGTTCCGCAGCCTCGCCTGGTACGGCGTGCTGACGTTCGTTCCCCTCTGGGCCGAGTCGCAGGGGCATTCGAAGCAGTACGGGACCGGGCTGCTCTGGGGGCTGCTGCTCGTCGGCGGGATCGGCACGGTCGCGGCCGGACCGATCGCCGACCGAATCGGGCTGCGCACCGTCCTGCTCGCCGCCAACGTCGCGATCGCCCCGTTGATGCTCGTCTTCATCCTCGTCGGCGGCGCTGCGGGCGCGGTCGCGCTCGCGTTCGTCGGGGTGGCCGTGATCGGCACCTTCGGGATCACGATGGTGATGGCGCAGCAATACCTGCCGACCCGCATCGGCACCGCCTCGGGCCTGTCGATCGGGTTCTCGATCGGGCTCGGCGGGATTGCGGCCGTCATCCTCGGCGGGATCGCGGACTCGATCGACCTGCGGACGGCGCTCCTCGTCAGCGCGTCGGGTGCCGTCGTCGCGACCGTGCTGACGACCTTTCTGCCGCGCGAGCGGGTGCGGACCCTGGAGCCCGAAATCGCAGTCCCTTAGGTAAGGTCATGCGATGTCAGCCGCGGAGTTCTTCGAGAAGCTGCCGAGCCGGGTCGTCCCCGGGAAGACGGCCGGGATGAACAACTCGTACGTCTTCGCGATCGACGGCGCCGGCACCTGGACGGTCCGGGTCGCCGACGGCGCCGTCACCGTCGACGAGGGCGACACCGGCGGCGACTGCACGATCTCGACCTCGGCCGAGGTGTTCGAGAAGATCGTCGCCGGCCAGCAGAACCCCACCGCCGCCTACATGTCCGGGAAGCTGAAGATCAAAGGCGACATGGGCGCGGCGATGAAGCTCCAGAAGCTCTTCTAGGCCGGGTCGAAGGCCACCATCGCCGACTCGGCTACCCGCACGTAGCCGATTCGCTCGTAGATCCCGTTCGACGTCGGGTTCGCGAGGTCGGTGAAGAGGAAGCAGAAACGCCGGCCCTCGTCGAGCAGTCGCTGCGAGAGCTCGGCTGTGAGCGCGGTCGCATAGCCGCGGCCGCGGAGCTCCGGGGGCGTGTAGACCGGGCCGATCCGGATCCCGTTCGGGGTCGGGCCGCCCCAGCCTGCGGCCGAGACCGGCTCGCCGCCGTCCTCCCAGAGCAGGAAGCCGCCGTCGCGCGCGCCCAGGCGGTGGTCGACCATTGCAACGGCCTCGACCCGGCCCGGGTCGTCCTCCTCGAGGGCCTCCTCGGCGAAGGCGCGTGACCACTCGAGGAGGAGCGGCCGGTCGTCCTGGGTCGCCGTGCGGGCCTCGCCCGGCGCGGGCGGCAAGGGCTGCACCGTCTCGAGGGCGTAGACCCCCTGCCGGCGCTGGATGCGCGCCGTGATCTCGTGCCGCTCCGACCAGAGCCGGACGAACCGGTCGACCTCGGGCCGCCCGCCGACGATGCCCGGTAGCTCCTCGGTGATCCCGGCCGCGAGCGCGGCGAGCGCGTCGTCGTCCCGAGGCTTCGCCAGCACGAGATTGAACGGCGGAGTCCGCATCGCAGCGGAAACCGGCTCGTTCCCGTCGGTGACGAGCCAGAACCGCGCTTCCGGGTAGCGGCCCGGGTCCGAGACGATCGAGCCCGCGATCCCGAAGATCAGATTCTCGCGCGCCTCGTTCGGGAGCAACAGCGGCCCTGCTGCGCGCAGGAACTCCGCCGCGTCGTCGAGCTCGAGAACCCTCACTCGCCGAGCTCCACCAGCAGCGTCCCGCCCGCGACCTGGTCGCCCACGCGGACGTGGACGCTGCGCACGACGCCCTCGTAGGGCGAGACGAGCGGCGTCTCCATCTTCATCGCCTCCAGCACGACGAGCGGCTGGCGCGGCTGCACCGAGTCCCCTTCGGCGACGAGCACGCGGATCACGGTGCCGGGCATCGGCGCCGTGACGGCGCTCTGCTCGGCGCCGGGCCCGTGCGCGTGGGCGGCGGAGTCCTCGTCCGGCGGCGAGTGGGGGACGGGCGGCGGCAGGTTGAGCCGGAACCCGCCGCGCCACGGCCCGCGCGGCGCTTGCCGCGGCGGCGAGAGAGGCGGGTACTCGAGGAGGAAGGCGGTCGTCGTCCGCCCGGCTCGCAGCTCCGGGTGAGCGACGAGCCAGCGCAGGAACGGCAGGTTCGTCACCACCCCGCCGACCTCGGTCTCTGCGAGCGCCGCGGCCAGCCGGTCGAGCGCCTCGTCGCGCGTCTCCCCGTCGGCGATCAGCTTGGCGATCATCGGGTCGTAGGCGAGACCGACCTCGTCGCCCTCCTCGACGCCCTGGTCGACCCGGATGCCTCCGGGGAGGCGGAGCCGCTCGAGCCGCCCGGTCTGCGGGAGGAACGTGCGCGGGTCCTCGGCGTACAGACGCACCTCGACCGCGTGGCCCTCGAGCGCGGGCGGCTCGGGGAGGGGGCCGTCCTCGGCGAGCCGTAGCTGCTCGGCGACGAGGTCGAGCCCCGTGACGAGCTCCGTGACCGGGTGCTCGACCTGGATGCGGCCGTTCAGCTCGAGGAACCAGAAGTCGCGGCCGTCGAGCACGAACTCCGCCGTCCCGGCGCTGCGGTAGTCGATCGCGCGCGCGAACGCGACTGCCGCCTCGCTCATCGCCGCGCGCAGCTCCGGGTCGAGCGCCGGCGAGGGCGATTCCTCGAGCACCTTCTGGTGGCGGCGCTGCACCGAGCACTCGCGCTCGCCCAGGGCGACCGCCCCACCGGCGCCGTCGCCCAGCAGCTGGATCTCGACGTGCCGCGGCCGCTCGAGGTAGCGCTCGCAGAAGACGGTGTCGTCGCCGAACGCGGCCTTCGCCTCGCGCCGCGCGGCCTCGAGCGCCTCGTCGAGCTCGGCCGCCGACCGGACGACGCGCATTCCGCGGCCACCGCCTCCGGCGGCCGCCTTCACGAGCAGCGGGAAGCCGAGCGCTTCCGGGTCGCCCTCGGCGAGCACCGGCACGCCCGCCTCACGGGCGGCGCGCTTGGCTGCGAGCTTGTCGCCCCCGGCGCGAAGTGCCTCGGGCGAGGGCCCGACGAAGACGAGCCCTGCCGCCTCGATCGCCTCGGCGAAGTCGCCGTTCTCCGCCAGGAATCCGTAGCCGGGGTGGATCGCGTCCGCGCCGACGGACTTCGCGGCTCGGATGTGCTCCTCCGAGTGGAGGTAGGACGAGATCGCGACCGTCTCGTCCGCGACGCGCGTGTGCAGCGCGCCCTCGTCGTCGGGCGCGGCGACCGCGGCGGTTGCGATCCCTAGCTCACGGCACGTTCGAAAGATGCGAACGGCGATCTCGCCGCGGTTCGCCACCAGCAGTTTCCGCATGAACACCCGCGGAACTGTAGAGCGGCCGGGCTGTCTAGGCCCAGCCCGGACGGCGCTTCTCGAGGAAGGCGCGCAGGCCCTCCTGTCCCTCGTCGCTCGTGCGCCGCTCGGCGGCGCGGGCCAGCAGGTCCTCCTCGTCGCCCGGCTCGAGGACGAGGCGCTTCGCCTCGCGCGTCGCGATGGGCCCGCCGGCGAGGATGTCCGCGACCACGCGCTCGACCGCCGCGTCGAGGTCCTCCGCGACCTCGTGAACGAGGCCGATCCGGAGCGCCGTCGCCGCGTCGATCCGCTCCCCGGTGAGGACGTACCGCCGCGCTGCGGCCGGGCCGATCCGGGCCAGCACCATCGGCGAGATCACGGCCGGGATGATCCCGAGCCGCACCTCGGAGAACCCGAAGACCGCATCCGGTGCGGCGATCGCGATGTCGGTGCAGCACGTCAGGCCCGAGCCGCCGCCGAGTGCGTAGCCGTGGATCCGCCCGACGACCGGCGCGGGGCAGCGCCAAACGGCGTTGAGCATCTGCCAGAGCCGCCGGTAGTCCTCGACGTTCTCCTCGTAGGAGAGCTCGATCGACGAGCGCTGCCACTCGACGTCTGCCCCGGCGCAGAAGCTCTGTCCCTCGCCGGCGAGCACGACGGCCCGCGCGTCGCCGACGCCGGCGAACGCCTCCGCGAGCTCGGCGATCAGCCCGGCGTCGAACGCGTTCCGCCGCTCGGGGCGGCTGAGCGTGACGAGGAGGACGTCCCCGTCACGCTCCGTCCTGACCGCGCTCACTCCGTGGACTGGAGCTTGGCGATCAGCGCCTTGACCAACCGGAGCACATCCGCCTCCTCGTGCCCGAAGTCGTCGAGGTAGGTGTGCAGCGCGTTCTGCAGCAGGCGGAGCTCTTCGTCGTTCAGTTCGATCGTGTGCATGGCGAGAACTCTACGTTCCGGCCTTGCCGTAGGAAGTGGGGGCCCGCCGCAATCGGCGGGCCCCCGACATCGATTACGAGCAGAAGACTGCGAGGTAGAACGGGCGGTCGGTGTTTGCGTTCGCCGACGTTGTAGCGTCCAAACCTCGACGCCCGCGTTGACGTTGACCCTCTGAGCCACGCTGGCCCAGCCGATCGTAGATGGCGTTGCCCGGTCCGCCGACTGTGGCCTGGTAGTTGCAGCCGGTTACGTCCTGGCTGAAGACGACCTGGTACTGGCCGTTGGCGAGCCGAAGCGCGGACGCAACTCCCTTGTTCCGAATCAGCGTGCCGGTCTGGTCGACCACCGCCCACATCCCGGTCGCAGAGTCACCCTTTGGTCCGGCCGGGCCTGCGGCGCCTGCGGGGCCTGCTGGGCCTGCCGGTCCTCTCGCGCCTGCCGGTCCCTTGGGCGGGGTCCGGAAGTCGACGGAGCGCAGCGAGTGGTCGATCACCTGGAACGTACCGACGCTGTTCCGCGGGACGAGCTTGACTGCGGCGATGCTCGTGCCGCCGAGCGCGACGAGAAGCGCGAAGCACGCGACGATCATCGCCGGTGAAGGCCTTCTGATCCTTCGAAGCATATGAACCTCCTGTACTGGGTCGCCGGGATCGTAGTCGCTGCACCGGACCCTGTACGGGATCCGAACCGTGTCCTTACATGCGGAAGACGCCGAAGGTCGTCTCCGGGATCGGCGCGTTCAGCGCCGCGGAGATGCCGAGCGCGAGCACACGGCGCGTATCCAGTGGGTCGATGATCCCGTCGTCCCAGAGCCGTGCAGTCGAGTAGTACGGGTTTCCTTCCTCCTCGTACTTGGCGGTGATCTCGTCCGGATCGGCGTCGCCGACCATTGTCAGCACCGTCGCCGCCTGCTCGCCGCCCATCACGGAGATCCGCGCGTTCGGCCACATCCAGAGCTGTCGCGGCGAGTACGCCCGGCCGCACATCCCGTAGTTCCCTGCCCCGAACGACCCGCCGATCACGACCGTGAACTTCGGCACCTCGGCGCACGCGACCGCCATCACCAGTTTCGCGCCGTCGCGCGCGATCCCGCCGGCCTCGTACTCCTTGCCGACCATGAAGCCCGTGATGTTCTGGAGGAAGACGAGCGGCACCCGGCGCTTGCAGGCGAGCTCGATGAAGTGGGCGCCTTTCTGCGAGGACTCCGCGAACAGAACGCCGTTGTTGGCGAGGATCCCGACCGGGTAGCCCTCGATCCGCGCGAACCCGCAGACCAGCGTCTCGCCGTAGTTCGCCTTGAACTCGTGGAAGCGGCTGCCGTCGACGAGCCGGGCGATGATCTCGCGCGGGTCGACCTGCTCGCGAAAGCTCTCCGGGACGAGCCCGTAGAGATCGGAGGGGTCGACCGCGGGCGGTTCGGGCCGGGCGGGCTCCCACGGCGCCTGCGGCGGGTGCGTGTGCAGGTTGCGCACGATCGAGCGGGCGATCGCGAGCGCGTGCTCGTCGCCGGTCGCGTAGTGGTCGGCGACGCCCGATCGCCGCGTGTGCACGTCGGCCCCGCCGAGCTCCTCGGGCGTGACGTCCTGGCCCGTCGCCGCCTTCACGAGCGGCGGTCCGCCGATGAAGATCGTGCCGGTGCCGCGGACGATCACGGTCTCGTCGCTCATCGCCGGCACGTAGGCGCCGCCTGCCGTGCACGAGCCCATCACGACCGCGATCTGCGCGATCCCGGCGGCGGACATCCGCGCCTGGTTGAAGAAGATCCGGCCGAAATGGTCCCGGTCGGGGAAGACCTCCGCCTGGAGCGGGAGGAACGCGCCGCCCGAGTCGACCAGGTAGAGGCACGGCAGGCGGTTCTGCTCGGCGATCTCCTGCGCGCGCAGGTGCTTCTTCACCGTCAGCGGGAAGTACGTCCCGCCCTTCACGGTCGCGTCGTTGGCGACGATCACGCACTCGCGGCCCTCGACGACCCCGATTCCCGTGACGATCCCGGCGGACGGCGCCTGGCCGTCGTACAGCTCCCATGCCGCCAGCGGAGAGAGCTCCAGGAACGCCGTGTCCGGGTCGACGAGCAGGTCGATCCGCTCGCGCGCGGGCAGCTTGCCGCGCGAACGGTGGCGCTCGACCGAGGCTTCGCCGCCGCCGCGCGCGACCTGAGCCGTGCGCTCGCGAAGCTCCTCGACGAGCGCGCTCATTCGCTCCATCCGGCGCGCGAAGAGGTCGCCGTCTCGCTCGACCTGGGTGGTGAGGAGCATCGGCGCGGAGCCTATCGTCACCCTGCCCGGCCACTAAGCAGTCCGGCGCCTTCTGCCGATAGAGAAGCGCCGGTGCGGCTCTGCTGGGAGAGGCAGAAAGCAGTGCCGCACCGGCTTGACTACGCCCGCACACCGGCAAGCCGATGCGTCCTCGCGACCGTAGCGCAGCCTAGGTTAACTCTCTGAGCTGGTGCTGCGCCGCCCGCATAGCATCCCCTCATGGCCCGCCGCCCGCTCTCGGAGGTCACGCGCGAGCTGAGCGCGGTCTGCATGGGGCGCCGGCCGGCCGACCTCGTCATCCGCAACGGCCGGCTCGTCAACGTCCACACCCGCGAGGTGCTCGACGGGATGGAGGTCGCGGTCGCCGAGGGCCGCGTGGCGATGTTCGGCGACTGCGCGCACACGGTCGGCCCGGAGACCGAGACGATCGACGCCGAGGGCGCGTACCTCGTTCCGGGCCTGATCGACACCCACCTGCACGTCGAGTCGGTGATGGTCACGGTCACGCGCTTCGCCGAGGCCGTCCTGCCCCGCGGGACGACCACGGTCTTCATCGACAACCACGAGATGGCGAACGTCTTCGGCCTCGAAGGGATGCGCTGGTTCCTCGAGGAGGGTCGCGGCCTGCCGCTGAAGGTCTTCCTGGCCGTGCCGTCGTGCGTGCCCGCCTTGCCGGGCTTCGAGGACGCCGGCGCCGCGCTCGGGCCCGCGGAGATCCGAGAGGCACTCGGCTGGGAGGGCGTGGCGGGCCTGGGGGAGATGATGAACATGCCCGGCGTGATCGCCGGTGACGAGAACATGCACGCGGAGATCGCCGCGACCCTCGAGCGCCGCCTGCCGGTGACGGGCCACTGGAGCCTCGCCGGGCAGCGCGACCACCGGCTCCAGGCCTACATCGCGGCCGGGGTCGACTCGTGCCATGAGACGACCACGCGCGAGGACGCGCTCGCCAAGCTCCGCGCCGGGATGTGGGTCCAGTTCCGCGAAGGCTCGACGTTCCGCGACGTCGCCGCGCTCGCGCCGGTGCTGACCGAGGACGGAGTCGACCCGCGCCACTGCCTACTCGTCACCGACGACGTACTCCCCGACACGGTCGTCGCCGACGGGCACATGGACCGGGTCGTCCGGCGGGCAATCGAGGAGGGGATCGACCCGCTCGTCGCGATCCAGATGGCGACGGTGAACGGGGCGGAGTACTTCGGCATGCGGCACGACCTCGGCTCGATCGCGCCGGGCCGGCTCGCGGACATCCTCTTCGTCGAGGACCTCCGCGACTTCCGGCCGCACCGGGTGCTCGTCGACGGCCAGGCGCCGGGGGAGCTTCCGGGCTACGAGTACCCACGCGAGGCCTACGAGTCGATCCGGCTGGCACGGCCCTTGACCGCGGCCGACCTGAAGATCGAGGCCTCCGGCGAGCGGGTTCGCGTGCGTGCGATCGGCGTCGCCTCGGGAACCGTGACCACCGAGCACGTGGTCCTCGAGGTGCCCGTGGCCGACGGCGAGGTACGGGCGTCTGCGGAGCTCGACCTCGCGAAAGCGGCAAGCATCGAGCGGCACGGCGGCCCCGGCACGATCGGCCTCGGCCTCGTCACAGGGCTCGGCCTCCGGCGGGGCGCGGTCGGGAGCACTGTCGCGCACGACAACCACAACGTGCTCGTCGCCGGCATGAGCGACACAGACATGATCCTCGCCGTCGAGCGCCTGGCGGAGGTGGGCGGCGGGATGATCGCCGTCGCCGACGGCGAGGTGCTGGCGCTGGTCGAGTTGCCGATCGCGGGCCTGATCAGCGACCGGCCGGTCGCCGAGGTCGCCGAGCAGACACTCGCGCTCTCGGAGGCCTACCGGCAGCTCGGCTCGCCGATCGAGAGCCCCGAGATGATCTTCTCGTTCCTCTCGCTCGGGGTGATCCCGGCGCTGCGGCTGACGAACCGCGGGCTGGTCGACGGCGTGGAGTTCGAGCTCGTCCCACCGCTCGTATGAGCCTGGCGACGCGCAGCTACTTCGCGCGGCGCTTCTGCTGCGGGCTCGGCATGCGGCCCTTCTGCATCCGCTCCATCGCGCGGCGCTGAGCACGGTTGACCGGCTGCTGGTCGACCGCGCCCTGCTGCCCGGCGGCCTCCATCCAGGCCTTCCGCTCGTCGGCGCTGAGCGTGCTGAGCGCCTGCTGCGCCCGCATCGGATCCTTGTCGGCCCCGGCCCGCTGGAGCTTCTTCATGGCGCTGCCCAGTTCCGGGTTGTAGCGATCGATCGCCTTCTCGGAGGCCTTCTTGATCAGGCCCTTGAGGATCGGGATCTTCGTCAGGAACTGGAAGACCGGGCGCAGGTACCTCCCGCCCTTGTAGCGGCTGAGGATGGCCATGGTCGCCATCACCAGCAGCAGGAAGCCGAGGATGAAGACGGGGATCAGGTAGAGGAGCACCGCGCCATGGTAACTACGATCGCGTCGTGAGCCGTTACGAGGATTTCCAGCGGGACGGCGCCGTGTGCGTCCGCGGCGCGTTCTCGCCCGAGCAGGTCGCGCTCGTCGAGCGGGGCATCGAGCGCAACCTGGCCGAGCCGAGCGAGCGGGCGATGGTCGCG
>CAWJZI010000018.1:0-245426 GCA_963847305.1 uncultured Actinomycetes bacterium | reverse complement strand
CTGGACGAGCCTGAACGACGGCTCGATCGACACGCTCCAGTTCTACGCGGTGGACGTCGGCAACATCAACCCGGCGACCCACTCGACGCCGGAGGGCAACGTCAACGAGACGAGCTCGACGGACACGGCGACGACGAGCGGCCTGCCGGTGCTGGCCGCGTCGAGCGGCGTTCTGGTCAGCGGAGGACTCCAGGACAACGGGGGCCTGCTGATGAGGCCGGGCGCGGCGAAGATGGTCTCGAACTTCGGCGGTGACGGTGGTGACGTCCTCGTCGACCCGAACGACGGCTGCAACGTCGTCCAGGAGTACGTCGTGCTCTCGATGAGCGTCACGCAGACGTGCGCGCATCCGAACTCGATCACGCGTCCGGACGCGTTCCTGGACCTGTCGCAGTCGACGACGTTCAAGATCGCGCCGCCGGACGTCAACGCCCGGTTCATCGCTCCGTTCGTCGCGAACCAGACGAACATCGACGAGTGGCTCGCGGGCGGCGTCAGCCTGTGGACGCAGACGCAGGGCTTCGCGATCCGCAGCGGCTCGCAGTGGACGAGGGCCTACACGCTCGCAAACGCAGGCCAGACGTACACGGCCCTGGCTATGCGGGGCAACAAGCTGATCGGCGCCTGGTGCGGCCCGTGTAACAACGCCGGGTTCACGCGTGGGGTGACGATCGGCACGCGGCCCAACTCGTCGTCCCCGTGGACGTTCACGAACTACTCGTCGTCGGCGCTGACGGGCCTCGGTGTGCCGCTCCGGTACATCGGCGGCGTCGCAATCGACGCGAGCGGCAACGTCTACCTCGGGATCAACGGCTTCTCGCGCCGCTTCACCGAGGGTGAGGGCGCCGGCGTCGGCCACGTGTACAGCTCGGCCGACAACGGTGGGACGTGGTCGGACATCTCGGCCAACTTCCCGGACATCCCGGTGAGCAGCGTCCAGGCGCTGCCGAGCGGCGGCTTGCTGGCCGGCACCGATCTCGGTGTCCTCTACCGGGCGCCGAGCGCGACGAACTGGCAGCGGGTGGGCACGAATTTCCCGCTCACGGTCGTGATGGACGTCGAGCTCGGGCCGGACGGGAAGATCTACGCGGCCACGCATGGGCGCGGGATCTGGCGAATCTCCGGGTCCGGCCTCTAGGTCGAACGAACCACGCGGAAGGGCCGCCCGCCGGGGCGGCCCTTCTGCTTTGATGGGCTCGTGCGCTGCGCGTGGGTGCCGGAAGCGGACCCGCTCTACGTCGCCTACCACGACGAGGAGTGGGGCGTCCCCTCGCGCGACCCGCGCCACCTGTTCGAGCTGCTCGTGCTCGAGGGCGCGCAGGCCGGGCTCTCGTGGTCGACGATCCTGCACAAGCGCGAGGGCTACCGGCGCGCGTTCGCCGGGTTCGACCCGCGAGCGGGTCGCGCGGCTCGACCCGGGAAGCGGCTGCTCGCCGACCCGGGCATCGTCCGCAACCGCCTGAAGGTCGAGTCGGCGATCTCGAACGCCGCGCGCGTGGCTCGAGCAGGACGACCCGGTCGAGCTGCTCTGGTCGTTCGTCGGCGGCGAGCCGAAGGTGAATGCCTGGCGCACGCTCGCTGAGCTGCCGGCGGAGACGGACGAGTCACGGGCGATGTCGAAGGAGCTGAAGCGCCGCGGTTTCCGCTTCGTCGGGCCGACGATCTGCTACTCGCTGATGCAGGCCTGCGGTCTGGTCGACGACCACACCACGGACTGCTTCCGCTACCGCGCGCTCTAGTAGGCGACCGCGCCGCGGCCCGTCTCGGCCGCGTGGCGCTGCTCGTCCGCGCGATAGCTCGAGCGGACGAGCGGCCCGGAGAACACCGAGCCGAACCCGAGCGCCTCGCCCTGCTCGCGGAACCGGCGGAACTCGTCCGGGTGCACCCAGCGGTCGATCGCCGCGTGCTGCGGCGAGGGCTGCAGGTACTGGCCGATCGTGACGACGTCGACGCCGTGCTCGCGCAGGTCGCGCATCGTCTCGACGACCTCGTCGTTCGTCTCGCCGAGGCCGACGATGATCCCGCTCTTGGTCAGAACCGGGTAGTCGGCGAGCTCCTTGGCGCGGCCCAGCAGCCAGAGCGCCTTGTCGTACGACGCCTTCGCGCCTCGCATCCGCGGATGCAGCCGGCGCACGGTCTCGATGTTGTGGTTGAAGACGTCGGGCCGCTCCGCGAGCACCGTGCGCAGCGCCTCCTCCTCGACGCCGAGGAAGTCGGGCGTCAGCACCTCGACCGAGACGCCCGGCAGCTTCCGCTTCAGCGCCCGGATCGTCGCCGCGTAGTGGCCGGCCCCGCGGTCGGGCACGTCGTCGCGGTCGACGGACGTGACGACGACGTGCTCGAGGCCCATCTGGGCCGCGGTCTGGGCGAGCCGGAGCGGCTCGAGCGGGTCGGGCGGCGACTCGGGCTTCCCCGAGTGCACGTAGCAGTAGCGGCAGGCCCGGGTGCAGGTGTCGCCGAGGATCTGGAAGGTCGCCGTGCCGCGGCCCCAGCACTCGGCGATGTTCGGGCAGCGCGCCTCCTCGCAGATCGTGTGCAGGCTGGCGCCGTGGATCAGCTTGCGGACGTCGAAGTAGCGCGAGTCCGAGCTCGGCGCGCGCACCTTCATCCACTCGGGGCGGCGCGGCCGTTCGGCTACGGGAAGGGAGCGCTCCACGGCTAGACAGTATCCGCCCGGCCTCCGAAGACCGAGCTCTCGGCGATGTAGACGGCGGCGATCAGCAGGTAGAGGATCACGCTCGCCCACGAGCTCGCGAAGGCGATCAGCGTCGCGGCCAGGTAGATGAACGGCCCGGGCAGGTAGCTGCGCGAGATCCCGGCGACGACCCGTGGATCGCAGTCGTCCCGCAGCAGACGCCGTCCGCGCGCCGCGTAGAACCAGACGATGCTGAAGAAGATCGCCGTGACAGTCAGCGTGAAGCCGTAGGCGAGCGCGGCGTCGCGCGCGCTCGAGTCGCGCACGTGCTCCGCGACGAGCCGCGTCGGGAACGGGACGAACGCGATGCACATCAGCAGGCCGAGGGTCGCGATCATGAAGCGGCGGTCGACCCGGGCGACCTGGCTCATCACGAGGTGATGGTTCATCCACATGATCCCGATCGTCATGAAGCTGACCGCGTACGCGACGTACGCCGGCCAGGCGTGCGTCAGGTCGGTCGGATCGTCGACGGCGCCGTCGACGCTGAGGATCAGGAGCGTTGCGGCGATCGCGAAGACGCCGTCGGCGAACGTCTCGAGCCGCGCCACGCGCTAGCGAGGGCCGGCGGCGATCGCCTGGTTCGCCATCCGCGTCAGCACCGCCTTCTCCGGCGCGCGGAGGTCCTTCGCCTGCCAGCTGTACAGGTAGCCCTTGTGCGTGAACCAGAACGAGTTCGGGGCGCACGACCCGCCGCAGGTGACCGGGTGGAAGAAGGCCGGATCGCCGCTCGCGAGGCGCGCGTTCGCCCGGCCCGGGAGCTTGCCGCCGCGCTCGCCCCTGAACATCGCGATGAAGCACGCGTTCGCGCCGAGGCAGTTCGGGGCGCCGCTGAGCTCGAGCTGGAACGCATTCCGGCTCACGGCGTAGAGGCTCGGATACACCTTGTAGTTCCCGAGCAGCGGCAGGCTCGGCGGGAGGAGCACGGGAACCTTCGTCGTCCGCTTCACCTTCGCGAGTTGCGGGGCGAACGTGCGCGGGACGTCGACGGTGCGCGTTGCGCCCCCGGCCGCGGTGGCGCAGACGACAAGGGCAAGTGCCGCGGCGGCCAACAGCCTCACGCGACAAGCCTCTCGTGCGAGGCGAGCTCGAGCCCGAAAACCTCCGCGATCGCGGCCGCGGCGGCCGGGCGCACCTCGTCGACCGTGATCGGCCGGCCCAGCTCCCGCGCCATCGTCGTGAAGGCGGCGTCCTCGAGCCCGCAGGCGGTGATCCAGTCGGTGAACGGGGCCGGGTCGAGGTCGACGTTCAGCGCGTAGCCGTGGGTCGTCACCCAGCGCGAGATGTGGACGCCGATCGAGGCGATCTTCCGCGGCGGCCGTTCGAGCCAGACGCCGGTCAGCCCCTCGATCCGCGTTGCCTCCAGGTCGAAGGCCGCCAGCGTCCGGATCAGCGCCTCCTCGAGGTCGCGGCAGTACTTCCGGACGTCCCGGCCGTGCCGGTTCAGATCGAGGATCGGGTAGCAGACGAGCTGTCCCGGGCCGTGGAACGTGGACTTCCCGCCCCGGTCGGTCTCGACCAGCTCGACCTCGGCGCCTGTCAGGGACGTGCACTTCGTCGTCGGCCGTGCGGCGGCCGAGCGTCACCACCGGCGGATGCTCGAGCAGGATCACCGTGTCGGGTCGCTCGCCCGACTGCACCTCGGAGGCGAGCGTCCGCTGGAGCTCCCAGGCGTCCAGATACGGCGTCAGGCCGAGCTCGACGAGATGGCCCTGCACGGGCCTCAGACTAGCTGGCGGCCTTCGGGCGTCAGCTCGACGGACGTCGAGACGAACGTCCGCTCGTCGCCGAGCGGCGGCGGCGGCGGGAGCGGCCCGCGCACGAGGCCGTCCTGCGCGAGCTCCCAGAGGAAGAGGAAGCACCACGAGTCGCCGAGGAACGGCGCCTCCTCGAGCTGCTGGTTCGCGACGAAGAGCTCGAGCGGTGTCTTCGGGCCGTCGACGAGCAGCGTGAGCAGCTGGTGCTTCGTCCGGGACAGCGGCTCCCGCTCCTCGGCGAAGCGGCGCAGGGCGGCGGCGAGGTGCGGCAGCTCCGGCACGTCGACGTCGAGCCGGCCCTCCGTCACGGCCCGCCACGCCTCTCGCGCCGCGCGCCGCGTGACCGGCGGGACCCGCCGCCGCCGGAGCCAGACGGCCTCCAGCGCGGCTGCGTCGAGCTTGCCGAGAAAGTCGTCGGCCTGGACGAGCTCGACGTCCGTCTCGTCGGCGACCTGGGCGAGGATCTGGAGGAGCTGAAGCTGGTCGAAGAGGTCGTGCTCGACCCAGATCACCACCCGCCCGGCGCCGCGCGAGCAACTCGTCCCGCCGCTCGAGCCCGCTCTCGATCGCCGCGGCATCTCCCCAGCCGTGTCCGGCCAGGAACCGGGCGCGCAGGCGCCGGGACGTGGCGGGGTCGAAGGCAAGCGGCCCGACGTGGAGCACGTCGTCCCAGGAGAGGGCGACGCCGGCGAGCGAGGTCTCCCGCAGCGTTCCGGCGACCGACTCGCCGTTGATCACGTGCAGCGGCGTCTCCGGGTCGAGCTCGGGGTCCCGGCCCCGCCGGGCCAGGTACGCGGCGGTCGAGGTGCTCTCGTCGAGTGAGCGCCAGCGCACGTCGAGGGCGCGCAGGACTCCGGCGCGCATCGTCCGCAGGAGCCCGAGCCGCTCGTCGAGCTCCGCGAGCTTGCCCTCGAGCTGCTCGCGGCTCGTCTCGCCCGCCGCCGAGGGCTCACGCCGGGCGAGCGCCATGTACTCCTCGATCTCGGCGAGCGTGAACCCGAGTGTCTGCGCCTCCTTGACCGCCCGCACGAACCGCACCACGTCGTCCCCGTACTCGCGGTGGCCGCCGGGGGTCCGGACGGGCTCCGGCAGGAGGCCGCGCCGCTCGTAGTAGCGGAGCGTCTCGACGTTCACCCCGGCCTGTTCTGCGACCTCGCCGATCCTCACGCGCGCACTGTAGACCCGTACCGCGGTACGGAATGCAAGCGGCTAGCGGCCGTCGAGCAGGACGGTCCAGGCCTCGACGCTCACGGTCTCGAGCTTCCCGTCCTGCGTCCAGTTGTCCGCCGCCAGCCGCTCGTGCACCGCCTCCTTCGACGGCGCCTCGACGACATGCAGTACGAAGCGCTCGTCCTCGAGCGGGCCGCCGAGCAGGATGAACCCCTCCTCGACGAGCGCGTCCATGAAGCGCGCGTGCTCGTCCCAGCCGTCCTGCTCGCGCATGTCGCGCGACCAGTCCCACGGGCCGCCGCGGCGGCGTCGGACGACGAAGAGCGCTATGCGCCGAGCCTAGCGTCGGGCCCGATCGCCTCGGCGTAGATCTCCCGCCAGGCCTCGACGTTGTGCGGGTAATCCTCCTGGGCCTCGGGTGAGAGCGGCGCGAGCGTACGCTCCCACGTCGCCGCCCGGGCGAGCGCGCCGAGCGCGTAGCCCTCGGTGAAGACCTCCCGGAGCTCCCCGATCGGCGCGAACCGCGCCCACGGCTCGAGGTAGGCGTCGCGCAGACGCAACGTCTCCGGGCCGCCGGGCTCCCACTCCGAGCGCCAACCGACGATCCGCAGCGTGTTCGTCATCCCGGCGAACGGATGCGAAACCGATGCCTCGGCCCAGTCGATGAAGATCGGCCTGCCGTCCTGGACGTGCACGTTGCCGTCCTGGACCTCCTCGTGGATCAGCGTCAGCGGCAGCGAGCCGCTGACCGGGTGCCCGAGCGTCGCGGGCCTGCTGTCCGGCACGCCGAGCGCGAGGAACTCGTCGATCGCGCCGGCGAGGTCGATCTGCAGCTCGGCGTAAAGGGCGACGATCTCCTCCCACGCCGGGACCGGCCGCTTCTCCTCGAGCAGCGCGCGAACCGACGGCCCGGCATCGGCCGTCAGCATTCGTGCACCCTCGGCCGCGATCACCGACGGCACGCAGTCGGGCCGCCGGGCGGCGAGGAGCGCGGTCAGCGCCGGTTCGAAGGCGTTCACGGGCGCCGGCTCCTTGAACCAGACGTCGCCGTCCGCAGTCGGGACGCGGATCAGCGCCGACCACGGGCGGGTGCGCAGGAGCTCCAGCTCCCCGGTCCGCGCCACCCGCTGGTCGATCCAGGCGGCCGCGTCCTCGAACCAGCCGCCGTCGTGCCAGGGAAGTGGCGTCAAACCCGCTGGCCGAACATCCAGCGGTGGCCTTCCGGGTCTTCCGCGGCGTAGATGCGGAAACCGATGCCCGGTTCCTCCGGCTCGCGGAGGATCGTCGCCCCGCCTGCCCGCGCCCGCTCGTAGTGCGCCTCGACGTCACCGACCTCGACGAAGTGCCCGTCGATCACCCAGGGGTTGTCGTACGCCCGCCGCGCCGCGTCGGACTCGGCGCGCACGGTGCGCGGGCTCGCGTAGCCGTCGGGGCTCGCGACGTAGATCGTGGCGCCGTCGAGCTCGAGCTCCGCGTGCGAGATCCTGCCCGCCGTGCTCGTGCCGCTGGTCGCGCTGCTCGCGGAAGCCGAACGCCCGCTCCAGCCACTCGATCGCGCCCGCCGCGTCCTCGTAGCCGATGAACGGGACGATCCGCTGGCCCACGGTTCGGCCTAGTAGCGGTCCTCGCCCCAGGTCTGGAGCTTCTCGCGGAGGTCGCGCAGGAAGCGACCCGCGAGCGCGCCGTCCACGAGCCGGTGGTCGTACGTGAGGGTCAGGTTCATGATCGGGCGAACCGCGATCACGTCCTCGCCGAGCTCGTCCTGGACGACCCACGGCCGCTTGACGACCGCGTAGGTGCCGAGGATCCCCGCCTGCGGCTGGCTGATCACCGGCGTTCCGTGGAAGGTGCCGTACCCGCCCGGATTGGTGATCGTGAACGTGCCGCCCTGCACCTCGTCCGGAAGCAGCTGCTTGTTGCGCGCGCGCTCGGCGATGTCCGTGACCGCCCTCGCCATCCCGAGCAGGTTGAGGCCTTCGGCGTTCTTGACGACGGGGACGATCAGACCCTTGCCGTCCGCGAGCTCGACCGCGAAGCCGAGGTTGACGTAGGAGCGGGTGACGATCTGGTCGCCGCGGATCTCGCCGTTGACCCAGGGGTACTGGAGCAGCGTGTCGGTGGCCGCGCGCGCGACGAAGATCAGGTAGGTCGGGTTGACGCCATAGCTGCGCTGGTACTCCGCCTTCAGCTTCTCGCGGATCTGCACGACCTTCGACATGTCGACCTCGATCGCGCTCGTGACATGCGCGGAGGTGTCGAGCGAGCGCCGCATGTGGTCCGCAATGCCCTTGCGCATCGCGTTCATCGGCTCGAGCTGCTCGCCTCCCGCCGCTGCCGCCGGCTGCTGCGGCGCTCCGGGCGGCCGCAGCTGTGGCTCGGCTGCGGGCCTGGGCGCAGGTTGCCCGGCGGGCTGGGCCGGAGCGGCCGGCGCGCCGCGCCTCGATGAACGCGAGGATGTCCTTCTTGGTCACGCGGCCGCCCTGGCCGGTGCCCGGGACGGATCCGACGTCGACGCCGTGCTCGGCGGCGATCCGCGCGACGACGGGCGAGACGAACGTCTTGCCGTTGCCGCTGACGTCCGTCGCGGCGGCAGCAGCTGGCGGCAGCGGCGGCCGGCGCGGGCGTCTCCGCGCTCGACGCGGCATCGGCTTCCGCAGCGGCCTCGGCGGTCGCCGGCTCCGGCGGCGCCTCGGCCTCCGCCGCGGGCTCCGGCTCGGGGGCCGGCTCCTCCTCGGCGGCGGTAGGGGCGCCCTCGGGCGCGATCACCGCGAGCGTCGTCCCGACCTCGACCGTCTCGCCTTCCTGGACGAGGATCTTCTGGACGATCCCGCTGCCCGGGCTCGGCACCTCGGTGTCGACCTTGTCGGTCGAGATCTCGAGCAGCGGCTCGTCGGCCTCGATCGCCTCGCCCTCGTTGCGCAGCCACTTCGTGACCGTCCCCTCCGACACGGAGACGCCCATCTGCGGCATGACGACGTCGATCGCGGTCCCGGTCGCCATCAGTACGCCGCCAGCTCCTTCAGCCCGGCCACGACTGTCTCGACCTGCGGGATGTACGCCTTCTCGAGCGGCGGCGAGAACGGCACGGGCGCATCGGGTGCGGTGATCCGCTTCACGGGCGCGTCGAGGGCCTCGAACGCCTCCTCGGCGATGGTCGCGGCGATCTCCGCGCCGAAGCCGCCGGTGCGCGTGTCCTCGTGGAGGACGAGCACCTTCGAGGTCTTGCGCACGCTCGCGAGCACGGCCTCGCGGTCCCAGGGCAGCACGCTGCGCAGGTCGACGATCTCGACCGAGACGTCCTCCTTCGCGAGCTCGTCCGCCGCCTCGCCGGCCGTGTAGACCATCGCGCCCCACGTGATCACGCTGATGTCCTCGCCCTCGCGGTGGGTGCGCGCCTTGCCGATCGGCACCGTGAACCGCTCCTCCGGCACGTCGGCCTTGATCCGGCGGTAGAGGTGCTTGTGCTCGAAGTAGAGGACGGGGTTCGGGTCCTCGATCGCGCTCGCCAGCAGCCCCTTCGCGTCCTCGGGCGTCGCCGGGCAGACGCACTTGAGGCCGGGAATGTGCGCGAACGAGCTCTCCGGGTTCTGCGAGTGGAACGGGCCGCCGGAGAACCCGCCTCCCGAGGGCAGCCGGACGACGATCGGCACCGGTGTGCCGGCCCGATAGAACTGCTTCGCCGCGATCGTGACCAGGTGGTCCCAGGCGCAGGAGACGAAGTCGGCGAACTGCATCTCCGCGACCGGGCGCATTCCCATCAACGCGGCGCCGGTGCAGGACCCGACGATCGCCGTCTCCGAGAGCGGCGCGTCGATCACGCGCCACGGGCCGAACTCCTCCTGGAAGCCGAGGGTGACCTTGAAGGCGCCGCCGTACACGCCGACGTCCTCGCCGATCACGTACACGCGCTTGTCGCGGCGCATCTCGAGGCGCAGCCCGTCGGAGATCGCCTGCAGATAGGTGAGCTCGGCCATTACTTGTGGTGCGGCGTGTCGAGGTCCTCGGGCGAGGCCCAGACGTAGTCCGTGACGGTCGACGGGTCGGGCAGCGGAGACTCCTCCGCGCGCTTGATCGCGTCGCTGAGCAGCTTCTTGATCTCGGTGGAGAGCTCGTCCTCCTCCTCGTCGGAGAGGTCGGCGTGCTCGCGCAGCCAGGTCCGGAAGCGCTCGATCGGGTCGCTCTTCGCCCACTCCTCGAACATGTCCCTGGGGACGTAGAAGGCGTCGTCGTGGACGGCGTGGCCCTCCATCCGCAGGGTCAGGCACTCGATCAGCGTCGGGCCGCCGCCTTCGCGCGCCTTCTCGATCGCGCGTTTCGCCTCGCGGTAGACGGCGAGCACGTCGGTGCCGTCGACGACCACGCCGTCGAAGCCGTACGCCTGGGCGCGGTCGGCGATGTGCTCGGTCGGGAAGCCGAGGTGCGTCGGAGTCGAGTACGCCCACTGGTTGTTGTCGCAGATGAACACCATCGGCAGGCGGCGGACGCCGGCCATGTTCATCGCCTCGTGCGCGTCGCCGCGCGCGGCCGACCCCTCGCCGAACCAGCCGACCGCGACGCGCTTCTCCTCGCGGATCCGGAAGGCGAGCGCGCAGCCGACCGCGACCGGCAGCATCGCCGGGAGGTGGCTGACCATCGAGATCGTCCCGAGCCGCATGTCGGCCATGTGGACGTTGCCGTCCCGCCCGCGCGCGGGGCCGTCCACCCGGCCCATGTAGTTGGCGAAGATGCGCCACGGCTCCAGGCCGCGCACGATGTGCACGCCCAGGTCGCGGTGAAGCGGCGTGCCGACGTCGTCGGGCTGCATCGCCGTCGCGACCCCGACCGCGGCGGCCTCGTTCCCGCGTCCCGTGTAGAACGAGCCGGGGATCTTGCCCTGCTTGTAGAGGATGTGTCCGCGCTCCTCGAGCCCGCGCGTGATCAGCATGTTGCGGTAGATCGTCAGCAGGTCCTCGCGGTCGAGACCCGCCTCCCTGACCTCGGTCAGCGAGCCGACCGGCTCCGCTTCACGCGCGATCGCCATCGGCCGGAAACTCTATCCGCTCGATGAGCCTGAACCGCTCGGCGACGATCAGCGTGTCGTCGCGGATCTCGCGGTCGGACCAGAAGCGCTCGTGCGCCTCGCGCCAGTCCGCGACCGTCTCGAAGCCCTCACCCTCGTCGCGGGCGAACTGGAGGTCGACCTCGTCGGCGCGCAGCACCCGCACCTCGGTCGTCTCGACGACGGCGACGGGCCGGTCGTCGAAGTCGAGCAGCAGGAACCGATCGCCTGCCTGCGGGAGCGGCTCGTCCCCGTACAGCCCGGCGGTCGCGGTCTTCTCACCCCGGAGCACCGCATCGACGAGCTCGCGGCGCAGCGGCGTGTGCGCGTAGCCGAGCTCCATCGGCGGAAGGTCAGGGATCATCGGCGCGACTCTAGCCGCGTCGCCCGCGCGCGGTTGTTGGTGGCCGCGTGGCTGTGGTATCAAGGGCTTCGGGGGGCGACCTTTGACCTTCGTCAGAAGCGTCCGGGCGGGACCGGTCGGGCGAGAGCCGGAACTGGCGGCGCTGCACGAGTTCCTCTCCGCGAAAGGCTCGCGGGGACTTGTCCTCACGGCGGGCCGGGGATCGGCAAGACGACGCTCTGGGAGGCCGGTATCGCCGCTGCGCGTCGACCGTAGGGTCCGGGTGCTCTCGACGCGCGCGAGCGAAGCGCCGGCGCGGCTGGCATTCGCCGGGCTCGTCGATCTTCTCGACGGGGTCGACAGCACGGAGCTCGGTGAGTTGCACACTCCGCAGCGGCGAGCGCTCGAGATCGCCGTCCTGCGCGCCGAGCCGACCGGTCGGCCACCCGAGCTGCGGGCGATCGCGCTCGGCTTTCTCAACCTCTTGCGCGCGCTGGCCGGTCGCCGGTCGCTCCTGATCGCGATCGACGACGTGCAGTGGCTCGACCCGCCCGTCGCTCGAAGTGCTGGAGTTTGCGGCGCCACGGCTCGAGACGTCCGCCGTCCACTTCCTGCTCTCCAAGCGCCCCGGTCGAACGTCGCCGCTCGAGCGGGCGATCGGGCCGTCGAGCGTCGAGCGCCTCGACGTGGGTCCGTTGAGCCTCGGCGGGATACGGCAGCTTCTGCACGAGCGGCTCGGTCTGAGCCTCCCGCGTCATCTGCTTCGGCGCCTGGTCGACTCGACGCTCGGCAACCCACTGTTCGCGCTCGAACTCGGGCGCACGCTGTCCGAAGGCGACCTGCCAGGCCCCGGCGAGGACCTGCCCGTGCCGGATACGGTCGAGGACCTGCTCGGTACGCGCATAGGAAGGCTGCCCGCCCCGGTCCGGCGGCTGTTGCTCGCTGTCGCCCTCAGCCCCGATCTGACCGTCGGCCAGCTCGCGGCGATCGCGGACGAGACAACCACCCTCGACGAGGCAGTCGAGGCCGGCGTTCTGATCATCGGCGGAAGCAGCGTACGCGCTGCACATCCCTTGATCGCCGCCGCCGCGAAGAAGCGATCGCGTCCGGCGGTGCGAAGAGAGCTGCACTTCGAGTTGGCGCGCGTGGTCGACGGCGAGGAGTTGCGCGCTCGACATCTGGCCCTTGCGGCGGTCGGTCCCGATCAAGAGCTCGCAGAGACGGTGGCGAAAGCAGCCGCAGCTGCTTTCGCGCGCGGCGCCCGGCGGGAGGCGGTTGAGCTGGCCGAGCACGCACTAGGGCTGACACCGCCCGAGTCCGCGGAGCGCAGCGACCGGCTGCTTGCGCTTGCCGGCTATCTCGAGACTGCTGGGGAGCGGCAGCGGGTGACCGATCTGCTCACGCCGGAGCTCGATTCGCTGCCGGAGGGTGGCGCCCGCGTCCGCGCGTGGCTGTTGCTATCCGAGGGGGGAGCGGTAACGAGTTACGACGATCACGCGCACTACTTCGCGCGCGCGCTCGCCGATAGCCAGGGTGATCCGGGACTCCGCGCGTGCGGTGCTTGCGAGCAAGGCGCTCAACAGCGCCGCCGAGGGTGTCGAGGGGATCCGTGAGACGGAGGCATGGGCCCTCGAGGCGCTGGCGGAGGCGCCTCGGGCCGGCTCCGAAGTCGAGCGTCTCGCGCTGAGCGGGCTGGGCTTGGGCCGAGAGTCCTACGCGGGCTCCCGATCGACGACATTTGCGAGCGCTTCAGAGCAGCATCGGTGTCGCCGCCGCCGCACATCATGGATTCTCCCGAGCCCGTGGCCGGTCTCCGGCTCGTGTGGCGCGGCGACATCGAACGGGCGCGAGTGCTGTTGACCCGGTTTCTGTCGTTCGCCGATGAGCGGGGCGAGGCCGTGTCGTACGCGTGGATGCGTCTGAACCTGTGCGAGCTCGGATTGCGGTCCGGCGCATGGGACGATGTATCGCGACTTCTCGACGAGTGGGCCGAATCCGAGGATGCGCAGCTGTTGATCACTCCTACGCATCAGCGGTGCCGCGCGCTGCTGGCGGCGGGCCGCGGGTTTCCTGACGAAGCGGAGCAATGGGCTACGCAGGCGCTGGCCGATGCCGCGGCACGCGGTTATCGGTGGCAGGTCCTCGAGTCGCTGCGCGCGCGGGGGATCGCCGCCCTGCTCGCGCACGAGCCCGCCCGAGCAGTCGAGAGCCTGCGCGAAGTCTGGGAGTACACGCAACGCGAGGGTGTCGACGAGCCGGGCGCGTTTCCCGTCGCGCCCGAGCTCGTCGAGGCGTTGGTCGAGCTCGGTGAGCTCGAGGAGGCGCGGGCTGTGACCGCACGACTTCGGGAGCTGGCCGAGCAGCAGGAGCACCCGTGGGGGCTCGCGACCGCGCGGCGCTGCGATGGGATGATCGGGCTCGCGACCGAGTACGACGACCAGGCGGCCGCAAAGCTGGAGCTGGCGGCAGCCGCGTACGACGAGCTCGGGCTTCGCTTCGACTCGGCCAGGTCGCTGCTGGCCCTCGGTCGCGCGCAGCGCCGGCACCGGAAGTGGGGCGCGGCGCGCCGGACCCTCGAGCGGGCGAAGGCGGCGTTCGCCGAGATCGGCTCGGCCGGCTGGGCCGACACGACCCGCGCCGAGCTCGATCGGGTCGGCGCTCGCCGGCCCCAGCCGAGCGGGGAGCTGTCCCCCGCAGAACGGCGGGTTGCGGAGCTGGCGGGGGACGGGCTCGCCAACAAGGAGATCGCCCAGGCTCTGTTCGTGTCCGTGAAGACGGTCGAAGGACACCTCTCGCACGTCTACGCGAAGCTGGGGGTGCGCTCGAGAGCGCAGCTCGCACGGCGCCTCTCCGACGCCGGGTAGACGGTGAAAGTCCAGGGGTTTCCCTCGTTTCGGCGACGAGGCGGGGGGCGTACCGTCGACGCATGGCCGAATACCTCGTCGAGCTGTACGTCTCGCGGGAAGATCCCGCTGCGGTCGAGAGCGGCGCGGAGCGAGCGCGCGCGGCCGCGGACGAGGTGACCGAGGAGGGCGCCGCCGTCCGGTACGTGCGGGCGATCTTCGTCCCCGAGGACGAGACCTGCTTCTTCCTCTACGAGGCCGCGTCGGCCGAGGCGGTTCACGATGCCGCGCGCCGGGCCGGGCTGTCGTCCGGGCGCATCACCGAGGCGCTCGGCGCACGCGTGATCCCGAGTAGACCTGGAAGAAAGCGCCACGTTGGGCTGTCTGGACCGATGAGGAAGAAAGGGGGATTGCCATGAGCAGCGTCGGCGAGGAGGAGCAGCGGGGTCGCCTCAGCAGGAAGAGCTTTCTCGGCAAGGTCGGGGCCGGCGCCGTCGCGGTGGGGACAGTCGGCGGCCTGGGCACGGCTTCGGCGGAGGGCGCGGCGCGTCTGGCAACGGGTCATGGTCGCGCCGGGATCAACACGCAGCACTTCGGGCGGATCTTCGAGCGGATGCATCCCTTCGCCGTGCCGGGGAAGAAGGGCCTCGAGGCGGCGCTCGTGGACATCGGCTCTCCCGGTGGGATCCTCGACGCGCGGGACGCCCTGGATCGGGGGCCCGTGGACCTGATCGTCGATCTGTCGCTGTCGGCCCACAACCCGAACAACCCGACGCACACGGCCGGGACGACGTTCTTTGGCCAGTTCATGGATCACGACATGACCTTCGATCTCGCTTCGCCGCTGGGGAAGCCTTCGACGCCCCAGGACTATCGGAACGGGCGCACGCCGTCATTTGATCTCGATTCGGTCTACGGGGCCGGTCCCGTGGGCTCGCCGCAGCTGTACGACCCGGACGACCGCGCGAAGCTGAAGATCGAGTCGGGGGGACTGTTCGAGGACGTGCCGCGCATGCCCGACGGCACGGCGATCGTGGCCGATCCCCGCAACGACGAGCACGTGATCATCAGCGGGCTGCAGGCGGCCTTCCTGCGCTTCCACAACAACGTCGTCGATCGACTGCGAGCCGGCGGCACGCTCAACGAGGCGGAGACGTTCTCCCAGGCTCGGCGGCTCACGACCTGGCACTACCAGTGGCTGATCCTGAACGAGTTCCTGCCGCTCTTCGTCGGGCAGCCGATGGTGGACACGATCCTGCGGCGCGGCCGGCGCTTCTACCGGCCCCGCAAGGGCGAGGCGTTCATTCCGGTCGAGTTCCAGGCAGCCGCGTACCGCTTCGGTCACTCGATGGTGCGGCCTTCCTACCGGGCGAACCTCGCCGGGGACGATGGGAAGCCGTTCTTCGCGCTCACCTTCGACGTCTCGAAGAAGCGGTCCCGACCCGGACGATCTCCGCGGGGGCTTTCGGGCGCCTCGGCGCTTCATCGGCTGGCAGACGTTCTTCGACTTCGGCGACGGCCAGGTGAAGCCGAACAAGCGCATCGACACGCGCCTCTCGTCACCGCTCTTTCACCTCCCGATCAGCGCGATCGCGTCCCACTCCGGCCCCACCGCGCTTCCGGTGCGGACGCTGCTTCGGCAACTGACCTGGGAGCTCCCATCCGGCCAGGCGCTCGCCCGCCAGATGGGCGTTTCGGCTCTCGCTCCCGCCGACCTCGACGAGCTCCACGGCTATGGGCTCGGGCTCGAGCGTTCGACTCCGCCTTGGTACTACGTGCTCAAGGAGGCAGAGCTCGTCGAGGATGGTCTTCGACTCGGGCCGGTCGGTGGCCGGATCGTCGGCGAGGTCATCGTCGGACTGCTCCAGAGCGATCCGGCTTCCTACCTTGCCTACGACCCGAGCTGGCGGCCGTCGCTGCCGTCTCGTGCCCGGGGCGACTTCCGCATGGTCGACTTCCTCACCTTCGCGGGCGTCGACCCGAAGAGCCGCGGCCAGTAGCGGGCTACAGTTGGTCCGTGGGCAAGGCCGCGGACTGGTTGCGCGAGGAGCGCCGCAAGGTGCTCGGCGACTGGGCAGCCGTCTGCCTCGACTGCGGCTCGGCGCAGCGCTGGTTCGAAGACTTCGAGTCGGAGCTTCCCGAGCGCTGCCCCGCGTGCGGCGGCGCGACGCTCCACCGCTGTCCGGCCTGCAACGCGCCCTTCAGCTCGGTCTTCGCGGTCGAGTGCGAGGAGTGCGCCGCGCCACTGCGCCCCGCCGAGCTGCTCGGGGTTCCGATCAGGAGGAAGGAGAAGAGGGGCTAGCGAGCGCGCGCAGGACTGCCTCGGCCTGTTCCGCGATCTCGTCGACGATCTCGGCCGCCGGCTGACCGTCGCGGAGACCGCGCAGTCCCTGGCCGGCGAGCAACGGGTGGAGGTCCGACGCGCCGCGCTCGAGTGCGGCGCGGTAGAGGTCGCTTGCGGCCGCGCGCTGCCGGGGCCAGGGCAGCGGCTCCGTCCCGGCGAGCTCGGCGAAGAAGCGGTTGCGGATCGAGCGCGCCGGGCGGCCTGTGAAGCTCGTCGTCACGACCGTGTCCGTCTCGAACGCATGCAGGAGCGCCTCCCGATAGGCCGGTGCCGTCGCGGCCTCGCGCGCGAGCAGGAAGCGCGTCCCGAGCTGCGCCCCGGCCGCACCGAGTGCGAGCGCGGCTGCAACGCCGCGACCATCCACGATTCCGCCGGTCGCGACCACCGGGACGTTCACCGCATCGACGACCTGTGGAACGAGCGCCATCGTCCCGACGAGCGGCACGTCGCCGGAGACGTCGAACGTCGACCGATGGCCTCCCGCCTCTGCCCCCTGCGCGATCACGAAGTCGGTGCCAGCCGCCTCGACGTGGGCGGCCTCCTCGACAGTCGTGACCATCGAGCCGACGAGGGCACCCTGGCCGACGAACCGCGACGGATCGCCGAGTGCGAAGGTCAGCACCGGCACGCCCCGGGCCAGGCAGAGCTCGACCTGGTCGTCCACGGAGACCTCCACGACCTCGAGCTCGCGCGGTCCCGGTGGAAGACCGAGCTCCACGCGGAACGGGTCGATCGCCTCTTGCACCGCCTCCACGTCTCCCCCGACTCCCGGCTCGACGAGCTGGAAGTTGACGCCGAACGGGGCATCGGTCGCTGCCTGCACCGCCGCGATCGCCTGCTCGAGGTCGTTCAGCGCGAGTGCCGCTCCCGCCAGGGTGCCGAAGCCGCCTGCCTCCGAGACGGCGACCACGAGCTCTGGCGTCGTCGGGCCGCCCGCCATCGGCGCCAGCAGGATCGGGTGCTGCACGCGGAGGAGCTTCGTCAGCCCCGTCTGCAGCACGCTACGCGCGAATCTCGGAAAAGCGGATCACCGTGACGACGTCCGACTCGGAGACGTCCCGGTTGTAGAGCGTCCCGAGCCACTGGGCCATCTCCTCGACCCGGCGGATCTCCGGGTTGTCGTGCTCGATCTCGTTCGGCGAGAGCTCGCCGAGCGTCTTCACCTCGACCTTGTCGACCACGGCGTCGAAGATCTTCTTGCGCGGGCTGAAGCGGGCGCCGGCGAGCACGGCGACGATCATCCCCTTGCGGTACTTGGACGACTTGTCCCCGAGCCGGATCGTCGCCGACTTCCGGCCGCTACGCAGCTGGTTCTCGACGATCGGCGAGTAGAAGTTCAGGGCGTACAACGGCTCGCCGATCATAGGCTTTCCAGCGCCTTTTGCGCCATCTGCTGTTCCCCCCTGTAGGCAAGGAGCTTCGGCGCCTCCGCGAGCGGGAGCCAGCGAACCTCGTCCACCTCGTGCACGAACTCGGCCGGGATGTTCCCGAGCCGCCCGCCCGCGTACCGCAGCAGGTAGAAGCTGACGATCTTGAAGACGCGCTCGCCGGCCGCGTCGCCCCACGTCTGCGTGTACGTGTAGCGAACGTCGCCGAGCTTCCGTTCGAGTCTTCCCCTGGCGCCCGTCTCCTCCGCCACCTCGCGGACCGCGGCCGCCGCCGGATCCTCGCCCGGACCGATGTTGCCCTTGGGCAATGCCCACAGGCCCGGCTTCCGGCCCGCCGGCCGGATCGCGGCGACCACGTATTCGCCGCGAATCTTCCGCACCAGCACGCCGCCGGCGGAGAACTCTCGTCTCACGCCCCGACCTTGCCCAGCGCTAGCCCGGCGCGGTTCGTTAAGATGCCGTTGGCACTCTCGGGTAGAGAGTGCTACCGACAGCAATCATCGAAATCGGAGGTCGTGGTATGGATCTGCAGCCGCTTGGCGATCGCCTGATCGTCGAGGTCCTCGAGGAGGAGGAGACGACGTTCAGCGGGATCGTCCTGCCGGACACGGCCAAGGAGAAGCCGCAGCGCGGCACGGTGCTCGCCGTCGGCCCGGGCACGCTCGGAGCAGACCGGCGAGCTCATCCCGCTCGACGTCGCCGAGGGCGACGAGGTCATCTTCTCGAAGTACGGCGGCACCGAGATCAAGGTCGGTGCCGACGAGCTTCTCATCCTGCGCGAGTCCGACGTGCTCGCGAAGGTCGTGTCCACCGGTGCCAAGAGCAAGGGCAAGAAGGCCCTCGCCGGCGCCAAGGCCTAACCAGTAACGGAGGAATCAAGCGATGGCTCACAAGGAGCTGAAGTTCAACGAGGACGCGCGCCGCTCGCTCGAGCGCGGCGTGAACATCCTCGCCGACGCGGTCAAGGTCACCCTTGGCCCGAAGGGCCGCTACGTCGTGCTCGACAAGAAGTTCGGCGCCCCGACGATCACCAACGACGGCGTCACGATCGCGCGTGAGATCGAGGTCGAGGACGTCTTCGAGAACCAGGGCGCCCAGCTCGTGCGCGAGGTCGCGACGGCGACGAACGACGTCGCGGGCGACGGCACCACGACGGCGACCGTGCTCGCGCAGGCGATCGTCCGCGAGGGCCTGAAGAACGTCGCCGCGGGCGCGAACCCGATGGGGCTCAAGCGCGGCATCGAGAAGGCCGTCGACGCGGTCGTCGAGAACCTGAAGTCGCAGTCGAAGGAGATCTCGGGCAAGGAGGACATCGCCCGGGTCGCCACCATCTCCTCGCGCGAGCGCGAGATCGGCGACGTGATCGCGGACGCGATCGAGAAGGTCGGCAAGGACGGCGTCGTGAACGTCGAGGAGGGCCAGACCTTCGGGCTCGAGCTCGAGTTCACCGAGGGCATGCAGTTCGACAAGGGCTACCTCTCGCCGTACATGATCACCGACCCCGAGCGCATGGAGGCCGTGCTCGACGACCCGTACATCCTGGTCGCGAACCAGAAGATCGGCGCCGTCAAGGACCTCCTGCCCGTGCTCGAGCAGGTGATCCAGGCGGGCCGCCCGCTGCTGATCGTGGCCGAGGACGTCGAGGGCGAGTCGCTCGCGACGATCGTCGTCAACAAGCTGCGCGGCACGTTCACCGGCCGTCGCCGTCAAGGCGCCGGGCTTCGGCGATCGCCGCAAGCGGATGCTCGAGGACATCGCGATCCTCTCGGGCGCCGAGGTGATCACCGAGGAGATGGGCCTCAAGCTCGAGAACACGAAGATCTCGCAGCTCGGCCGGGCCCGCAAGGTCGTCGTCGACAAGGACACGACCACGATCATCGACGGCGCCGGCGACGCGGAGGCGATCAAGGGCCGGATCAAGCAGCTCAAGGCCGAGATCGAGAACACCGACTCCGACTTCGACCGCGAGAAGCTGCAGGAGCGGCTGGCGAAGCTGGCCGGCGGCGTCGCGGTCGTCAAGGTCGGCGCGGCCACCGAGACCGAGATGAAGGAGAAGAAGCACCGCGTCGAGGACGCGCTGCAGGCCACCCGCGCCGCCCTCGAGGAGGGCATCGTCCCCGGCGGCGGCGTCGCGCTCCTGAACGCGGCGGACGCCGTCAAGGAGGCCTTCAAGAGCTCGACAGGCGACGAGAAGACGGGCGCGCAGATCATCGTCCGCGCGCTCGAGGAGCCGCTCCGCCAGCTCGCGTACAACGCGGGCCTCGAGGGCTCGGTCGTCGTCGACCAGGTCCGCTCGGCGCAAGCGGCCAGGGCCTGAACGTCGACACGGGCGAGGTCGAGGACCTCGTCAAGGCCGGGATCATCGACCCGACGATGGTCACCCGCTCGGCGCTGCAGAACGCCGCGTCGATCGCGAAGAACATCCTCACCACCGAGGCGATCGTCGCCGAGGCGCCCGAGAAGAGCCGGCGATGGCGCGGCGGCATGCCGGGCGGCATGGACGGGATGATGTAGGCAGCCTTACGGCTTTCGCAGGAACGAAAAGGGCCGGCTCAGCCGGGCCCTTTGTCTTGGGGGAGGTGGGTCGTTCCCTGTATCGGCATCCGATCGCGGGCCTTTAGCGTATTTGAGGGACATGCGCACTCCCCTCGTCGCCGGTCTGCCGTCGTGATCGCGCCCTCCGCCGTCGGCTACGGCCTCGCGGGACGCGGGTCGGCCGTGAAGCACAGCGCCCGCCTGAACGCTGTTCAGGAGACGCCTGCCCGAAGGCGGCCGCGCGGGGGGCCGGGGTCTTCGCCGCGACGCTCACGGCAGGACGCTGACCTGGCGCCTGACGTTCGCGCGGCTGAGCGGCCGGGCGACCGCAGCACACATTCACCTCGGGCGGCAGGGCGCCGCCGGCCCGGTGGCGGTCCCGCTCTGCGGGCCGTGCCTCTCGGGCGTCCACCGCACGTCACGGTCACGCCGAAGGTGCGATCTGCGCTCCTCGCCGGGACGGCCTACGTGAACGTCCACACCGCGAAGAACCCGCCGGCGAGATCCGCGGCCAGATCGCCGGGCCGCACGGCGTGATGCCTCCGACTTCGAGAACGACCACCGCGCCGACGACCACCGACAGCGGCGGGTACGGCGCTACTAGAAGGAGTAGCGCTGCTCCTGCCAGTAGTTCGGCGTCGTTGTGGTAGCCGTAGCGCTCCCAGAAGCCGGGCTCGTCGGTCGAGCGGAGCTCGAGTCCGCGCAGCCACTTCGCGCTCTTCCAGAAGTACCGGGAGGGCACGACGAGCCGCAGCGGCCAGCCGTGGTCGGGCGTCGAGCGGCTCGCCGTCGGCCTCCTAGGCGATCAGCGCGTTCTCGTCCTCGATCGCCTCGATCGGCATGTTCGCCGTGAAGCCCTGCTCGGCGTGCGCGACGACGAACCGCGCGCTCGGCTTCGGCCGGCACCAGCTTCGCGAGCTCGCTCCAGTGCACGCCCTTGAAGGTCGTGTCGAAGCGGCTCCAGCGCGTGACGCAGTGGATGTCGACGGTGACCTCGCGGCTCGGCAGCTCGAGCAGCTCCTCCCAGGTGAGCGTGAGCGGCGCTCGACCTCGCCGGTGACCGGTCAGGTCCCAGGTCGCGAGGTCGACGTTCGGCACCGAGCCCGCGTGCAGCACCGGCCACTTCTCGGTCAGGTACTGGCCGGGCGGCAGGCGCGCCGGGTCGTAGCCGGCCTCGACGACCTTCTCCTCGGCCTTCGATCTGAACAGGGGCACGCTGCCTAGACTAACGAGGGTGCTGCGCGTTTCACTCCAGGGGGTCGCGCGCCGGCCGCGCGCCTACGTCCGCGTCGCCGGGCCCGATGCCGAGGACTACCTCCAGCGGATGCTCTCGAACGACGTCACCGCGGGCGAGGTCGTCGACGCGCTGCTGCTGACGCCGAAGAGCCGGCTGATCGCGCCGCTGCGCGTGTGGCGCCGCGGCCCGGAGGACTTCCTGCTGCTGACCGAGCCCGAGCTCGGCGAGGCCGTGCGCGCGCAGCTGCTGCGCTCGCGCTTCGCGGCGAAGTGCGAGATCGAGCCGGAGGAGCACACCTCGTTGCTCGTCTTCGGCGAAGCGGAGGGGCTGCCGGGCGAGCTGCCCGGGACGGTCGAGGTGCTCGACGCCGGCGCTCGAGCCGACGCTCGACGACGACGAGGTCGAGCGCGCGCGGATCGAGGCCGGCGTCCCGCCTGGGGCAAGGAGCTCGACGACTCGATCCTGCCCGCGGAGGCCGGGCTCGACGAGACGCACGTCTCGTTCACGAAGGGCTGCTACCCGGGCCAGGAGCCGATCGCGCGCCTGCACTACCGGGGCAAGACGAACCGCCGTCTGCGCGTGCTCGACGTCGACGAGCGCGCAGCCCGGCGACGAGATCGTCTGGGAGGGAAAGGCGGTCGGTCGCGTGACGAGCGCCGTGCCCGGGCGTCGCGCTCGGCTACGTCCGCGTCGGAGGTTCCCGACGACGCGGAGCTCAGCGTCGGCGGCGCAGCGCGCGGCTACACTGACCTCTCTTACGCGCCCGTAGCTCAGGGGATAGAGCGCTGCCCTGCGGAGGCAGAGGTCGCAAGTTCGAATCTTGCCGGGCGCATGGCTCAACCAGGCCGCTGAGCAACGAAAGAGGCCCCTTGCGGAGCCTCGTCTTCGTCTCGTTTCTTGCTCATAAGGACGACGGTTCCTTGGTAGTGCATCCACTGGAGATCCTGGCGTTCGTCGCCGCATTGATCGGCTGGTGGGGCACCTGGCGGAACGTTCTCTGGTCGCTCGCGCTCCCGATCCTCGGCACGGTGCAGATCTTCTTCGTCGGTGACCTCCAGGATCGAGGCAAGGGCTGGGTTCACGGCCTCCACGGCGGGCTAGTCCTGTTTGTGGCTGCGCTGGCAGCGGTGATCGCGCGGCGTGAGGCGGATGCGCTCGGCGTTCGCCAGGTCGCATCCAGCCCCGCCACCTGACCCACCTCACTAGGGTCGCCCTCATCGCCCTCATCGCCCTCCTGGCTGGGGCCGGATGGCCGTTACAGACTACGGCCGAGAGGCTGCACCGCGAAGCAGGCTCAGCAGCTCGGAGACGCATGCCTGTGCGCCGGCGTGAACCTGGCGTTTGTCTTAGTGGAGGGGCAGGGGCACGGCCACCAGCGCCGCCAGCAAAACAAGCACACCGTCAACCCTCCAGGCCATGTTAGGAACGCCCAGCGGCATCCCGCGTCAAGGCGCCACGTCGAACGCGAGTTGGCTTGCCACCCGTACCGAACGATGGTCGAGCGAGCCGGGTCTGACCGGCGCGGCGTTGGTCTGGACAGGCACCGGCGGGCTGAGGTTCCCGGACGTGTCGAACGCCCGGACCACGTAGTACACGGCCGTTCCGGAGGGGGCGGTCGTGTCGAGGAGCGCGGGCCGGTCGAGGAAGGGCCCGATGGGCTGGTACGGGCCTGCGCTCGTCGACGACCGGTAGACGCGGTAGCCGGCCAGGTCGGGCTCGGAGCCGGGCACCCAGGCGAGGAGGACGGACCCGGCGCCGCCCGAGGTGGCGGTCGGGGTCGACGGCGCGGCCGGCGCGGTTCGGTCGACGAACAGGAACGGCAGCCGCTGGAGAAGCGGAACGACTCCGACCTCGCGGTCCTCCGCGATCGGGAAGTCTCCGTCGCCGGGCAGGTCGTCGTGGAGGCAGATCGCGGTCGCCACCGCGCCTGCCTCCTTGTCCGCCGTCCACTCGAGTGTGGTCTGGGACGAGCCCGACGACGCGAGCTTCTGCGCGATCGAGCGGCGCCTCAGCTCGTCCCGGATCAGCTCGCGAGCTACCGCCTCCGTCGCGTGGTCGCGGGTCAAAGCCTCGAGGAAGCCGCGGCGGCCGCCGCGGAATCTGGCGATCGCGGCCTGTTCGACCTTCGATACGGCGTCGTCGGAGACGGGCGCTCCCGGCGCGAGCACCGCCCGGGCGAACACGGCGGACAGCGCCAAGTGGCGGCTGTGCATCACCGCGGCGAGCCCATCGACCGCAGCGGTCTGGACGGTCCCGCCGTCGAACGTGCAGGTCGCGCCGGCCGGGAGAACTATCTCGCCCTCGGTGCGCGAGGTGTTGAACGCCGGCCCGGCTTTGGTCGGGGCGTCGCAGAGGGACGGGTTACGAGCCCAGAGATAGGTACAGGCGGTGACGAGCTTGTCCGGATCGTTTCCGCCGAACAGCGCCCACCCCCACGACCAGATCGACCCGAGCCCGGTCTCCTTCGCCACCTGGGCGGTCGAGAGCGCCTCCCACTTCACCACTCGCAGCCACGCCTCGACCGGCCGCAGGCCCTGGCGCCCGCCGATCCCTGCCGTGAGCGCCGAGTGGAAGCCGAGTGCGATCCCGAGCTTCGACGTCGGGACCCCGATGCCCGTGAACTGCGACACGAAGGAACGCGCAGCCTCCCGCACCCGGCGCGACCCGAGGACCGGTCCGAGCTGGTCGAGCCGGACGCCGCTGAAGTAGTCCTCGTAGACGATCGAGCCGACCCCGGCGACCTGCCGCCACCAGTCGGCGGCCGCGCCGTCCGTGTTCGGATTGCCGTGGACGAAGAGCACCGGCTTGGCACCGCGGTCGTGGAGCCCTTTCATGAGCGCCAGGACATTTGCGCGGTAGGTCGCGTTCGTCGGCGACAACGGCGTCGCCGCCGACTCGCCGAAGAGCTCGTTCAGGGCGATGGTCGGAGTGGCGCAGCCGGTCGAGGCCGACGCCCGCTGGAAGAGAGCGGCGGCCATCCCGTCGATGGAGGCCGGATCGGCGGGATCCGACGGCTGCCCGACGAGGTCGGGCAGGTGGAGCTCGAAGTAGGTCGTCGCGGCGCCGTGATCGCGGAAGGACTTCGGGATCGCAATCCCGCTCGCGGTCACGACGACACCCGGCTGCGCAAAGAGCGCGCGCACGTCGGGAGCGACACTGCCCTCCGCGTAGTCGATCCACACAGGCACCGCCGTCGGAATGCCGCACGGGTCTTTCGCCTGGCGCGGCGCCCCGGCAGCGCCGCCGGCGATGCCCAAGCCGGCCACGATCACGACCAGACAGCTGAGGATCCGGGTGCGCGGCCTGGGGAAGCGAAACACGATTTCGACTCCTCGTGCTCGACGGCTGCCTGCCGCGCGGAACGCTACTCTTTCGTGACGGTCGCTACAAGTCGGCGCCAGCGCCACCTGGTGACGCCGCATCCGCTGTGGAGGAGTGAAACGGACTCAGGTCGAGCAGAAGGCCTGCGTTGCCGCCGCACGGATCAGCGGCCAGGTCATACGGGGGCTCAGGACGTTCACCATCACCTCGACAACGCGCCGGCCGTCGCCCGTCGCCCAGACGACGGTGCGCCAGCCCGGCGTGTCTCCGTCGTGGCCGTACGTCGTTCCGCACGATGACTGCTGGATCTCGAGGCCGAGGCCGTAGTCGGCGGTGTGCTGGACAATGATGCCCAGCTCCCGATGCATGGTCGTGACCCTGGACTTCATCGCCGCGAGCTGGGCCGGCTGGAGCACCCGCCCTCCGAGGAGTGCCGCGAGGAACGCGGTCACGTCGTCGGCGGTCGAGACGATCTGGCCGGCCCCCCACGACGAGGGGCTGACCAGGGACGTGACGTCGACGAGCTGCCCGGGGACGATCGGCAACCCGCGCAGGCTGCCGAGGTAGCCATGGGCGACTCGTCCGGGGATCGAACTCCCCGACGGGAACGAGGTTGCGTCGAGGCGGAGCGGACGAAAGATCCGTTCCCGCAGCTCGTCGCCGAGCGACGCCCGCGCGGCGGCCTCGACTACGAGACCGAGCAGGACGTAGTTCGTGTTCGAGTAGTACCAGTCCGTTCCGGGACGGAAGAGCAGCTTGTGCCTGGCGGCGACCCGCACGAGTTCGCGCGGCGTCCACGTGCGCCCGGGGTGGGCGATCCGCTGCGCCGTCCACGCTCGGTCGGTCGTGTAGTCGTAGAGACCGCTCGTGTGGTCGAGCAACTCGCGGAGGGTGATCGACCGGCCCTCGGGCACAAGCCCCGGCACCCACCTGTCGACCGGATCCGCAAGGCGAAGCCGTCCCTCGGCGGCGAGCTGGAGCGCGACCGTGGCGACAAACGTCTTGGTGATGCTCGCGATCCGGAACCGGTCGCTCGTCGCCATCGTGACGCGGGGCCGGATCCGGGCCAGTCCAGCGGCTGCGCGACGGACGCCGGTGGGCGTTCGCACGACGACGATTGCGCCGGGCGCGCCTTCCTTGACGAGCTGCTCGACGACGTCGTGCAGCACCGGCGAGGTTCGAGCTGCGCCGGCCGCCGTTTCCGTTGCGGCGGGTACAGAGCGTCAACACGACGAGGCCGACGACGGCTCCCGATCGTCGCGGCCACCGTTCTCGGAACGGCAGCTGCACGCCGCAAGGGTTCCAGCGCGAGCGCATCGTGTCAATGGATCGCACCGTCGTCCTAGACTTCGGCCTCTGGCCCTCCAGCTCTCAGAGGCCGACGTCGGTCGGCTGCTCACGCCTGCGCTCGCGATCGAGGCGGTCGAGGACTCGTTCCGGCGGCTGGCCGCCGGAACGATCGAGAACGTCCCGCGGTATCGCGTTCGGTTGGGAGACGGCGGCGCGCTGGCCGTGATGTCGGCGGTCGACCGCGACCGGAAGCTCTCGTGCGTGAAGACGTACGCGGCGACACCGGAGGGGGCGTCGTTCGTCGTGGCTCTCTTCGAGGGGGGCGACCTGAGGGCGGTGATCGAGGCCGACCGGCTCGGGCAGCTGCGCACCGGCGCCGCGTCCGCGGTCGCGGCGAGGCACCTCGCGCGGCCCGGGGCGCGAACGCTGGGCGTGATCGGCTGCGGCTGGCAGGCGCGCTCCCAGGTCGCCTGCATCCGCGAGGCCCTGCCCGGGATCGAGGAGGTCGTCGCGTACTGCCGCAGCGAGGAGCGACTGGCGGAGTTCTGCCGGGAGGTGGGCGCGGAGCCGGGCGAGAGCCACCGTGACCCGGCGGCCGCGGACGTGGTCGTGACGATCACGACCTCCCGCGACCCGGTGCTCCGCGGCGAGTGGCTTCAGCCGGGTGCGCTCGTCTGCGCGGCCGGTGCGAACAGGCGGCAGGCGCGCGAGCTCGACAACGCGGCACTCGAGCGCGCCGCGTTCGTCTGCTGCGACTCGCTCGACGACGCGAAGATCGAGTCCGGCGACCTGATCGAGCCCGTGGAGCAAGGCGTGCTCGACTGGCTCGAGGTACACGAGCTCCAGGAGGTGGTCGCCGGCGAGGTCGCGGGCCGTCAGGCCGACGACGACATCGTCGTCTTCAAGTCGAACGGGCTCGCCGCCTGGGATCTTGCCGTGGCGGCGAGTGTCGTCGAGCTAGCTCGCCGGGTAGCGAAGCCCGCGCGTCGGCCATGTCGTCGCCGATCGCGTGAATCACGTCGGGCCGGTCGAGCAGCCGCTCGAGCTCCTGCGGAGAGCAGCGGTTGGTCACGTAGGGGTCGTCGAGGATGTCCGCCATCGTCCGGCCGCGGTCGTGCTCGCGAATCAGGTACGCGGCGATCCGGTCCTGGTTCGACGAGTCTCGAGCCGAGGAACGAGAAGATGCCGCGAAAGAACCTGCCGATTCCCCCCACGGGAGCGATTGTATCCTTGTGCGGTTGGCCGGGAAGAAGCAGGCCGGGCGGTTCGCCGAGCGGGTCGTCGACGGCGTCGACGACGGCGGCACGCCCGAGCGGGTGGTGATCTGGATCGAGCGCAAGGACGGCGGCGTCTGGGCCGTCGGCCGCGCGGTCAATCCGCAGCACCGCCCGAGCGACGAGCCGCGCGCCGGCGACTATGTCTTCGAGGGCTACGAGCTCCAGGACGCGCTCGACGCGGCCAACGAGACGCTCGAGGACGACGTCAGCGTCGCCGAAGGCGACGGGTCGACGACGCGGCAGCCGCCGTTCCGGCGGAGCGAGATCCTCGGGCCGCTCGAGCGCTGGTTCTTCGGCACGAGCGAAGTGATCCTCGTCGTCGCCGCCACCGAGCGCGAGCTCGCCGCGAGCGGCGCGCCGGACACGCTCTGCTGCGGCATCGGGCCTGCGGAGGCCGGGATCAGGACGGCGATGGGGCTCGCCGAGCTGCGCCCCGACGCCGTGCTCCACGTCGGCATCGCCGGCGCGCCCGAGCTCGAGCCTCTGTCGGTCGTGATCGGCTCGGAGGCGCACTACGCGGACATCGTCGACCCGAGCTCGCTGATGCCGAAGGTCGAGCGCGCGTACCCCGCGCCGGAGCTCGTCGAGGCGGCGCGGCGGGCGCTGCCCGACGCGCAGGTGCTGCCGATCGCCAGCTGCGCGCGCGTCGGGGGCGGCGGCGAGTGCCACGTCGAGGCGATGGAGGGGTTCTCGGTGCTCCGGGCGGCCGAGCTCGCCGGCGTGCCGGCGGTCGAGGTGCGGACGATCTCGAACAGGCCGGCGGAGTCCGACCGGGGGCTCTGGCGGATCGACGACGCGCTGGCCCGCCTCGGGGAGATCGTCCCGCCGTTGCTCGAGGAGCTGCAGCTCTGCGTGCGCTGACCTTCGGGTTCTCGCCCTGCCCGAACGACACGTTCGCGTTCCACGCGCTCGTGCACGGGCTGGTGGACGCGCCGTTTCCGGTCGAGCCCGTGCTGCTCGACATCGAGGAGCTGAACCGGCGGGCGCACACGGGCGAGCTCGACCTGACGAAGCTCAGCTTCGGCGCGGTCGGCCGGGGTCGGGAAGCGCTACCGCCTGCTGCGGAGCGGCGCGGCGCTCGGCCGGGGCGTCGGGCCGCTCGTCGTCGCGCGCGAGGAGCGCCCGCTCGCCGGTGCGCGGATCGCGATCCCGGGCCGCGAGACGACCGCGTACCTGCTGCTTCGCCTCGCCGAGCCGGAGCTCGGCGACGTGGTCGAGTTGCGCTACGACCGCATCCTCGGAGCGGTCGCCGCCGGCGAGGTCGACGCGGGCCTGATCATCCACGAGAGCCGCTTCACCTACGCCGACCACGGCCTCGTCGCGATCGCCGACCTCGGAGCGTGGTGGGAGCAGGAGACCGGGCTGCCGGTGCCGCTGGCCGGGATCTTCGCCCGGGCCGATCTCGACGACGCGACCGTCGCCGCCGCCGAGTCGGCGATCCGAGCCTCCGTCGAGTACGCCTTCGCGCACCCGGTCGCCAGCCGCGACTACGTCCGCGCGCACTCGCAGGAGCTGTCGGACGAGGTCTGCGACGCGCACATCGCGCTCTACGTGAACGAGTTCAGCGTCGACCTCGGCGACGAGGGCATGGTCGCGATCGAGCGTCTCTCGCTCGCTGCGATCGAGCGTCTGCTCGCCGGCGCCGCGACTGCGGCGGCCTAGAGCTGCCGCTGCCTCAATCCGCTCCAGCCGCCGGCCCGTACTTCCAGGTGGCAGGGGTCGACTCGAAAGGAGCCTTTGGAATGAGCATCACACCCACCCGGGCGGCTGCGTGGACCGTTGCGATCCTGGCCGCCTTGCTCGTACCTGCGCTGGGCGCTACGGCGACGGGGATGCCGCTCGTCCGTACCGTCCACAGCGCGCAGTTGCACGCGACCATCCTCGTCAACCGCAGCGGCCATACGCTCTACAACCTCAGCGCCGAGCGCAGGGGGCGCTTCATCTGCACCAACAGCGCCTGCCTGTCGGTGTGGCACCCGCTGGTCGTCGCGAAGGGGATCAAACCGACCGGTCGACGTCCCGCTGGGCACGATCCGGCGGCCTGATGGCCGGATCCAGGTCAGCTACAAGGGCGCACCCTTGTACACCTTCGTCCGGGACACGCAGGCCCGGAGAGATGAACGGCGAGGGATTCAAGGACGTCGGCGTCTGGCACGTGACGACGGTCGGCGCCGCGGCAGCCGCACCGAAGCCGAAGCCCTCGCCGGGCTACGGCTACTGAGAGCCGGCGGCCCGGGGCGTGGCGGCTTCTAGACTGGCCGCTGTGTCCCGGGCCGTGATCCTCTCCGCCGTCCGCACGCCCGTCGGCCGCTACGGCGGCGGGCTCGCCGGGGTGCGGCGCGGACGACCTCGCGGCCACCGCGATCGCCGCTGCGGTCGAGCGTGCCGGCGTGCCCGCGGGCGAGATCGAGGACGTCTGGTTCGGCTGCGCGAACCAGGCCGGCGAGGACAACCGCAACGTCGCGCGGATGGGCGCGCTTGCTCGCCGGGCTGCCGCAGGATGTCGCGGGCGTGACCGTCAACCGGCTCTGCGCCTCGGGCCTGTCGGCCGTGGTCGGGGCCTGCCACGCCGTGATCGCGGGGGACGGCGATCTGTTCGTCGCGGGCGGCGTCGAGTCGATGACGCGCGCTCCGCTCGTGATGGGCAAGCCGGAGCGCGGTTTCCCGCGCGGGAATCAGACCGTCTGGGACACCACGCTCGGCTGGCGCTTCCCGAACCCGAAGATGGAGGAGATGTTCCCGCTCGAGTCGATGGGCGAGACCGGCGAGAACGTCGCCGAGCAGAAGAAGGTCTCGCGCGAGGACCAGGACGCGTTCGCGCTCGAGTCGCAGCGCCGCTGGGCGGCGGCGGACGCGGCGGGGCGCTTCGCCGACGAGCTCGTCCCGGCCGGCGAGCTCGAGCGTGACGAGCATCCGCGGCCGGACACGGACGCGGGGCAGCTGGCCGCGCTGAAGCCCGCGTTCCGCAAGGACGGCACCGTCACGGCCGGGAACTCGAGCGGGATCAACGACGGCGCCGCGGCGCTCGTGATCGCGAGCGAGGAGAAGGCGAAGGAGCTCGGCGCCGAGCCGCTCGGCGCCTTCGTCGCGTCTGCGGTGGCGGGGGTCGACCCGCGCGTGATGGGGATCGGCCCGGTGCCGGCGGTGCGGAAGCTGCTCGAACGCGCCGGCGTGGAGGTGGCCGACCTCGACCTGGTCGAGCTGAACGAGGCGTTCGCGTCGCAAAGCCTCGCCGTCATTCGCGAGCTCGGGCTCGACCCGGAGAAGGTCAACGTCAACGGCGGCGCGATCGCGATCGGCCATCCGCTCGGGATGAGCGGCGCGCGGCTCGTCGTCACCCTGCTGCACGAGCTGCGGCGGCGCGGCGGGCGCTACGGCGTGGCGACGATGTGCGTCGGCGTCGGCCAGGGCCAGGCCGCGCTGTTCGAGCGGGCGGCGTAGGGCGTGAGCCACGCCGAGGACTACATCCTCCTCGGCCTGCGGCTCGGGCGGCACGTCGACGGGCTCGTCGACGCGTACTACGGCCCGCCGGAGCTGAAGGAGCAGGCCGACGCAGGGGAGCCGGCCGACCCTGCCGAGCTCGTCGCGGACGCCGACCGGCTGCTCGCCGGGCTCGAGGACGGCTGGTTGCGCGACCAGGCCGAGGGTCTGCGCACCTACGCCGGCGTGCTCGCCGGCGAAGAGCTCTCCTACTCGGACGAGGTGGAGCGCTGCTACGGCGTCCGCCCCCGGCGCGTCGGCACCGAGACCTACGAGGCCGTCCACGAGGAGCTCGAGGCGCTCCTGCCGGGCGACGGGACGCTCGGCGAGCGCTACGAGGACTGGCGAAACGACCGAATCGTGGCGGACGAGAAGATCGTGCCGGCGATCCGGGACGTCGTCGGACTGCTGCGCGCCGCCACCGGGAAGCTCGTCGACCTCCCGGCGGGGGAAGGGCTCGACCTCGAGGGGGTCAGCGACGAGCCGTGGTGGGCGTTCAACTACTACCTCGGCGACCTCCGCAGCCGGGTCGTCGTCAACCTCGACGTGCGAGAACATCTGCGACGACCTGGTCGAGCTCGCCGCCCACGAGGTCTACCCCGGCCATCACACGGAGCACGCGGTCAAGGAGCAGCGATTCATCCGCGAGCGCGGCGAGCTGGAGGAGTCGATCCAGCTGGTGCCGACGCCGGCATCGCTGCTCCAGGAGGGCGTCGCCGAGACAGGACCGGACGTGATCCTCGACGACGAGCTGGCGGCGAAGCTGACCGACGCGCTCGCGCGGCACGGGCTCGAGTACGACCTGGCGGCGGAGCGGAGGATGCGCGAGGCGCGCCGGCCGCTGCGCCGGATCGGCGTCGACGCGGCGCTGATGCTGCACGAGGACGACGCGACGACGGACGAGGTCGAGCAGTACCTGGTGCGCTGGGGCCTCGTCACCCCCGAGCGGGCGCAGCACACGATCCGCTTCGTCACCGATCCGACGTGGCGCGCCTACGTGATCACCTACTCGGCCGGTGGTGATCTCTGCCGCGAGTGGGTCGCCGGCGACCCCGCGCGCTACGCGCGGCTGCTGACCGAGCACATGCGCGTTTCGGACCTGCTTGCCTCGGTATCGTCAGGCCCGTGAGCGCGACCGCGGCACGCGAAGCCGGCCTCTTCATCGGCGGAGAGCAGGTCGAGGGCTCCGAGACCCGGGAGCTGATCGAGCCGGCCACCGGCGAACCGCTGGTCACTGCTCAGCTGGCGGGCGAGCAGGACATCGACCGCGCGGTCGAAGCCGCGCGCACGGCACTGAACGGTGATTGGGGGAAGACCGGGGCGACCGAGCGCTCCCGGCTTCTGCACGCGCTCGCCGACGCGATCGTCGCCAACCGCGGGGAGCTCGTCGAGCTCGAGTCGCGGAACGTCGGCAAGGCGAGCTCGTCCGTGAAGGCCGAGCTCTTCGGTGCGGCCGAGAACTTCCGGTTCTACGCCTCGGCGGTCGCCACGATCGCCGGCCGCTCGAACCCGATCGGCGGGTCGCTGCTCTTCTACTCGCTGAAGGAGCCGGTCGGCGTCGCCGCGCAGATCGTCCCCTGGAACTACCCGCTGCTGATGGCGACGTGGAAGCTCGCGCCGGCGCTCGCGGCGGGCTGCTCCGTCGTCCTCAAGCCCGATCCGCAGACGCCGCTGACGGCTCTCCGTCTGGCCGAGCTGGCAGCCGAGGTCGGCTTCCCGGCCGGCGCGGTCAACGTCGTCCCCGCCGACGGGCCGACGGTCGGCGCGTACCTCGTGCGGCATCCCGGCGTGGACAAGGTCGCCTTCACCGGCTCCACGAAGACCGGGGCCGAGATCATGCGGCTCGCCGCCGACCCGCTGACGCGCGTCACGCTCGAGCTCGGCGGCAAGAGCCCGAACCTCGTGTTCGCCGACGCCGACCTCGCCAGCGCGATCCCGAGCTCGGTGTGGTCGATCTTCTACGCCGCCGGCCAGAGCTGCGAGGCCCGCTCGCGCGTCCTGGTGGAGAAGCCGTTGTACGACGAGTTCGTCTCCGAGTTCGTCGCGAAGGCCGGAAGCCTGAAGGTCGGTGACCCACTCGATCCGGAGACGCAGATGGGGTCGCTGATCTCGCAGGCGCACCGCGACCGGGTACACGGGTTCGTCGAGCAGGGACGCGGGGAGGGCGCCGAGGTCGTGCTCGGCGGCGAGATCGGCGAGGGGAACGGCGCGTTCTACCCGCCGACCGTGATCGCGGGAGTGGACAACGCGATGGCGGTCGCGCAGGAGGAGATCTTCGGCCCGGTGGTGACCGTGATCCCCTTCGAGGACGAGGCCGAGGCGATCAGGATCGCGAACGACGTCCGCTACGGGCTGATGGCGACGGTCTGGACCGGCGATCCCGGCCGCGGCCACCGGATCGCCGCGAAGATCAAGTCGGGCACGGTCGGGATCAACATGCCGTACACCGCCTTTCCCGGCATCCCGTTCGGCGGCTACAAGCAGTCCGGCTTCGGCCGCGAGCTCGGAGTCGACGCGCTCGAGCTCTACCTGGAGACGAAGAGCGTGATCGTGAACACGAGCCCGAAGCCGATCAACCCGTTCGGCCTCTAGCGAGGCCACACGCCGGTCTCCGCTGGGCGAAGCGCCGGCGTATGGCCTCTTGCATCGGGCGGGTCAGACCGCCGCGAGGAGCCGGGGGCGCGCGGCCGGCTGCTCCTCGTCCGCGTCGTACTCGGAGGCGTTGACGAAGTCGTCGACCGTCCGCGCCAGGCGGCGAGTGTGGCTCTCGGCGAGCTCCTCGAGGAACGTCCAGCTCGAGAGCATGCGGGACCTGGCGTTCATGTCGCTGCCGCGCCCTTCGAGCCTGAGGCTCAGGACGGTGCGGCCGGCTCCGTCGGTGTGGACCGCGAGGCGCCAGACGAGCTTCGCGTGCCCGCCGTCGGCGCCGAAGCGCCACACGAGCTGGTAGCTGAGCTCCTCGCTGCCCCGAGCCCACATCGCGCGGTCGTCGAGGCCGAGCGCCGAGAGGCGGTCGGCGAGCGAGCGCATCGGGTTGATCCGGGACAGCACCTCGCGGGCCTGACTGGGATCGACATCGACGATCTGGACGAAAGAGCTGGTCACGTCGTTGCGGGTCATTTCGCCTTCCTCCTTTCAGCGTTCGGACTTGATGACCGCATGCTGCTCGACGGCGCCGGGCGGAGGAATGGGGCTGCCTGGCGTCTGGAGGTACGGCCTCCCGTACCATCGCCGCGTGCGCGTGATGGAGCGCCTGGAATGGCTGTACGCGATCGGCGAGGGGCCGGGCGCGAACCGGATCGGCTACTCGCCGGAGGAGGACGCCGCGCACGACCTCGCGCGGATGTGGATGGAGGAAGCCGGCCTGGCGGTGACCGTCGACCCGGCCGGGAATCTCGTCGGGACCGACCCGAAAGGGTCTGCCCCAGGGGTCTGGATCGGGCTCGCACCTCGACACCGTCCCCGAGGGCGGGAAGTTCGACGGCGCGCTCGGCGTCGTCGCCGCGATCGAGGCGGTCGAGCGCACCGGCCGCGGCTCGGTCGTCGTCTTCCGTGACGAGGAGCGCGGCTGCGCCGGAAGCAGGGCGCGGGTCGCCGAGCGGCGAGCTGCCGGACGCCTTCCTCGAGCTGCACATCGAGCAGGGGCCGCGGCTCGCCGACGCCGGCGCGCCGCTCGGGATCGTGACCGGCATCGCCGGCGTGATGCGCGGGACGATCGTCGTCGAGGGCCGGGAGGGCCACGCGGGCACGACGCCGATGGGCGTTCGCGACGACGCGCTGGTGAAGGCGGCCCGCGAGATCCTCCGGATCGAGGAGACGGCACGGACGATCGAGGACGCGGTCGCCACCGTCGGGCAGGTCGAGGTCGAGCCCGGCGCGGTCGAACGTGATCCCCGCCCGCGTGACGCTGACCGTCGACGCGCGGGCGTCCCGACGTCGAGCGGTGCGACCGGCTGCTCGCGGCGCTCGGGTTCGAGCCGACCTACCGCGTCGACCCGTCCCAGATGGCGCCGGAGCTCCAGGACGTGCTGCGCGGCAGAGCTCGAGGGACGCGGCCTGCCGGTCGTCGAGCTGACCGTCCGGAGCGGGGCACGATGCGGGCGTGCTGGCGACCGCCGGCGTGCCGAGCGCGATGCTCTTCGTCCGCAGCCTGAACGGAGGCATCTCGCACTCACCCGACGAGCTCTCGTCCGAGGAGGACGTCGAGCTCGCGGTCGACGTGCTCGCCTCAGCCCTGGCGCGCCTGTAGCCGCACGCCCACGCCGCAGAGCAGGACCTCGCCGGACTCCGGGTAGTAGACGATGTCGTTCGGCTCGCGGGTGCCGTACGCGAGGTGAGTCATCCCCCCGGCTGCGGCGACGAACCAGTGCGGCACGCCGGTGCCGGGCCGCCGCGAGATCGCGTGGCCGGCGCGCACCTCATGCTGCTCCTCGCCGGCGTGGAACGTGCCCGACCCCTCGAGGACGACGAAGATCTCCTCCTCCGCCGCGTGGCAGTGGGGGACGTACTTCGTCTCCTCCGACTGGACGAACGTGTTCAGCCCGGTGCGGACCGAGCCGCCGGTGGCGCCGAGGATCTGAACCGTGCCTTCCATGATCACCGGCGCATCCGCGAGCGCGACCACGTTCTTCGGGCGGGGGCCGGGCTCGGGCAGCTCCAGCTCGCCGGCCGCGGCCTCGCGCTCCCAGGGATGCGGGCCGGTCGACTGGTCGACCGTCTCGTCCATCCGCAGGACGCCGGCGCGCGGCAGCGAGGTCGCGGTCGCCCAGACACGCTGCCCGAAGGCGAGCACGTCGAGGCCGTCGTCACCGGCGACGAGCGTGTGGTACTCCGTCGCCGCGACGTGGACGATCGTGTCGCCCTCGCGCACCTCGCACGTCGCCGGGCCGCTGCCGTCGTCCTGCCAGAGGATGCCCGACCCCCTCAATACATAGAAGATTTCTTCCTCCGCGAGCTCGGCGTGGACGGGCGACGAGCGCCCGCCGGGCTGGATCTTCAGCAGCGCGACGCCGATCCGGTCGGAGCCGATCGCGTCGCCGAGGTCGACCCGCGTCAGGCGCATCGGCCCGGTCTCGAGGACGCGGCCCTCGACCTCGTCCCAGTGGGCGATCACGACTCTTCGAACCGGATCGGCTGCGCGCCCTCCCAGAGCACGAGCCGTCCGATCGCCTGGAGGTGCTCGAGCCCTTCGACGACGCTCGCGAAGACGTTCCCGGCGAGCTGGCCGGCCTTGCTCGCGAAGCACGTGTCGCCGTACGGGAAGAGGATCTCGACCTCGCTGACCCCGCCCGGGTACAGGAGCAGCTGACCCGGCGCGGGGTAGCTCGTCGGGTCCTCGGGCCCGAGGTCGCCGACGTCGTAGTCGCCCATCGGGATCCACGCCGACTGCCCGGACCAGCGCGCCTGGATCAGCTTGCTGTCGTAGGGGAGCATCGTCTTCACGAACGCGACCGTGCGTGGGGAGCGCTCCTCCTCCCAGCGGGCGGTGAGCTCGTGGCCGGCGACCGAGATCTTCAGCACTACTTGATCCTTGCACCCTGGGCGAGCCACTGCCCGAGCAGGTCGCGCTCGTCCTGGGTCATGTGGGTCGCGTTGCCGAGGGGCATGAACGTCGAGTCGACCGCAACCCCCTTGATCTGCGCCGCGAGCTGGTGGATCTGCTCGGGCGTGTCGAGGACGACGCCCGCGGGCGCCGAGCTGAAGCCGGGCTGGGTCGGATGCTGGGAGTGGCAGGGGGCGCAGCGGTTCTGGACGACCTGCTGCGCCTGCGTGAACGACACGGTCGCGGTTCCGGGCGCGGGCTTCGTGCTGTGCGGCCGCAGCCAGACCGCGATCGCGGCGATCGCAAGGGCGCACCCGACCGGGATCCACCAGAGCGTCTGACCCGCATGCCGCTTGTTGAAGTAGTGGCGGATCGCCGCGCCGACGGCCATCAGCGCGACGAGCACGGCCCAGGCGTGGTCGTGGCCGTAGGTGAACGACCAGTGCCCGGCGAGCATCGTGAAGAGCACCGGCAGGGTCAGGTAGTTGTTGTGGACCGAGCGCTGCTTGCCGAGGATCCCCGACTGCGGGTCCGGCTCGCGGCCCTTCTGCTTCGCGCGGACGAGCTCCCAGTGGCCGGGGATGATGATGAACAGGACGTTCGCGGCCATGATCGTCCCGAGCATCGCGCCGACCTGGAGGTACGCGGCGCGCGGCTGGTAGAGCTGCTCGACCCCGTACGCCGCCGCGGTGACCAGGCCGAGCATGACCACGACCAGCACCGCCGGACGGTCGGCGAACCAGCGGCAGGCGAGGTCGTAGACGAGCCACGCGACGACCAGCAGCCCGAGCGAGATCAGGATCGCCTGCCACGGCTCGAGGTCGGCGACCTCCGGGTCGATCAGGCGCAGCCGCGCGTTCGCGTAGTAGACGATGCAGAGGAGCGCGAACCCGGACAGCCACGTCCAGTAGGCCTCCCACTTGTACCAGTGCAGCGGCTTCGGCAGGTGCAGCGGGGCGACCCGGAACTTGTGGATGCGGTAGAAGCCGCCGCCGTGGATCTCCCACGACTCTCCGGCGACGCCCTCCTCGCGATCACGCTCCTGCTCGGGCTCGTGCAGGTGGTTGTCGAGCGCGACGAAGTAGAACGAGGTGCCGATCCAGACGATCGCCGTGGTCGCGTGGAACCAGCGGAAGACGAGATCCAGCCAGTCGGTGGTGTAGTCGGCCAGCAGGGCGTAGTTCGCTAGGAGCGTGCGCCATCGGTCCTCCGCGATCGCGCACGAGCTCCTCGACTGCGGTGTCGAGCTCCTGCTCGCGCGGGCGCTCGATCCGTCCGCGCAGCACCTCGAGGATCTCCGCCTTCGGCCGGCGGTTGACGAAGACGACGAAGCGGAAGCCGTGCTTCGCCTCGTACTCGCGGTTCAGCCGGGCGAGCTCCTCGAGCACCTCCGGGTCGGCATCCGCTCCCTGCTCCGCCGCGGAGCGCGCGGAGAGCCCGCCGCGCCGGCCGATCGCCGGGTGTGCGTTCAACGCCTCCAGCTTCTCGTCCTCGGTCAGCTCGCCCGCGATGCGTCTGGCCTGCCCGAGCGGGTCGTCGATCTCGGCGAGCCGCCGCACGAGCGCGGTGTCGCCCTCGAACAGCCCCGAGAGCTCCTCGCGACTCAGCTGCCGCGGTAGATCGCGCACGCGTAGGGCGAGAGCAGGAGCGGAACGTGATAGTCGCGGCCGGCCTCGATCACGACCTCGACCTCGACCCGTCGGAAGAACGGCGAGTCAGGGTGGAACACGAGCCGGTACGTCCCCGGTGCCACGTCGGCGAGCTGCCGGATCCGCCCGTCGTCGTCGGTCTCGCCGGAGCCGACGAGCTCGTCTCCGTCGTAGAGCTCGACGCGCACGCCGCCGGCCGGGACGCCACGGGCCGTGTCGAGGACATGCGTCGAGATCACAGCGCGAATCTACAAGAGCCGCCGCGCCGCCTTGCGGTGCTCGCGGGCGATCTCGTCCTCGTCGGCGCGCACGAGCCGGCGGTCGCGGACGACTTCCGCGCCGGCGACGTAGAGCCGGTCGACGCGGTGCGGCGCCGAGAAGACGAGGCCCGCGACCGGATCGGTCTCCGCGCCGCCCAGCTCGAGACCGTCGGTGCGCCAGACGGCGATGTCCGCCCGCTTGCCCGGCGCGAGCTGCCCGATGTCGTCGCGCCCGAGTGCGGCTGCGCCCCCGCGCGTGCCGAGGCGGAGCGCCTCGCGGACGGTCATCGCGCGCGGTCCGCCGCGCCCGCGCGCGACCAGCAGCGCCTGCTTGACCTCGAAGAAGAGGTCGCTGCGCTCGTTCGAGGCCGAGCCGTCGACGCCGAGCCCGACCGGCGCCCCCGCGGCGACCAACTCCTTCACCGGCGCGACCCCCGCACCGAGCCGCAGGTTGGACGTGGGGCAGTGCGCGACGCCGACCCCGGCGCGCCCGAACGCGGCGACATCCGACGGCGAGAGGTGCACGCAGTGCGCGCACCAGACGTCCCCGGCGACCCAGCCGAGCTCCTCCAGGTACTGAACCGGGGTGCAGCTGTACAGCTGCTGACAGTAATCAGTCTTCCTCGACCGTCTCGGCGAGGTGCGTGTGCAGCCGCAGCCCGAGCCTGCGCGCAAGCTCCGCCGATTCCCGCATCAGCTCCTTCGTGACCGAGAACGGCGAGCAGGGCGCGACCGCGAGCTGCACCATTCCGCCCTCGTCCTGGAGCCCTGCGAGCCGCTCGGTGTCGGCGAGGATCTCGTCGATCGACTCGACGAGGGAGTCCGGCGGCAGCCCGCCGTCCGAGACCCCGAGGTCCATCGACCCGCGCGAGGCGACGATCCGCAGGCCGAGCTCCTGCGCCGCCTGCACCTCGGCCTCCCAGAGCCCCGACCGGCCGCGCGGGAACACGTAGTGGTGGTCGAAGACGGTCGTGCAGCCCGACAGCGCGAGCTCCGCGAGCCCGGTCCGCGCGGCCGCGTACTCGGACTCCGCGTCGATCTGCGCCCACACGGGGTACAGCTCGCGCAGCCACTCGAACAGCGTTGCCTCCTGCGCCCGGGCGCGCGTCAGCGTCTGGTACAGGTGGTGATGGGTGTTGACGAGCCCGGGCGTGACGACCGCTCCGCCGAGGTCGACCACCTCGTCCGCGGCCGGCGCCGCGCCCCCGCCGACAGCTTCGACGAGGCCGTCCCGGACGAGCACCCAGCCGCTCTCGTGCTCGGCGCCGGAATCGTCCAGCGGGCAGATCCAGCCGTTTTGCAGGAGCATCGTCACGCGAGAGCGACCATACCCCGCGGGGCCCTTCCGGTCCGCTCCGCAGGCGTTCTATAGTCGGCTCTCGGGCGTTACACGGCATTGGGGAGGAGTTCTATGAAGAAGCAAAGGTTGGTGCTGGGCGCGCTGATCGTGTGCCTGCTGGCCGGGACTGCCTGGCTGGCGAGCCTCGCGGCGGCGAAGCCGGCGAAGAAGGCCGCGGTGTTCAAGGTCGCGTGGATCTACCCGGGCCCGCACAACGACGGCGGCTGGTCGCAGGCGCACGACGCCGGGCGGCTGATGGTCCAGAAGGCGCTCGGCGACAAGGTGCAGACGACCTACAAGGAGAACGTCTTCAGCAACGCGTCGGTGCCGCAGATCGTCGCCGGTCTGGTGCGCGACGGCTACAACATGATCTTCGCCACCTCGTTCGGGATGCTCGAGCTCGGGGTCAACGGCCAGCTCCAGGCCAAGTACCCGAAGGTGTTCTTCGAACAGGCAACAGGAACGCAGGTGACGAAGAACCAGTCGGAGTACTTCGGCGCCGCCGAGGACACGATCTACCTCTCCGGAATGGCCGCAGGCGCGGCGACGAAGAAGGGCACGATCGGCTACGTGGTGCCCTACGGCATCCCCGAGGTCGTCCGGCACGCCAACGCGTTCGCGCTCGGCGCGCAGGCGACGCACCCGGGCGCGAAGGTGAAGCTCGTCTGGACGAACGCGTGGTTCTCGCCGCCGAAGGAGACCGCGGCGGCGAAGGCGCTCGTCTCCGCCGGATCCGACGTGCTCGGGCAGAACGTCGACAGTCCCGCGGCCGGCGTCTTCGCCGAGAAGAACGGGCGTGCCGTGGGTCGGCTACGACTCGAACGCGCAGAAGTTCGCGCCCGAAGCAGTGGCTGACGGCGTCGATCTACAACTGGGGCCCGTACTACCTGCGCCGCGTCAAGGCGGCGATGGACGGGACGTGGAAGCCCGGCTTCTACTACGGCTCGGTCAAGGACGGCTTCACCGGGCTCGCGCCCTACGGGCCGAAGGTGTCGGCGAAGACGAAGGCCGCGATCGCCGCGAAGAAGCAGCAGATCCTGTCCGGCAAGTGGCACTCGTTCTGCGGCCCGATCTACGACCAGGCCGGCAAGCTGAAGATCCCGAAGGGCAAGTGCCTCGACCCGAACACGAAGGCCGGCATCGCCGCGCTCTACTCGATGCAGTGGCTCGTGAAAGGCGTGATCGGGTCCGTCTCCCACGTCCAGCCTCCGGGCTAGGCGAGTGGGGCAGCAGGCCCCGAATCCAGTACCCGAGGAGAGAGGCGCCGGTGACCCCGGCGCCTCTCCCGCGGTCTCGATGCGCGGGATCACGAAGCGCTTCCCGGGCGTGCTCGCGAACGACGCGGTCGATTTCGAGGCCGCGCCGGGCGAGGTGCATGCGCTGCTCGGCGAGAACGGCGCCGGCAAGAGCACGCTCTCGAACATCCTCACCGGCCTCTACCGGCAGGACGAGGGCGAGATCTCGCTGTACGGCCGGCCGGTCGCAGTTCAACTCGCCGAGCGACGCGATCGAGGCCGGGATCGGCATGGTCCACCAGCACTTCCGGCTGGTCTCGCCGTTCACGGTCGCCGAGAACATCGTCCTCGGCGAGCACCGCGAGGAGGCGCGGAGCTTCGTGCTGCACCCGCGGCAGATCGAGAAGCGGGTGGCGCGAGCTCGAGCAGCGCTACGGGCTCGCGCTCGACCCGGGCGCGCGGGTCTGGCAGCTCTCGGTCGGCGAGCAGCAGCGGGTCGAGATCCTCAAGGTCCTCTACCGCGACTCGCGGATCCTGATCCTCGACGAGCCGACCGCGGTGCTGACGCCGCAGGAGTCGGAGGCCCTCTTCGCGACGCTGCGGACGATGGCCGAGGAGGGGCGGACGGTGATCTTCATCTCCCACAAGCTCCAGGAGGTGAAGGCGGTCTCCGACCGGGTGACCGTGCTGCGCGGCGGGAAGAACGTCGCGACCGTGGCGACCGCGGACGCCACGTCGCGCGAGCTCGCCGCGCTGATGGTCGGGCGGGAGGTCGAGCTGGCCCAGCGCCGGGCGCGGCCGACGCCGGTCCGCGAGGAGCCTGCGCTCGAGGTGGACGCCCTCAGCGTGCGCGGCGACCGCGGCGAGGAGGCGGTGCGCGGCATGTCGTTCACGATCCGCCGCGGCGAGATCCTCGGCGTCGCGGGCGTCGCCGGCAACGGGCAGCGCGAGCTCGCGGAGGCCGTCACGGGGATGCGCCCGGTCGCCGGTGGGGCGGTGCGCGTCGAGGGGTTGCGGCTGCGGACGGGCGACCCGCGCGCCGCGATCGCGGCCGGGATCGCGCACGTCCCCGAGGACCGCCTCGGCACCGGCGTCGCGCCGAGCCTGACGATTGCGGAGAACTCGGTGCTGAAGACGTACCGCCGGGCGCCGGCGTCCCGGGGGCCGCTGCTCGCCTGGCACAAGATCCGCGGCGTCGCCGCCGAGTTGATCGAGCGCTACCGGGTGCAGGCGTCGGGGACGAACGCGCCCGTGCGCGAGCTCTCCGGCGGCAACCTGCAGAAGCTGGTGCTCGGCCGCGAGTTCTCCGGCGAGCCGCACGTCGTGATCGCGGCGTCGCCGACGCGCGGGCTCGACGTCGGCGCGATCGAGACGGTGCACGCCTATCTGCGCGAGGCCGCCGGACGAGGGCGTCGGGATCCTGCTGCTGAGCGAGGACCTGGACGAGATCCGCGCGCTCTCCGACCGGATCATCGTCATCTACGAGGGCGGGGTCACCGGCGAGTTCGACCCCGAGCGGGCGACGGTCGAGGAGATCGGGCTCGCGATGGCAGGCGGCGAGCGCGAGTGATCGCGATCGAGCGCCGGCTGCGGCAGCCGCGGTGGCTGTCCTACGCGGTGCCGTTCCTCTCGGTCGCCGTCGCCTTCGGGCTGATCGCGCTCGTGCTCGTGAGCACCGGGCACGATCCGTGGCACACGTACCGGCGCATCTTCACCGCCGCGTTCGACGGCGCCGCGGCCTGGAACGACACGCTGACGCTGGCGACGCCGCTCGTCTTCACCGGTCTCGCGGCCGCGGTCGCGTTCCGGATGCAGCTCTTCAACATCGGCGCCGAGGGCCAGCTCTACATCGGCGCGCTCTGCGCCTCCGGCGCCGCGATCTGGTTCGGGCCGCACCACGCCCTCGTCTTCACGATCCTCGCGATGTGCGTCTGCGGTGCGGCCGGCGGCGCGCTGTGGGCGCTGATCTCCGGTGCGCTGAAGGCGTTCGCCCGGACCAGCGAGATCCTCACCTCGCTGATGCTCAACTACGTCGCCGGGCTGCTGCTCACGTACCTGATCTTCGACAGCGCGTCTCCCTGGCGGGACGTGTCCACGATCCAGACCCAGACGTTCCCGCAGTCGATCGCGCTGAAGCCGAGCCAGTTCTGGCCGACGGCGTCGCCGGGCAAGCTCGTCGTCCCCTTCGGGTTCCTGCTCGCGGTCGGGATCGCCGTCGGGCTGTACGTCCTCTTCCGGCTGACGCGCTTCGGGTTCGAGATGAACGTGATCGGCGACTCGACGCGGGCCGCGCGCTACGCGGGCATGCGCACGCGGCGGAAGATCCTCGCGGTGATGGGGATCTCCGGCGCGGTCGCCGGCCTCGGCGGCGCGAGCCAGGTCGGCGACTTCTCGCACGTCCTCGACGCCAGCCCGCAGGGCCTCCAGGCCGCGAACTACGGCTACGCCGGGATCGTCGTCGCCGCGCTCGGCCGCTACAACCCGTTCGCCGTCGTGCTCGTCGGCGTGTTGCTCGGCGGGTTGCAGAACGCAGGGTTCTTCCTCCAGGGCGCCGATTTCCCGAGCGGCCTCGTCGGCGTGATGCAGGGGATCATCCTCTTCTGCACGCTCGGCGGCGAGCTGCTGATCAGGTACCGCGTGCGGTTCGGCCGGCGTGCGGCGGCCGCGGCGGAGGCGACTCCGTAGTGGGCGTGAACGACGGCATCGTCGTCGAGGTCCTCGCGCAGGCGGTCCTCTACGGCACCCCGATCCTCTTCGCGGCGCTCGGGGAGCTGCTCGCGGAGCGCTCGGGGGTGCTCAACCTCGGCGTCGAGGGGATGATGCTGGTCGGCGCCGCCATGGGGTTCTGGGGGATGCAGCAGGCGCCCGGGCCCGAGTGGCTCGTCCTCCTGCTCGCCGTCTTGACCGCGGCGTTCGCCGGGCTCGTCATGTCCTCGATCTTCGCGTTCCTCGCCGTCACGCTGCGCGCGAGCCAGATCGTCTCCGGCCTCGCGCTGACGATCTTCGCGGGCGGCCTCGGCCTCGCCTCGTACCTCGGCAACGACCTCGGGCTCGCCGACGTCCCGGCGAAGCACCAGTTCAGCGAGATCGACGTGTTCGGCCTCGCCGACCTCCCCGTCGTCGGCCCGATTCTCTTCCACCAGAACGCCCTGGTGTACGCGTCGTGGGCGCTCGTCGTGCTGATCGCGTTCTACCTCGGGCGCACGCGGCCCGGGCCTGAACGTCCGGGCGGTCGGCGAGAACCCGGGCGCGGCCGACGCGATGGGGATCAGCGTCACGCGCTACCGGTACGCGCACGTGCTCGCCGGCGGCGCGTTCGCCGGGATCGGCGGCGCCTGCTACAGCCTCGCGATCACGCCCGGCTGGACGGACGGCGACTCGCTGGTCGGCGGCGCGGGCTGGATCGCGATCGCGCTCGTGATCTTCTCGTTCTGGCGGCCCGAGCTGTGCCTGGCCGGCGCGTACCTCTTCGGGGCGCTCTCCGGCGGCCTGCCGTCGGCGCTTCAGGCGCACCCGTACGAGTGGATTCCGACGTTCTTCCTCACTCCGGAGTTCCTCAACGCGCTGCCGTACCTGGCCACGATCGTCGTGCTCGTGGTCGTCTCGACCGGGTTGGCGCGGCGGCGGCTCGGCGCGCCCGCCGCGCTCGGAATACCGTATGTGCGGGAGGAGCGTTGATGGAGGTTCTGAGCCCGAAAAGCCTCGAGGAGGCGCTGCGCGTCAAGGCCGAGCATCCGGAGGCGGTCCCGATCCAGGGCGGCACGGACGTGATGGTCGAGCTCAACTTCGACCGCCGCCGGCCCGAGGTCCTGCTGAACCTGAACGAGGTCGGTGAGCTGCGCGGGTGGTCGCGCGAGAACGGTCGGTTGCGGCTGGCGTCCGGACTGACCTATGCGGAGGCGATGGAGGGCGAGGTCGCGGAGGCGCTGCCGGCGCTGGCGGAGGCCTCGCGGACGGTCGGCTCGCCGCAGATCCGCGCGCGCGGGACGATCGGCGGGAACCTGGGCACCGCGTCGCCGGCGGGCGATGCGCTGCCGCCTCTGCTCGTCGAGGGCGCCGAGGTCGAGCTCGCCTCCGTGCGCGGCGTGCGGACGGTCCCGCTCGGCGAGTTCCTGGTCGGGCCGAAGCGGAACGCGGCCGAGCCGGACGAGCTGATCACCGCGGCGTGGGTGGCACCTTCGGGCGGGCCGCAGACGTTCATGAAGGTGGGGCCGCGAAACGCGATGGTGATCGCCGTCTGCTCGCTGGCCGTCGTCGCCGACCGCGAGCGCGGCGAGCTGCGGGCGGCCTTCGGCTCTGCGGGGCCGGTGGTCGGGCTGGTCTCCGTGCCCTCTCGTCGAGTCGGGATCGCTACCCGACCGCGTCGCGGAGGCGGCGAGCCCGATCGACGACGTCCGCGGCACCGCGGCGTACCGGCGGCATGCGCTGCGGGTGCTGGCGGGTCGCGCGCTGGAGCGGGTGCTGACATGAGGTCGTTCGCCTTCGGCTCACTCCCGTGGGGAAACCATGTTTCCCCCACGGACCCCCTTCCAGAGGCCGATGCCACGGGGCCTCGAACCCCTCCCCACTCATGGCCACGGTGTGGCCATGAGGATCGCGCTCACGATCAACGGCGAGGAGCGCGAGACCGACGTCTGGCCGGGGGAGAGCCTCCTCTACGCGCTTCGAGAGCGGCTCGAACTGCCCGGTTCGAAGAACGCCTGCGAGCAAGGGGAGTGCGGCTCCTGCTCGGTGCTGCTCGACGGCAAGCTCGTCTGCGCGTGCCTCGTGCTCGCCGCGCAGGCGGACGGTCACGAGGTGGTCACGGTCGAAGGTCTCGCCGGCGAGGACGGGCTCCACCGCGTCCAGGAGGCGTTCGTCGAGGCGGGCGCGGTGCAGTGCGGCTTCTGCACGCCCGGTCTCGTCGTCGCGACCGCGGCGCTGCTCGAGCGCCGCCCCGACCCGAGCGAGGACGAGATCCGCGAGGCGCTGTCGGGCAACCTCTGCCGCTGCACCGGGTACCAGAAGATCTTCGACGCGGTCCGGCTGGCCGCGGGGCGGGGCTGAGATGGCGAGAAAGCACCGCTCACTCCGTTTGGGGCACCCCGGCCCACCACCCACTGCGAGCGTAGCGGCGGAACCGTCACGCGTGGGTGCGGGGAGTGTGACGAAAGCGCGCCGAAGAATCCCCAGGGCCGAGGTGACGACGACCGCGGCGCCGCGCACGCTCGAACTCGGCCGGATCGGCGAGAGCGTCCCGCGCGCGGACGGGATTCCGAAGACGACCGGCGAGTTCGAGTACGCGAGCGACCTGCAAGCGGCGGGGATGCTCTGGGGCCACACGGTGCGCAGTCCGCACGCGCACGCGCGCATCGTCGCGATCGACATCGCGGAGGCGCTCGCGATGCCCGGCGTGCACGCCGTGCTCACGCACGCCGACGTCCCGGGGGCGAAGACGTACGGGCTCGAGTTCCCGGACCAGCCGGTGCTCGCGATCGACCGGGTGCGCTACTTCGGCGAGCCGGTCGCACTCGTCGCGGCGGAGCACCCCGAGCAGGCGCGCCGTGCGGCCGCCGAGGTCGAGGTCGAGTACGAGCCGCTCGAGCTGGTCGTCGACCCGGAGCGGGCGACCGAGCAGGAGCCGCTGCACCCGGACCGGCCGACGATGGGTCACGGCTACCGCGAGGACCCGCGCCCGAACGTCGTCCGGCACATGCTCATCCGGCACGGCGATCCGGACACGGCAGGCGACGTCTCCGTCGAGGGCGTGTACGAGATCGGGATCCAGGACCAGGCGTTCCTCGGGCCCGAGTCGGGGCTCGCCGTCCCCGACGGTGAGGGCGGCGTCGACATCTACGTCGCGACGCAATGGCTGCACGTCGATCGTGACCAGGTCGCTCCCTGCCTCGGCCTCGAGCCGGAGCAGGTGCGGCTCCACCTCGGCGGCGTGGGCGGGGCGTTCGGCGGGCGCGAGGACCTGTCGATGCAGATCCACGGCGCGATGCTCGCACTGCACACGAACCGGCCGGTCAAGCTCGTCTACGGCCGCGAGGAGTCGTTCGTCGGCCACGTGCACCGCCACCCCGCGAAGATCTGGGCCGAGCACCGCGCGACGAAGGAGGGGCGCCTCGTCTGCGTGCGGATGCGAATCCTGCTCGACGGCGGAGCGTACGCGTCCTCCTCGACCGCCGTCACCTCGAATGCAGCCTCCTTTGCCTGCGGGCCGTACAACGTCGCGAACGCGCTGATCGAGTCCACCTGCGTCTACACGAACAACCCGCCGTGCGGCGCGATGCGGGGCTTCGGCGCGGTTCAGACCTGCTTCGCCGCCGAGGCGCAGATGGACGAGCTCGCGGCCGCGCTCGGCATCGACCCGGTCGAGCTCAGGCTGCTGAACGCGCTCGCTCCGGGGGACACGCTGCCGACCGGCCAGGTGATTGCGGGCTCGCTGCCGACCGCCGAGGTGATCCGCCGCGCCGCCGCGCTCGAGCCGCCCGCGCCGGAGGAGCTCCCGCGCGACCCGATCCGCCTCCCCGGCGGCGCCGGGAACACGACCCACGGCCAGGGCGTCGAGCGCGGAACCGGCTTCGCGGTCGGGTTCAAGAACATCTGCTACTCGGAGGGCTTCGACGACTTCTGCGCGGCCCGGGTCGTCCTCCGCGAGAACGCCGCCGAGATCCACTGCGCGGCCGCCGAGGTCGGCCAGGGCGTCTCGGGCGTCATCCTCCAGATCGCCCGCACGGAGCTCGGCCTCGACGACGTCACGCTCGCGGCCGCCGGGACCGCCCGCGTCGACTCGTCCGGCTCCTCCTCCGCCTCTCGCCTCACCTACATGGCGGGCGGTGCCGTCCAGCTCGCCTGCCGGGCCGCGCTCGAGGAACGAGAGCGCACGGGCGCCACGGAGGTCGACGTCGAGCGCGTCTACCACCACCCGCGCACCTGGCCGCTCGACCCCGAAACGGGCCAGACGACCGGCGAGCGCTCGCACGTCGCGCTCGCGGTCGCCGCGATGCGGGTCGTCGCCGAGGTCGACGTCGAGCTCGGCCTCACTCGTGTTGTCTGGATAGGCACCGCGCAGGATGTCGGCAAGGCGATCAACCCGCAGGCGGTCCACGGCCAGATCGAGGGCGGCACGGCGCAGGGCCTCGGCCTCGCGTTGATGGAGGAGATCCAGACGCGCGGCGGCCTGATCACGAACGCGAGCTTCACCGACTACCTGATCCCGACCGCGCTCGACATGCCGCCGCTCGTCGCCGAGCTGATCGAGGATCCCGAGCCGGACGCGCCCTACGGCGTCAAGGGAGTCGGCGAGCCGCCGACGGTCGTCTCGACCGCCGCGATCGTCTCTGCGCTGCGCGACGCGACCGGCCGCCCGCTCACGCGTGTGCCGGTGCGTCCCGACGACATCGTCGGCCTGGGCCTGCCGACCTAGAATCGCGCAATGGAGCCCGTCGACTTCCGTCGCCTGATGGGCTTCTGGGCCACCGGGGTCAGCGTGATCACGGCGCAGGGTGACGAGGGCCCGGCCGGCGCGACCGCCAACGCGCTCAGCTCGCTCTCGCTCGAGCCGCCGCTCGCGCTCGTCTGCTTCGACCTGAGCTCGCGCACGCTGGCCGCGGTGCGGGAGTCCGAACGCTTCTGCATCAACATGCTCTCCGCCGGCCAGGAGGACGTCTCACGGCTGTTCGCGACGAAGAAGAGCCAGGAGGAGAAGTTCGCCGAGATCGACCACCACCTCGTCCAGGGCGTGCCGGTGATCGACAACTCCCTCGCCTACCTCGTCTGCGGCCTCGACTCCGAGCTGCGCCGCGGCGACCACGTGATCGCGATCGGCCAGGTGCTCGAGAGCGGCGTCGACGAGGACGCCTCGCCGCTCCTCTTCTACCGCGCGGAGTACCTGCGGCTCCCGGAGAACGACCGGGTCCCTTGAGGATCGTCTGCCTGCCCGGTGACGGCATCGGGCCCGAGGTCGTCGGCGCAGCGCAGACGGTGCTGCGCGCGCTCGTGCCCGAGGTCGAGCTCGAGGAGCACCTGCTCGGCGGAGTGGCGATCAAGGAGACGGGCTCGCCGCTCCCACCGGAGACCGTCGGCGCGTGCAAGGGAGCCGACGCCGTGCTGCTCGGGGCGGTCGGCCTGCCGGAGTTCGACGCCGCCGAGGTGCGCCCCGAGCAGGGCCTGATCGGCCTGCGCCGCGAGCTCGACGTCTACGCGAACCTGCGGCCGGCGCGGCAGGGCGCGGTCGACCTCGTGATCGTCCGCGAGCTCGTCGCCGGGCTCTACTACGGCGCGCGCGGGGTGAAGCCGGACGGGACGGTGTTCGACACGTGCGAGTACCACCCGGACCAGATCGAGCGGCTCGCGCGCCGCGCGTTCGAGCTCGCGGGCCGGCGGAGCGGTCGGCTGACGTCGGTCGACAAGGCGAACGTCCTCGACACCTCGCGGCTCTGGCGGCGCGTCGTCACCGAGCTGGCCGCGGAGTACCCGGACGTCGAGCTCGAGCACATGCTCGTCGACAACGCCGCCATGCAACTGGTGCTCGCGCCCGGGCAGTTCGACGTGCTCGCGATGGAGAACACCTTCGGCGACATCCTCTCCGACGTCGCCGCGGCGGTCACCGGCGGGCTCGGGCTCGCGGCCTCCGCGAGTCTCGGCGACGGGCGGCCGGGCATCTTCGAGCCGGTGCACGGCTCGGCGCCCGACATCGCCGGCAAGGGGATCGCGAACCCGGCTGCGACGCTGCGCTCGGTTGCGCTGATGCTCGAGCACGGGCTCGGCCGCCCGGAGGAGGCGCGCGCCCTCGACGCGGCGGTCGACCGGGCGCTCGAGACGACGCCGACGCCGGACCTCGGCGGCTCGGCGACGACCGGCGAGTTCGCCGACGCGGTTCTTGCTAGTGCCTGAGCACGAGCGTCGCCCCGCCGGCGAGTAGCAGGATCCCGACGATCCGGCTCCATTCGAGCGGGATCGGCGTGACGCCGAACCAGCCCAACCGGTCGATCGCGGCCGCGACGACCAGGTTGCCCGTGATCACGAGCCCGATCGCCGCCGCGACGCCGATCTTCGGCGCGGCGAAGGTGATCGAGAGGACGATGAACGCGCTCAGGATCCCGCCGAGCCACATCCACAGCGGCTGGTGAAAGCCGTGCTGTACGCCTGCAAGGCTGCGGCGGGCGACGAGCAGGACGAGGATGCCGGTCGCCCCGGCGACGAGCGTCGAGAACCCGACCGCCTCGACCGTCCCGACCCTGTCCCCGAGCCGGCCGAGGACCGCGGCCTGCACGGAGCCGGCGAACCCCGCCGACAGCGACATCACGACCGCGAGTGCACTGCCGCCCGACACGCGACAACCCTATTAGGCTCCGGCGGTTCCCGACCCGAGGAGGCTCATGGTTCGCGCATTCGTCCTGTACGAGGGAGACGTCGACCCCGAGCGCTATCAGCGCCACATCGAGGAGTTCGTCCGCCCGATCCCGGCCACGTTCCGGCACGGCAAGGTCTTCGCGGCGCCGCCCGGCATGGAGCAGCGCTACCGGCACTACGCCGAGTTCGAGTTCCCGGACCTGGCCTCGTTCCAGGAGGTCGCCGGCTCGCCCGAGTTCGCGGCGTCAGGCAAGGACGCGGCGGGGATGGGCATCCCGTTCAGCGTGCACTTCGCCGAGCTCGACTGATCACGACGGGGTCGCGGCCGCACCGACGATCGCCGGGGCGACGAACTTCGGCACCTTGTTCAGCGTCGTCTGCTCGAGGCTGTCGACCTCGAACCCTTCCGCCCTGATCGTGTCGAGCGTCGCGCGGTTGCACTCGCAGCCGACGAGGAACTTGTTCAGGCCGTTCAGCCGGTCCTGCTTCTTCGCCAGCTTCGGGTCGTCGGAGCGCACGTGCTCGATGAAGAGGAGCCGGCCGCCGGGGCGGAGCACCCGGTGGATCTCGCGGAGCGCCTGCCGCTGGTCGTCGACGCCGCACAGCACGAGCGTCGAGACGACGGTGTCGAACGAGTCGTCCTCGAACGGGAGCTTCTCGGCCGGCGCGCGGACCACCTTCGCCGCCGAGCCCTGCTCGCGCACCTTCTTCTCGAGCCGCTTCAGCATCGGCTCCTCGGGCTCGGTGATCGTCAGCGAGCTGACCGCCGGGCCGTAGTAGGTGAGGTTGCTCCCCGTGCCCCCGCCGATCTCGAGCACGTCGCCCTTCGCCTGCCCGATCGAGCGCTCGCGCAGCTCGCGGAAGCCTGCCTTCTCCATTCGCGCCATCGACCGGTCGTAGGTCAGCGCGAACCAGCCGGCTCATCAGGCCCATCGGCGGACCCTAAGCGATTACGCTCCCGATGCTCGTGACCGAGCCGCAACGCCCAGCGCCGCGCTCGCCGGACGAGCTCGGCTTCGAGACGATCCTGTACGAGAAGGCGCCGCCGCGGGCGACGATCACCCTCAACCGGCCGGACGTCCTGAACGCCTTCGACTACCGGATGCTGCGCGAGCTCGCGCGGGCGTGCGAGGACGCCTCGTACGACGACGACGTCCGCGTCGTCGTGCTCACGGGCGCCGGGCGGGCGTTCTGCGTCGGCGCCAACCTCCGCTCCTGGGCGGACGAGGGGTACGTCGGGAACGAGCGCGAGTACTGGAAGTGGTTCAACGCGATGGAGGCGGGAGTAACGGCGCTGCGGCGAATCGGCAAGCCGACGCTCGCCCGGATCAACGGCATCTGCGTCGGGGGCGGCAACGAGCTCCAGATGGCGTGCGACCTCGCGGTGATGGTCGACGACGCGTTCATCCGGCACGTCGGGCTCCAGCACGGCTCGGTGCCGGCGGCCGGCGCGACGCAGTGGCTGCCGCTGATCGTCGGCGACCGGCGCGCGCGCGAGATCATCCTGCTCTGCGAGGAGATCCCGGCCGCGCAGGCGCTCGAATGGGGGCTCGTCAATCGCGTCGTCCCGGCCGCCGATCTCGACGCGACCGTCGACGAGCTCGTCGCGAAGCTCGCCGACCGGCTGCCGACGATGACGCGCTACGCGAAGGCGCAGCTCGATTTCTGGCGCGACGCCGCCTGGCATGGGACGATCCGGCACGCGCACGACTGGCTCTCGCTTTCGATGCTCACGGGCGAGGCCGCGGACGCGGTGCAATCATTCCTCGACCGACGAAAGGAGAAGGAATGAATCCCGAGTCATTGCTCCAGGGCGCGCGGGACGCCGTCTCGGTAGGTCGTGTCTTCGGCGATCCGATCGAGCAGGACGGGCTCGTCGTGATCCCGGTCGCGAGGGTCGCGGGCGGCGGGGGCGGCGGCGGCGACAACGACGACAACGGCGGCGGCGGGTTCGGGATCGCCGGCGCGGCCGGCCGGCGTGTACGTGATCAAGGACGGCCAGGTGTCCTGGCGGCCCGCGATCGACCCGATCCGGGTGGCGATGGTCGTGGTGCTCGCGCTCGCCCTCCTGGGGCGCCGCCGCTAGTCAGCTGCCAGAACCCTCCTAGTCGGTCAGCTCCGCGGGAACGACGGCGACGTCGAGCTCGCCGCCGTGGCGAAGCACGCGCAGCGTGACCGCGCGTCCGATCAGCTCGCCGTCCATCAGGCGCTGAAGGTCGTCGACCCCTGCCACCGGCCGGCCGTCCACCTCGACGATCAGGTCCTCGGCCCGCAGGTCCGCGCGACCGGCGGGGCTGCCCTCGACCACCTCGACGACCTCGATCCCGGTGCGGCGGCCGAGCGCCGAGGCGAGCCGCGGCGGCAGCGGGCGCGAGCCGCCGGCGATCCCGATGTAGGCGCGGCGCACGCGCCCCTCGCTCATCAACGCGGCGACGATCCGCCGGGTGGTCTCGTTGATCGGGACGGCGAGGCCGAGCCCGACGCCGGCGACCGCGGTGTTGATCCCGACCACCCGGCCCGCGCCGTCGGCGAGTGCGCCGCCGGAGTTGCCGGGGTTGAGCGCGGCGTCGGTCTGGATCACGTTCTCGACGATCCGCGTCGCGGAGCCGGAGCGCGTCGGCAGCGACCGGCCGAGCGCCGAGACGACCCCGGCGGTCACCGACCCGGCGAACCCGTTCGGGTTCCCGATTGCGACGACGAGCTGACCGACCTGGAGCCCGTCCGCGTCGCCGAGCTCGGCGGGAGTCACGCCGTTCGACTCGATGCGCAGAACGGCGAGGTCGGAGAGTGGATCCGACCCGACGACCTCGACCGCGAGCTCCCGGCCGTCGACGAACGAGGCGACGCCGCGATGGCTGCCTTCGACGACGTGCGCCGAGGTGAGGACGAAGCCGTCGGGTGTGATCACGACGCCGCTGCCGCCGCCTTCGCGCCGCCCGCGCGAGACGCGCAGGTTCGCGACCGAGGGCGAGAGCTTCCGCGCCACGTCCGTGACGACGCGTGAGTACGCGTCGAGCGGAGCCTCGTGATCCAGCGAGATCAGCCTCAACGCTCCCATGGGCCAGTAGTACCAGCCGGGCGAGTTAGGCTGCGGAGCGTGGCGGAGATCGAGACCGGCCGCGACGGCGGCGTCCTGACGATCACCCTCAACCGGCCCGAGGCCTACAACGCCTTCACGACCTCGATGCACCAGGCGCTGCACGCCGCGCTCGACGAGGCGCGGGCGGCCGACGTGCGCGCGGTCGTGATCACCGGTGCCGGCAAGGGCTTCTGCGCAGGCCAGGACATGAAGGAGTTCGAGTCCGTCGACCGCGACATCGCCGGGCATCTGGAGGCGAGCTACCACCCGAACGTGCGCACGATCCGCGCGCTCGAGAAGCCCGTGATCGCTGCCGTCAACGGCGCTGCCGCCGGCGCGGGGCTCTCGCTCGCCTGCGCCTGCGACATCCGGATCGCCGCCGACACCGCCGCGTTCGTGCCCGGGTTCATCGGGATCGGGCTGGTCCCGGACTCCGGCGGCACCTTCTACATCGCGCGGCTGCTCGGGCCCTCGCGCGCGTTCGCCTGGATGACGTCGAACCGCAAGCTGACCGCGGCGGAAGCGCATGCCTGGGGCCTCGTGGACGAGGTCGTCGAGGCGGAGTCGCTTCCCGCGCGCGCGGCAGACCTCGCCGCGACCTATGCGGCGGGGCCCACCGTCGCGATCGGGATGACCAAGCACCTCCTCGACCGCGCGACGCGCGCGACGCTCGACGAGCAGCTCGCGCTCGAGGCGCGGCTCCAGGCTGCGGCGACGAAGACGGAGGACTTTCGCGAGGGCGTGACCGCGTTCCTCGAGAAACGTCCCCCGAACTTCACCGGCCGTTGATCCGGACGGTCGACTACCACACCGCGGGCGAGCCCTTCCGGATCGTCACCGGCGGCGTCGAGCCGCTCCCCGGCGCGCGGATCCTCGACAAGCGGCGCTACGCGGCCGAGAACGTCGACCACGTCCGCCGCCTGCTCGTGCACGAGCCGCGAGGCCACGCGGACATGTACGGCTGCTTCGTCACCGAGCCGGAGGACGAAGGGGCACACCTCGGCGTCGTCTTCTTCCACAACGCCGGCTACTCGACGGCCTGTGGGCACGGGACGATCGCACTCGTCACCTGGGCGATCGAGAGCGGGCTGGTCGAGGGGCCGGAGGTCGTCGTCGACGTGCCGTCGGGACGGCTGCCAACGGTTGCCCGGATCGAGGAGGGTCGCGTCGTGTCGGTGCGCTTTCGGAACGTGCCGTCGTTCGTGCACGCTCGCGACCTCGAGGCGGCGGGCCACAGGGTCGACGTCGCGTTCGGAGGCGCGTTCTACGCCTCCTGCCCGGAGCGCGTCGAGCCCGCAGACCTCCCCCGGCTGATCGAGCTCGGACGGGCGATCAAGGCCGACCTGGAGGCGGATCAGGAGATCGTCCACCCGCGCGAGCCCGAGCTGCGCGACGTCTACGGGGTGATCTTCTGGCAGGAGGAGGGCGAGGATCCGCTCACCCAGCGGAACGTCACCGTCTTCGCGGACGGCGAGGTCGACCGCTCGCCCTGCGGCAGCGGCACCTCCGCCCGGCTCGCGCTCCTCCACGACGAGGGCCGGCTCGCGACCGGCGAGCCGCTCCTGCACCGGAGCATCGTCGGCACGGAGTTCACCGGGCGCGTCGTCGAGGAGACCGCCGAGGGCGTGATCACCGAGGTCGAAGGCAGCGCGCACCTGACCGGCCGGCACGAGTTCGTGCTGGAACCGGACGACGACCTCGGCGAAGGGTTCCTGCTGCGGTGAGCGTGGCGTCTAGGGCCGGTGCGGGACGACGCGCTCCTGCTCGTTCGCGTCGTTCCGGGCGATGATCGCGAGCGCCGGCTCCGTCTCGCTGAGGTTCACCGCCTGGTGCGGCACTCCGGGCGGGACGAACAGGAAGTCGCCGGCCTCCGTGACGACCGACTGCTCGAGGTTGTCTCCGTACCGCGTTTCGACGCGGCCCTCCAGCTGGTAGATCGCGGTCTCGTAACCGTCGTGGTAGTGAGGCTCGGCCGACGCCCCGGGCGGCACGACGACGAGGTGCATCGCGAGCCCGGTCGACCCGCAGGTCTCGGCGGAAACGCCGAGAAAGTAGCCGAGCTGCTGGCGCCCGACGGCCCCGCCCGCGGGCCGAATCACGCGGAGCTCGCTCACGACGACAGCGTAAAGAGTGTAGGTAGCCGCACCCAAGGTCTCGCGCCAGCGCGATATCCGCAGCCTCCGCCGCGCGCGATGGTGAGCGCATCAACTACGCAACAAGGAGGCAGCAGTGATTCAGCAGGGACAGACACTCGTGAACCCGGTCACCGGTGAGCGGATGACCTTCATCGAGACTTCGGCCTCGACGGGCGGGGAGTACGTGCTGGTCGAGCTCCGTGCCGACCCCGGGGGCGCGTCGCAGCAGCGCACGTGCACCCCGGCTCAGTGGGAGCGGTTCGAGGTCGTCTCCGGCCGGCTCGGCGCCAAGGTCGGCGGCAAGGAGATCGAGGCAGGCCCCGGCCAGGTCGTCGGCGTCGCGCCCGGCACCGCGCACACCTGGTGGAACGCCGGCGACGACGAGCTCGTCTTCCGGTGTGAGGTCCGCCCGGCACTGAAGTTCGAGTCGCTGATCGAGACGATGTTCTCGCTGGCGGCCGACGGCAAGACGAACAAGAAGCGGCATGCCGAACCCCTTCCGGCTCGCGGTGATCGCCAACGCGCACTTCGACACCGTCCAGCTCCCGGTGGTTCCCGCCTGGATGCAGAAGGCCGCCCTCTCCATGGGCGCTCCGCTCGGCAAGGCGATGGGCTACGGCCCGACGTACAAGCCCGAGATGCCCAGGCAGTCGGAACAGCTCATCCCGCGCACCGCGTAGCTCGAGCCACGACAAACGACAGCGGAGGGCCAGGCTCGCCTGGCCCTCCGCCATTCAGGCGGCGAGCGAGCCCTTCTTTTTCTTCGGCTTCGGTCGCTCGATGACGGGGAGCTGGACGAAGGCGGCGATCTTCCCGTTCACGACCGTGAAGGCGGCGCGGGCCCTCGTACCGGGCGCGTCGCAGGGCTGGGCGGGCGAGCGGTTCGAGAGGAGGAACGTGGCGTCGGCGACGTTCTTCCGGACCGTGATCCAGAGGATGTGCCCGGCGCAGGGAAGGCTCTTGTTCCACAGCACGGCCAGCTTGTGCGTCTTCAGCGGGAGGGTGTAGCCGGGCTGGGCGACGACCGCGTTCTTCGCGAACAGGTTCGCGGCCGCCTCGTTGTCGCCCCGGTCGAGCGCCGCGCTCCAGGCGCGCACGACCGCGGCCGGGCTGCGCGCTGCCGGCGCGGCCGCGACGAGCGCGAGCGCCCCGGCGACCACGACTGCCGCCCGCCATTTCACGGCCCGATCCTACGCCTTCGAAGTGTGGCCAGCCGTACCTCCGGACGCCAGGTGCCACCAATGTGCCGCGCCCGGCCCGCGCCCAGACTGACCGCGATGACTTCGTTCTCGACACCGAAAGGGGTTGCCATGTTCAGCCGTCGCGGAACTCTCGCCGTCGTGTGTCTCGCGACGGCCATGCTCATGCTCGACATCGCCGTCGTCAACACGGCGCTGCCGAAGATCGCGTCCAGCCTCGACGCCGGGATCTCCGGCCTCCAGTGGGTCGTGGACGCCTACACCGTCGCGCTTGCCGCGGTCGTCCTCACGTCCGGCTCGATCGCCGACCGGTTCGGACGGCGGCGGCTCTTCGTGATCGGGCTCGTCGTCTTCACCGGGGCGTCGCTCTGGTGCGGCGCGGCCGGCAGCATCGCCATGCTCGACGCCGCCCGCGCGGTGCAGGGCCTCGGCGCGGCGATCCTCTTCGCCACGTCGCTCGCGCTGCTCGCGGACGCCTTCCCCGACTGGAAGGAACGCTCGAAGGCGCTCGCCATCTACGGCGCCACGATCGGCGCGTCGTTCGCCGTCGGCCCGGCCGTCGGCGGCGCGATGACCTCGTACCTGGGCTGGCGCTGGGTGTTCTACGTGAACGTCCCGGTCGGGATCGCCACGATCGCGGCCACCTACCGCTGGGTGCGCGAGTCGCGCGACCCGAACGCCCGCCGCGTCGACTGGCCCGGCCAGACGGCGCTCGTCGCCGGCCTGTTCCTGCTCGTGCTCGGCCTCCTGCGCGGGAACCAGGTGGGCTGGGGCAGCGCTCAGATCGTGGCCGAGCTCGGCGGCGCAGTCCTGCTGCTCGCGGCCTTCCTCGCGATCGAGACCCGGGTCAAGGAGCCGATGCTCCCGCTCGGCCTCTTCCGGAACAAGGAGTTCGCGGGCGCGCAGATCGCCGTGTTCTCGATCTCGGCCTCGTTCTTCGCGATCTTCCTGTACACGACGCTGTACCTCCAGCAGATCCTCGATCTCTCGCCGATCCAGGCCGGGCTCGTCTACCTGCCCGCCACGATGCTGATCTTCGTGGTCTCCGGCATGAGCGCATCCCTGCTCGAGAAGGTCTCGGCTGGAGCGCTGATCGCCTTCGGGCTCGGCGTTCGTGACGATCGGGCTGGCGCTCGGCCTGCTCGCGACGGCGACGTCGTCGTGGTGGCTGCTCATGCCGTCGCTGCTCGTCGGCGGCCTCGGCACCGGCCTCTACAACCCGGCCGGCGCAGCGGTTGCGCTCGGGTCCGTCCCGCAGGAGCAGAGCGGCCTCGCCGCGGGCGTGAACGACACGTTCCGCCAGGCCGGGATCGCGGTCGGCGTCGCGCTCTTCGGCGCGCTGATCCCGGGCGCCGCGGCGCTTCGGCCAGGGCTCGGCCGAGTCCTTCGTCAGCGGGATGCACACCGCCCTGATCGTCGGCGCGGTGCTCGCCGCGATCGGCGCGGTCGCCTCGGCGTACCTGATCCCCGTCCGCCGCGCTGCCGCGAAGGTCGAGTCGATGCCGACCGGCGCGGAACTGGCGCAGGCGGCGTAGGTCTCGATCGCAGCTGGCAACGGAAGCGGGGCTTCGGCCCCGCTTCCGTTTGTCTATTCGGCCGGGCCCAGTCCATGGCGATCCGCCATTCACTACGTAGTACCGCGGCGTAGCTCTCGCCGGTCTTCGCCGCGCCGTTCGTGGCGTCGAGGATCGCCTGGGTCCGTGCTGCCCTCGCCGGCAGGCCCCGCTTCCGGGGCACCTCGCCCAGGAGCCGCCATTCGTCCTTCCCGACCCGATGCAGAACGACAAAGCCCGGCGCCGCGGGCTTCGTTGCCGCCTTCTCCTTCATCCAGGCCCCTTTCCTCAGATGGAGTCGCCGATTGACCGGGCGGCTGTCTCTACCTATTTTTCCGAGCATCATGATGGAGCGCGAACAGGTTGACTGGGAGCTTCGCGAGGCAGGTCCACTCGATGCCGAGCACACCGTGCTGCTGCTTCCCGGCGGCATGTGCAGCGCGGGTTCCTATGCCGAGGTGATGGCGGAACCCGCTCTCGCAGGCATGCGCCTGGTCGCCGCGACGTTGCCCGGCCACGCCGGCGCGCCGCCGCCGGACGACTACAGCATCGAAAACTATGCGCGGCTCGCGGCCGAGCTGGCGACGAAGGTCGGCGCCGACGTCGTGGTCGGGTTCAGCATGGGCGCGTCCGTCGCGCTCGAGATGGTCGTCCTCGGGCGGCTTCACCGGGCCGGCCGTCCTGCTCGGCATCAGTCTGTCGGCCGAGGACGAGCCCGCGTTCTTCCGCGCGATTGTCCGGCTCGGCAGCGTGCTGGGCAGCCTGCCCGCGGCCGTCCTGGCCAAGGGGGCGGCCTCGATGGTCAAGCGCATCCCGGTCTCCGCCGAACGCCAGGCCGAGTTGCGCGAGGACTTCCGCAAGAACGTTCCGCAGCACATGCGGCAGGGGCTGCGCGAATACGTGCGATGGCTGCAGCGGCACGAACGTCCCGCCGAGCGGCTGTGCCGGGCCGGCGTCCCGACGTGGATCGTCCACGCCGAGAAGGGCGACGGCGGGCTGACCGTCGACGAGCGCCGCACGCTCGAGGCGTGCCCGCACGCGCACCTCGTGACCATCCCGGGCCACGTGTTCTTCCTGCCGAACGAGGTACCCAAAGCGATCGCAGACGTCATCCTCGAGGCGTCGGCCGCGTCGGCTGAAAGGCCGCAGAGCAGTCGCGACGGGTCTGCTCTGAGCTAGATCGCGCTCAGGTTTCGGTGGACCCGGCGTGATCAGTCCGCCCTCGTACGCGTAGATCACGACCTGAACCCGGTCGCGGAGGCCGAGCTTCTGGAGGCGGGGTCGTCGGGCCGCACCGGGCGCAAGCCGGCGGCTGCCCCTCGGCCACGCGGCCGAGGCTACCGCGGACTCAGAACTGGATCGAGCGGAAGAGCTGCTGGACCATCGGCCACCGACTCTTGAACCGGGCGGCAGTGTCGGCGAACACGAGCAGGAGCTTCTTCCCTTTTACGTCCAGGAGAACGAACTGCCTCGTCGAGGCCGGCTCGACTCCAGAGGGACCTCCGCCTATCCACCCATGGTCCCCTTTGAGCCAGATGATCGGGTGCATCGGTGGGGTCTGGATCGTGAGCTGCGTTCCGCGAACGCCGCCGACCCTAACCGGCCTGGGAGGAGAAATGACTTTGACACCGTGAAGCGCCGAGAGGTAGCGAAGGAAGTCGGACGGCCAGGGAATGAACTTCGACGGGTCCGGAGTCGCGGGCTGCGCTGAAACGGCGTCAGCAGGGCGATGGACCCGGGCACCGTTGACGAGCAGGATGTCTGGTCCCCACCACTGTGCCTCGTCCGTGGCCGGGGTTCCCATGTGGACCAATGCGATCGCCTCGCTCGCCGGCGGCCCGTTCGGATCCGATGGCAGCAGCCGCCAATGCCTGGCAGCGCCAGCTTCATGTGCAGGCCGAATCCATTTCTCCCAAGATCCACCGGCCGGCCGGAGGACGATGACAGTGCGGAGGCCGTCCAGGCTGAGGCCACGGCCAGCCCCACAAGGAGAACCCAGACCCTTCCCGTTCTCATCGACGTGCGTCCCTCCCCTCACGATCTCGGATCGGCGGATCCTAGGTCGGGATGCCGATGGCTCAAATGATCCAAACGGATCAACTTTGAGGGCCGCCACCTCCGCTTTCACGGAACGCTCCGCCAGGTCATGCTCGATCACCTTGAATCACCCTTCAGCTGGCGACTTACTCGTGGGATGATTGTGCGCGTGGCGACGAACCGTTGCCTCTGGATCCTGGCGTTCGCCCTCGCGGTAGTCCTCAGCACGGTGGCGCCGGCCTCGTCCGCTCAGCGGGTCGCCGGCGTGAACGCGTTCGTCGTTCGTGGTCTCGTTTCGGACGGCTCTCTCGCCGGCACTACGGTCGACTCGAACCTCGTCAACGCCTGGGGCCTCGCCGCGAGCCAGACGGGTCCCTGGTGGATCGCGAACGAGGCCACCGAGACGAGCACGGTCTACGACGGAACGGGGCGGAAGCTGGCGCGCGTGGTGACCGTGGCCGGAGGCCCGACCGGCGTCGTCTTCAACGGCACCACCGGGTTCGTCGTCACGGATGGCCCGGCGGCGGCGCCCGCGCGCTTCATCTACGCGTGCGAGGACGGGAGGATCCGCGGCTGGGCCGGAAGCGTTCCCACCGAGGACTCCAACGCCACGGAGGTTGCGGTCGACAACTCTCATCGGGGGGCCGTCTATCGCGGGCTCGCCCAGGCTACGGCGCCAGACGGCTCCACGTACCTCTACGCGGCCGACTTCCATAACGGACGCGTGGACGTCTTCGATGCCAACTGGCGCCCGATCAGGTGGAAGGGCGCCTTCGTCGACCCCAAGATCCCCGCCTGGTACAACGAGTTCGGGATCCAGGCGATCGGCGGGCGGATCTTCGTCACCTACGCTTCGCCCGCCCCGGCCAACGGCAACGACTGCACCGACCGGCGGGTATGTGGACGTCTTCGACCTGAGAGGAAAGTTGCTCGCACGCGTCGGACGGATGGGCCCGCTGAACCAGCCGGTCGACGTCGCGCTCGCGCCGCCCACGTTCGGGAAGTTCGGAGGCGATCTGCTCGTCGGCAACTTCGGGGACGGCCGCATCAACGTCTACCAGGAGCGCGCTACGAACCGGTGGGTTTATCTGGGCGCGTTGCGAACGCCGAATCAGCAGATCCTCGAGATCAACGGCCTCTGGGGGCTCGAGTTCGGCAACGGGGCGTCGGCTGGGCCCAAGGAAGCGCTCTACTTCACGGCGGGTCCGCATACCTGGCACGACGAGACCGAGGAAGGTGTCCGGGGCCTGTTCGGCACGATCACGCCCGCGGGCTAGGGGTCTCGCCCGTAGGGGCCTCATGGCGTTCTCTGAGCCGGTCGATGCGCCTGGTTAGGGAAGCGGGCCGCTTTCCGTCTGAACACTCGTCATAGGCCGGTCGGCCTATTGAACCGCCTGCGGCAACCTCAGAGAATTGCGGCGGGAGATGAGGAGGACCGTCGCAGTGTGCGCGGTGCTTGCCGCCGTGCTCTGTTCGACCGCCACCGCCGGGGACGGGCTGCTCGTCGGCGTCTCCGAAGACAGCATGAAGTGGTCGCCGGAGCGGGGCAAGTTGGCCGCCCGGCACATGTACCGGCTCGGCGTGAGCGCCGTTCGGGTGACGATCCGGTGGTCGCCGGGTCAAAGCGCGCCGCGGGGGCCGACGCTGGTGGCGCTCCGCCGGGCGATCCGCACCGCCGGCGGACGCCGTCTCGTCCTCGCGGTCTACTCCCGGGCTCACGGCGCGCCGCAGATCGCCCGCCGCCGGCGACAGTACTGCGGCTTCGTAGGCAGGCTGCTGCTGCGCGCCGGCCGTGCGCGCGACGTGGTGATCTGGAACGAGCCGAATTCGGGCAAATTCTGGCGACCGCAGTACACGCCGGACGGACGGGATGCCGCAGCCACGGCGTACGAGGCCCTGCTCGAGGAGTGCTGGGACGAGCTGCATGCGTTGCGCCGCGACGTGAACGTGATCGCTGCGAGTGCGCCGCGCGGCAATGACGACCCGGACGCCGAGCGGCCGTCGCATTCGCCGCTGCAGTGGTACCGGGACATTGGCGCGGCCTATCGGAGGAGCGGTCGCGCGCGACCGATCTTCGACACGGTCGGCCACAACCCGTACCCGAATACCTCCGCCGAGGCACCCTGGGCGACGCATCCGGGCGGGACGATCGGTCAAGGCGACTACGCGAAGCTCATCCGCGTCCTGACGGACGAGTTCTCGGAAACGGCGCAGCCGGTGCCGGGCGAAGGGCTCTCGATCTGGTACATGGAGGACGGCTTTCAGACCCGTATCGATCGTCGGTTCGCCACTGCTTACGTCGGCAGGGAGAGCGACTCGTTTGCGCTCGCCGCCGTCTCCTCGCGCGGGCGACAAGTCGCGGGCGATGGGCTCGCCGTCGACCAGGCCTCTCAGCTCTCCGACGCGGTTCGCCTGGCCTACTGCCAGCCATATGTGGGCGCCTTCTTCAACTTCTTGCTCGCAGACGAGCGCACCCTGACGGGGTGGCAGTCGGGCCTGTTGTGGGCCAACTGGCAGCGGAAACCGTCGTACTCCAGCTTCCAGCACGCCTCTTTCGACGTGGCCGACGGGAACGTCGACTGCTCGCCACACCCGGGCCTCGCCGCCCCCGGCTAGATCGTCTTGAAGCAATCAGGTAGGCCACGTGGCGTCGGTGACGTTCTGTTTGGTGATCTGGGGCGGTCTTGGATCACCCTGAGTCAGCTGAAGTGGGTACCAAATGGGGTACCAAGACCTACTAGGAGCTGGCGGTCAGCGGGCGGCTTTGGCAGTCACGCGCCCGCTGTCCCGCGTCTTGTCCGGGCCGAGTGGCTCGGAGTTGAGCCACTCGGACGTCCCGGTGAGTGGGTGCATATGCGCAGACCCTCGAACAGGGCCATCTAGCGAATCGACCTGAACGCCGCCCGCACCTCGCTCGAGAAGAGCTCAGGCTCTTCCCAGGCGGCGAAGTGACCGCCCTTGTCGACCTCGTTGAAGTAGATGACGTTGGGATAGCTCGCCTCGACCCAGCTGCGCGGCGTCCGCCAGATCTCACCGGGGAACGTCGTGAAACCAAACGGGATCGTCGGCGGCGGCAGAGGCTGGCGACCCGCGGCCGGCGCGTCCGGCCCGTAGGCCTCCCAGTACGACCGGGCCGCGGAGGCGCCGCTGCCCGTCAGCCAGTACGTCGTGATGTTGTCCAGGATGTGGTCCCGGGTGAGGTTGCCCGAGGGCTGCCCGTCGACGAAGGCGCGGGCGATCTTGTAGTAGGCGTCGGTGTCGTGGTCGATCATCCAGGCGGCCAGGGCGACCGGGGAGTCGAGCAAGGCGTAACCGATCGTCTGCGGTCGGGTGGCCATCTCGACGAAGTAGCCGTTTCCGGACTGCCGGAAGGTCGCGATCTGCGCGGCCGCGGCGCGTTCCTCGTCTGTGTCCGTCGGCATGGTGCCGCTCAGTGCCGGCACGAGCAGGTTCGTGTGGATGCCGACCAGCCCCTCGGGTGCCTGGCGGCCCATCGCGTCGGTGACGCCGGCGCCCACGTCGCCGCCCTGGGCCACGTAGCGGGTGTAGCCGAGTCGGCGCATGAGTTCGGCCCAGGCCCGTGCCGTCCGGCCCAGGTCCCAGCCGATCTCGACCGGCTCGCCCGAGAAGCCGTACCCGGGCAGGGAAGGCAGCACGAGGTGGAAGGCATCCTCGGCGCTGCCGCCATGCGCGGTCGGGTCCGTGAGCGGGCCGACGGAGTCGATCATCTCGATCACCGAGCCGGGCCAGCCGTGGGTCATGATCAGCGGCAGCGCGTTCTCGTGCTGCGACCTGACGTGGATGAAGTGGATGTCCACGCCGTCGATCTCGGTCGCGAACTGAGGAAAGCGCGTTCAGCCGCGCCTCGACCCTCCCGAAGTCGTAGTCGTTCTCCCAGTAGCGGACGAGCGCCTGAATCGTCGAGAGCTGAACGCCCTGCGACCGGTCGTCGACAAGCTCCTTGCTGGGCAAGCGCGCCGCGGCGAGACGACGGCGCAGATCATCGATTTGCTCGTCTCGGCCATCGATGCGGAATGGCCGGACGTCGGTTGCGTTCTCGACGGTTGCGCTCATTGACAACCTCCCCTGTCATCAGTGGGTTTGCAGCGACTGGAACGCGAGAGACAGGTCTCTCCCGAGTGCTCGCCATCGCCCCCTCGGTGGAGATCGACCCCATCCGGGACTCTAAACGCAACCGGTGTTACGAAGTGGTGAGCGCATTGGGATCGAGCATGCGGACTCGACCTCTGCGCGCCGTTCGCTGCCTACGCCCGGAGCGCGGGAGCGAAGAAGTCGATCAACAGTTCGTTGACCCGTTCGGCTTCGTCGTGATGCACCCAGTGCGACGCGTCGGCCAGGCGCTCTACGCGATCGAGGTTGGGCACATCGTCGCTGTGGGGCTCGGCAAGGTCCGAGCCGAGGTAGGAATCGCGCTCTCCCCAGATGACCAGTGTCGGCGCCGAGAGCGGGCGAAGCTTTGCAGCGGCTTCCTTCTGTGACTGTCGCACGGAGGCGCGGTAGTAGTTGATCATCCCGGCTGCGGCGCCTTCCTGCGACCAGGCCTCGACGTAGCGTTCGATTTCCTCCGGCGTGTACGGCGGGTTCGCCTCCTCCAGGAAATGCCGGAAGAAGTGCCAGTCTCGCGCGTGCACTACGTCCTCGGGCAGCCCCGGCAGCGCGAAGAAGAAGAAGTACCAGGACTTCCGGAGCTGGTTCGGGTTCTTCAGTCCCTCCCCAAGCCGCCGCGGATGTGCCGCGTTCAGGATCGCGAGCCGGTCGACCACCTCCGGGTGGTTCATCGCGGTCGTCCAGGCAATGGTTCCGCCCCAGTCGTGACCGACCAAAAGCGCGGACTCGGCACCGAGCTCTCCGATCAGACCGCGGATGTCGTCGGCGAGCAGATCGACGCCGTAAGCCTCGAAGCCCTCTGGCTTCGATGAAAGGTTGTAGCCGCGCGTGTCCGGAGCGACCACACGAAAGCCCGCCGCTGCGAGCGGCGCGATCTGCCGCCGCCAACCGAACCAAAACTCGGGGAAGCCGTGCAGTAAGACAACGAGCGGCCCATCACCCGCCTCGACGTAATGCAGCCGCTGATCGCCGACCTCGGCATACCCCTCCCGAAGCTCGACCCCGACGTCAGGAAGCAGACTGGTGACGCTCATGAGAAACCTCCGTCGGTAGGAGACTGGGCCCCGAGTCTATGCACGCTCGTCTGGGCAAGCAACAAATTTCACAAGACTGATACATCCCACGGGCCGCAACTTGAAGGCCCGCGTGCGCGATCGCTGAGGCGTCCGACTCGGAGCTACCCGGTGACCGGCTCGGTTCGGCGCGGGAGCACCCAGTTCGGACGGGGGAAGTGGCAGGTGTAGCCGTTGGGATATCGCTCGAGGTAGTCCTGGTGCTCGGGCTCGGCCTCCCAGAACGCGCCCGCCGGCGCCACTTCGGTCACCGCCTTGGCGGGCCAGAGGCCCGACGCGTCGACATCGGCGATCGTCTCCTCGGCGACGCGACGCTGCTCCTCGTCCAGATAGAAGATCGCCGAGCGATAGCTCGTCCCGATGTCGTTGCCCTGACGGTTCAGCGTCGTCGGGTCATGGATCTGGAAGAAGAACGCGAGCACGTCCCGATAGGACGTCTGCTCTGGATCGAACACGACCTCGATCGCCTCCGCGTGTCCCTCGTGGCTGCCGTAGGTGGCGTCGGCGACCTCGCCGCCGGTGTACCCGACCCGCGTCGACAGGACGCCGGGCTGCCGCCTGAAGAGATCCTGCATCCCCCAGAAGCAGCCACCGGCGAGAATCGCCTTCTCGGTTTCCGCGGTCATGTCGGCACCTCCCTGCTCATCTGGACGTGATCGAATTCTAGGACGAGAGACCAAGATCGGCAGAACCGTCAATGCACATGCACCCGGAACCGGCGAGACTCGAGCGCCTTCCCGATGTGTCGCCTTTCGTCAGCGCCACCTCCGGGATCTCCATTAAGCCGCCGGTCGCGGGGTCGAGTCAGCGTGAATCGCCTTCGTGAGATCGAGGATCTGACGCGAGAGCTCGAGCAGCTCTTCGTTCTGCCTGTCTTCTTCCTTGACGGTCTGCCATTGCTCGTCGGCGATCGCCTGACGCTTCGCGTCCGCACGGTTCTGGCTGATCATCACGAAGGTCGAAAGGAAGATCGCCTCGAGCGAGACGATCATCGTCAGTAGGCCATACGGGTACTTCTCAAGGCCGAATCCGATCCAGCAGCCGAACCAGGCGATGTGGATGTAGACGAACGGCATCGACCCGGCGAACGCGGTGATCCGGTCCGCTATCCGGTTCTCGATGCTCCGCGCTCGTTGCTCGGCGTGCCGTACGAGCGCCGGGTTCGGCTCGAGGTGGCGTTGCGATAGGCGTTGGAGTTGCACGCGTTGCGCCACGGTCAGGACGCGCTCTGCGTCGGCGGCACGATCAGCACCGGTCGCCCCGCGTGCGTTGCCACCTCGTGCGACTCGCTGTCGGGGGTGAACTCGCGGAGACTCAAACGCAGCTCGAGCGCTTCGAGATTCATGTCTAAAGGCCGTTTCACTTGATCCTGGCCGACAGTTCGTCGGCCTTCTGTTCGAGCTCGTCGCGAGCCGAGCTGACGTGGTTTCTCTGCTCGAGCCAGGCGCCGTTGACGTTCTCTCGCGCCTGCGCGAGGCGGTCGTAGACCGCGATCCGTTCAGTGCGAACGTCGGCAATCGCCGCCTCGGCCCGCTCGCGCGCATTCCCAGCCTTCGCCACGGCCGTCGCCTGCAGCCGCTCTAGGTAGGTGTCCCAGCTGCGGAGCTCGTCCTCGACGGCGGCTGCGAACGTCGTCCACTCATCGGAGACGTCGGCGACCAGCGAGTTCTCGGCGACGCCGAGCCGTGTCCTCAGCTGCCCGAGCTTCTGCTCGGCCTCGTCGGGCCCCCGGTGCACCGCGGCCAGGGCCGATGCCTCCTCCTGGTGCAGTGCATCGAGGTGGCGCTGGAACCGCGCTCTCTCCGCGACGAGGCCGGTCTGCGCGAGCACCCGCAGCCGGGCAATCCGGCGGCGGACCTCCGCAAGCTGGTCCTCGATCGTGGTGGTGCTCATGTTCGAGCCTCCTGTTCGTCTGTTTGCTGACGTCACGAAGACTCATCCGCGCCGATGCCAACGCTCTGCCAGGCGTGGTGGCGCTTCTGCCAGCTAGCTAGGTGAGCGCGGTGCCGGGGCGCGGCTCGGCGATCTCGGCGAGCCCGCGCTCTGCTGCAGTGGCCGGATTGCCGGCGAGCGCGACGAAGAGGCTCTCGCGCGCCTGGTGCGGCCTTTGCATCGTCGACCACTCGAGGACCGCGCGGTACAGGCGATCGGCTTCGTCCGCGTTTCCGGATGCCGCCGCAATCCGAGCGAGGTGGACACGTACGTGGATCGCGACCCACGGCGCTTGGGCTGCCTCGGCTGTCGCAAGCGCCTGCCGCTGGAGCTCCTCGGCCTTGCGTAGGTCCCCGTTCGCGAGAGCAATCGCTCCGAGTCCGGCGAGAGCGAACGCCGCGTGGTCACCGAACCCGATTCGCCAGGCGAGCTCGAACGCGCGCCGGTACGCATCCTCCGCGGCCCCGTCTTCCCCGCGTGCCTCGGCCGCCCACGCTTCGAGCAGCAGCGCCGGGGCGCGAAACGCGTCGTAGCCGATCGCGTCCGAGTGACGGCGGGCGACCGAGGCCGTCGCGGCGACGGTAGAGACGTCACCGGCGTGCGCCGCACCAATCGCGCGAATGAGGCTGCTCGCTGCGATGCCCCAGTCGTCTTCAGCAGTCTCGAACGCGGCGGTCGCGTCGTCCGACATCGTGGCAGCGCGTTCGACGTCGCCCGATTGCCCGAGGGCGAGCGAGAGCATCAGTTGCGAGAAGCCGCGCTGCCACGGTGTCGCAGCGGTCGCGGCAAGCGAAACCGCGCGTTCGCCGGCCGCCAGCGCAGGGCCGAGATCGAACTCTTCGGTTGCGATGTAGCAGAGGTCGGCGAGCTGCTCGATCCTCAATTCGACAGGCGCATCCTCGTCCGTGGCAGAGAGGGCGAGCTCGAGGAAGCGCCGTCCCTCGGAGATGCGGTCGGCCAGCGCGAAGTACCACCCCAGCGTGCCGAGCCGAACCGCGACGGGAGGGTCGGGTGCGTCACGAGCGTACTCCAGCGCAGCCCAAAGGTTGTCATTCTCCAGCTCGAGCCGGCGTTCCCAGCGTAGCCATTCAGGCCCGCGCAGCTCGACGCGCGCCTCGTCGGCCAGCGCCGCGAAGTATTGGGCGTGCGCGCCGCGGGCGGCTACGAGCCCGCCGCTCTCGGCGAGACGCTCGAGCACGTACTCGCGGACCGTGTCGAGCATGTCGTAGCGGGCGGCGCCCCCGCTGAAGGAGGCCGACACGATCGACTTGTCGACCAGCGCCGAAACGAGATACGCGACGGTCGCCTCGTTGAGGCTGTGCGTCGCTGCGAGCGAGACGAGCGACGGCAGGGGCGCGCCGCCACGGTGGACGGCCAGCTGCTGTAGCAGCGTCTTCTCGTCCCCATGCAAGAGGTCGTAGCTCCACTCCACGAGCCCTTGCAGCGCGGTGCGGGCCGGGTCGGAGGCCGGGCTGTCGCCCAGGAGTGCCGCGCGCCGCTCGAGGATGGAGGCGAGCTCCGCGAGCCCGAGCACGTTCATGCGCGCGGCGGCGAGCTCGATCGCGAGCGGCAGGCCGTCCACCCGCCGGACGATCTCGGCAGCGAGCGCGACAGCCTCGTCGTCCGGCTCGAATCCGAGTCGTGCCGCACGCGCACGCTCGAGGAAGAGCTCGACGGCCGCGGCCTCGAGCGGCGCCACGGGGAGTCTCACCTCGCTCGCGACGTGGAGCGCCTCGCGGCTCGTCGCCAGGATCCGGGCCTGAGGACACTCCGCAAGGACCGTCGACGCGATCCGCGCCGCCTCGTCGAGCACGTGCTCGCACGCGTCGAGAACGACCAGAGCCGCTGCGTGGCGAAGCCGCGAAGTCACGCGCGCCAGCGGATCCGAGCCGCGAACGTCGACGGCGTGCGCGAGGAGGCGGAGGGCGTCGTCCGCGCCGCCCGCGCGCGTGAAGTCAACGAGCCAGATGCCGTCCGGGAACTCGGCCTCGAGGGAACGCGCGGCCTCGACGGCGAGCCGACTCTTGCCGACGCCGGGCGCACCGGTGAGCGTCACGAGGCGGTGCTCGTGCAGGACGACCGAGACCTGGGCGAGCTCATCCTCGCGTCCGACGAACGACGTCGCAGGCGCGGGCAGATTGCCAAGGCGCCTGCGGACGACCGAAACGGCCGCGATCGCGGGGTCGTGCGCGAGGATCGCCTCCTGGAGCCGCCGAAGCTCGGGCCCTGGCTCGAGCCCCAGCTCGTCGGCAAGCACGCGGCGCGCCTCCTGGAACGTGTCGAGGGCATCCGCCTGGCGGCCGCTGCGGTAGAGCGCCAGCATCAGCTGCCCCCACAGCCGCTCCCGGAACGGGTTGTCCGCGAGCGCCGCCCGAAGCCCCGACGCGAGCTCCCGATGCTCGCCGAGCGCGAGCCTGATCTCGAAGTCCTCCTCGAGCGCGTCGACGCGCAGCGTCTCGAGCCGGCGCGCCTCGGCGCTGAACCACGCCGTGCCCGTCAGACCCTGCAGCGCCGATCCGCGCCAGAGGACAAGCGCCGACGCGACCGCGTCTGCCGCTGCAAGGGCGTCGCCGTCGCGCAGCGCGGCGCGGGTCTCCGCGAGCAGCTCCTCGAACCGGACCGCATCGACGCGTGCGCCCTTCAGCGCGTACCCGTCGGCCGTGCCGACGATCGACTCCCCTCCGAGCGCGGCGCGGAGGCGGGCGATGTGGTGATGGAGCGCGTTCCGAGGAGCGGCCGGGAGTTCCTCGCCCCAGAGACCGTCGACGAGCCCGTCGACGTCCACTACCCGACCCTGCCGGAGCGCGAGCATCGCGAGCAGGGCCTGACGCTTCGAGCCGCCCACGTCTGCGCGCGTCCCGCCCACGAGAACCTCGAACGGGCCGAGAACCCGGATCTCAAGTAGTTCGCTCATCGACGGGTGGCCTGCACGGACGAGTCTCGCAGGCTGGAACGCGCCGGTGAAGCCCGGACGCCTCGAGCACCGCTTGGCATCCGGCAGCCCCGTCGTTGGCACTCGCTTGGCATCGGCCGGGCGCACGCTCCTCCCGACCCGACGACAAAGGAGATTCGCGATGAACCCGTTTCCCACCGACGCACAGCAGCAAGGCGAGCCGTCCCTGAGGCTGGCAGTCCTCGGAGCGACCGGCAGCGTCGGCCGCGAGTTCGTCACGCAGGCGCTCGCAGCCGGCCACGAGGTCACGGCGCTCGTACGCGAACAGCCGAAGCCCGGCGAGATCGATGACCGCGTCGCGCTCGTCCTCGGCGACGCCAAGAGCGCCGAGGCCGTGGAGCGCACGGTCGCCGGAAGCGACGCAGTCGTCAGCGCGCTCGGCCACGCGAAGGGTGCGCCCGACGACGTCCTCGCGCGCGCGACCGCGAACGTGATCGCGGCCATGCGCGCGGACGCAGTCGACAGGCTCGTCGTGCTGTCGTCGCCCGCCGTGGAAGACACGGCTGACCAACCCGGGCTCTTCTACCGGTTCGCGCGCCTCGTCATGCGGATCGCGATCGCGAGCGTCGTGCTTGACCACCGTGAGCAGGCTCACCTGATCGAGGAGAGCGGCCTCGCCTGGACGCTCGTCCGGGGCCCGGTCGTCTTCACCGACGGCCCACACACGGGCACGTACCACGCGGGACCGATCACGCCTCACACGAGTCCAGGCATCTCCCGCGCCGACCTCGCCGACTTCATGCTTGCGACCTCGACCAACGGCGACTTCGTCCGGATGAAGCCGCTGGTGAGCAAGTAGGCAATTGCGATGCTGCCGCTCTCCGAAGGACTCCAATTATCCTCGCGGCCCTGTTCACCTCAGCGTTGCGAGCTATAGATGTCCTCGTGTTAGGCCACGAGCCACCCACCGAACAACCTCGCCGGTCGCCCCGGCTCAGTCGCTCCGGATGAAGCATTCCAGCTGCCACGGCGCGGATCGGCCGCGGCGGCCCGTGCTGTTTGTCAACCCCAAGTCCGGTGGCGGCAAGGCGACGCGCGCCGGCCTCGCCGAGCGGGCGCGCGAGCTCGGCGTCAACGTGATCGTCCTGCGCCCGGACGACGACCTCGCAGCGCTCGTCGACGACGCGGTGGCGCGCGGCGCGGACGCGCTCGGCGCCGCCGGCGGGGACGGGTCGCTCGCCGTCGTAGCCGCAGCCGCTCTCGCGCACGGGCTCCCGTTCGTCTGCGTTCCGGCCGGTACCCGCAACCACTTCGCGCTCGACGTCGGCGTCGACCGCGGCGATCTGGTGGGCTCGCTCGACGCCTTCACCGAAGGCGTCGAACGCCGCATAGATGTGGCCGAGGTGAACGGCCGCCTCTTCCTCAACAACGTATCGCTCGGGATCTACGGCGACGCGGTTCGGCAGCCGGCCTACCGCGACGCCAAGGCGCGCACGCTCGCGCAGACGGCCGCGCAGATGCTCGGACCAAGCGCGCCCGCAGCCGGCCTGGAGCTCGTGGACGACGGCGGCCGCGTCCATCGCGACCCCGCCGTCGTGCTCGTGTCGAACAACCCCTACTCCTTCGACCCGCCGCGTGCGCCGGGCACCCGCCCGGCCCTCGACAGCGGGCAGCTCGGCGTCCTCGTGCTCGAGCGGCCGGCCGCCGGCCAGAGCGCGGCGCGAACATGGACGGCGAAGCAGCTCGAGGTGATCGCCACGGCTCCCGTTCACGCCGGCATCGACGGCGAGCCGGTCGAGCTCGACCCGCCGCTCCGGTTCGTCATCCGGCCCGGCACGCTCCGCGTCAGGATCTCCTCAAGTCACGCGGGCGTGTCGCGGTCGGCACGGCTGCAGTGAGAGCGGGCCCATCGTCCGACTCCAGAAACTCGAAGCCCGCCGGCCTTGCGGCCGGCGGGCTTCGGCGAGCACAAGCGGCTCGGGTCAGGACACGTGGAGCTTCTCCTTCATCTTTCCCACGCGCTCGTCGATCCCGGCATGGATTTCGGCCTTGCGCGTCTCGCGCACTACCCGCCGCGCTTCGTGCGCGGCGGCATCGGCGGCGTCCTCCGCCGCCTCGAGCTCGCCCATGACCTCGTTGACGGAGCGACGCGTGACCTCGCCGTCGAGCTTCTTCATCTCGCCGTCGATCACCTCGACCGCCGACTCCTCGACGCTCGCGATCACTGCCGTCGATCCCGTCGGGATCGCCTGACCGAGAACCGTCAGGGCCTCATCGGACGTCACCGCGCGATCGACGTCGAACGCGCCGCCCATCATCGCGCCGGCGCCCCAGCCGAGCAGGACTCCGACCGGGCCACCGAGGACACCGATGAGCATCCCGATCAGCGAGCCGCTCGCAGTCCCGACGAGGCCGACGTTGTCGGCGCTCTCGGGAATTTGCAGCTCGCCCGCTGCCGTGCGCTCCACGACCGCCGCGGACTCCAGCCCGATCCGACCGTCGGCGTCGCACTCCTTGAGCACGCTCAGCGCCTGGTAGGCCTTGCTCGGCTCCGTGAACCGAACGACGACCACGTTTTCCTGAGCCATGACCACTCCTTTCGTTGAACATCTCTGACCACCGCACCCTGCCGCGCGTCGATGCCAAACCGATGCCACGCCGCCCGGCGCCGCTGCCATCACAGGCGCGCTGCTTACCCGAGCGAGCCCGGCGTCTACCGTCTGGGATCTGCCGGATCCCACTGTCACGCGCTCCTTCCTGCGCTTCGGCATACCCACGCCGTTGGCAGCGCGGATCACGGGCATGGCAGCCGCCTGGCAGCAGCACCGGCCATGGTTCTGAGGTACCCGCAGGTTCGTGTCGGCACAGCCGGACACCAATGAATGGAGCTGGAGACCATGACGAAGACGGCCCTCGAGCAGAAGCGCAAGACCAACCACCGAGCGCGCAGCCACGGCGGGCCTGACCCCGAAGCCGATCTCGGCGCGAGCGAGGCCATGCAGTCCGCTGTCCGCCCCGGAGACAGCAGCAACGGACCCTCGCGTACTTCAGGTGAATCGTTTCTCGCCCATCCGGCTCAGGCGCTTTGGGCAGCCAGCGGAATGCTCGCGATCGTCGTGCTGATCGCCATCCTCGTACCGGCAGGACCGCTCGGCCTCGACCGCAGCTGGTCCGAGGCGATGCATCACCTCGAGACGCCGCTGCTCACCGACCTTGCACTCGTCTTCAACTGGGTTGGGCGCGGGGTCGGTCGTGCCATTGCGCTCATGCTCGTCGGACTGCTCCTCCTTCGCCGACGTCGCTGGCTCGCTCTCGTCGCGCTTGCCGTCGCCGAGAGCCTGGCGCCGCTGCTATCGACGCTCCTCAAGGTGCTGGTCGATCGCTCCCGCCCGCCCGATGAGCTCGTCCACCCCTTTGGCGCCTCGTTCCCCTCTGGCCATGCCACCTACGCAGGCGCGACTTGTGTCGCGCTCGTCCTGCTCTTCACGACACCTGGCACGCACCGCAGATGGTGGTGGGCGCTCGCCAGCCTCGGTGTTGTCGGCATGGCCTGGAGTCGCACGTACCTGCAAGTCCACTGGCTCACGGACGTCATCGCCGGCGCACTCCTCGGCAGCAGCATCTCGCTGCTCGTCTTCGCGATCGCGCAGAAGCACGTAAGTGCGGCTAACGGGGCCAAGTGCCGTCCAGGCACGCGCGGTTGACGCTAGGGCCTTGCGTATCGATCCTGCCACCATGACGGCGAGTGACACGGTTACGACTGGCCGGGTCGAGGCACCCTGAAGAAGCGGCGCGGCGGCGGCAATCGACCTCCCGGAACTCGTTCATGTACGACCTCGACCAGATCCGTTCGGCCTTACGTTCTGCACTGCCGGACAGGGGGGAGTGATGAGAGCTCGCAAGCAGACGACTCCGACCGCCACGCAGACCGCAGCTGAGCACGAGCAGGCTATGGACCCGATCACGCGCCGGCGCAAGACCGCGGTCTGGCTGCTGATCGTCGTGTCGACGCTGGTCCTGCTGATCGGCGCCGTGACGATCTGGGTGAAACGTGAGGTGCTGGACACGAACAACTTCACGGCGTCGACGACCGAGTTGATGCGCAACCCGCAAGGTGCAGAGCGCACTGGCGGCGTTCCTGGTCGACCAGATCTACGAGAACGTCGACGTCCAGGCGGATCTGCAAAGGCAGCTGCCGAAGAACCTGAAGGGGCTCGCGGGCCCGGCCGCAGCGGCACTGAACGACTACGGCACCCGGGCGGCGACCCGCCTGCTCGCCACGGATGCCGTGATCAACCTCGTGCAGGCGGCGACCCGACTCGCGCACTCGGAGTTCCTGCGCATCGTCGACGACAAGCCCGGCGCCGGGCAGAAGGTGTATCTGCAACTCCGGCCGGTCGTGCTCCAGCTCGCCGGCCGACTGGGCCTGGAGGACCAGGTGGCCGCGAAGCTGCCGCCCGACGCGGGCCAGTTCGTCGTCCTCGACAACACGAACGTGACGATCAGCACCGTGCGGCAGAGCGTGAAGCTCCTGCGTGCACTGTCGCTCTTCCTCCTGCTCGTCGTGGTGGCTCTGTACGCGGGCGCGATCTGGCTTGCGCGCGGCTGGCGGCGCGAGGCGATCCTGCGCTGCGGCGCCGGGGTATTGATCGTGGGGCTGCTCCTGTTCGTGATCCGCCGTGTCCTGCAGGGCGTGCTGCTCGACGCTCTCGTCGGCCAGCGCCCGGCCCGGCCGGCCGTGAGCGCCGCCTACCTGATCCTGACCGACCTGCTCATGGCCATCGCCTGGACTGCCGTCGCCGTCGGCACGATCACCGTGGTGCTCGCCTTCCTCGCCGGTCCGAGCCGGTTCGCGCGCGCGTTCCGCGCCTTTGCCGCGCCCGGTCTTGTCCGGCACCCCTGGATCGCCTGGGGCATCGACGCACTGGCGATCCTGCTGATCTTGATCGCCGCACCGATCACTGACTGGAACAAGCTCGTCTCTCGATTCGTCACGTTCGCGGTGATCATCGGCCTCACCGAAGCGATCCGCCGCCGCGCGTCGGAGGAGCATCCCGAGGGCGGCTGGCGCTGGGACGAGCTCGACATCGCCTGGCAACGCACCCCTCCTGGCCGCCTGCGCCCGCGGCTGTCTCCCCCGCATCCGCCACGAGTATCGGCCGCCGCTCCGGCCGGTGATGCCATCGGCCAGCTCGAACGCCTCGCCGCGCTCCACGACAGAGGAGCGATCACGAACGAGGAGTTCGAGCGCATGAAGGCGACGCTCGTCCCCGGGTCGCCCTCGCCGGGCGGCTGATTGCACGAATCGCCACCTCCGAGTTGTCGAGGTACTTTGCCGGGATTCAGCGTGCCATCCAAAAACTGCGACCTAGCCGGACTCGAACCGCGGCGCTCATCGCCCTCATGCGTCGTATGTAGCTCCAGCAGTTCTGGCCGATCTAGAGAAAGCCGCTACTCAAGCCATGAAGCCGCCGGTTGGTACCCCAGTTGAACTCGCGACGGCTTCAACTTCTCGGCAGAGACACGGATGTCACGACGTCGTGACATCTAGTCGACTTGCGGTACTCTACTTCCGAGGGTGGCTTACTCGATTGTCTTGAGCATGCAGGTAGCAGGGTTGATCCAGGACGGCTCGGCCGTGCACGGCGTAACACGGAATATGCAGAGTTCGCACTCCTGGCGGCACACGGGGATCACGAACGCCGCGCCGCGGATGCCGCCCATCGCCATCATGCGCATGGCGGGCCAGTTAGATCGTCTTGAACTGCTCGAACGGCTGGCGGCAGCTCGAGCAGTAGCGGATCGACCGGCACGGAGTCGGGCCGAAGATGTTCTCCAGCTTCGTGTCGGTCGAGCCGCAGTACGGGCAGCGGAAGGCCTGGCCCTGGAGCTGGACGAGCTTCGGAGCCGTCGCCTCGCGGGGCGCCGGTGGGGCGAAGCCGGCCGCGCGCAGCTTCTCGCGGCCTTCCGGCGTGATCTTGTCGGTCGACCAGGAGTCGTCGAGGACGACCTCGACGTCTGCCTCCGCGCCGAGACCCTCGATCGCCTCCGTCATCTGCGCGCGCATCACCTCGAGCGCGGGGCAGCCCAGGAACGTCGGGCGTGAACTCGACGTGGACGCGCTCGCCGTCGACCTGGACGTCGCGGACGACGCCGAGGTCCACGAGCGAGATCACCGGGATCTCCGGGTCCTCGAGCTCGGCGAGCGCCGACCAGACCTCCTCGACGGTTACCAGGCCGCCCCCGGGACGGAGCGGCGCACCTCGGTCATCTCCGCCCAGAGCGCCGGCCAGCCCTCGTCGTGGGCGCCGCGCTCGACGGCGTCGCACTCGGGCAGCTCGAAGCGGTCCGCGAGCTCCTCGCGCTGCTTGCCCTCGACGAGCCCGAGCGCGTAGGGCCAGAGCTCCTCGAGCGCCATGCCGAAGCGCTCCTCGTCGCGCAGGCGCTCGCGCCACATCTGCGCGTGCATCCGGTGATACGCCTCTTCTCTGTCGATCTTCGCGGCGAGGCCGGCGACTGCCTCGTCGGACGAGGCCTTCAGCGCTGCGAGCCGGATCTCGTCGGCAGCCTCGTACAGAACTCGCCGCGCGATCGTCCGGGCCCAGTCGGGGACGAAGCGCAGCTCGACGAGTTGCGCGGAGCGGTACTCGGCCGGCTCGCGGTCGAAGGCGAGCGCGTCGGCGTCGTCCGGACAGAGCAGCTGGTAGATCGCGCGCGCGTGGCCGATCTCGTTCTGCGCGATCGACGAGAAGGCGACGTCCTCCTCGAGCACCGGCGCGATCCCCGTCCACTCCGAGTCCCGCCAGCCGAGGACGAGCTCGTCGTCAGCCAGGGCTAGGAGTTGTGCCCGCTCGTCCACGTGCCTCCGCCAGCTTCGCCTTCAGGGAGTAGCCGTCCACCCGGTGGTAGTTCCTGTTCAGCTCGTCGACGAAGTCCTCGACCTCGAGGATCGAGCCGCGCGGGACGACCCACAGGGCGACCGACTCGCCGCGCCGCCCGTACTGCTCGTGCGCGTAGGCCCGGGCGAAGGCCTCGTCGGGCGCGACCACCGAGCCGGCGTGCTCGAACGCGACGCCCTTCCGCTCCTGCCGGAAGACCTCCCAGACCATCGACCTAGGCCGCGTCCGCGAGCACGACGCGCCGGACCCACTCGGTCTCCTCGCGCGAGCTGCGCCGGAACTCGAGCCGCTCGGCCGTCTTCGGGCCGTGCCCGGTCACGACCGAGCGCAGCTCGTCCCAGTCGGGCTCGGTGTACTCCCAGACGCCGTCGTCGCCGCTTGCGCAGCTTCGGGTCGGGCACGGTCAGGCCGAGCTCCCAGATCTGCGGGACGTAGCCGTCGAGGAACTGCTGCCGCGCCTCCTCGTTGCCCTGCGTCTTGATCCGCCACTGGACGACCGGGTCCTCGGCGGCCGCGATCGGGTTGCCGTGGAACTGCATCAGCGGCGGCCACCAGCGCGTGAGCGCCTCCTGGACGAGCTCCCGCTGCTCGTCGGTGCCGTTCATCATCGTCAGCACGACGTCGCGGCCGTGGAGGATGTGGAACGACTCCTCCCAGCAGATCTTCTTCATGATCCGCGCGTACGGCGCGTACGAGCACTTGAGCAGCGCCTTCTGGGAGATGATCGCCGCCGCGTCGACGAGCCACGCTATGACTCCCACGTCTCCCCAGGAAACAGTCGGGTAGTGGAAGACGTTGTGGAACTTCGACTTGCCGGAGATCAGGTCGGCGAGGCACTGCTCGCGCGGCTTGCCCAGGTCCTCGACCACGCGGTAGATCAGCTGCGAGTGGCCGACCTCGTCCTGCACCTTCGCCGTCAGCGCCAGCTTGCGCTGTAGCGTCGGAGCCTTGAGGATCCACTCGCGCTCAGGGAGGACGCCCATCAGCTCCGAGTTCCCGTGCATCTCGATGAACTTGATCAGCTTCGCGCGGTACTCCTCCGGCATCCAGTCGTCGACCTCGACCTGGCCGCCGGACTGGACGTACTCGAGGAATTCGGCTTCAGTAGGCGGGGAATCCATGCCTAACGATCGTTCGGAAGTATGACAGAGAACCCGTGAGCACCCGCCGCCGCGAGCTCACCCGCGAGGCTGCGCGGCTCTTCGCCCAGAAGGGCTACCACGGCACCTCGATCGGCGACATCGCCGAGGCGATGGGCGTCCAGAAGGGCTCGCTCTACGCGCACATCGCCTCGAAGGAGGACTTGCTCTACGAGACGATGCGCGAGGGCGCCGACGCCTTCCACGCCGCGCTCGACGCGATCCCCGAGGACACGCAGGCGGTCGAGAAGATCCGCCTCGCCCTCCGCGGCCACCTCCGGGTCGTGGCCGAGCAGCTCGACGTCGCCACCGTCTTCGTCCAGGAGTGGCGCTACCTCGAGGGCGCGCGCCGCGACGAGATCGTCGCCGAGCGGCGGCGGTACGAGGAGCGGATCCGCGAGCTCTTCCGCGAGGGGCGCGAGCTCAGCGAGCTCCGCGCCGACCTGGACGAGACCGCCGCGGCGCTGCTCCTGCTCTCGGCGGCGAACTGGGCATACACGTGGCTCCAGCCCGGCCGCGACACGGACGAGATCGCCGACCGCTTCTTCGCGCTGCTCGTCGACGGGATGCGCGGCTACTCGACTCCCGCGTAGCGGGAGCGAGGGCCGTATCCTCGGCGGCATGCGGGCGAGCCTGATCGTCAATCCGTTCGCGAGCCGGGTGACCGAGGAGCGCGTGCGCCTCGTCGAGGAGCGCCTCGGGGCCGTCGAGACGCTGCTCACGGAACGGCGCGGTCATGCGACCGAGCTCGCGGCGAGCGCGGTCGGTGACGCGGTCTTCGTCCTCGGCGGCGACGGCGTCGTCAACGAGGTGGTGAACGGGCTCCCGGCCGGCAGGCCGCTGGGGGTGATCGCCGGCGGCCACACGAACGTCTTCGCCCGCGCGATCCGGGCGCCGGAGGATCCTGCGGCCGCGCAGACCCCGCGCCGGATCTCGCTGGGGCGGGTCAACGGGCGGAGGTTTGCCTTTGCCGCCGGGATCGGCGTCGACTCGGAGGCGGTCCGCGAGCTGGACACGATCCAGCGCGGCCGGGACGGCCGCCGTCCGGGCGACCTCGCCTACGCGCGGGTGGTGGCGCGGCGCCTGCTCTCCGGCTACGAGCAGCGGCTCGACCTCGAGGGTCTCGGCCGCGCGGCGCTCGTCTTCGTCTCGAACGACGCCGTGTTCTCGTACGCGGGGCCGGTCCCGCTGCGCTTCTCGCCCGAGGCGCGGTTCGAGCTCGGTCTCGACGTGACCGCGCCCGAGCGCGCCGGCCGGGCGACGGCGGTGCGGCTTGCCGGCCGGCTCTCGGTCGGCCGCGGGATCGCCGGCGCACCGGGCGTGCTCACGCTGCACGACGCCGACCGGGTCGTCGTTCGCTGCGACGAGCCGCTGCCGCTCCAGGCGGACGGCGAGGACCTCGGCGACGTGACCGAGGCGGTTTTCGAGGCGGAGCGGAACGCGATCGACGTGCTCGTCTAGGTCGAACGCACTTGCCGATACATTGCCCCCGTGGCTCAGGTGCTTCCGGCCGCGCGCGGGCTTCGCCGTGTGATCGGCGACGGCGAGAGCGTGCCCGACGGCGAGGTCGAGGGCCTCGACGAGAGCGACTTTCTCGAGCTCTACCGGCAACTCGTCCTCCTGAGGACCTACGACGAGCGCTCGCTCGTCTACCACCGCCAGGGTCGCATCGGCACGTACGCGATCTTCTGGAACCACGAGGCGATGCAGGTCGGCTCGCACTATGCGCTCGAGCGCGACGACTGGATCTTCCCGTCGTACCGCGAGTCGGCGATCGGCCTCCTGCGCGGGATGCCCCCGGCGACGGTGCTCTCGTGGTGGCGCGGCCATCCGGCCGGGTGGTGGAACCCGCTCGACTACAACCTCGCCTCGATCTGCGTCCCGATCGCGACGCACGTGCCGCACGCGGCCGGGCTCGCGTGGGGGAAGAAGCTGCGTGGCGAGAAGACGGTCGCGATCGTCTACTTCGGCGACGGCGCCACGTCAGAGGGCGCGTTCCACGAGGGCGCGAACTTCGCCGGCGTGCTTCCGCGCGCCGCTCGTTCTCTTCTGCAACAACAACCAGTGGGCGATCTCGACGCCCCTGTCCGCTCAGACGGCCGCACCGACGCTCGCAGACAAGGCGATCGGCTACGGCATGCCGGGGCTGCGCGTGGATGGGGCGGACGTGCTCGCCGTCTTCGACGCGACACGCGAGGCGGTCGAGCGCGCACGGGCCGGCGAGGGCCCGACGCTGATCGAGGCGGTCACCTACCGCTCGGCGCCGCACGCGACCGCCGACGATCCGACCGCGTACATCGATGCGGAGCGCGTCGAGGAGGCGCGGGCGCAGGAGTGCCTGGGGCGGTACGAGGGTTACCTGCGCCGGCAGGGCGTCCTCGACGACGCGTCAGTCGAGCGTGTGAAGAACGAGGCGGCGGAGGCGATGCGGGAGGGGATCGCCGCGGCCGAGGCCGAGCCGCCTGCCGACCCCGAGCTGATCTTCGAGTACGCCTACGTCGAGCCGCCTCCGGGGCTCAGGGAGGGCTGGCTTGGCTGAGCTGACCCTGGTCGAGGCGGTGAACGACGCGCTGCACACCGAGATGGCGCGCGACGACGCGGTGCTCGTGATGGGCCAGGACGTCGGACGCGCCGGTGGGGTGTTCCGCGCGTCGGCCGGGCTTCTCGACCGGTTCGGGGCGGACCGCTGCGTCGACACTCCCCTGGCCGAGGCCGGGATCCTCGGCACGGCGGTGGGCCTGTGCATGGCCGGTTGGCGGCCGGTTGTCGAGATGCAGTACGACGCGTTCTCGTACCCCTGCCTCGACCAGCTGATCAACCACGTCGGGCGCTACCGGTGGCGCACGCGCGGTGGGATGGAGTTTCCGCTCGTCGTCCGCATGCCGTACGGCGGCGGCGTGCGCGCGCCGGAGCTGCACGACGACTCGCCCGAGGCGTACTACGTCCACACGCCGGGGGTGAAGGTCGCGATCCCGTCCACGCCCGCCGACGCCAAGGGGCTGCTGGCGGCGGCGATCCGCGATCCCGACCCGGTCGTCGTGCTCGAGCCGAAGTTCGTCTACCGCACCGCCCGCGGCGAGGTGCCGGAGGGCGAGCACGTCGTCCCGCTCGGAGAGATGCGGGTCGCCCGCGAGGGCAGCGATCTGACGCTCGTCGCCTACGGCGCGATGGTGCCGGTCGCCGAGCAGGCCGCGGACCGACTCGACGCGTCGGTGGAGATCCTCGACGTCCGCTCGCTGAAGCCGCTCGACGAGGAGACGCTGCTCGCGTCGGTCGCGAAGACCGGCCGCGTCGTGATCGTCCAGGAGGCGCCGCGGGTCGCCGGCTTCGGCGCGGAGCTCGCCGCGGTCGTCGCCGAGAAGGCGATCCTCGACCTCCGCGGCCCGGTGCTTCGCGTCACCGGCTTCGACGTCCCGTATCCGTACTGGCAGATCGAGGACGCGTACATGCCGTCGGCCGACCGGGTCGTCGCGGCGGCGCAGCGCCTGCTGACCGAGTTCTAATGGCGTACGAGTTCAAGCTCCCGGACCTCGGCGAGGGTCTGACCGAGGGCGAGGTCGCCCGCTGGCTCGTCCAGGAGGGCCAGGAGATCGCCGAGGACGACCCGCTGGTCGAGATCCAGACCGACAAGACGACGGTCGAGATCCCGTCCCCGGCGGCGGGGAAGGTCGCGCGGATCCTCGTCGCCGAGGGCGAGGTCGTGCCGGTGGGGACGGTGCTCGTGGTGATCGGCGAGTCGCCGGACGAAGTCCCGCCCTCGGCGGACGACTTCGTCCGGAGCGAGGCCGTAGCGGCGAAAGCGCGGGCCACACCCCTGGTACGCAACATTGCGCGACAGCTGGGCGTCGATCTCGACGCGGTCACCGGAACAGGTCCCGACGGCCGGGTCACGGAAGAGGATGTCCGTGAGGCGGCGGGTGCGACGGCACCCGCAGACGGCGAACGGCGGGAGAAGCTGCGAGGCGTTCGCCGGCTGATCGCCGAGCACATGGCGCGAACGCACCGCGAGGTGCCGCCGGTCACCTGGGTCGAGGAGTGCGACTTCGAGGAGCTCGACCTGAAGCTGCTCGTCCCGGCCGCTCTGAAGGCGGCCGCGCTCTCGCTGCAGGAGTACCCGGAGCTGAACGCGCGGCTCGAGGGCGACGAGATCGTCTATCTCGACCGGTACGACATCGGGGTCGCCGTGCAGACCGACCAGGGCGCTGGTCGTCCCGGTCGTGCGCGGCTGCGACTCGCGCTCCCTCGCCGATCTCGCCGACGAGGTCGCGCGCCTCGCCGACGCAGCTCGTGCCGGCGCCCTCGCGCCCGAGGAGCTGCGCGGCTCGACCTTCACGGTGACGAGCGCCGGCAAGCTCGGCGGCCTGTTTCACACGCCGATCGTCAACTACCCCGAGGTCGCGATCATGGGGATCGGTCGCATCGCCCCGCGCCCGGTCGTGCGGGACGGCGAGGTCGTCGTCAGGAAGACCGGCACGATCGCCGTCACCTTCGACCATCGGGTCGATCGACGGTGCGCGGGCGAGCGAGTTCGGGCTGGCGGTGATCCGCCGCCTCGAAAGCCCGGCCGGGCTGTACTAGGCCGCGACTTCCTCTGACTCTTCCAGATGCTGCTCGAGCAACCGCTCGATGCGCGGTGCGCTGACCCGTCCCTCGAGCCGCCCGACCACGCGCTTCCCCTTGATCAGGAGGAGTGTGGGAACGGTCTCGACGTTGAGACGTTGCGCCACATCGGGCTTCTCGCCGACGTCGACGCGGGTCACGCGAAGCCTGCCTCGCTCCTTGCGGGCGAGGTGCGCGAGCAAACTCTCCATTCGCCTCGCCGGGCCTGACGTCGGCTCGGTGAAAAAGGCGAGCAGCGGGGTCTCGGCCATGAACCGCTTGTCCCCGGGATGGAGCCCGGCAAAACGGGAATTCTGTAAGGAGTCCGTCAACGTCGGGCTAGACTGGCCCCTCGGATGGGCGCCTGGTACTGGATCGGGGTCGCGACCGGCCTCGGAGTCGCAGCCGGGATCGTGATCGGCGCGGTGCTCCCCCAGGGACGCCCCGGGGCGATCGCCGGACTCGCCGCCGTGCTCGGTGTCGCAGCCGGGATCGGGATCGGGCTGCTCGTCGGCGGCTGGGGCGAGGCGGCCGGGGGCGGCGATCGGCGGGTTCCTCGGCGCGCTGTCCTCGGTGCCGATCGTCGCCGGCGCACTCCGCGGCGGCGGGACACGCTTCGGTGTCGGCGCGATCGTCGCGCTCGCGGGAGTGGGTGTCGCCGCGCTCGCCTTCGTTCCGGGTCTCGGCTACGCGGAGGCGGTGCTCGTGCCGCTGTTCGCCCACCGAATGCGGCGGCGCGGCGACCGGCGCTACGCCGGGCTCCGGATCCTCGCCAAAGATTGAAAAAGCTCGTCCTGATCGTGATCGACGGCCTGACCCCGGCCGTCTTCGAGCGAGCGGTCGAGAGCGGGGACGCGCCCTCGCTGTCCTTCCTCGCCGGCGAGGGCACATACCGCCGCGCGCTCTCGACCTTCCCCTCGCTGACGCCGGTCTGCGCCTCCTCGATCGCCACCGGCTCGCATCCGGACGGCCACCACATCCCGCACCTCGTCTGGTACGACCGGGAAGAGCGCCGCCTGATCGAGTACGGCTCCTCCTTCGGCGCCGTCGTCGCCGCCGGAACAAGGCGCTCGATCCTGGACACGATCTTCAACATGAACGGCCGGCACCTCTCGCCCGGCGCCACGACCGTGTTCGAGTCGCTCCACGACACGGGCCTGACCACGGCCGCGGTCAACTTCACCTGCTACCGCGGGCGCACCGAGCACCGGACCGTCCTGCCCGGTGTGACGCGCACCGCGTTCGGCCCGGAGCGCTTCTTCTTCTACAACCTGTTCGAGTCGGACGAGACCGGCGCGCCGCTGGCCGTCCGGAAGCGCGCGGCGGGGACGATCGACGCCTACGCGGCCGCCGTCGGCCGCTGGCTCGTCACCCGCGACGGCTTCGACTTCCTCGTCTTCTACCTCTCGGACTACGACTACGCCTCGCACTCGCTCGGCCCGGAAGGCGCCGCCGCGAAGCTCGGCGACGCCGACCGCGCGGTCGGCGCGCTGCTCGAGGCGGCCGGTGGGCCGGACGAGTTCCTCGAGCGCTACGACGTGATCCTCTGCTCCGACCACGGCCAGACCGAGGTGCACAGCGCTGCTTCCGCTCGAGTCCGCCTACGCCGACCTCCGCCTCTTCCGCGGGCGGGAGCTGCGCGCGGATGTCGCCGTCTGCGCCTCCAATCGCGCGGGCCAGGTGTACCGCTTGCCGGGCTGCCGCGAAGAGACCCGCGCGCTCGCCGAGCGCCTCGACGGCCACGAGGCGGTCGACGTCGTCTTCTTCCGCGAGGACGAGGCCGCCGTCGCCAGGCAGGACCGCGACGAGGTCCGCTTCGGTCCCGACGATGACACCTTTGCGCGCGCGTGGGCCGCGCTCGCCAACCCGAACGCGGGCGACGTGCTCGTCTCGGCCAGGGAGGGCTGGGAGTTCACCGACCTCGGCGGTCGCCATCACGCCGGCGGCGGCAGCCACGGGTCGCTCTGCACCGGCGACTCCGAGGTCCCGATGCTCGCGGTCGGGATCGAGGCGCCGCCCGCGAGCATCACCGGGATCGCCCCGGCCGTCGTCGCCCGGTTCGCGGTCGCCGCCGGTGTCGTCTGACGAGCTCGCGGCCGCCCGCCGGCGGATGGCGGACGACCAGCTTCGCGGCCGCGACATCAGGGACGAGCGCGTGCTGGCGGCCATGGAGCGTGTCCCGCGTGAGCTCTTCGTCCCCGAGCAGCAGCGCCGCCGCGCGTACGCCGACGCCGCCCTGCCGATCGCCGAGGGCCAGACGATCTCCCAGCCGTACATGGTCGCCCGCATCTGCGAGGTGCTGGCGTTGCGCGGGGGCGAGCGAGTGCTCGACGTCGGTACGGGCTCCGGGTACCAGGCTGCGGTGCTCGCCGAGTTGGCGGCCGAGGTGCACACGATCGAGCGTCTGCCGGCGCTTGCCGAGGCCGCGCGCGCGGCACTCGTCGCAGCGGGCTACGACCGCGTCCAGGTGCACGTCGGCGACGGCACGCTCGGACTGCCCGAGCAGGCGCCGTTCGCCGCGATCGCCGTCGCCGCCGCGGCGCCGGAGGTGCCTCGCTCTCTGTACGAGCAGCTCGAGCCCGGCGGCCGAATGGCGATCCCCGTCGGCGGCCGCCACGGCCAGGAGCTTCACATCGTCGTGCACAGCCCGGAAGGGCCCGCCGTGATCCGCTCCGTACCCTGCCGCTTCGTCCCGCTCGTCGGCGAGCAGGGCTTTTCCTAGCCCGGCATTGCGCTACCCTCGCGGCGTGGCCCGAACGACCGCAGCGGGCATCGCGGCCGAGCGTGCGGGCCAGGCCCTGCGCCGTCCTCAGAACTGGATCGAGCTGGTCAAGTTCTCGGTCGTCGGGGCGAGCGGCTACGTCCTCAACCTCGCCGTCTACATCGCCCTGCTGAAAGGCGCCGGCATGCACTACCTGCCGGCAGCCGCCTGCTCGTTCATCGTCGCGGTCTCGAACAACTACCTCTGGAACCGCCAGTGGACGTTCCGCCACCGCCGGGGGCACGTCTATTACCAGGGGATGCGTTTCTTCCTCGTCTCCCTTGCCGCGCTGGGGCTCAATCTCCTGATCCTCCGCGGGCTGGTTGCGCTCGGGGCGGGCAAGATCGTGGCGCAGGCAATTGCGATCATTCTCGTGATGCCGTTCAGCTTCACCGCGAACAAGCTCTGGTCGTTCCGCCCCTAGCGGTGACGCGAGCCGCCGCAGCCGCAGCCGCAGCGCTTCTCGCCCTTACGCTCACGGCTGCCGCCCACGCGGCGAGCCCGCCGCCTCGCGGCCCGGTCTACGACGAGCAGGGCCGGCTCGTCAAGGTGCCTTACGCGCCCGCCGCGCCCAAGCCGGTGCTGACCGAGCAGCAGGCGCTGCTCGCCTTCATGTCCGTGCCGAAGGTGAAGCACTGGCTCGCCCGCTATCCGAAGAAGACCCTGGTCAAGCAGGCGACGTACGACTCGAAGTACCGCGACTGGGACGCGAAGGTCTGGTCGGGCAAGGCGGGGCAGATCGCGGGCGGGCGCGTGGACGACCTGAGCGCGATCGTCACCGAGGCCTTCACCGGCCCGCAGGTCGCCTGGGCGATGGCGCGCGGCGGCAACGGCGCCTTCGGCGGCAAGAAGATCAACAGCCTCCCGGTCTGGCTCGGCTTCTGCGCGGCCTTCCTGCTCGGCCTCGGCGACCTACGCCGGCCGTTCAGCCTGCGGAACCTCGACCTGCTGGCGTTGCTCTCGTTCTCGGTCTCGCTCTGGTACTTCAACCACGGCCACATCTTCGCGAGCGCCTCGCTCGTCTACCCCGGGCCTCGCCTACCTGCTCGCGCGCACGCTGTGGATCGGGATCCGTGACCGGCCGCCGCCCACCTCGCGCCCGGTCTGGCCGATCTGGGTGCTGGCCGCGGCGACGGTGTTCCTCGGCGGCTTCAAGATCGGACTGAACGTCCGCGACTCGAACGTGATCGACGCCGGGTTCGCGGGGCCGATCGGCGCCCAGCGGATCTCGACCGGCCAGTCGCCGTACGGCAATTTCCCGATCGAGGACGACCTGAAGCCCTGCGGGCCGGCCGACCGCAACGGCGAGATCCGGGAGCGCATCCAGACGAACGGCCGCTGCGAGGCGGCCAACCCGTCCGGCGACACGTACGGCCCCGTCCTCTACCAGTCCTACCTGCCCGGCTACTGGATCTTCGGCTGGACCGGGAAGTGGGACGACTTACCTTCGGCCCACTTCACCTCGATCGCCTTCGACCTGCTCTGCCTGATCGGCCTCGGCCTCGTCGGGAGGCGATTCGGAGGCAACCGATTAGGGGTGACGCTGGCCTTTGCATGGGCCGCCTACCCGTTCACCCAGTACGTCTCGCAGTCGAACACGAACGACGCGATCATGCCCGCGTTCCTGATCTTCGGGTTCTGGCTCTCGACCTCGCACTGGGCCCGTGGCCTCTTTGCCGGGCTCGCCGGCTGGACGAAGTTCGCAGCGCTGATCGTCGCGCCGATGTGGCTGACCTACCCGGAGTTCCGGCGCACCCGGCGCACCGGCCTGTGGTTCATCGGCGGGTTCGCCGTCGCGACGGTGCTCGCGTTCTGGGTCCTCTTCCTGGAGCCGAACCCCCTCCATGCCGCGCACGAGTTCTGGAAGCGGACGGTTCCGACGCAGGTCGAGCGGGACTCGCCCTTCTCGCTGTGGGACTGGGGCCAGTACCACGCCGCCGGCATCCCCGGCCTGTCCTGGTTGCAGAAGGTGCTCGACGCCGTCGTCCTCGGCGGCGCGATCGTGCTTGCCGTCCTACCCCGGAAGAAGTCTCCCCTCCAGCTCGCGGCCCTGACGGCTGCCCTGCTGATCGGCTTCGAGGTCGTCCTCACCCACTGGTTCTATCTCTATCTCCCGTGGTTCTTCGCCTTCGTCGCGTACGCAGTCCTGGCGGGCGAGCTACGGCCCGCCGAGGCGACGGTCGCCTCCAAGGATGAGCACCAGACTCGCGAGCTGGTCCCAGCCGGCTGACCCGAGACGCGCGGTTGTGGCCGCGACGATCGCGCTGGCGCTGTTCGTCGGAGCGTGGGTCGTGCTGCACACGGGCTTCTACGACCGCGACCAGATAATCGACACGCCCTTCTACCAGAACTACGGCGACGCGATCTCGAACGGGAAGGTGCCCTACCGTGACTTCGGTCTCGAGTACCCACCCGGGGCGCTGCCCGTGTTCGCGGTCCCGTCCCTGTTGCGGTCGCCGGACGGCGACCTGGACGGCTATCGCACCCGATTCGAGGCGGAGATGCTCGTCTGCGGGGGCCTCGCGGTGCTGTTCGCGCTCTCGGCGCTCCTGTCGATGGACGCGGGCCCGGTCCGGATGGGGCTCGCGCTCGGCTTCACGGCGCTGGCGCCGTTGTTGATCGGCTCGGTCATGCTCTCGCGGTTCGACCTCTGGCCCGCGGCGTTGACCGTCGGCGTGCTCGCCGCGCTGCTCGCGAGACGGGACCGCCTTGCCGCCGGCGTGCTCGGGCTCGCGGTCGCGGCGAAGATCTACCCGGTCGTCGCGCTGCCCCTCCTGGCGGTGTGGGTGTGGCGCCGCTCGGGACGCCGCGCGGCCCTGATCGCGCTCGGGATCTTCGCCGCCGTCGTCGCCGCGTGCTTCCTGCCGTTCCTCGCGCTGTCGCCCCACGGCATGTGGGACAGCATCACCCGCCAGACGAACCGTCCCCTCCAGATCGAGTCGCTCGGCTCCTCCGTGCTGCTGGTCGTGCACCAGATCGCGGGGGTGGGCGTGAGGATGGAGTCGAGCCACGGCTCGCAGAACCTGGCCGGGAGCGGACCGGACGCGCTCGCCGCGGTCCAGAGCGTGGCCCAGATCCTCGCCGTCGCCGCCGTCTGGGTCTGGTTCGCGCGGGGCCCGATGGAGCGTGACCGGCTGGCGCGCGCGTTCGCCGCGGCGGTCTGCGCGTTCATCGCGTTCTCGAAGGTCTTCTCGCCGCAGTTCATGATCTGGCTGATCCCGCTCGTACCACTCGTGCGCGGCCGGCGCGGGCTGCTGGCGAGCGGCGTCCTTGCACTCGCACTCGTCCTCACGCAGATGTGGTTCCCCTTCAACTACTGGGACCTCGTGAAGTTCGACGCCTACCCCTCGACGCTCGTCTTCGTACGCGATCTGGCGATGCTCGGGCTGCTGGCCGTGCTGCTCTGGCCTAGCCGTGCTCGACCCGTAGCGGCTCGATAGCGGTCGCCCGCCCGCCGGAGTCGCAGTCGAGGACGACGCCCTCCAGCCGGACGCCGCCCTCGGCGGGACGGAACCGGACCGGCATGCCGGTGCGCATCCGCCGGATCGCGAGCTCCGCCTCCACGCCGATCACCGAGTCGTGTGGACCCGTCATGCCTGCGTCCGTGATCGCCGCGGTACCCCCGGGCTGAATGCGGGCGTCGCTCGTCTGCACGTGCGTGTGCGTCCCGACCACCGCCGTCACGCGGCCGTCGAGATAGCGGGCGAGCGCGATCTTTTCGCTGGTCGCCTCCGCGTGGAAGTCGACGATGACGAGCGGGCTCCGGGCGCGGGCCTCCTCGACGAGGTCGTCGACCACCTCGAAGAAGCCGGAAGCCACGTCGAGGAAGAGCGATCCGAGCAGGTTGATCACCGCCACCGGCGTGCCGTCGGTCGACGGCGCGACCGCGAGCGCCCGCCCGGGCGAGCCGGAGGCGACGTTCGCGGGCCGGATCACGCGTTCCGAAGCAGCGAGGTACGGGCCGATGTCGTCGCGCGCCCAGACGTGATTGCCGAGGGTGACCACGTCGGCGCCGGCCGCGAGCAGCTTGTCGGCGAGCCGCGGGGTGATCCCACGCCCGTCGGCCGCGTTCTCGCCGTTGACGACGCAGAACGCGACCCCGAGCTCCTCGCGCAGTCCGGGCAGGCGCTCTTCGACCGCGGTCCGCCCGGCAGTGCCGAAGACGTCGGCGAGAAAGAGGATGCGCACGCGCTGCTGTCTCTAGCGCAGAGGCACGGTGGCCGCGGAGCGCACCGAGATCGCGACGTGGTTGCCGGCGTCCTGCGTGTACCTGGCGAGCGCGAGCCGCTCGACCGCGGAGTAGTCGAGCACCCTGCCGATCTTGGACGTGCGGCTCTCCACCGGTGCGCCCACCTCGAGCGTCGGGTCGGCCCGAACGTGCCCGACCGTGACCACGACCGACGGCTCGTCCGACGGCTGGATGTCGATCAGCGAGCCGTAGCTCTTCCCGTCGATGACGTCGTCGCGAAGCCCGACGACCGTTCCGTCCACCGGGGAGTAGACCTCGGTCCCGGGAGCCGCGCCGACGTTCAGGGATCCGGTCGAGGGCCCGTCGCCGCCGCCCAGCTGGTAGTAGGCGACGCCGCCTCCGCCTCCGCCGAAGATGCGGTGGAAGGCGCGGGAGAAGAGCCCCTCGTTCGCCTGCCGGCCGAGCGGGTCGAACGGGAGCGCGTCCTCACCGGCGCCGTGGTAACCGATCGCCGTCACCTTGCGCTGGTTGATCGGCAGCTGGATGTGCAGCGGCCCGTGCGTGGCGACGACGAGCGGGCTCGGCGGGCCGGCGGGGAGCAGGCGCGAGGCGCTCGCGAGCACGCCGACACCGACCACCGGGCTCGGCCCGGGGCGGAACGCCGCGACGACGAGCACCACCAGTACGGTGAGCCCAACGATCGACAGAACTGCGCGGCGGCGGGCGCGGCGGGCCGTCTTCGACTCGCGACGCTCCGGCCGACGGTAGGCCGGGACGGACTGCATCGGGGGCACCGTAGCCGAGGTGCCCGGGCGCATCAACCGGAGGGGGACGGCGTCGAGCCAGCTTTCCTCCCGATCGAGGGCCAGCGAACCGTCCGTATCGAGCGACCAGTCCCACACGCCCGGAGGTCTGCGTGCGGCCGCCACGGTACGATCCGCGCGATGCCCACGGGCGCGTCGCCCAAGATCCAGATCCCGCGCTGGATCCAGCTCGTGGGGCTTCCGGTCCTGCTCCTGCTGATCTGGGTAGTCGCGGGCCGTGTCTTTCACGTCGTCTTCCTGTTCATGGTCGCGAGCCTGCTCGCGCTGCTCTTCGACCCACTCGTCAGGTGGCTCAGCTCGGTCCAGCTCGGGCGGTTCCGGATCCGACGCGGCTTCTCTGTCGCGTTCGTGTACCTCGTGTTTGCGGCGGCCCTGATTGCTGTCATCTGGGGTCTCGCCACCGTCATCGTCGATCAGACGAAGACGGCCGCAAACCGGTTCGACACCTACTTTACGGTCGTCCACGGACAGCCTCCGCGTACGGACGCCGACCGCGACGTCGATCGTCTCCAGCAGTGGCTGGACGACCACGGGCTCGCCTCGATCAAGGTACAGGAGCGCGGCCACCGCTGGGTGACGCAGATCCGCGAGAAGGACGTCACCAAGTACACCGGGAAGGTCGTCGACTTCGTCGAGGGGGCGGCGATCTCCGTCGGCAAGTTCCTCTTCGCCGCGGTGGTCGTGCTCGTCGCCTCGATCTACATGCTGCTCGACTTCGACCGGCTCGCGCGCGGGATCGACAGGCGATTCCCACCGCATCCGAACTCCGAGCCGCTGCTCGTGCGGATGGAGCAGGCGGTCGCCGGCTACGTCAAGGGCCAGTTCCTGATCTCGCTGATCATCGGCGCCAGCGCAGGGATGGGGATGTGGATACTCGGGGCGCTCGGCCTCGTGCCGGGCGCCGACAAGTACGCGCTCCTCTTCGGTGCCTGGGTCGGCCTCATGGAGCTGATCCCGTACCTCGGCCCCTGGCTCGGGGCGATCCCGGCCGCGATCTACGCGATCGTCGTCGACCCGATCTCGATCCTCTGGGTCGCAGGCCTCTTCCTGATCATCCACCAGGTCGAGGGGCACATCGTCGTTCCGAACGTGATGGGCAGCGCGTTGCGACTGCATCCGCTGCTCGTCATCTTCGGCCTGCTCGCGGGCGGGGAGATCTACGGGCTGGCCGGGATCCTCGTCGCGCTGCCGCTGCTCGCCGCCGCGCGGGCCGCATACGAGTTCTTCGGCGAGCGCGTCCAGCTGGAGCCGTGGGGGACGGCCGGGCCGATCGACGTCGAGGTGGAGATCGAGCCACAGCCGCCGCCCGTCGCGCCGGTGCCGGAGCCGGAGGCGGAGACCGAGGTGCCGAAGCCGCGGCGCAGCATCCGCCGGTCCGGAAGTTGACGTCGCTCGCCTTCGGCTCGCTCCCGTGGGGGCTCACCGTCATCGGCCGGTCGGCCGATGACTCCCTCCTGGTCGCCCGCGGCGTCGGCCGGCGCTTCGGTGACCACGTCGCCCTGGAGCCGACCGACGTCGAGGTGCGGGGCGGGGAGGTGCTGGCGCTCGTCGGCCCGAACGGCGCCGGCAAGTCGACCCTGCTCGGGATCCTCGCCGGGGCGCTGCCGCCGAGCGAGGGGAAGGTCGAGCTCGGTCCGAACGTGCGCGCCGGCTGGATGCCGCAGCGCCCCGCCCACTACGGCCGCCTCTCGGCCCGGCAGAACCTGGAGCTCTTCGCGCGGCTCCAGGGCGTCGCCGGCGCGGACACTCTGCTCTCGCGGCTCGAGCTGCCGGCGGACGAGCGGCCCGCCTCCGCGCTCTCGGTCGGCAACCGCCAACGGCTCGATCTCGCGATCTCGCTGCTCGGGGACCCGCAGGTTCTGCTGCTCGACGAGCCGACCGCTGCGCTCGACCCGCGTCAGCGCCGTCGCCTCTGGGAAACGGCCCGAGGCGTGCGAGACGCAGGCGGCGCGGTCGTCCTCGTCACCCAGAACGTCGAGGACCTCGAGCACGTCGCCGACCGGGTCGTGATGCTGCTCGACGGCCGGGTCGTGTTCGACGGGCCGGTCGCGGACTATCGGCGCTCCGAAGAGGCGGGGGCGCTCCGTTGAGGGCGCCGCTCCTGATCCTGCGCAAGGACCTGCTGGTGCTGTGGCGTTCGCCGCTGCTGCTCGGCGTGCTGATCGCGTACCCGCTCGTGATCGCGCTCCTGATCGGGCTGACCGCCGCCTACGCGAACGCGAAGCCGCGCGTCGCCGTGGTCGGGCTCGACCAGGTGCCACACCATGTCTCCATCGCGGGGAACACGTTCGACATCGACGCGCTGATCCACGAGGTCGGGAAGAACGTCGAGCTGGTGCGCATGGACGAGGGCGAGGCCGGCCAGCAGCTCGCGTCGGGCCGGGTGGCGGCGGTGATCACGATCCCCGACGGATTCGTCGACGAGCTCGAGGGTCTCGTCGCCAGCCCGCACATCTCGCTTGCGACCGGCACCGGCGGGATCACCCCGCGCGTGCGCCAGCAGATGCAGGCGCTCGTCTACAACCTCAACCTCAAGCTCCAGAAGGCGTTCATCGAGGAGGACATCAAGTACGTGCAGCTGCTCCTGCACGGAGGCAAGGGCAAGGTGCTCGGCCACGACTTCTCGATCATCGGCCTCGACGGAACGAAGAAGCTGCTCGCCCACCTGCCGGCGTCACCCGAGAAGACGCAGATCGCCGATTTCGTCCACGACGCGCGGCTCGCGCTCGCGCTGACGGACAGCGCGATCCGCGCGACCGCCTCGCCGATCATCCTCGACGAGGAGAGCGGCCGCGGCCGCACGTCGGCCCTCTCGGCCCAGGCGCAGGCCTACGGGCTCGCGATCACGATCAGCTTCCTCGGCCTCCTCCTCGCCGCGGGCGCGCTCGCGGCCGAGCGCGACGAGAACGTGATCGGCCGGCTGATGCGCGGCCTCGTCGGCCTCGGCCGGCTGATCGCCGCGAAGATCGCGCTCGCGGTGACGGTCGGCCTCGGGCTCGGCCTCGCGATCCTGATCGGGTTCGGAATCGCGGTCGAGGCCGGGAACGTGTCGGGCGGGCAGCCCTGGCAGCGCGTTCCGCTCGTCCTGCTGGGCGTGCTGCTGGCCGCCGCAGCCGTCGGTGCGGTCGGGACGCTCATCGGAGCCCTTGCGCGGGAATCGCGGGCGGCCTCGCTCGTCGGCGTGCTCGCCGTGCTACCCGTCGTGTTCCTCGGGCTCGTCCCGCGTGAGATCGTCCCCGCCGCCGCCTGGATCAGCGACGCGTTCCCGTTCGCGCATGCGGTCCGCTTCTTCTCCGCGGCGCTGTACGACCGGTCGCCGTGGGAGACGCTCGTCCGTGAGGCCGTCTGGCTGATCGGGCTCGGCGCGGCGTACTTTGCGCTGGCGCGGGTCTCGGCGCGGCGCCTGGCTGTCTAACCTTCCGCTGTGAGCACGTTCCCCGTCACCCGTCTGCGGCGGTTGCGCCGAACCGGTGCGCTCCGCTCGCTCGTGCGTGAGACACGGCTCGACCTCGAGGACTTCGTCATGCCGCTCTTCGTCGGGCCGGCGACGGAGCCGAACGAGGCGCTGCCGGCGATGGGCCGCTGGTCGGTCGACGACGTCGTCGGCGAGGTCGATGCGCTCGTCTCGTCGGGTGTCCGCGCCGTGATCCTGTTCGGGATCCCCGACGAGAAGGACGAGGAGGGCTCCGGCGCGTGGGACGACGACGGCGTGATCCAGCGCGCGCTTCGCGAGCTCCGCCCACGCTTCCCCGAGCTCGTGCTGCTCACGGACGTCTGCCTCTGCGAGTACACCTCGCACGGCCACTGCGGCGTCCTGCATGGGGAACGAGGTCGACAACGACGCCACGCTCGACCTGCTCACGCGCACCGCTGTCAGCCACGTCGAGGCGGGCGCCGACGCCGTCTGCCCGAGCGACATGATGGACGGCCGGGTCGCAGCGATTCGCGAGGCCCTGCCCGAGACGCCGATCGTCGCCTACTCGGCGAAGTACGCCTCGGCGTTCTACGGGCCGTTCCGCGAGGCCGCCGACTCGGCGCCGTCGTTCGGAGACCGGCGTGGCTATCAGATGGATCCCGCAAACGTCCGCGAGGCGCTGCGCGAGTGCGAGCAGGACGTCGCCGAGGGCGCCGACGTGATCATGGTCAAGCCCGCGCTGCCCTATCTCGACGTGATCCGGGCGGCGCGCGAACGCTTCGACCTGCCGCTGGCGGCGTACAACGTCTCCGGCGAGTACGCGATGGTCAAAGCGGCGGCGGCGCAGGGCTGGCTCGAGGAGCAGCAGGCCGCGCTGGAGTCGCTGACGGCGATCAAGCGGGCGCGGCGCCGACATCGTCGTCTCGTACTGGACGAAGGACCTCGCCGCGTGGCTTTGAGTGACGCGCTCCGCCCTCTGGCAGCGCGCCCTCGAGCTGATCCCCGGCGGCGTCAACTCGCCCGTCCGCGCGATGCGCGCGGTCGGGCTGGACGAGCCGGTCTTCATGCGTCGCGGCGCCGGCGCGGAGATCGAGGACGTCGAGGGACGCCGGTACGTCGACTGGGTGATGTCCTGGGGGCCGCTGATCTTCGGGCACGCCGATCCCGAGACGCTGGCCGCGGTCGGGGAAGCGGCTGCGGACGGGACGAGCTTCGGCGCGCCGACCGAGCGCGAGGTCGAGCTCGCCGCCGAGATCGCCGACGCCGTCCCTTCGGTCGAGAAGGTCCGCCTCGTCTCCTCCGGGACCGAGGCCTCGATGAGCGCGATCCGGCTCGCGCGCGGCTTCACGTCGCCGCGACCGGATCCTGAAGTTCGCCGGCTGCTACCACGGCCACGCCGACGCGCTGCTCGCGAGCGCCGGCTCCGGGTTGGCGACGCTGGGTATCCCGTCGTCGCCCGGGCGTCCCGAGCGGCGCCGCGCAGGACACGATCGTCTGCCCGTACAACGACGTCGACGCGGCGGCCGCGGCCGTCGCCGAGTGGGGCGAGGGGCTCGCCTGCGTGATCGTCGAGCCGGTCGCCGGAAACATGGGTGTCGTCCCGCCGGAGCCCGGGTTTCTCGAGACGCTCCGCTCGCTCTGCGACGCCTCCGGCGCGCTGCTCGTCTTCGACGAGGTGATCACCGGGTTCCGCGTCGCCAGGGGCGGCGCGCAGGAGCGCTACGGGATCACGCCCGACCTGACGATCCTCGGGAAGATCGTCGGCGGCGGCCTGCCGCTGGCGGCCTTCGGGGGCCGGGCGGACGTGATGGACCACCTCGCGCCGGCGGGCGAGGTCTACCAGGCGGGGACGCTCTCCGGGAACCCGCTCGCGGCCGCGGCCGGGCTCTCGGTGCTGCGGCGCCTGCGCGACCCCGCGGTGTACGAAGGGTTGGAGGAGACGGGCGCGCGCCTCGAGGCAGGGCTGGCGCCGTACGGCCGCGTGCAACGGGTCGGGGCGATGCTGACGCTCTTCGCGCAGGACGAGCCGGTGCGCCGGATCGAGGACGTCACGGCCACGGAGCGCTACGCCGAGCTGTTCCGCCATCTGCTCGAGCGGGGGATCTACTTGGCGCCGTCGCAGTACGAGGCGATGTTCGTCTCGACCGCGCACGGGGAGGCCGAGGTGGAGAGGACGGTGGAGGCGGTTGCCGGCTTCTTCGGTTGACGTCTGGGGCGTGATCGCGGACGAGGCGGCGGCCGAGAGCCAACTCTGGGCCGATGCGCTTCGCCGCGACCCGGAGCACGAACCGGTCTTCTCGCCGCTCGCGGACGAGCGTTGGGCGCTCGGACTGGAGACGATCTACGAGGCCTACCTGCTCCACTACGGCCGCCCGCGGCTGTTCGCGCCGCGCGACCGGCACACCGCGCTGCTGCTCGGCGACTACCTCTACGCGCACGGGCTCGTCCGGATCGCCGAGCACGGCGAGGTGGACGTCGTCGCGGAGCTGGCGGCGCTCATTTCCGTCTGCGCACAGCTCCGAGCGGACGACTCGCCGGGCGACGGCGAGGCGTGGGCGGCGACGGCCGGCCGCCTCAGGTCAGGCCCGCCGGCAGGCGCGGCCGCGCTCGAGCAGGCGCTTGCGGCCCACGCCGGTCGCGTGGGTTAGACTCGCGCCGTGCTCGCGCTGCTCGCGGATGCCGCCAAGGAAGGCCGGGACGTCATCACCGGCATGCTGATCGTCGGGCTGATCTTCCTCGCCGTGATCGGCCTCGGGACGCTCTCGCGGAAGCTCAGCAAGCACTAGACGTCCTGCTAGATAGAAGTAGGAATCGTCCCTTCTCGAACGGGGGGGAGATGGACGCAACGATGGGCAGAGTCGTGCGGCTCGCCACTCTTGTACTCGGCGTAGCGCTCGTCGTCCCGCTCGTCTCCGCGACCGCAGGCTCGACAGGGTCAATGCTCGACGCGAGGACGATCAGGATCGCCATCGGGTCCGAGCCACCCTCGCTCGATCCCCAGCTCGGGGCGGACACGGTCTCGGCGCAGCTGACCCAGAGCATCATGGATCCGCTCGTCGTACTGCGTGGGAAGAACCTGCAGGCCGATTCCCAACCTCGCCTCCGGCTGGACCGTGAGCGGCGGCGGGAAGATCTACACGATCCGCCTCCGCCACGACGGGCGCTGGACGAACGGCGACCCCGTCACCGCGCGCGACTTCGAATACTCGTGGAAGCGCGAGCTCGACCCGAAGCTCGCCGCGCCCTACGCCTACATCATGTACGGGATCAAGGGCGCCCTTGCCTACAACACGTGCAAGCGGAACTGTGCCCGCCTGCGCGACCGGGTCGGGGTAAAGGCGCTCGACGGGTACGACGATCCGCGTCACCCTCGAGCAGCCCCAGCCCTGGTTCCCGTACCTGCTCGCGCACAACGTCTTCTTCGCCGTTCCCGCGCGCCACGGTCGAGCGCTGGGGCAACAAGTGGACGGAGCCCTCGCACATCGTCACCAACGGAGCCATATCCGCCTCGTCCGCTGGCGGCACGACGCCGAGGTCGACCTGGCCAGGTGGCCCGGCTGGCGCAACGCGGGCCGCGTAGCGATCGAGAACGTGAAGTTGCCGATCATCACGAGCGGGACGACTGCGGTCGCAAGCGTTCCAGGCAGGTCGCGTCGACGCGCTCACCACCCAGATGCTCGGCCGCCCGACATTCCGCGCTTCAAGAGCAAGCCCGACTACTACGAGAGCCCGCAGCTCGCCTCGTACTACGTCGGCTTCAACCTCAAGAAGGTCACGGACGTGAATCAGCGCCGAGCGATGGCGCTGGCGATCGACCGTCGCGCGATCGTCGACCACGTCAGCCTTCGGGCGAGCCCGCCGAGGCTTCACGCCGAAGGGAATCCCGGGCTTCGACTCCGATCGACCCGCACTCCCGCTACCTGCCCGCGCACGGGAATCTTGCCGCGGCCAAGGCGCTGATGGCCAAGGTCGCGCACCCGCTGACCGAAGTCACGCTCTACTACCCGAACGCACCGGGCGCCGAAGGACCTCGGCGTCACGATCCAGGCGATGTGGCAGCAGCTCGGGATCCGCGCCACGCTGCAACAGCAGGAGTTCAAGCAGTTCCTCCAGTTCCTCGGGCCCCCGCCGAACAGCGCCGTCGACACGTTCCTGCTCAGCTGGGTGTACGACTTCCCCGACGCGATGAACGGATTCGAGCTGTTCACCTGCGGGTCGGGAAACAACAACACCAACCATTGCAACACGCGTTACGACACCATGTCGCCCGCGCACGGCCCGTGCAGGACGCCGACCTCCGCTACCGGCTCTACGGCGGGATCGAGCAGGCGATGTTCGGCCGAACGGCGACATGCCGGTCATTCCGCTCTACTGGGGCGCGAACGTGGCCCTCGTCGGCCCGCGCATACGAGGCACCTTCCAGATCGACCCGCAGACGTACGTCCACTTCGACGAGATCAGGGTGAAGCAGTAGCGCGAGCGCGTCATCGACCGCGCGACGCAGCGCCGGCTCGACCGGCCCCGGCCGGTAGCCGAGCTCGCGCTCGGCCTTCGCGGACGAGAAGTACGCGGGCGTGCGGGCGAGGATCGCCTCGTCCCGGTTGACGAGCCCGAGCGCGGCGCCGGCGCGGATCGCTGCGTACGGGACGGCGGTGCGCGGGCGCGGTCGGCCCGCGAGGCGGGCGACGGCGGCAAAGACCTCGCCCAGCGGCAAGTCGACGCCCCCGAGCAGGTAGCGCTCCCCGGCCGGCCCTTCTCGAGCGCGAGCGCGTGGCCGCGCGCGACGTCGCGGACGTCGACGAGGTTGACGCCGATCCGCGGGTACGCGCGGTAGCGGCCGGTCGCGACACCGCGGATCATCGCGCCGGTCGGGGTCGGCCGCGTGTCGCCGTCGCCGACGGGCGTGGTCGGGTTGACGCAGACCGCGCCTGCCTCCCGCGCCAGCCGCTCCGCCGCCAGCTTCGTCCGCTTGTACGGGACGGCGAGCTCCCACGCGGGCGGCTCGTCATCCTCGGTCGCCGGGCGGCCGGGGACGGGCCCGCAGGTCGCGCAGGTACTCGTGTGGACGAGCGTGCGCCCCGCCCGGCGCGCCGCCTCGAGCAGGTTGCGAGTGCCGTCGACGTTCACCGCCTCGAGTTCGCCGCGCAGGCGCGGTGAAGCTGTAGAGCGCAGCGACGTGGAAGACGGCGTCGCAGCCATCGACGGCGCGGCGCAGGCGATCGGGATCCAGCAGGTCGACCCAGTCGTCGCGGACGTCGGCGCCCTGCTCGCGCAACTCGCGGGCGACGTGCCGGCCCGACGAACCCGCTCGCCCCGGTGACGTACACACCACACAGCGCATGATTGCCCACATGAGCCGAGCTCCCGTCCGGAACGGTGACGCTCCTCTTCACCGACATCGAGGGCTCGACGCGGCTGCTGCGACGAGCTCGGCGCCGAGGGCTACCGCGACGCGCTCGGCGAGCACCGGCGGCGTCGTGCGCGAGGCGTTCGCCGCGCACGGCGGCGTACGAGGTCGACTACGCAGGGCGACGCGTTCTTCGTCGCCTTCGCCGCGGCGCCGGCGGCGGTCGCGGCGGTCGGCGAGGCGCAGGCGGCGCTCGCGGCCGGGCCGATCCGGGTGCGGATGGGCGTGCACACCGGGCGAGCCGCTGCTCGATCCGCCGAAGTACGTCGGGCGCGACGTGCACCGGGCGGCGCGGATCGATGAGCGCCGGCCACGGCGGCCAGGTGCTGCTCTCGCAGCGACGCGCGAGCTGCGTCGACGGCGTCGAGGTGCGCGACCTCGGCGAGCACCGGTTGAAGGACTTCGCCGAGCCGGTGCGCGCTCTTCCAGCTCGGCGACGGAGCGCTTCCCGCCGCTGAAGACGATCTCGAACACGAATCTGCCGCGTGCCGGTGTCGCTCGTTCGTCGGCCGCGAGCAGGAGGTCGCCGAGGTCGTCGCGCTGCTGCGCGACGGCGCGCGCCTCGTCACGCTCACCGGGCCGGGCGGCACCGGCAAGACGCGGCTCGCGCTCGAGGCCGCGGCGCGAGCTCGTTCGACCGAGTTCACCGCACGGCGTCTTCTGGGTGCGCGCTCGCACCGCTGCGCGACCCGGCGCTCGTCGCTCGAGACGATCGCGCAGACGCTCGGTGCGAAGGACGGACTCGCCGAGTACATCGCCGAGCGAGAGCTGCTGCTCGCTGCTCGACAACTTCGAGCAGGTGGTCGAGGCGGCGCACCGAGCTCGCCGACGCTGCTCGCGGCCTGCCCGAACCTCGCGCTGCTCGTCACCAGCCGCGAGCTGCTGCGCGTCGGCGGTGAGGTCGAGTACCCGGTGCCGCCGCTCGCGCGAGCCGGAGGCGGTCGAGCTGTTCTGCGCGCGCGCGCGGCGTCGGAGCCGACCGACGGCGATCGTGCGAGCTCTGCGGGCGGCTCGACAACCTGCCGCTCGCGCTCGAGCTCGCCGCCGCGCGCGTCGAGCGTGCTCTCGCCGCGCGCAGATCCTCGAGCGGCTCGCGCAGCGGCTCGACCTGTTCAGCGGCGGCCGCGACGCCGACCCGCGCCAGCAGACGCTGCGGGCGACGATCGACTGGTCGCTACGACCTGCTCGCCGCGGACGAGCAGGCGCTCTTCGCGCGGCTCGCGCGTCTTCGCGCGGCGGCTGCACGCTCGAGGCGGCCGAGGAGGTCTGCGAGCGCCGACCTCGACACGCTCGCAGTCGCTCGTCGACAAGAGCCTCGTCCGCCGCACCGGCGAGCGCTTCTGGATGCTCGAGACGATCCGCGAGTTCGCGGCCGAGCAGCTCGCCGACTCGCGGCGCCGCTGAAGCGGCACGTCGCGGGCACCCCGGCTGGTGTCTGCGCTCTCGCCGAGGAAGCACACGCTCGAGACGATGAGCGGCGATCGCAAGGATCTGGTTCTACCGCCTCGAGGTGGATCACGCCAACCTGCGCGCGGCCGTCGCGACGCCCAGGTGCTGGACGACTCGACGCGCAGATCTCTCGCTCGTCACCGCCCTCTGGCAGTTCTGGGCCTTTCGCGCTATCTCAACGAGGGGCGACGGCTGCTCGACGATGCGCTCCAGCAGAGCACGGAGCAGCCCGTCCGGCACGGGTCGGCCGTCTGCTTGCTTCTGGCGATGACGCGGCTAGACCTTTTCCGATCTCCTCTCCGAGCTCGAGGCGCATCGCCTCTGGAGGCCGAATGCGCACGACGACCGGTACACGCGGTCCGGACTCTCGTCCTCATCGGCTCTTTGAGTCTCACTTTCGCTTGGCCCGCACGCCGGCCGAGTACTCTCTTCTTAGCGGCCCTCGCTCGCTCGCGACGGCGACTTCCCGCGGGCTCGAAGCCGAGGCTGTCAGCTGGCTGCTGATCCTCGCGCTCTACGGACCGTCTGCCCGCCGACCGCGGCATAGCCCGCTGCAAGGAGGCGTACGCACAGGCTCGCGGCAACCGGACAGGTGCAGGCATTCGCGCTCGTCGAGCGCGCGGCGCTGGAGGCGATGCGCGGCGAGTTCGATACTGCGCGACGCCTGCTCGCCGAGTGTCGCGAGGTCTTCCGCGAGCTCGACCTGAACGTGTTCGGCGCGAACACTGCGCAGGAGGGGTACTTCGTCGAGATGCTGGCCGGCAACCCGCAGGGCGCGTTCGCCGAACTCGCGTCGCCTACGATCTCCTCGCGGAGATGGGCGAGCACGGCTTCCTCTCCACCATCGCCGGCTATCTCGCCCACGCGCTGCTATCGCGCTCGGCGACCTCGAAGAAGCCGATCGGTCCGCCCAGCTTTCCGCCGATGTTGCCGCAGCCTACGACCTGATCTCGCAGGGTCTCTGGCGAAGCGCCCACGCCAAGCTGCTTGCCCGGCGCGGCTAGTTCGAGGCAGCCGCACGCTCTGCACACGGGCGCTCGCATCCACCGAACGCCAGGACGACATCTACACGCGCGCGGAGCGTCTGGCCGACCTCGCGGAGGTCCTTCGGCTCGCCGGTCGACGCGAGACGCAGCGGAGACCCTTCGAGCAGCCCTATCCCTCTACGAGCAGAAGGTCGCCTCGTCGCCGCCGAGCTCACGCCGGCCCTGCTCGAGACCACATACCGGGCGCCGTAGAGACGAAGCCGTTCGCTCCCGTGACATACACCCGCATGCGTCGCATGATTGCGCGGTGAGCGAGCTCCCGTCCGGCACGGTCACGCTGCTCTTCACCGACATCGAGGGCTCGACGCGGCTGCTGCGACGAGCTCGGGCCGGAGGCGTACCGCGACGCGCTCGGCGAGCACCGCCGGCTGCGTGCGCGAGGCGTTCGCGCGTCACGGCGGCTACGAGGTCGACTACGCAGGGCGACGCGTTCTTCGTACGCGTTCGCAGCGGCCGCGGACGGCGGTGGCAGCGGCGCAGCGAGGCGCAGGCGGCGCTCGCAGGCGGGCCCGATCCGGGTGCGGATGGGCCTGCACACCGGCGAGCCGATCGCTCGATCCGCCGAAGTACGTCGGCCATGGACGTGCACCTGGCGGCGCGGGTCGATGAGCGCCGGGCACGGCGGCCAGGTGCTGCTCTCGCAGGCGACGCGCGAGCTGGTCGAGGCGTCGAGCGTGACCGATCTCGGCGAGCACCGGTTGAAGGACTTCGCCGAGCCGGTCTCGCTCTTCCAGCTCGGCGACGAGTCGTTTCCGCCGCTGAAGACGATCTCGAACACGAACCTGCCGCGGCCGGCGTCGTCGTTCGTCGGCCGGGAGCGGGAGGTGGCCGAGGTGGTCGTCGCTCGTCCGGGACGGGCGCGGCTGCGTGACGCTGACCGGGCCCGGCGGCTCCGGCAAGACGCGGCTGGCGATCGAGGCGGCCGGCGAGCTCGTGCCGGAGTTCAAGGCCGGCGTCTTCTGGGTCGGGCTCGCCGCGCTGCGCGATCCGGCGCTCGTCGCTGGAGACGATCGCGCAGACGCTCGGTGCGAAGGAGGAGCTGCGCCGAGCACATCGGCGAGCGGGAGCTGCTGCTGCTGCTCGACAACTTCGAGCAGGTGGTCGAGGCGGCGCCCGAGCTGGCGGCGCTTGCTCGAGGCGTGTCCCGAACCTGCGCGCTGCTCGTCACGCAGCCGGGAGCTGCTGCGGGTCCGCGGCGAGGTCGAGTACCACGGTGCTGCCGCTCGCCGAGCCCGAGGCGGTCGAGCTGTTCTGCGCGCGCGCGCAGGTCGAGCCCGACCGAGGCGGTCGCCGAGCTGTGCCGGCGGCTCGACAACCTGCCGCTCGCGCTCGAGCTCGCCGCCGCCCGCGCGAGCGTCCTCACCCCCGCGCAGATCCTCGAGCGGCTCTCCCAGCGGCTCGACCTGCTCAAGGGCGGCCGCGACGCCGATCCGCGCCAGCAGACGCTGCGGGCGACGATCGAGTGGTCGCTACGACCTGCTCTCGGCGGAGGAGCAGCGGCTCTTCGCGCGCCTGGCCGTCTTCGCCGGCGGCTGCACGCTCGAGGCCGCCGAGGAGGTCGCCGACGCCGACCTCGACGACGCTCCAGTCGCTCGTCGACAAGAGCCTCGTCCGGCACACCGACGACCGCTTCTGGATGCTCGAGACGATCCGCGAGTACGCGCGCGAGCGGCTCGACGAGTCGCAGGACGCCGATCGTGCTGCGAGCCCGCCACGCCCGGTTCCTACTCGCCTTCGCCGAGGAAGCCAAGTCGCACCTTGCCGGCGAACGGCAGGCAGAGTGGCTGGAGCGCATCGCCGACGAACGCGACAACATTCGCGTCGCTCTCGTCTGGGCTTTGGACCGAGGCGAGGAGGTCGCTCTCCGGCTGGCCGCTGCGCTGAGGCGCTTCTGGTGGGTTCGTGCACACGCCGAGGGGCTCGCCTGGCTTCGGAGAGGGCTGGCGGAGATCGACGCCGATCCGGATGTGCGCGCCGACGCCTTGGACGCCGCCGGCGGGACGGCGTACTTCGCCGGCGAACAACGAGCGTTCGTCGACCATTTCCAGGAGGGACTGTCGATCTCTCGCGGGCGCGGCGATCAGGCGGTGCTGCCAGGATGCTGCGCGGGCTCGGGCCGCCGTTGATGCGGCTCGGACGAATGGAGGAGGCCGAGCGAGTCGTACGCGAGCTGTCGCGATCAATCGCGAGCTCGACGACAAGGAGAGCTCGCGCTCGGTCTCGAGATCCTCGGCTCTGCCATGGCTTCCCGTGGTCAGCTCGGCGAGGCCAGAGAGCTCTACGACGAAGCGGTCGCGCTTGCACGTGCCATCGGCGACCACTGGTCGCTCGGCTACACGCTCCAGAATCTGGCCGAGCTGGCGCTGGCCGAGGGCGACCCGGACCGAGCCTGGAGCCTCGGTGCGAGGCGATCCCGAGGCTGGCGCGTCGGGGATCGTTCCTCGGGCTGTTCTGCCTAGGAATCCTCTCGGTGGCGGCCGCCAGGCGCGAAGACGAGGTCGTGCCGGCGCTCTCTGGGAGCCGCCGAGCGCTCAGCGAGAGCTCGGAGAATCGGCGTGGGATAGCACGGAAGGTCGGGCCCTGTACGAGGAATGCTGGCCAGCACGGAGCAACCTTCGAACAGCCTGCCGCCGGCCGCCGCCTGACGCTGGCCGAGGCGGTCAGTGCGCGGTTGACACCGCTTGAGCGCGTAGCCGGACATCGCCGCCTCTGAGCCGCCGTAGACTCACATTCGTGGCGTGCCTCCGCGACCTCCGCGACTGGATCGCGCTGCTCGAGCGCGAGGGCGAGCTCGTCCGCATCTCGGCCGAGGTCGACCCGCACCTCGAGATCACCGAGATCGTCGACCGCACCGTCAAGTCCGGCGGGCCGGCGCTCCTCTTCGAGCGCCCGAAGGGCTCCGAGCACCCGCTGCTGATCAACCAGTTCGGGACGGAGCGCCGCATGTGCCTGGCGTTCGGGGTCGAGAGCCTCGACGACGTCGGCAAGAAGCTCCAGGACGTGCTCGAGCTGCAGCCGCCGGAAGGTCTCCGCGAGAAGGTCAGCGGCCTCCTCAAGCTCAAGGAGATCGCCGGCTCGCGGCCGAAGGAAGTGCGCTCCGGCCCTTGCCAGGAGGTCGTCCTCACCGGCGACGACGTCGACCTCGACCTGCTGCCGATCCAGACCTGCTGGCCCGGTGACGCGGCGCCGTTCATCACGCTCCCCGCCGTGATCACGAAGGACCCCCGCACCGGCGGGCGCAACGTCGGGATGTACCGGATGCAGAAGATCGACCGGCGCTCGACCTTCATGCACTGGCAGATTCACAAGGACGGGCGCATGGACTACCTCGCCACCGAGGGGCGTCTCGACGTCGCGGTCGCGATCGGGCTCGACCCGGTCACCGCCTACAGCGCCTCGGCGCCGCTCCCCAAACACGTGGACGAGCTGATGGTCGCGGGCTTCCTCCGCGGGGACGCCGTCGAGCTCGTCAAGGCGAAGACCGTCGACCTGGAGGTGCCGGCGAACGCGGAGATCGTGCTCGAGGGCTACGTGCAGGCCGGCGACGAGGGCGCCGAGGGGCCGTTCGGCGACCACACCGGCTACTACACCGCGCCCGAGCCGTTCCCGGTCTTCCACCTCACGGCGATGACGATGCGGCGTGACGCGATCTACCCCTCGATCGTCGTCGGCAAGCCGCCGGCCGAGGACGCCTGGCTCGGCAAGGCGACCGAACGAATCTTCCTGCCCGCGATCCGGATGTCCGTGCCGGAGATCGTCGACTACGACCTGCCGGTCGCGGGCGCGTTCCACAACTGCGTGATCGTCTCGATCCGCAAGACCTTCCCCGGCCAGGCGCTGAAGATCATGCACGCGGTCTGGGGCCTCGGGCTGCTGTCGCTGACCAAGTGCGTCGTGGTCGTGGACGACTTCGTCGACGTGCACGACTACGAGGAGGTCTTCTTCCGCGTCACCGCAAACGTCGACCCGAAGCGCGACATCCTGCTCTCGGAGGGGCCGGTCGACCACCTCGACCACGCGCCCGAGCGGCAATTCGTCGGCGGCAAGATCGGGATCGACGCGACGCACAAGCTTCCCGAGGAGGGCGCGCGGGAGTGGCCGCCCGAGATCGAGATGACCGACGAGGTGAAGGCGTTGGTCGACAGCCGCTGGGCGGAATACGGTCTCCACAGCCCGTCCGCGGGAGATGCGTCATAGTGCGGGCCGTTGCGCCAAGTGTTACGTCGTTGACATCGGGCACCAGCGAGCGTTTGAATCCCGTTCGGCCGCGAAAGGAGGCGTTAGAAGTGGAGCCCAAGACGGGCGACGATAAGGCGCACCTTCCGTCTCCGACGCTGTGGCCGATCGGATTCGCGATCGGCATCGTCTGCGTTCTCGTCGGGCTGATCGTCAGCTGGCCCGCGGTCGCGGTCGGCGGCGCGATCGTGCTCCTGTTCGGCTTCCTCTGGGTGCGCGACCTGTCGAAGGGCAAGAGCGATGCGGAGCCGCCTCCGCCGCCCGCGGCGCCCGCAGTGGCGACGAACGTCGGCGCTGCCGGCATGCCCGAGCCCGCGCCCGGCGAGCGGTTCCCGCGCAACAAGTTCCTCGAGTTCTCGACGCTCGGGCTCGGTGCGGTGATCGGGGGGCTGGTCACGATCCCGCCGCTCGGCATGCTCGCCGCCTCGGGTTTCGAGGGCGCCAAGTTCCAGCCGGTCGATCTCGGACCGCTCTCCACCTTCCCGGAGGGCCAGTTCATCATCACCACCTTCGTCGAGGACCCGCACGCGGGCGAGGTCTCGAGGCGCACCGCGTACATCCGCTACAACGGGCTGCTCGTCAACCAGCCGAGCTTCACGATCCTCTCCAACCGCTGCGCCCACCTCGGCTGCCCGGTGCAGCCGAACGGGCCGGTCGCGGAAAACCAGTCGACGACCAAGGAGAACAGGGCCGGGCAGGAAGTCCTGAAGAAGACGCCTGCGAAGCCGGCCGGCTTCGGCTGCCCGTGCCACGGCGGCCAGTACGACACCGAGGGCAACCGCATCGCCGGCCCGCCCGTCCGCGCGCTCGACCGTTACAACTACTCGATCGTGGAGGGCCGCCTGATCCTCGGTAGCGCCTACAGCGTCGACTACGTCAAGGGCGAGGGGAAGACGGCCCGGATCAAGAAGTACCCGCTGCACATGCCGGGCCAGCACGTCGCCGGCCCCGAGTTCTGGCTCTTCCCGATCCCGGAGATCAGGGCGTAATGGCGAAGTCCGAACGCCGGCGGCAGATCGAGGGCATGGTGCTCTACCCGATCGACTGGCTCGAGGAGCGGTCGGGCCTCGTCGGCGGGATCAAGTACTTCCTCTTCCGCAAGGTGCCCGGCGACCTCGGCTGGGCGCACACGCTCGGCTCCGCGACGCTGACCGCCTTCCTCGTCCAGGCGATCACCGGCGTGATCCTGGCGATGTTCTACAAGCCGAGCCCGGACGAGGCCTACGAGTCGATCCAGCACATCACGAACGACGTCGACTTCGGCTGGCTCGTGCGCGGGATGCACCGCTGGGGCGCCAGCGTCTTCATCATCCTGCTCTTCTTCCACATGGCGCGGGTCTTCCTGTACGGCGCCTACAAGTACCCGCGCGAGCTGAACTGGATCGTCGGCGTCTTCCTGCTGATCCTCGGGATGTTCGAGGGCTTCACCGGCTACCTGCTCCCCTACGACCAGACCGCCTACTGGGCGACGGTCGTCGGGATGAACATCACCGGGAACGGGCCGTTCGTCGGGACCGTGCTCGCTCAGATCATGCAAGGCGGCCCCGCGATCGGGAGCGACACGCTGGCGCGGTTCTACTCGCTGCACATGCTCGTCGCGCCGGGCCTGATCTTCGCGCTGATCGGGCTGCACCTGTACCTGGTGATCCGGCTCGGCGTCAGCTCGCCGCCCTGGTCGAAGGAGGCCGCCGGCCGCGAGGACCTCGAGCCCGAGCCGGAGAGCCCCGCGCGCTCCGGGCTCGTCACGCCGACGATGCGAGGGCGGCCGACGCCGTGACGATCCGCAACCCGAGCGCGAGCCTCCGCGCACGCCGTGCCCAGCACGCGCGCTACAAGGCCGACGTCGCAGAAGAAGGGGAAGCCGTTCTACCCCTACGCGATGTTCCACGACACGGTGATGAGCCTGATCGTCGTGCTCGTGATCATCGGGCTCGCCTGTGTCTGGAAGTGGTCGACGCCCGGCGACCACACGGGGACGGGGGCCGGGTGGCTCGGCCCGCTCTTCAGCGACAAGGCCGACCCGGGGACGACGAGCTTCGTGCCGCGGCCCGACTGGTACTTCTACTTCCTCTTCTACCTGCTCCGGATCTTCAAGTGGCCGGACTCGGTGATCCTCGGAACGGTCGGGATCCCGACGATCATCATGGTGCTGATGCTCGCGCTCCCGTTCGTGGACATGCGGCGCGAGCGGCGGCTGTCGCGGCGCCCGGTCGCGGTCGTGATCTGCATCCTGACCGTGATCGCGATGGGAACGCTGACCTACAAGGGGGCGACCGCGAAGGAGTCCCTCGCGAGCGAGGTGGTGGGCGCGGTGCCGTCGTGGGTGAAGAAGAACAACCTTCCGGCTGCCGCAATCCCCGGGGCGAAACTCTTCGCCCAGTCGGGCTGCCTGACGTGCCACACCTACCTCGGCACGGGCTCGTCGAACCTGGGCGCGCCCGACCTGAGCGCCGAGGGCGCGAAGAACAAGGGCGTCCAGTTCCAGGTCAACCACCTGAAGTGCCCGTCGTGCGTGAACCCGGGCTCGCCGATGCCGTCGTTCGCATCACTGGGCGACGACAACCTCAGGAAGATCGCCGTCTTCCTAGAGGCGTCGAAAGGTGGCAAGTAGCAGCGATGATGTGCGCGTGCGCATCTTCCTCGGCATAACCGGCGCTTCCGGCGCCCGGTACGCAGCCCGCCTGCTCGAAGCCTTGACCGAAGCCGACTGCGAGGTCGGCGTGTGCGCGTCCGCGGCGGGGCTCGAGGTGATCGCGACCGAGCTCTACGGGGACGCGCGCCTCTCGCGCGACGAGACGCTCGCGCGGTTCACCGAGCACGTCCGGCCTGCGAGGAGCGAGGTGACCGTCTACGACCCGCAGGACTGGCGGGCGCCCTACGCGAGCGGCTCCGCGAAGGTCGACGCCTACGTGATCTGCCCGTGCTCGATGGGGACGCTCGGGACGATCGCCTCGGGCGCGATGTCGAACCTGATCCACCGGGCGGCGTCCGTCGCGCTGAAGGAGGACCGGCGGCTCGTGCTGATGCCGCGTGAGACGCCGCTCTCGACGATCCACCTGGAGAACATGCTCACCGTGCGGCGCGCGGGCGCGACCGTGCTCTTCCTCGCGCCGGGCTTCTACCACGGCGCCGAGAGCGTGGACGACCTCGTCGATTTCATGGTCGCGCGGGCGCTCGATCAGCTCGGGCTCGAGAACGCGCTGATCAGGCGCTGGGGAACCGGCTAGCCATGTCGGCAGGCACGCTCCCGGCGGACGACGTCCGGACGATGTTCGACCGCATCGCGCCGGTCTACGACGTCATGAACCGCGTGATGACGGCAGGGCTCGACCTGCGCTGGCGGCGGCTGACGGCCGAGGCGGTCGTGCGGCAAGGCGACCGCGTCCTCGACGCCTGCTGCGGCACCGGCGATCTCGCGGTCGCGGACGTGCGCGCGGGCGGGGACGTGACCGGACTGGACTTCTCGCCCCGGATGCTCGAGCGCGCGCGGCGGAAGTCGGACGCGGTGAAGTGGATCGAAGGCGACATGCTGGCCCTGCCGTTCGAGGACGGATCCTTCGAGGCGGCGACCGTCGGGTTCGGCGTCCGCAACGTCGTCGACCTGGAGCACGGCCTCGCGGAGCTCGCGCGCATCCTCGTTCCCGGCGGTCGCCTCGGGATCCTGGAGATCACGACACCGACCGGCCTGCTGGCGCCGTTCTACCGGCTCTGGTTCGACCGGATCGTGCCGCTGCTCGGGAAGGTGCTGAAGGGCGGAGAGGCCTACTCGTACCTGCCTGCGAGCGTTCGCCGCTTCCCGGACAAAGAGGCTCTGGCCGGGCTCCTGCGGGCGGCCGGGTTCGACGGCGTCGAGCACCGCACGTTCGCCGGCGGGATCGTCGCGCTGCACACGGGGGCGAAGCGATGACCGCGCTCGCTGCGATTCAGGAGACGCCGGGCCTCCACGACTACCTCGAGGAGCTCGAGGCTCGGCTCGAGCAGACCGTGGGGAGTCACCCGGGGTTGGTTGCAGCCGTCTCGCGGGACGCGCTCAGCGCCGGCGGGAAGCGGTTGCGCCCGCTGCTGGTGTTCTTCGCGACCCCGCCCGGCGAGGCGCCGTCCGTCGCCGCCGGGGCCGCGGTCGAGCTCGTCCACATGGCGACGCTCGTCCACGACGACCTGATCGACGGCGCGGAGTTCCGCCGCGGCCGCGCATCGGCCTGGTCGGCCTACGGCCCGGAGGCCGCGCGGGCGACCGGCGACTACCTCTTCGCACGCGCCTTCGCGGAGCTGGCGGCGACCGGCGACGTGCAGGCGGTCGAGCTGCTCGCGGACGCCGCTCTCTGCCTCGCCCGCGGCGAGGCGATGCAGCGCCGCCAGGCGCACGACCCGGACACGACGGTCGAGGCCTACCTCGAGCGTTGCGCGCTGAAGACGGCGAAACTGTTCGAGGCCTCCTGCCGGCTCGGCAGCCCCGACCTCGGACCATTCGGAATCGCGCTCGGGATCGCGTTCCAGATCACCGACGACATCCTCGACTGCGCCGGCGACACGATGGAGACCGGGAAGATCGCCGGTGTCGATCTCCGCGAGGGGACGCCGACGCTGCCGCTGATTCTCGCCGCCCGCGAGGACGCGGTCCTGCGTGATGCCCTCGCCGGCGGCCCGCTCGACGGCGCGCTGTTGCGCGTCGCCGCCACGGGCGCGCTCGAGGAGGCCCGCGAGGTCGCGCTCGACTACGCGCAGCGGGCGCGGGCGTGCTTGAACGGCGTGCATCGCCCCGAGCTCGAGACGCTCACTCACCTCGTCGTCCATCGGGTCTCGTGATGGTTCGCCTCGGCCGCATCTCCTACGTGAACATGGCGCCGGTCTTCTACCGGCTGGAGGCGGAGATCGAGGAGGCGACGGGCGTCCCGACCGACCTGAACAGGCGGTTGATCGCGGGTGAGCTCGACCTCGCGCCGATCTCATCGATCGAGTGGGCGCGGAACGCGGACCGACTCCGGTTGCTGCCGCGGCTGTGCGTCTCCTCGGAGGGCGCGGTCGACTCGATCCAGCTCGTCTCGAAGCGGCCGCTCGAGCAGGTGCGCCGTGTCGCGGTGACCCCCGAGAGCGCGACGTCGGTCGTGCTGACGAAGGTGCTGATCCCCGAGGCCGACCACGTGCCCCTCGGCGAGGACGCCGACGCGACCCTTCTGATCGGCGACGCAGCCCTGAAGAGCGCGTTCGAGGACCCGACCCCGCACTACGACCTCGGGCGGCTGTGGCTCGAGCGCACCGGACTGCCGATGGTCTTCGCGGTCTGGGCGGCGCCGGACCCGCCTCCGCCCGGGCTCGTGGAGCTCGAGGAGGCGCTCGTCGCCTCCGTGCGCCGCGCCCGCGCCGAGCCCGAGCAGCTCGCCCACGAGGCGAGCGAGCGCTACGGCTACCCGGCCGGCTTCCTCGCGCGCTACTTCGAGAAGCTGCGCTACCGCTTCGGCCCGCGCGAGCGCGCCGGCCTGTTCACGTTCCTGGAGATGGCCCGCGACGTCGGCGAGCTCGCGGAGGTGCCGGAGCTCCGCTTCGTCCACGAGGCGGTGGTCGCGTGACGGGCCGTAGGCTCGACGGAGGCCGGAGCGACGCGTGACCGCGCGGCGCTCGTCGAGTCGCTGGCCGAGCGCCATCCCACCGTTCCGACGGAGGCGGTGCTGAAGGAGGACCTGCTCCGCACCGGGATCGCCTTCGACGCGTCGGCGCTGTCCGACAACCTCGACGGCGCGGTCAAGCCGAAGTCGTACTTCATCTTCTCGTTCGACCAGCAGCCGCTCGCCGAGCTCGGCGAGGCGGCAGTGCGGCGGCCGCCGGAGGAGATCGCGCTGACGGGCGGGCCGTGGGAGCTGCGGCGGACGATCGTCTCGGTGCGCGTGAACCCGGAGTCGCCCTACCGGGTCGAGGGGCGCTCGCTGATGCTGGAGGGCTCGGCGATCGCGGACGTCGAGTCCCCGCCGATGCCGGCCTACTACCGGCACACGCTCGCGAACGGCAAGACGGTGATGGAGACCGCGCCGACGATCCAGTGGGGCTACCTGATCTACCTCACCGTGCTCCGGCTCTGCCAGTACTTCGGGGCCAAGGAGGAGTGCCGGTTCTGCGACATCAACCACAACTGGCGCCAGCACAAGCAGGCCGGTCGTCCGTACACCGGGGTCAAGCCGGTCGAGGACGTGCTCGAGGCGCTGGCGATCATCGCCGAGCACGACGACGGGGCCTCGCATGCGTACACGCTCACCGGCGGGTCGGTGACGTCGAAGGTGGACGGGCTGGAGGAGGCGGACTTCTACGGGCGGTACGCGCAGGCGATCGAGGAGCGCTTCCCGGGCCGCTGGATCGGCAAGGTCGTCGCGCAGGCGCTCCCGCGCGCGGACGTGCAGCGCTACAAGGACTACGGGATCTCGATCTACCACCCGAACTACGAGGTCTGGGACGCGCGCCTCTTCTCGATCATCTGCCCGGGCAAGGAGCGCTACGTCGGGCGGTCGGAGTGGCACCGGCGGATCCTCGACGCGGCGGAGGTGTTCGGCCCGCGGCACGTGATCCCGAACTTCGTCGCCGGCGTGGAGATGGCGAAGCCGTTCGGCTTCGGGTCGGTCGACGACGCGATCGCGAGCACGGCCGAGGGCCTCGACTTCTTCATGTCGCACGGGATCACCCCGCGCTTCACGACGTGGTGCCCGGAGCCGACGACGCCTTTGGGGCGCGACAACCCCGACGGCGCGCCGCTCGAGTACCACGTGCGGCTGCTCGAGGCCTACCGCGCCGCGATCGAGCGGCACGGCCTGGAGCCGCCGCCGGGGTACGGGAAGCCGGGTGCGGGGCAGGCCGTCTTCTCGGTCAGCTCGTTCATGGACGTCCTGGTGCCGGTCGCCGTAGGCTCGACGGAGGCGACCTCATGAGCGGAGGTGCCGGCTTTGCCGGCGCCGGAGCGGGGACCCTGAGTCGGGTGTCGGTCGAGGAGGCGCGCGAGCTCTGGGCTGCGCGGGGACGACGAGGAGCTGCGGGCGCGCGCTTCCGAGGTGCGCGCGCGCTGGCATGACCCGCGGCGCGCGACCTACATGATCATGCGGATCATCAACTACACGAACGTCTGCGTTGCCCAGTGCGACTACTGCGCGTTCTACGTCCTGCCGAACCAGGACGGGGGCTATGTGCTCTCGCGCGAGGACGTGTTCGCGAAGATCGACGAGCTGCTCGAGGTCGGCGGCGACCTCGTCGGTTTCAACGGCGGCTTCAACCCGAAGCTGCCGCTCGACTACTACTGCGACCTGTTCGCGTCGGTGCGCGAGCGGTACGGCGACCGGGTCGAGTTCTACGCGCTCACGGTCGCGGAGTTCGTGTTTCTCGCGGATCGCGCGGGTCTCTCATACGCGGAGGCCGCCGCCCGGCTCCGCGATGCAGGCGTCCACTGGGTGACCGGCGGCGGGTCGGAGATCCTGACCGAGGACTTCCGCAAGCGCCACGCAAAGTGGAAGTACACGGTCGCGGACTACTTCGAGGCGCAGCGCGCGATCGTCGAGAGCGGGATGAAGACGACCGCGACGATGGTGATCGGCTTCGACGAGACGCTGGACGAGCGGCTGGAGCACCTGGAGCGGACGCGCCGGTTCCAGGACGAGACAGGCGGACTGTTCTCGTTCCTGTGCTGGACGTACAAGCCGTACGGCACGGCGTTCGGAGGGGCGGAGGTGTCCGCCGACGAGTATCGCCGGTGGATCGCGTTGTCGCGGCTCTTCCTGGACAACGTCAAGCACGTCCGCACGTCCGTGCTGACCCAGAACGAGGACGCGTTCCGCGCCCTGGACTACGGCGCGGACGACTTCGACCTCCCGATCGAGGACGAGGTGACGCAGAAAGCGGGCGCGCGGATCGACCTCGACCTCGAGCGGCTGCTGGAGATCCCACGCTCGCTGGGCTACGAGGTCGAGTACCGAAGAGCCGAGCGGCCCGTACTAGCCGTCAGGGACTGACCCTTCGGGGTCAGTCCCCTGAGGAGCTGCCTGCCGATGGGCGCTCGCGCGCCCTTCAAGTGCGCCGGATCCGCCATCCCGCCGCCAAGCCCAAGACGAAGCCGAAACCCGGCAGAAGAAGTAGTCTCGTCTGCCGATGGTGCTCGCCTCGATCACGCACAGCATCACCTCGTTCATCGGCAATCACGGGCTCTATGCCGTCTTCGTGCTGATGCTGATCGACGCCGTGTTCCCTGCGGCGAGCGAGCTGGTGATGATCTACGGCGGCGCGCTCGCGGCCGGGGCGGTCGGCAGCGGCCACGTCGTGCTCTTCGGCAAGCAGATCGACTCCGCGTTCTGGGGGTTCGTCGCCGTCTCGCTCGCCGGCACCATCGGCTACCTGATCGGCTCGCTGATCGGCTGGGCGATCGGCGCGTACGGCGGCCGGCCGCTGCTCGAGCGCCATGGCCGCTGGTTCCACCTCTCGCCCGATCGACTCGACCGGCGCCGAGGCGTGGTTCGACCGGCGCGGCGACTGGGCGGTCTTCCTCGGTCGGGTGACGCCGGTCGTGCGTTCCTTCATCTCCATTCCCGGCGGGCGTCTTCCGCTCGCCGCTCGGCCGCTACACGGTGCTGACGCTCGTCGGCTCGGCGATCTGGTGCTTCGCGTGGGCGGGCGCAGGCTGGGGTGTCGGAACCGGCTACCGACGCGTACACGAGGATTTCCGCTGGGTCGACTACGCTGTGGTCGCCGTGGTCGCCCTCGCCGCGGCGTGGCTGCTGTTCCGCCTAATCTGGGGGAGATCCGCCCGCCGTGCCGATGATTCCGCTCGTTGACGTCAAGGCGCAGTACGCGCCGTTGATCCCTGCGCTCAAGGAGCGCATCGGCGAGGTCGTCGAATCCGGCCGCTTCATCCTCGGCCCGAACGTCGCGGCGTTCGAGGAGGAGACCGCCGCCTACCTCGGCGTGCCCGCCACGATCGGCGTCGCCAACGGCACCGACGCGCTCGTGCTCGCGCTCGACGCGATGGGGATCGGCGAGGGCGACGAGGTGATCTGCCCGTCGTTCACGTTCTACGCGACGCCGGAGGCGATCGTCCGGCGCGGCGCCACGCCCGTCTTCGCGGATATCGACGCGGTGACCCTGAACCTCGATCCGGAGGACGTCGCGCGCCGGATCACTCCGAGGACGAAGGCGATCATGCCCGTCCACCTCTTCGGCCGGCCGGCGCCGCTCCCCGAGCTCGCCGGGCTCGACGTCCCGATCGTCGAGGACGCCGCCCAGGCCTTCGGTGCCGAGGGAGTCGCGCAGACCGGGGTCACCTCGACCTTCAGCTTCTTCCCGACGAAGAACCTCTTCGGCCTCGGGGACGGCGGCCTCGTCGCCGCGACCGACGAGGAGGTCGCCGACCGCGTGCGCCTGCTCCGCTTTCACGGCTCGCGCGACAAGGTCGACTTCGAGCTCGTGGGCTACAACTCGCGGCTCGACGAGATCCAGGCCGCCGCGCTCCGGCTCTTCCTGCCAAGCCTCTCGGGCTGGAATCAGGCCCGCCGCGAGGCGGCCGCGCGTTACGCCGAGCTCGGTCTGGGGGAGATCTGCGAACTGCCCGCCGACGACGGCCGGCACGTCTACCACATGTACGTCGTCCGCAGCCCGCAGCGCGACCGAATTGCCGCCGCCCTGACGGCGGCCGAGATCTCGTGCGCCTCCTACTACGTGACGCCGATGCACCTTCAGCCGGCGATGCGCTTCCTGGGCTGGGAGCCGGGCTCGCTCCCCGAGACGGAGCGCGCCGCGAGCGAGAACCTGGCGATTCCGATGTGGGCCGGACTCGACGAGAGCACGCAGGAGCGGATCGCGTCGGTCATGCGCCAGGCGCTGGCCAGGAGCGCGGCGTGATCTCGCTGCCGATCACGCGGCACCGCTTCTGGCAACTCGTCGTCGACGGCTTTTTCGTCGCCGCGGCGTGGTACCTCGCCTTCCGCCTCCGCTTCGACCCGAAGATCCCGCCCTACTACCACACGATGTTCACGCGGACGATCTGGATCGTCCTGCTGATCCAGCTCGCGGTCTTCATCCTCTTCGGCTTCTACAACCGCTGGTGGCGCTACGTCTCGACGCGCGACATGTGGGGCGCGGCGCGCGGCGTCACCGTCGCCTGCCTCGTCTCCAGCGTCGTCGTCTACTTCGCCAACCCCGTCGCGGGCGTGCGGCTCCCGCGCTCGGTGGCGATCATGGACTGGCTGCTGCTGCTCGCCTTCGTCGCCGGCGCGCGGATGCTCGCGCGCACGCTGATGGAGCGGCCGACGGCGCGCGGCCTCGTCGCGCGCGGCAAGGAGGTGATCGTCGTCGGCGCAGGCGACGCCGCCCAGCTGATCATCAAGGAACTGCTGAAGAGCCCCTCGCTCGGGTACACGCCGATCGGCCTGGTCGACGACGACCCGCGCAAGAAGAACCTGCGCGTGCACAACGTGCGCGTGCTCGGGACGACGGAGGAGCTGCCGCGGATCCTCTCACGAGAACCGGCCGGACGAGGTGCTGATCGCGATCCCGTCCGCGTCCGGCGACGTGCGCCAGCGGATCGTCGACATCACGCGCGAGGCGGGCGTTCCGGTCAAGACGCTGCCGGGCATCTACGAGCTGATCTCCGGCGAAAACGACCTCGCCGGGCAGATCCGCCCTGTTCAGGTCGAAGACGTTCTCGGCCGCGAGCCGGTCGAGGTCGACCTGCCGACGGTCGCCTCCTACGTCCGCGACGCGACGGTGCTCGTCACCGGCGCCGGCGGCTCGATCGGCGCCGAGCTCTGCCGGCAGATCGCGCGCATCGGGTGCAAGCGCCTGATCCTGGTCGACCAGGCGGAGACGCCTCTGTTCGAGATCGAGCGCGAACTCGTCTCCGAGCGCGGTTTCGCGCCGAGCGTCCCCGTGCTGGCCGACGTCGGCAACCGGGCGAAGATGCGCCACGTCTTCGAGCGCTACACGCCGAGCGTCGTCTTCCACGCCGCCGCCTACAAGCACGTGCCGCTGATGGAGGCGAACCCGCTCGAGTCGGTGCGGAACAACACGCTGGCGACGCGGGTGATAGCGGAGGTCGCGGTCGAGTTCGGCGTCGAGCGGTTCGTCCTCGTCTCGACCGACAAGGCTGTGAACGCGAAGACGGTGATGGGCCAGTCGAAGGCGCTCTGCGAGTGGATCGTGGAGGCCTACGGCGCGCGGCGGGACATCGCGACGCGCTTCGTCGCCGTGCGCTTCGGCAACGTGCTCGGCTCCTCCGGGAGCGTGATCCCGATCTTCCGCCGCCAGATCGAGCGCGGCGGGCCGGTCACCGTCACGCACCCGGAGATGACGCGCTTCTTCATGACGATCCCGGAGGCGGTCTCTCTGATCGTCCAGGCCGGGTCGATCGGCCGCTCCGGCCAGGTGTTCGTGCTCGACATGGGCGAGGCGGTCTCGATCGTCGATCTCGCCCGCAACATGATCCGCCTCTCGGGCAAGGAGCCCGATCGGGACGTCGCGATCGAATTCGTCGGCGTGCGGCCCGGCGAGAAGCTGCACGAGGAGCTCTGGGGTGAGGGCGAGTCGGTCGGCGACACGCCGCACCCGAAGATCCTCGCGGTCACGCGGCCGGCGATCGACGCCGGCTGGCTCGACGACGAGCTCGCCGAGCTCGCACGGCTCGTCGCCGACGGGGAGACGCTGGAGCTGGTGTCGAAGCTCGGCGCGATGATGAAGGCGCCGCGGCGTGTTGGCGCAGCCGTCGAAGACCGCGTCGGGTAACGGCGTCCCGCGGCAGCCGACGCGGCTGACGCGCGGGCGGTTGCTGCTGCTCGTGCTGCTCGTGTTCATCGCCGGCGGCGTCGCGTCGGCGCTCGATCTGAAGTTCATCACGGGTGGGAAGCCGCGCCAGGTCCTGGCCGACTCGCTACTCGTGCTGGATGCGAAGACGCTGACGACGATCCGGAACGCCCGCGGAGAGCAGCCGCCCCCGCATCCACCGGTCGCGCGCGGCGCCGGGCTCGTCTGGACGGTCGACACCGATCGCAACCTCCTGATCGCGACCGCACCGACCTCGCGTCGCGTCGTCCGCAGCGTCGTGGTCGGCACCGAGCCGGTTGCCGTCGCAACCGGGTTCGGCTCCGCCTGGGCCGCCAACTCGGGCAACGGCTCGCTGACGCGCGTCGCGCTTGCGGGCTCGCGGGTCGAGACACTCGGCCTCAACGACCAGCCGTCGGGAATCGCCACCGGGCCGGCGTACCTCTGGGTGATCAGCAGGCGAGGCAAGAAGCTCTTGCGGATCGACCCGGAGACGAACGAGGTGACAAACAAGCTCCGGCTCTCGGAGCCCCCGCTCGACGTCGTCGCACGCGGCGGGCGCGTCTTCCTGACGATCGGCCACTAGACACGGTTCCGGCACAGGTGCCGGCGGACCTGCCGTCTAGGGTCTGACCCCATGGAGCTGAACGCCGAGCAGCGGCGGGCGGTCGAGGCCGTCCGCGGGCCGATCTGCATCCTGGCCGGGGCGGGGTCGGGCAAGACGACGACGATCACGCACCGGGTCGCGAATCAGGTCGCCTCGGGCTCGTTCGCGCCGTCGCAGATCCTCGCGGTCACGTTCACCGACAAGGCGGCCGGCGAGATGCGCTCACGGTTGGAGCTGCTCGGCGTGACGGGCGCGCGCGCGAGCACCTTCCACTCGGCGGCGCTGTCGCAGCTGCGCTACTTCCGCCCCGACGCAGTCGGGAAGATCCTCGCCTCGAAGACGCTGCTCGTCTACAACCTGGTCCGCCGGCTGCCGGCGCCGTTCAAGTTCCGCGCCGCGGGCGACTTCGCGACCGAGATCGAGTGGGCACGAAACCGGAGGATCCCGCCCTCGCGGTACCTCGACTCGCTGGACGGGCACGCCCCGCCGGTGCCCGACGACGTCATGCACCGGGTCTACGAGCAGTACGAGCTCCTCAAGCGCGACCAGGGGCTGATGGACTTCGAGGATCTGCTCGAGCGCGCGATCGCGGCGTTCGACGACGACCACGTCGCGGCGGAGTTCCGCGAGCGCTACCACGCGTTCACGGTCGACGAGTACCAGGACGTGAACCTGCTGCAACAGACGCTGCTCGACGCGTGGCTCGGGCCGCGTGACGACCTGTGCGTCGTCGGCGACGACTACCAGTCGATCTACGGCTTCACCGGCGCGACGCCCGACTACCTGCTCGGCGTGCCGGAGCGGTTCCCGAACGCGGCGGTGATCCGGCTGGAGGAGAACTACCGCTCGACGCCGGAGGTGCTCGAGCTCGCCAACCGGCTCGTGCCGAAACTCGGCGGCGCGGAGAAGACGCTTCGTCCGGTCCGACCCGCAGGGCCGGAGCCGGACGTGCGGCCGTTCGCAACGCCCGAGGCCGAGGCTGAGCACCTCGTCGAGCGGATTCGCGGGGCAGGGTGCCCGCTCGAGGAGATCGCGATCCTGTGCCGCACGCACGCTCGGCTCGCCGACTTCGAGGCCGTGCTCGCCGAGGCGGGCATTCCGCACCAGGGCGCCTCGCTGCTCGCGCGCGACGCGGCACGCCGCGTTCTGCGCACGCTCGAACCGTCCGCGCCGGCGGAACAGGTGCGTCAGATCGCGCTCGACCTGGGCTGGCTCCCGCACCCGCCGGACAAGCTCGGCGAGCGCGAGCTGACGAGACAGAGCGACCTCGCGCGGCTGGTCCGGCTGGCGGAGGAGGCCGGCGGCACCGGCGCGGAGTTCCGGGCCGAGCTCGAGGCCCGCTACGGCGACGGAGGCGACGCCAGGCGCGGCGTCCACCTGCTCACCTACCACGGCGCCAAGGGCCTCGAGTTCGAGCTCGTTCTCCTGCCCCGGCTCGAGGAGAAGGAGCTGCCTTCGAAGCGCGCGCGCACGGCCGGGGAGATCGAGGAGGAGCGGCGGCTCCTGTACGTCGGCCTGACCCGCGCCAAGCAGGGCCTCGCGATCAGCTGGGTCGGCAAGCCGAGCCGCTTCCTCGCCGAGCTGACGCCCGAGGCGGCCGTCGCCGAGCCGCCGGAAGGCTTCGAGGCGCTGAAGGCGTGGCGGCTCGAGCGCGCCCGCCAGGACGACGTGCCCGCGTACGTCGTCTTCCACAACTCGACGCTCGAGGAGATCGCGGGCCGCCGCCCGCGGAGCCTCGCGGAGCTCGCCTCCGTCCCCGGCGTCGGCCCCGCGAAGCTCGAGCGCTACGGCGAGGAGGTTCTAGCCGCGCTCGCCGAGCAGGAGGTCGAGCAGCAGGTTCGGATCGCGTCGTAGGCGCTCGCCCCGGGGCGGCAGGCCGTCGAGGTCGAGCTGGGCAGGATCGTGCAGCTGGATCAGGCGCCCCTCCCTGATCAGCTGCTCGTCGACCGCGCCGAGACGGCCCGTGAACGTGGTGTAGACAGGCGTTCCGAGTGCGACCGCTTCGCGGTTCATCGTCCCGCCGGCCGAGACGACAGCGTCGGCGGCGGAGATCAGGCTCTGCGCCTCGACGGCGCGGTCCGGGACGCTGACCGAGGGCAGGCCGAGCCCGCGGATCCGCGCGCGCTGCTCGTCGGTGCGCGGCAGGACGACGACGTGCGCGCGCTCGTCGCGGCCCAGCCGGTCGAGGACCGAGAGGAAGAGCGGGTTGCCGTGCCGGTGGTAGAGCGAGACCTCCGGCGGCGTGCGGGCGACGATCAGCTGCTTGCCCGCCGGCACGTCCACGGGCGCCGGCTCGAAGTCCGCGAGGTAGTACTCCTCCTTCAGGCCGGGATAGCGGCGGAGCTTCTCCCGCACGCCGTACGGGGCCAGCCGCTCGGCCGGGATCGCCTCCGGGACGACGACGTGCGTTGCCGCTCGCGCCCCGAGCTGGTGCTGCAGCCAGGCGAACTCGTAGTCGAACGTGGTCGCGCTCGGGGTCCCGAGCGACCGCGCCGTCAGCGTCAGGTCGTGCGAGCCGTGCGCGAGAGCGAGGTCGAAGCGGCGCGGCTTCGCCCAGCGACGGAGCGCGGGCAGGCGGCCGAGCTCTCCGACCGCCTTCCCGAGCGTCGAGCCCCCACCGTGCCGGCCGATCGCCGTTGCGTCGATCCCGTGCAGCTCGAGCAGCTGGAGTGTCTGTGCGTACTCCCGCGCGGTCACCTCGACCTCGTGCCCGCGCTCGCGCAGCAGCCGGATCAGCGGCCGGAAGACGAGCACGTGCGGCGAGTTCGTGATCGACCGCAACGCTCGACCCAGACCGCAACGCACATCGGCCAGCGCGCACTCGACCACCTCGTAGCGGACGGGGCGGCTCCCGGATAAGGGCTTGCTACGGGCAGGTGCTATGAGATCACGACGCCGAGCTGGCAGCGTTTTGCGAAGTGGTCGAGCGGCGGAGCTTCTCCGACGCCGCGGCGCGGCTCGGGGTGACGCAGCCGGCCGTCAGCCAGCAGGTGCGCGCGCTCGAGCAGCGGCTCGGCACGCAGCTGCTCGACCGCTCCGGCCGGCGGGTCGAGCCGACCGAGGCCGGGCTGCAGCTGTACCGCGGGGCGCAGCGGATGCTCGCGTTCGAGGAGCAGCTGCTCGAGGAGCTCGGCGAGCCGGAGGGGCCGCTGCGCGGGACGCTGGAGATCGGCGCGTCGACAGGGCCGGCGGCGATCGTGCTGCCGCTGCTGCTCTGCGAGTTCCAGCGCGACAACCCGGACGTGCATGTCGAGCTGTCGGTCTCGGACACGCAGTCCGTCGTGGAGCTCGTGGCCGACCGGCGGCTCGAGCTCGGTATCGTCGGCGCCGCCCGGCGGCACCGCTCGGTCGCGTTCGAGCCCTTCTTCCGCGACGAGGTGATTCTGATCACGCCGCCCGGCCATTCGTTCGCCGGCAAGACGATCGAGCTGGACGATCTCTCGCAGGGACCGCTGATCGTGATGCAGCAGGGCGCCGGAGTCCGCCAGATGGTCGAGGACGAGCTGCGCAAGAGCGGCCGCAAGCTCCGCGACCTCGAGGCGCCGCTCGAGCTCGGGCTCCAGGAGTCGGTGCGCAGCGCCGTGCAGGCGGGCTACGGCGTCTCCTTCATCTCGCGGCGGGCGGTGGAGTCGGACCTCGCCGCGGGCACGCTCGCGGAAGCGCGCGTCCGCGGGCTCGACCTGGAACGAGAGATCTGGATCGCGCGCGCCGCGGGCCGCGCGGGAAGCTCGGCCGCGCAGGCGTTCGTCGTGTTCGCGCGCGAGCGGCTCGAACGGTGATCGTCCGCTGGGGGCTGGAGGAGCTGCCCGGCGTTCTCGACGACGTCGGGATCGACCGGCCGCTGCTCGTCGCGAGTCGACGCTGGGACCGGCTGGCGATCCCGGCGGCCGCGCGGTGGACGTGAGATCCCGTCCGACCGGATCGCCGTCCCGCCGGACGTGGACGGCGATCCTCGCCGTCGGCGGCGGGAGCGCGATCGACACGGCGAAGGCCGCGTCCGCGGCATCCGACCTGCCGCTCGTGTCGGTGCCGACGACCTACTCGGGCGCCGAATGGACGGGTTTCTTCGGCGTGCGAACGCCGGAGCGCCGGCAGGTCGGCGGCGGCGCGGGCGCACGGCTCGCCGGGATCGTCTACGACCCGGAGCTCACGCTCGACCTGCCCAGGGAGGCGAGCGGCGGAACGGCGCTGAACGCGCTCGCGCACTGTGTCGAGGCGCTCTACCCGCGGCGAGCTCGAAGCGGCGCGCCGCGGCGCGTCGACGATCGACGAGTGGCTCCCGCGCGTGCTCGAGAACGGGAGCGACCTCGAGGCTCGCACGCGCCTGCTCGAGGGCGCGTGCGACGCGGGCCAGGCGCTGGCCGAGCGCGGCCTCTACCTCGGCCACGCGATGGCGCAGGCTGTCGGCGGCCGCTACGGGATTCCGCACGGCGCCTCGAACGCGCTCTGCCTGGCGCCGGCGATGCGGTTCAACGCGCCGGTCGTCCCGTGGGCGATGACGGCGGTTCCGGTCGAGCGTGTGGAAGAGCTGGCCCGCCTCGCCGGCTTCGAGCGGCTGCGCGATCTGGGCGTGCCGGAGGAGGACCTCGACGAGCTCGGTGCGGCGGCGTCGGAGCGGCCGGGAGCGAAGGCGAACCCCCGGCCCGCGAGCGCCGCCGAGATCGCCGAGTTGTACCGCTCGGTCTGGTAGCGGCACCGCTAGGGTTCTGCCCCGACAGCGATCTGGCAGGCGTCAGACCACTGCCCCGAGCCGATGCCTGAGCCAGAGCAACCTCAACGCCGCGCGTCGCGGGCGACCTACATCGTCGCCGCCCTGATCTTCGCGCTGGCGCTCGTGCTCGCCGCGCTCGGCATCGACGAGCAGCCGGGCAGGCTCTCGGACTGGCAGGCGCTCGTTCTCGGGATCGTCCAGGGAGCGACCGAGCTTCTGCCCGTCTCCTCATCGGGGCATCTGATCCTCGTCCCGTGGGCCGCCGACTGGACTTACCTGTCCAGCCACGAGTCGTTCAACAAGACCTTCGACGTCGCGCTGCACCTCGGCACGCTGATCGCCGTCGTCGCCTATTTCTGGTCGGACATCGTCCGCTACCTGATCGCAGCGCTCCGCTCGCTGAGGCGGTTCAGCATCGAGAGCCAGGACGAGCGGATCGCCTGGGCGATCCTCGCCGGCACGATCCCGGCGGGCATCGCGGGCGCGCTCGGCGAGAGCTTCATCGAGAAGAAGCTCGGTGATCCCTGGCAGATCGCGATCACCCTCGCCGTGTTCGGCGTGCTGCTCTATCTCGTCGATCAGCGCGTCCCCGAGGAGCGCAACCTCCAAGACGTCCGGGTCAAGAGCGGCTTCCTGATCGGCGTCGCCCAGGTGCTCGCGCTGATGCCGGGCGTCTCACGCTCTGGGATCACGATCACTGCCGGCCGGCTCTGGAAGCTCGACCGGGACACGGCGGCCCGCATGTCGTTCCTGCTGCTCGTCCCCGTCGTCCTCGGCGCGGTGATCTTCAAGGGCGTGAAGGACGTGCTCTTCGGCTCGCTGCCCTCCGGCTGGGGCGGGCCGTTCCTCGTCGGGACGCTGGCGGCGCTGGGCGTCGGCCTCGCAGCGATCCAGTTCCTGCTCGACTACGTGCGGCGGCACGACTACACGCTCTTCGCGGTCTATCGAGTCATCCTCGCGGTCATCGTCGTGATCCTCATCGTCACCGACGTGTTACCGGCGACATTCTGATTCCTAATTCCTCGCATTAGTTCTGTTATTCTTCTGCCGGTGGCCGGGAGGCGGTCTTTCGACGTGCTCGTGATCGGGAGCGGAGCCTCCGGGCTCGCCGCCGCGGTCTCGGCGCAGCGTTCGGGCGCCCGGGTCGCGGTCGCGACCAAGGGCTCGCTCCAGTCCTGCAACTCGGCGAAGGCACAGGGCGGCATCCAGGCCTCGTTCGGCGAGGACGACTCGCCCGAGATCCACGCGGAGGACATCTGGAAGAGCTCCCACGAGACCGCCGACATGCGGCTCGTCGAGGTGCTGACCGGCGACGCGCAGTCGGCGATCCACTGGCTCGAGGAGCTCGGCGTGCAGTTCACGCGCGAGAACGGGGGCTACCGGATCGCGAAGTGCGGCGGCGCGTCGCGGAAGCGCCTGCTCCAGGTCGGCGACCGCACCGGGCACGCGATCACGACCGCGCTGCGGGAGGCCTGGGAGTCGAGCGCCGGCACGTCGCTCCCGAAGAGCCCGCTCTCGTCGCTCGAGCGCGGCGAGAACGGCTGGCGCGCGCGCTGCGGCGACGAGGAGATCGACGCGGCGTCGGTCGTGCTCGCCGCCGGCGGCCGCTGCTACAAGGAGGCCGAGGAGCGCGGCGAGCTCTCGACGAATCATCCGGGCGCGACCGGAGAGGTGACGCAGATCGCGATCGGCCTGGGTGCCGAGGCGCGTGACCTGGATGCGCTCCAGTACCACCCGAACGGCGGCGCCTGGCCGGCGAACATGCAGGGCTACTCGATCCCGGAGACCACGCGCGCCTACGGCGCGGTGTTGCTGAACGCCGACGGCGAGGAGTTCACCGACTCGCTCGGCCCGCGCGACGCGGTCTCGCAGGCGATCTTCGAGGAGGTCGAGAAAGGGAAGGGCGTGGAGACGCCCGACGGCCGGCCGGCGGTGCTGCTCGACACGACACGGATCGCGGACAGCGGACGCCGAGGTCTCGCTGCCGTACATGCTGCGGCGCTACCGGGCGGCGGGGATCGACCCCTTGACCGAGCCGATCTACACCTATCCTGTGCTCCACTACCAGAACGGCGGTCTCGTCATCGACACCGAGGGCGAGACGACGCTGGCGGGACTCTTCGCCTGCGGCGAGATCGCGGGCGGGACGCACGGGCGGAACCGGATGATGGGCAACTCGCTGCTCGAGTGCTGTGTCTTCGGACGGCGCGCGGGGGCAGCTGCGGCGGAAAGGGCCAAATGAGCACGACGATCGACGTTGACCTGTACGGCGCGGTCGAGGACGCCGCCGCGCACCTGTACGTCTGGGCGTTGAAGGACATCCCGCAGGACCTGCGCGACGCGCTCGCGGACGCCGCGCGGCGAGAGACCTCGGTCTCCGGGCAGCGCGTGCTGAACACGATCCTCAAGAACGTCCAGGTCGCAGACGACGGAGGCAACCTCGTCTGCCAGGACACCGGGATCGCCGTCTACACGTGTCGCGTCGGCGAGCACTTCCCGCTTCACCCGGTTCGGATCTACGCGGCGCTGAAGGCGGGCACCGAGCGCGCGACCATCGAGCACCCGCTGCGCTCGAACGCGGTGCACACGATCACGCGGGAGAACACCGGCCCGAACACCGGCCACCGGCTGCCGATCGTCCACTGGGAGTTCATTCCGGACTGGGACGGTCTCGACGTGAAGTGCGTACCGAAGGGCTCGGGCTCGGAGAACATGAGCTTCCTGAAGATGTGCGTCCCTGCCGACGGCGTGAAGGGGATCAAGCAGTTCGTGCTGGAGTCGATCGTCGGCGCAGGCGGAAAACCATGTCCGCCGGGAATTGTGGGGGTCGGTATTGGGGGTTCTGCCGACTACGCGATGTACCTGGCCAAGGAGGCGATCGCCAGGCCGATCGGGACGCGCAACTCCGATCCGATCGTCGCCCAGCTCGAGGATGAGCTCTTCGGCCTCTTGAACGAGACCGGGATCGGCCCGATGGGGCTCGGCGGCGACGTCACCGTCCTCAACTGCCACATCGAGCACGCGGACACGCACATGACGCTCAACCCGGTGGCGGTCAACTACCAGTGCTGGGCAGCGCGGCGGGCAACCGCGCACGTCGCCGCCGACGGCACGGTCGACTTCGATCGGGAGGCGTAACCGTGCCAGGCACTGTTAAGACCGCACGCCGGATTCTCGCAACCACCAGGCTCTTTACGGTGCCAGGCACTGTTAAGGGCCAGGTCGTTAAGGGCCAGGTCGGGAGGGGAGGCTCATGGCCACGCACGAAGTGACCTTCCCGATCCAGGACGAGTCCGAGATCCTGAAGCTCCGCGCCGGGGACGAGGTCGTCGTCCAGGGGCACATCATCGGGATCCGCGACCGGACGCAGATCCGGATCTTCGACCAGGGCGTCGAGCCGCCGATGGACCTCCGCGGCGCGTTCCTGCTCCACACCGCGCCGAACGTCCGCAAGATCGGGCCGACCGGGGCGGGGAAGTACGAGAAGCTCTGCATCGGGACGACGACATCGGCGCGCATGGTGCGGTTCACCGAGCCGCTCGGCGAGCAGTACGGCGTCCGCGGCGATCTGCGGCAAGGGCGGCTTCCCCGACGAGGCGATCGAGCCGATGCGCAAGCACGGGATGGTCTACTTCGCGATCGTCGGCGGCGCGGCGGCGCTCGAGACGACGCAGATCGAGGAGATCGAGGAGGTCGCCTGGGAGGAGCTGATGCCCGAGTGCCTCTGGCGCTTCCGGGTCAAGGACTTCGGCCCGCTCACCGTAGGAATCGACGCGCACGGCAACTCGCTCTACCACGACGTCCAGGCGGCGGCCCAGGAGAAGCTCAAGGAGCTGTATGCCCGCCTCTAGCTCCGGCTTCGACCTCGGCCTGAGCCGCGACGGCGGGATCACGCACGTCCTCGACAAGGGCATCGGCCCGCGCGCATGGGAAGACGTCCTCGAGACCGCCGGCGAGTACATCGACATCGTCAAGCTCGGCTGGGGCACCGCGTACGTGACGGGCAACCTCCAGCGCAAGCTGGAGATCCTGCGCGAGAAGCCCGTCGTGATCGGCGGGACGTTCTTCGAGGTCGTCTACGCGAAGGACGCGCTGGACGAGTACAAGCGCTGGCTGACCGACCTCGGCCTCACGCACGTCGAGATCTCCGACGGCACGGTCGACATCCCGCGCGATCGCAAGCTCGAGCTGATCGCCGACTTCGCGCGCGACTTCACCGTCCTCTCCGAGGTCGGCTCCAAGGACTCGGACGTCGTCTTCGCCCCGTACCAGTGGGTGCAGTGGCTGCGCGAGGAGAAGGACGCCGGCGCGTGGAAGGTGATCACCGAGGCGCGCGAGGGCGGCAGCTCGGGGATCTTCCGCAAGGACGGCGACATGCGCACCGGCCTGATCGAGGAGATCGCCCACGAGCTCCCGGTCGACGACATCGTCTGGGAGGCGCCGACCAAGTCGTCGCAGGCCTGGTTCATCAAGCACTTCGGCCCCGCGGTCAACCTCGGGAACATCCCGCCCGACGAGGTCATCCCGCTGGAGACGCTCCGGCTCGGCCTCCGCGGCGACACGCTTGAAGGAGGTTCTGCTTGGCGACGCCAGCCCTGCAGCTCCCGCCTGAGACGATCTCCGCCGAGGATCTGCTCGTCTGGGCGTACGAGCAGTTCGGCGACAGGCTCTGCCTGACCTGCTCGTGGCAGAAGCAGTCGTCGGTGCTCGTGCACATGGTCTCCGAGCTCGACCTGCCGATCGACGTGATCGAGCTCGACACGCAGCTCTTCTTCCGCGAGAGCTACGACACGCGCGACCGGCTCGTCGAGCGGTACGGGCTCAACCTGATCCAGCCGCAGGTGATCACGGTCGCCGAGCAGCACCGCCAGGAGGGCCCGAACCTGTGGGAGCGCGACCCGGACCGCTGCTGCGAGATCCGGAAGGTGCAGCCGCTGCTCGAGGCGCTCGCTCCCTACGAGTCATGGGCGTCCGGCATCCGCCGCGACCAGTCGCCGAGCCGCGCGGACACCCCGAAGATCCAGTGGTCGGAGCAGTACGAGGTCTGGAAGCTGCACCCGCTCGCCGACTGGGACGAGAAGCGCGTCTGGGCCTACATCAACGTCAACGAGATTCCCTTCAACCCGCTGCACGAGACCGGCTACCGGTCGATCGGGTGCATCCCCTGCACCCGGCCGACGGCGCCGGACGAGGAGGAGCGCGCAGGCCGCTGGGCCGGCTCCGACAAGCTCGAGTGCGGCATCCACGTAACGGCAAAAGACGAGGAGTAACGCAGTGACCGACAACATCCACGCGCACGACCACCCCGAGTCCGACCGGGTGCGGCCGGGCGGCTTCACGCTCTGGTTCACCGGCCTCTCCGGGTCGGGCAAGTCGACGATCGCCCACGTGATCGGGCCGGAGCTCGACAAGCGCGGCCTGGTCGTCGAGTACCTCGACGGCGACACCGTCCGCACCCACCTCTCCAAGGGCCTCGGGTTCTCGAAGGAGGACCGCGACACGAACATCGAGCGGATCGGCTGGGTCGCCTCGCGGCTCACGCGCCAGGGCGGCGCCGTGATCGCCGCCGCGATCTCCCCGTACCGCGAGACCCGCCAGAAGGCGCGCGAGCTGGTCGAGGAGTTCGGCCCGTTCGTCGAGGTCTTCGTCGCGACCTCGCTCGACGAGTGCGCGCGCCGCGACGTCAACGGCCTCTACGCGAAGGCGTTCGCGGGCGAGATCAAGGGCTTCACCGGGGTCGACGACCCGTACGAGGAGCCGGAGAGCCCGGAGATAGTCGTCGAGACCGAGGGCAAGACGCCCGAGGAGTCGGCCCAGGTCGTGATCGAGAAGCTCGAGCAGCTCGGCCTGATCCCGGCCGCGGTCGCGGCATGAGCGCCGTCGCAACGGACCACCTGATCGCGCCCCACGGCGGCGAGCTGGTCGACCGCACCGGCTCCGCCCCGGAGGATCTCGCCGACCTGGAGGTCGTGCAGCTCACCTCCCGCGAGCTCTCCGACCTCGACATGCTCGCCTCGGGTGCGCTGTCCCCGCTCGAGGGCTTCATGGGCCAGTCCGACTACGAGTCGGTGCTGGAGAGCATGCGGCTCTCGAACGGGCTGCCGTGGTCGCTGCCGGTCTGTCTGGCCGTCGACGGCCCACCGCAAGGAGACCGCATCGCGCTCGCGGACGAGTCCGGCACGCCGGTCGCCGTCCTCGAGGTCGAGGGCGTCTACGACTACGACAAGGAGCGCGAGGCCGAGCTGGCCTACCGCACGACCGACCAGGAGCACCCCGGCGTCGCGCGGCTCTACGGGCAGAAGCCGATGTATCTCGCCGGCAAGGTGACTGTCTTCGAGCGGGCGACGCCGCAGTTCCCCGAGCTCGCCAGGGATCCCGCCGCGACGCGGGCGACCTTCGCCGAGCGCGGCTGGCGGCGTGTCGTCGGCTTCCAGACCCGGAACCCGATCCACCGCGCGCACGAGTACCTGACGAAGGTCGCGCTGGAGACGGTCGACGGCCTGCTGATCCACCCGCTGGTCGGCGACACGAAGGGCGACGACGTGCCCGCCGCGACCCGCGTCGCCTGCTACGACGTGCTCGTCCGGAACTACTACCCGGCCGACCGCGTGCTCGTCTCCGCCTTCCCGGCCGCCATGCGCTACGCGGGGCCGCGCGAGGCGATCTGGCATGCGATCTGCCGCAAGAACTACGGCTGCTCGCACTTCATCGTCGGCCGCGACCACGCGGGTGTCGGCAGCTACTACGGCACCTACGACGCGCAGCTGATCTTCGACGAGTTCGAGCCGCACGAGCTCGACATCGAGCCGATGTTCTTCGAGCACTCGTTCTGGTGCAAGGTCTGCGGCTCGATGGCGAGCGCGAAGACGTGCCCGCACGACGCGGAGGATCACGTCTTCCTGTCCGGAACCAAGGTGCGCGAGATGCTCGGAAACGGTGAGCTCCCGCCCGTCGAGTTCTCGCGGCCCGAGGTCGCCGAGGTCCTGATCGAGGCGTACAAGAACGTAACTATGACCTGGCAGTTCGTCCTCACCGGTCTCCTGATCGGGACGCTCGTCGGCATGACGGGCATGGGCGGCGGCTCGCTGATGACCCCGATCCTGGTGATCGTCTTCGGGTTCAAGCCGACGCTCGCGGTGGGGACGGACATCCTCCACGGTGCGATCTTCAAGACGGTCGGGGCGGCCCGGCACCGGCAGCTCGGCACCGTCCACGCCCAGCTCTCCGGCTGGATGCTCCTGGGCAGTGCGCCCGCCTCCCTGCTCGGCGTCGCGCTGAGCACGCACCTGAAGGACCACCAGGACCTGATGAACTACCTCCTCGGCGGGGCGCTGCTCTTCGGCGCCGGCGGGCTGATCGCCAAGAGCTTCGTCCGCAAGCGGGTGATCGGCGAGGACGACCGCTTCGACATGGTCTGGCGCGACCGCTTCGCCGCGATCGCGATCGGGCTCGTCGGCGGCTTCATCGTCGGCCTGACCTCGGTCGGCAGCGGCACGTTCTTCGGGCTGACGATGCTGTTCGTCTTCCCGCTGCGCGCGCACAAGGTCGTCGGCACGGACATCCTCCACGCGGCCGCGCTGCTCTACGTCGCCGGCGCGGGCCACGTCATCGCCGGCAACGTCGACATGCACGCGGTCGGCTGGCTCCTGATCGGCTCGATCCCCGGCGTCCTCGTCGGCAGCCAGTTCTCGGTGAAGCTGCCGGAGGCGGTGCTTCGCTTCACGCTCGCGAACGTGCTCGCGATCAGCGGCCTCAAGCTGCTCAACGTGCCGAACGTCTGGCTGGTCGTTGCGCTCTCGATCTCGGCCTTCGCCGTCGTCGCGATGCTGATCCGTGAGCAGCGGCGCTGGGCGGCCCGTCGCGGCGAGCGCCTCGCGGCCGGGCTCGCGAGAGCAGCGGACTAAACTCGCGGGGCGTTGCCCCGCGTGCTCTCGACCCTGCTCGTCGTCTTACTGCTGGGCGGGACCGCGGCTGCCTTCGCCGTCACGCAGGGACTGAAGATCGAGCCGAGCCCGATCCTCGCGCCCCACATCGACAAGGTCTTTTCGCCCGTCTGCGACTGCGGCTCGCGTGACGCCGGGATCCGCTTCAAGCTGCGGAAGCCGGACCGCGTCCAGCTCGACATCGTCGACTCGAACGGGGATGTCGTCCGCGAGCTCGTCTCCGGCAAGCGGCTCCGGCGCGGCGTCGTCACCTATACCTGGAACGGCCGCGACGACCAGGGCGACTTCGTCGGCGAAGGCGTCTACAAGCCGCGCGTCCACCTGACCGACCAGCACCGGACGATCGACCTGCCGAACGAGATGCGGGTCGACACGACCGCGCCGAAGATCACGGTCGTCTCGGTGACACCGCGCGAGTTCTCGCCGGACGGCGACGGCCGCCGCGACCGCGTCGTCGTCGCCTACGAGACGAACGAGCCGGCGCACGGGGTGCTGCTCGTGGACGGCAAGCGGGTCGTCTACACCAGGCGGCAGCAGCAGCGCTCGTCGGTCGAGTGGAACGGCCGCGTCGACGGGAAGGTGCTCGGGCCGGGCGTCCACCGGCTTCAGCTCGCCGCCGAGGATCGCGCCGGGAACCTGTCCGACGCCGGGGAGCCCGTCGACGTCGTGCTCCGGTACGTCGCGCTCGCCCGTGACCGGATCCAGGCGAAGGCGGGGACCAGATTCGGCGTCAAGGTCTCGGCCGACGCGCCGGTGCGCTGGCGCCTCGGCGCCCGCCGAGGGTACGGCGAAGCCCGGCCTGCTGGTCGTGCGCGCGCCCGGGCGGCCCGGGCGGTACACGCTCGTCGTCCGCGCCGGCGACCACGCCGCCCGTGCGGCCGTGATCGTGAGCAGGAGATGAGGGCCGACCTCGCCCACGCGGGCGGGCCGATCGCCTGCGCCGGACTGGCGCTCCTCCTCGTCGCGACGCGCCGCGACCTGCGGATGGGCGGGCTCGCCGCGTGGCTCGTCGGCTGTGCGTTCCTCGCCCTCTACCTCGCGCCGAGCGGGCACACGAAGGTCTACGGGGCGGCGGTCGTCTTCGGCGCGCTCGGCGCGGTCGGGCTCGCCGCGCTGTTCCGCCGGTGGCCGTGGCTGATCGCCGTCGGCGCCCTTGCCTGCGCCCCCGCGCGCATCCCCGTGCACGTCGGCGCGACCGACTCGAACCTGCTGCTGCCGCTCTACGCGGTCGTTGCGGGGGCGGCCGTGCTGCTCGGCTTCGAGCTCGTCCGCGGCGATGCCCGGACGCGCGAGCTCGGTCCGCTGACCTGGCCCGCTGGCCGCGCTGATCGCCTGGACGGGCCTGTCGCTCGCCTGGACGGAGGACCTGCACGAGGGCGCGATCGCACTGCTCTTCTTCTGGCTCCCGTTCGGGCTGCTCGCGCTCTCGCTCGCGCGGCTGGCGTGGAACCGCCGCTGGCTCGCCTTCCTCTGCGTCCAGCTGATCGGGATGGCGATCGCGTTCTCGATCATCGGCGTCTACCAGTACGCGACGCGCGACGTGTTCTGGAACCCGAAGGTGATCGTCGGGAACGCCTACGCGCCGTTCTACCGGGTCAACTCCGTGTTCTACGACCCGTCCGTGTACGGGCGGTTCCTCGTCGTCGCGATCCTCACTGCGCTCGTGATCGCGCTCTACGACCGCAACCGCAACCAGGCGTTCGCCGCCGCCGCCGCGATCTGCGCGATCTGGGTCGGGCTGCTGTTCTCGTTCTCGCAGTCGAGCTTCGCGGCGCTGATCGTCGGCACCGCCGTCGTCGCGGCGTTCCGCTGGCGCTGGCGCGCCGCCGTCGCGCTCGGCATCGTGTCGGCCGTGATCGCCGCCGTCGCGCTCGGGACGCCGCACATCCGCCATTCGCTGCTGCGCGAGTCCGGCTCGGGCCTGAACAAGGCCTCGAGCGGCCGCGCGAAGCTGGTCACCCAGGGGATCAAGATCGGGCTGCACCACCCGGTGCAGGGCGTCGGGATCGGCGGGTTCAAGCGCGCGTACGCGAATCGCGTCGGCCTGCGCGGGAAGGAGCCGAAGAAGGCCGCGTCGCACAACACCGCCGTGACCGTGTTCGCGGAGACCGGCCTGCCCGGCCTCGCGCTGCTCGGCTGGCTCGTCGGCGCCGCGCTCTTCCTGACGTTACGCCGCGCGACCGGGTCGTTCCGCGGGCGAGCGTGTCTCGCCTTCGCAGCCGGCATCGCCGCGATCGGCGTCCACGCGCTGTTCTACAACGCGCTGTTCGAGGACCCGGTGTTCTGGGGACTGCTCGGGCTGACGGCGCTGTGCTCCGAGATGCCGGTGCGCCGGTGGAAGCCGGCTCCCGCGACCGCCGCTCCGGCGGAGCCGCCGCCGTCCGGGCCCGTCGAGAGAGTGACTGTATGACCTCCGCCTTCGCATCTCGCGCCGCTGCGGCCGCTGCAAACCGGCGCGATGCGTCGTCCTCAGTCGCGCCCGTAGCCTGCGGCTACGAACGCTCCCTGCGTCCTGGCCTCGCTTGGTTTTCGCGCCCGCATCGGCACGATCTGCTCAGTTGGAGGTCTGCGTGATCGAGGCCTGGCAGAAGGTGCTCGTCCTCGCGCCGCACACCGACGACGGCGAGTTCGGCTGCGGCGGGACGATGGCGCGCCTCGTCGAGGGCGGCGCCGAGGTGCGGTACGTCGCGTTCTCGATCGCGACGAAGTCGCTCCCGGAAGGCTTCGCGCCCGACACGCTGGCGCGCGAGGTGCGCGAGGCGACCACCGAGCTCGGCATCCCCGAGGCGCAGCTGACGGTGCACGACTTCGAGGTGCGCACGTTCCCCGAGCGCCGCCAGGACATCCTCGAGCTGCTGATCGCGCTCTGGGAGGAGTGGCAGCCGGATGCCGTCTTCCAGCCGAGCCTCCACGACGTCCACCAGGACCACCAGGTGGTCGCCGCCGAGGGCCTGCGCGCCTTCAAGCGGACGACCGTGCTCGGCTACGAGATCCCCTGGAACAACTTCGACTTCGCGTACCAGTGGTACTCCGCGCTCGAGGAGCGCCACGTCGAGAAGAAGATCGCCGCGCTCGCGAAATACGCGTCACAGCAGCACCGGCGCTACGCGGACTCGGACTACATCCGCAACCTCGCCAGGATGCACGGCACGAACGTGAACCGTGCGTTCGCCGAGGTGTTCCAGGTGTACCGCGTCGTGGACTAAGTCGTAGAGTCAGGCGGCGATGGGTGTGCTGGACGGCAAGGTTGCGCTCGTCACCGGCGCGGGTTCGGGGATCGGGCGGGCCGCGGCCCTCGCGCTGGCGCAGGCGGGCGCCGGCGTGGTCGTCAACGACCTCACGCCCGACGGGCTGGACGAAACGGTGGCGGCGATTCATGCCGACGGAGGAGAAGCAGCCGCCGCGGTCGGCGACGTCCGTTCCCGCGCCGACGTCGCCGAGGCAGTCGAGACCGCCCGCGACCGCTTCGGCGGGCTCGACTTCCTCCTCGCCAACGCTGCAGTGTCCGTCTACGAGGAGTTGGAGCACCAGAGCGAGGAGACGATCGACCTGGTCCTCGACACGGACCTGAAGGGAGCGCTGTTCTGCGCCCAGCTCGCGATCCCGGAGCTCCGGCGCCGCGGCGGCGGCGGCATCGTCTTCGTCTCCTCCGTGCAGGCCTACGTCACCCTTCCCGGCTGTGTTCCCTATGCGGCCGCAAAGGCGGGGCTCGTCGCAGTCGCGCGGGCGCTCGCGCCGGAGGTCGGCAGCGACGGGATCCGGGTGAACGCCATCGCGCCGGGGACGATCGACACGCCGATGCTCCACCGCGACCTCGGCGGGATGAACCGTGAAGAGGCCGACCGCTTCCTCGGGCAGGTGGCGGCCGCGAACGCCCTCGGCCGCATCGGCGCCCCGGAGGAGATCGCCGACGTCGTGGTCTTCCTCGCCTCCGACGCCTCGCGCTACGTCACGGGCACGTCGATCGTCATCGACGGTGGCTACCTGACGGTCAAGAAGTTCTGAGCCGCGCGACGATCTCGCGGCGAGCTCGGCGGTCGGCAGCGGCTCGAGCACCACGGCGCGTTGACCCTACACCACGGCGGTAGTAGCCTCGGCCTCGGTGCCGCACACCCTGGCCCAGAAGATCGTGCTCGCCCACACGGACGCCGACGAGGTCGCACCGGGCGACATCGTGATGGTGCGCTGCGACGTGGTGATGACGAACGACATCTCGGGCCCGATGGCCTTCCGGGCGATGGAGAAGATGGGCGCAAAGCGCGTGTTCGACCCTGCGAAGGTCGTGCTCGTCCCCGACCACTTCGTCCCCGCGAAGGACACGCGCTCGGCGGAGCTGCAGAAGCTGCTCCGAGAGTGGGCGGCCGAGCAGGGCGTCACCTACTACGAGCAGGGACGAGGCGGGATCGAGCACACGCTCCTCGTCGAGGAAGGCTGGGTCGTGCCGGGATCGGTGATCGCCGGCGGGGACTCGCACACCTGCACGTACGGGGCGCTCGGCGCGTTCGGCACCGGACTCGGGTCGACCGACATCGCGGCCTGCCTGGCGTCGGGCACCTTCTGGCAGGCGGTGCCGGGGACGATCCGGGTCGAGTTCACGGGCGAGAAGCAGCGCTTCGTTACCGGGAAGGACCTGATCCTGGCGGTGATCGGCGAGATCGGCGTCGCCGGGGGGACGAACATGGCGCTCGAGTTCGTCGGCGACGGCGCCGAGGCGCTCTCGATCGACGAGCGGCTCGCGGTCGCGAACATGGCCGTCGAGGCGGGCTCCGAGACGGGCTTCTTCCCGGCCGACGAAACCGTCGCGGCCTACCTGGACGGCCGCACCGAACGGCCCTGGACAGCCGAGCGGTCCGACGCCGACGCCGAGTTCGCGCAGACGGTGCGCATCGACCTGGACACGCTCTCGCCGCTCGTCGCGATGCCGCACTCGCCCGGGAACGTGGTCCCGCTCGACCAGGCCGTCGGGCAGAAGATCGACCAGGTCTACATCGGCAACTGCTCGAACGGGACGATGACCGACCTGCGGCAGGCGGCGGAGATGCTGCGCGGCCGGCGGGTGAGCCCGCACACCCGGGCGATCGTCGTCCCGGCGACGCAGCGCGTCTACCGCGAGGCGCTCGCCGAGGGCCTGCTCGACCTCTTCGTCGAGGCCGGCGCGATGGTCTCGACCCCCACCTGCGGAGCGTGCTTCGGCGGCGGCGGGGGCGTCCTTGCGCCCGGCGAGAACGCGATCACGACGACGAACCGCAACTTCAAGGGGCGGATGGGCTCGAGCGAGGCACGGGTGCACCTGGCGAACGCCTGGGTTGCGGCCGCGGCCGCGGTCGCGGGGGAGATCGTCGACCCGGCCGAGCTGGGAGCGGTGGCGTGAAGCTCAGCGGCCGCGCCGTCGTCATCCGCCAGGACGACGTCGACACCGACGTCCTCTATCCCGGCGAGTACCTGAACGTCACCGAGGTCGAGAAGATGACCGCATACCTGTTCGAGGGCCTCGACCCGTCGCTCCGGGACGAGCTCGGCGGCGATACCGCGCTCGTGGTCGGCTCCAACTTCGGCGCCGGCTCCTCTCGCGAGCACGTGCCGCAGGCGATGAGCGCCTCCGGCATCCGGTTCGTCGTCGGCAAGAGCTTCGCGCGGATCTTCTACCGCAACTGCATCAACCTCGGCCTGCCCGCCGCCGTCGCGCCCGACGCGGTCGACGCGGCGTCTCCCGGATCGTCGCTCGAGCTCGACCTGGACGGCGGCACCGTCACCGTCGACGGCAAGGCCTTCCTGATCAACCCGGTGCCCGAGTTCCTGCTCGAGATGTTCGCTGCGGGCGGCCTCGTGCCCTGGATGCACGGGCAGCTTGACGCTACTACCGCGGTGGGATAGCGTCGATCGTCGTGGCGTACGAGCTGAAACTGCCGTCGCTGGCGGCGGAGATGGAGTACGGCACAGTGCTTCGCTGGCTCAAGAGCGAGGGCGATCCGGTCGCCGAGGGCGAGCCGCTCGTCGAGGTCGAGGCCGAGAAGGCGAACCACGAGCTGGAGTCGCCCGTGTCCGGCCGGATCGAGTCGCTGCTCGCGGAGGAGGGCGACGAGCTGAAGGTCGGCGCCGTCCTGGCGATCATCGACGTCGACTCCTGATGGCGGCGACGGAGACGCGGGAGGACCTGCGGGTGCTCGAGGAGCTGCTCCTGCGCATGTGGCAGATCCGGGCGTTCGAGGTGCGCGCGATGGAGCTTTTCGAGGAGAACCTGATCCGCGGCTCGGTCCATCCCTACGTCGGGATGGAGGCGATCGCCGTCGGCGCGTGCGCGGCGCTCGGCCCGGAAGATTTCATCACCAGCACCCACCGGGGCCACGGGCACTGCATCGCCAAGGGCCTCGACCTGAAACTGATGATGGCCGAGATCATCGGCCGCGAGGACGGCTACTGCCGCGGCCGCGGGGGCAGCATGCACATCACCGCGATCGACAAGGGCATGCTCGGCGCGGATGCGATCGTCGCCGGCTCCTCCGCGATCGCCGTCGGCGCCGCCCACGGGCTTCGCCTCCAGGGGCGGGACGGTGTCGTGCTCTGCTTTTTCGGCGACGGCGCCGCGAACCAGGGGATCCTGCACGAGGCCTGCAACCTCGGCGCGGTCCTGTCGGCGCCGGCCGTGTTCATCTGCGAGAACAACGAGTGGGCGATCTCCACTCCCGCGGCTGCCTCGACTCGGATCGCCAATATCGCCGACCGCGCTGCGGGGTACGGGATTCCGGGAGCCGTCGTCGACGGCAACGACGTTCTCGGCGTGCGGGCGGTCACCACGGAGGCGGTCGCTCGGGCGCGCGCCGGCGACGGCCCGACCCTGATCGAGGCGAAGAGCTACCGCGTCACACCCCACTCCGCGGCGACCAAGACCGACCTCCGGCCCGTCGAGGAGCTCGACGCCTGGCGCGCACGCGACCCGATCCTGCGCTTCTCGCGCCACCTCGCCGAGGAGCACGGCGTCGATCCCGCGCGGCTCGAGCAGATCGAGGAGCAGGCACGGCGCGACGTCGAGGAGGCGGTCGAGTTCGCGCTTGCCTCACCGCGGCCCGAGCCGGAGGCGGCGCTCGAGGACGTGTACGCGCCGGCCGACTGGCTGACGCCGGGGAGGCTCTCGTAGTGGCTGCCGGCGCCGGAGCGGGGGCGCAGCGCGAGCTGACGATGTCCGAGGCGCTGAACGAGGCGCTGCACGAGGAGATGGAGCGCGATCCCGGCGTGTTCGTGGTCGGCGAGGACATCGCCCAGCTTGGGGGCCTGTTCCAGGTAACCAAGGGGCTGCTCGACCGGTTCGGGCCGCAGCGGGTGATCGACGCGCCGATCTCCGAGGCGGCGCAGGCCGGCGCCGGCGTCGGCGCCGCGCTGGTCGGCTGCCGGCCGGTGGTCGAGCTGCAGATCGCGGACTTCGTCTCGCTCGTGATGGACCAGGTGGTCAACCACGCGGGCAAGTGGCGCTACATGTCGGGCGGCCGGGTCACCGTCCCGTTCGTGCTCCGGGGCGCGGTCTCGAGCGGGATCGGGATGGCGGCGCAGCACTCGCAGACCCTCGAGTCCTGGTTCGTGCACGCGCCGGGGCTGGTCGTGATCATGCCGTCCACCCCCTACGACGCGAAGGGCCTGCTCAAGTCGGCGATCCGCGACGACAACCCCGTCGTCTTCCTGGAGAAGCGGCTGCTGTACAGCCGCAAGGGGCCGGTTCCGGAGGAGGAGTACACGGTCCCGGTCGGCGTCGCCGACGTGAAGCGCGAGGGCGGCGACGTGACCGTTGCGACCTACGCCGCCGGGGTTCACCTCGCGCTGCAGGCCGCACGCGGGTTCGCGCGCGAGGGAATCGAGGTCGAGGTCGTCGACCTGCGCACGCTGAAGCCGCTCGACGTCGAGACGCTGGTCGGCTCGGTGCGGAAGACGGGCCGGCTCGTGGTCGTCACCGAGGCGGCCAGGGCCGGCAGCTTCGCGAGCGAGGTCGTCGCCCGAGTGACCGACGAGGCGTTCGACGCGCTGCGCTCGGCGCCGGTGCGCGTGACGGCCGAGGACGTGCCGATGCCCTATGCCGCTCCACTCGAGCGCGCGGTGCTCCCGCAGGTCGAGGACGTCGTCGCCGGCATCAACGCTGCGCTGGAGCGGGTCGCGGTCGGGGAGGCGCCGGCGTGACCCGCGTCGAGCAGGTGCAGCAGGCGATGGGCGAGCAGGGCGTCGACGCCGTCTTCCTGCGGCTGCCGGAGAACGTGATGCTGACCACCGGCTGGTGGGTGCAGATCGGCGGGATGGGCATCGTGGTCGTCCCGCGCGAGGGCGAGGCGACCTTGCTGCTCCCCGAGTACGAGGCGGCGGAGGTGGCGGCCTACTGGCCCGGCGACGTCCGCACGTTCCCGGCGATCCGCTTCGACGGCCCGCTGCCGGCGACCGAGATCCCGCGCCTGCTCGGGGAGCTGGCCGCGCGAGCACGGGCTCGAGGGCGGCGCGATCGGCTACGAGGGGAGCTACGAGGCGGCCGCGCCCGCGCAGATCGACGGGGAACCGAACGCCGTCGCGGCGCCGACGATGGCGCTGATCCGCAGCGCGTTCTCGACCGACTCGCTCGTGGATGTCACGGCGATGCTGGAGCCGATCAAGTCGCGCAAGACCGAGCACGACCTCGAGAAGCTGCGCGTGACGAACGAGATCGCGCGCTTCGGCCTCGACGCGTTCAAGGAGCACTCCGTCGCGGGCCGGACGGAGGCAGAGATCGCGGCAGAGGTGGGAGCGGCGATCGTCGCCAGAGGCCACGGCTACGAGGGGACGCGCGTCGTGCGGGCGTACCCAACCGTCTGGTCGGGACCCGAGACGGCGGTCGGCTGGCAGTACTTCCGCTCGCGCGACCGGCGCGTCGAGCAGAACGACGTCGTGATGCTCGAGCTCGGAACCGCCGCGGACGGCTACTGGGCGGACCACACCCGCACCGTCGTCGCCGGGAAGGCGAGCGACCGGCAGCACGAGGCGATGGCCGCCGTGTTCGCAGCCCAGGAGGCCGCGTTCGCCGCGGCCAGGCCGGGCGCGACAGGCGGCGAGGTCGACGCGGCCTCGCGCGTGGCCTGCGCAGCCGCCGGCTTCGAGCAGTTCCCCCATCACACCGGCCACGGCGTCGGCTTCCGCTACCACGAGTCGCTGCCCTGGCTGACGAAGGGGAGCGAGCACGTGCTCGAGGCGGGGATGACGATCGTCACCGAGCCGGGGGTCTATGAGGAGCGCCTCGGCGGCTTCCGCTGGGAGGACAACGCCGTCGTCACGGACGGCGGCGCGCTGCGGCTCGTGGAGACTGACTATGGCCTCGACTGACGAGCGCTGGGATCCCGTCTTCGAAGTCCCGCCGGGCTTTGTCGACGGCCTCTTCCGGCTCGACGACCGCGTCGCCGCAGTCACCGGCGGCGGCAGCGGGCTGGGCGCCGCGATGGCCAAGGGCCTCGCGCAGGCAGGGGCCGCCGTCGCGATCGTCGACGTCGCCGACGAGGGAGCGGCCCACACGGTGGCCACGATCGAGGAGCAGGGCGGCGTCGCGGTCGCAATGCGCTGCGACGTGACCGACAGGGCCGCGGTCGACGCGCTCGCCGAGCGCGTCGTCGACGGCCTCGGGCGCGTCGATGTCCTGATCAACAGCGCCGGCATGGCCTTCCGCTCGCCGGCGGAGGAGTTCCCCGAGGAGGAGTTCGATCGGATCATCGCCCTGAACCTGAAAGGCACGTACCTGTGCTGCCAGGCCTTCGGCCGGAAGATGCTCGCCCAGGGCTCCGGGAGCATCATCAACATGGCCTCGATCGGCGCCTTCATCTCCTACCCCCATGCGAGCGCATACAACGCGAGCAAGGGCGGCGTGCTCAACCTCACGCGCGTGCTTGCGCTCGAGTGGATCGACCGCGGCGTCCGGGTCAACGGGATCGCCCCGGGGCTCTGTGACTCGCCGCTCACCCGCGCCCGCGCGAAGCAGTCGTCGGTGACGAGCGACTTCCTGCAGGCGCGCGCGCTGCGCCAGGAGCTGATCCTCCCGCGCGAGATCGTCGGTACCGCCGTGTTCCTCGCGAGCGAGGCGTCCGCGCGGGTGACAGGCCACACCGTGCTCGTCGACGACGGCTACACCGCTGTCTGAGCAGCTCTGCGGCGCGCGTTGACTTCCCTACTCCTTTAGTAGTAACGTCGCGCCACTGCGCGTTCGCGCGAGACTCGAGCCAAGGAGGGCGGGATGGACGAGCATCTCGATGGTCACGGCGAGGCCAGGATGGATGTGATCGATGGCCTGGTCACCGGCGAGATGAGCCGTGACGACTTCATCAAGCGGGCTGCGCTGCTGGGTTTGTCGGCAAGCGCGATCGGCGGAATCCTGGCGGCCGCAGGAAAGGCAGATGCCGCCACCGGCCGGGCCTTCGCCGGCCAGACGGTCAGCATCCTGGTCGCCGCCGAGGGCGACGACAAGGGTGTCCGGGACAAGATCCCGGAGATCAAGCGGCGGTTCGGGATCGACGTGAAGATGACCGCGCTCCCGGTCGGCCCGCTGAACGAGAAGCTCTCGCAGAACGTGAAGGCGCCGACCTCGTCGTTCGACGCGATCATGGTGCTCGGCTTCACGGTCTCCGCGTTCGTCGGCGGCGGGTTCTTCGAGCCGCTGAACAAGTACCTCAAGAAGGTGCCGTCGAACTACGACTTCCCGCACGACTTCCCGGCGGGTGAGCTCAGGTACGTCGGCTACTACGACGTGAAGCACCAGCGCTTCGGCGGTAACACGCTCTACCTGATCCCGGGCCTGCACGGCGGCTCGGTCGTGCTCTTCTACCGGAAGGACCTGCTCCGGGCCGCAGGTCTGAGGCCCCCGACGACGTGGGCCGCATACCTGAACGCCGCGAAGAAGCTGAACACGAACGGTGTCGCCGGCAACAGCATGATCGCCAAGTCCGGCGACGTGTCGATGTTCCTCTGCGACTGGTACACGCGGTTCGCGAACATGGGCGGGCAGCTGATGAGCGGGTCGCCGCAGACCAAGAACTACCAGCCGCGGCTGACGAGCCCGGCCGCGGTTGCGGCGCTCCAGCACATGGTCGAGTGCGTGGGCGCGGCCTCCCCCGGCGTCCATTCCTACGACTTCACCATCTCGACCGACGCGTTCAGCGCCGGCAAGACCGCGATGATGATGATCTGGTCGACGATCGCCGGGCCGGTCTACAACCCGAAGACGTCGAAGGTCGCGAAGAACGTCGGCGTCGCGGTCCCGCCGGTGAGGGGCCAGGCGGTTCGCGGCGGCTGGGGCATGGGCATCCCGAAGAACGCCCCCGCCGAGAACAAGGACGCCGCCTGGACGGTGATCGCCTACCTGACCTCGAAGGAGTGGGAGCGCTACCAGACGCTCAAGTACCAGACCGACCCGACCCGGAACTCGACGTTCTTCAGCCCAGCGATGAACAAGGCGCTTCCGTACCTCTCGACCGCCGGCAAGGTGTTCCAGAAGGCGCGGATCCTGGAGATCGCGAACATCCCGGAGACGTTCGAGCTGATCACCATCGCCGCCCAGGAGTTCCCGGCGGCGCTGACCGGCAGGGCGAGCGCACGGGAGGCCTGCAAGAGTGCCAACGACAAGTGGATCGCCGTGCTCAAGCGCGGAGGCCACCTGAGGTAGGCGGCCCGCCCTAGGGTCCCGCCCGTGGCGGTCGACGCCGGCGACGCAGTGCGCACTCGGAGCGGCAGGGCCCGCCTTCCGACCCAGGGTCGGGGCGAGGCTCTGCTGCTCCTCGGCCCCTGCGCGCTCTATCTGGTCGCGTTCTCGATCTTCCCGTTGGTCACGAGCCTGGTGCGCTCGTTCCAGGACTACGACACGCGGGCGGACACGTGGACCTGGATCGGCCTGCGCAACTACAGCCAGCTCATCCACTCGAGCGAGTTCTGGACCGTGGTCGAGAACACCGTCCTCCTCACCGGTGCGGGGGTGGCGATCCAGGTCGTGCTCGGGACGGCGCTGGCGCTCTTCTTCAACCAGCAGCTCCGCGGCTCGTCGATCGTGCGCGGGATCCTGATCCTGCCGATGCTGCTGACGCCGATCGTCGTCGGCCTGATGTGGCGTGCGCTGCTCAACCCCGAGTGGGGGCTGCTGAACTGGGTCGCCGTCGAGCTCGGCTTCGGCTACGTCGGCTGGCTGTCCGACCCGCACGTCGCGATCTGGACGCTGATCCTCGTCGACTCCTGGCAGTGGACGCCGTTCGTGTTCGTGATCGTCTACGCCCGGCTGCAGGCGCTGCCGCACGAGGTCTTCGAGGCGGGCTCGGTCGACGGCGCGAACTGGTTCCAGCGGACCGCGTACCTGACGCTTGCCGCTGCTGGCGCCGGCGATCGTCTTCGCAGCGGTCTTCCGGGCGATCGACGCCTTCCGGACGTTCGACCTCGTCTACGGCCTGACGAACGGCGGCCCCGTGCACTCGACCACGACGCTCTCCTTCCTGGCGTTCCAGAACGGCTTCGAGTTCCAGCACTACGGCTACGCGTCGGCGATCTCGTACGTGATGGTGCTGGCCGCCGCGATCGGGGTCACGCTGCTCTTCCGGGTCGTGAAGGTGCGCCGCGTGGAGGTCTCGGCGTGACCGCGCACCGTTTCGGCCGGGTGCTCTCCTACATCGTGCTGATCGTGATCGGCCTGGTCGGTCTCGCTGCCGTTCCTCTACCTGCTGCTCCTGTCGACGAAGTCGCGGCTCGACATCCTGGAGGTGCCGCCGTCGCTCGACTTCGACTGGGCGACGATCAAGGCGAACTACGCGGAGGTGATCCACGACGACGGCTACTTCACCTTCGTGAAGAACTCGGTCATCGTGACGGGCGTCTCGACGCTGATCGCGCTCGTGCTCGGCGTGCCGGCCGGCTACGCGTTCTCGCGCCTGCGCTTCCGCGGCAGCGACACGTGGGCGTCGACGATCCTCAGCTTCCGCTTCATGCCGCCGGTCGCGGTCGCGATCCCGATCTACCTGATGATCAGGTACGTCGGCCTGCTGGACAGCTACCCCGGGCTGATCCTGCCCTACGTCGCCTTCTCGCTGCCGCTCGTCGTCTGGATCATGATCGGCTTCTTCGACGAGATCCCGCGCGAGATCGACGAGGCGGCGATGGTCGACGGCCTGACGCGGCCCTTCGTGCTGCTCAAGGTGCTGCTGCCGCTCGCGCGGCCCGGGCATGCTCGTCGCAGCGACGTTCGGGGTGATCTTCATCTGGAACGAGTTCCTCGTCGGCCTCTACGTCATCAACTCGCAGGACCACTAGACGATCCCGATCGCCGCCTCGAGCCTGCTCACCGTGGAAAGCCCGATCGACTGGAACATCGCCGCCGCGCCGGGCATCTTCACGGTGATCCCGATCCTGCTCTTCTCGATCTTCGTGCAGCGCTACATCGTGCGCGGGATCACCGCGGGAGCGGTCCGCTGATGGCGTCAGTGTCCTTCGCAGGCGTTGGCAAGGTCTATCGCGACGGCACGCGGGCGCTCTCCGACTTCGACCTCGACGTGGCCGACGGCGAGTTCATGGTCTTCGTCGGCCCGTCCGGCTGCGGGAAGACGACCGCGCTGCGGATGGTCGCGGGGCTCGAGGACATCACCGAGGGAGAGGTGCGGATCGGCGAGCGGGTCGTGAACGGGCTCCATCCGCGCCACCGGGACATCGCGATGGTCTTCCAGAACTACGCGCTCTACCCGCACATGTCCGTGTACCGGAACATCGCCTTCGCCCTGAAAGTCCGGAAGACGCCGCCGGAGGAGATCAAGCGGCGCGTCGAGGAAGCCGCGCGCATCCTCGGCCTGACCACAGAGCTGAAGCGAAAGCCCGGGCAGCTCTCAGGAGGACAGCGCCAGAGGGTCGCGATGGGGCGCGCGATCGTTCGCCACCCCCAGGTCTTCCTGATGGACGAGCCGCTGTCCAACCTCGACGCGAAGCTCCGCGTGCAGATGCGGGCCGAGATCGCTCGCATCCAGCGGGAGCTCGGCGCGACGACGATCTACGTCACGCACGACCAGGTGGAGGCGATGACGATGGGGGACCGCGTCGCAGTGTTGCGGAAGGGACAGCTCCAGCAGGTCGACTCGCCGCAGGAGGTCTACGACCGGCCGGCCAACCTCTTCGTCGCGAGCTTCATCGGCAGCCCGGAGATGAACCTGGTCGAAGCGCGGCTCGAGCGCGGCGGCGACGGCCTCGTCTGCCACGTCGCGGGCCGGGAGCTCCGCCTGCCGCCGGAGCTCGTTCACGCGCGGCCGGGGCTGGAGGCCTACGCCGGCGGGACGATCGGCCTCGGAATCCGCCCGGAGCAGCTCGAGGATGCCGCCCTCGCCGGCGACGCGCCGCGAGGGAGCAGGCTCGGCGGCAGGGTGGTGACGACGGAGCTCCTGGGGTCGGAGCTGCTCGCCCACGTGGAGCTCGAAGCCCCACCCGTCCTCACGCAGGAGGTCCGGGAGGTCCTCGAGGACGTCGACCGCTCGCGGGTCGCCGATCTGGAGAGCGAGGCGCGCGCCCGCCGCACCGTCGTCATCGGCCGCTTCGGGATCGGCTCGGACGCGCGCGCCGGTGAGAGCATCGAGATGCGGGTCGACGCCCGGCGGCTGCACTTCTTCGACCTCGCCTCCGAGGCGGCGATCGGGGTCGAAAAGGGCGCGGTGGCGGACCCCGTACCGGCTGCAAGACTGGAGGCGTGATGGACGAAGGCGTCGTCGACAGGCTGCGGGCGCTGGGGATGTCGCTGTACGAGGCCCGGATCTACGTCGGCCTCCTCCGCCACGGGCCGCAGAACGGCAACGAGGTCTCGAAGTCGGCCGGCATCCCCTCGTCGAAGGTGTATTCCGGCCTCGAGCGGCTCGCCTCGAGGGGGATCGTCCACTCCGTGCGGACCGGCTCCGGCACGCAGTACATCTGCATCTCGCCGGACGAGCTGATCCACCGGTTCCGGAACGAGTTCGACGAGCCGATCGCCTACCTCGAGAAGGCGCTCCCCGAGCTGGCCGCATTCGAGCCCGCGGACGAGGTCCTGACCGTCTCCGGCCTCGACGCGATCCGCGAGAACAGCCGCTTCATCCTCGACGACGCCCGCACGGAGATCTACATCTCCGTCTGGGCGGACGACCTCGACCACCTGCGCGAGTCGCTCGTCGCCGCGCACGAGCGCAAGGTCCGGATCTTCGGGATGCTCTACGGCGAGGAGCCGCTGGGCATCGGCTCGTGGCTCGTCCACAGCTACCAGAAGATCGTCACCGACCGGATCGACGGACGCATGCTGACGGTGGTGGCCGACCGCGAGGAGGCGCTGATCGCCCACATCCCGCGCCAGGGCCCGGCGAGTGCCGTCCGCACCCGCAACCCGGTGCTGGCGCTGGTCGCGCAGGAGTACCTGCACCACGACCTCGTCCTCCAGCGCGCTCAGCTCAATATCGGCTACGACGAGTGGGACCGCTGGTGGCAGGCGGATCCCGACCTGCGCACGATCATCCTGGCCCGCCAGCCGGAGGAGGTGTCGAAATGACCGAGACTGTGCTCGCCGCTGAGAGCCGCCCGCTGCTGCTGGCGGGGAAGCCGACCACGAGCTCCGAGAGCCTGCCCGTCGTCTTCCCGTACGACGGGAGCGAGATCGCGCGCGTCTCGCTCGCCGGCGAGGCGCTGGTCGAGCAGGCGCTCGCAGTCGGCGGCAGCCGCGGAAGCCGAGGTGGCGGCGCTGCCGCCTTTCCGCCGGGCCGAGATCCTGATCGCCGCGGCCGAGCTGGTGCGCTCGCGCGAAGACGAGCTCGCGCGGCAGATGACACTCGAGACCGGCAACGCGGTGTGGGAGACGCGGTTCGAGGTGCAGCGCACCGCCGAGATCCTGCGCCTCGCGGGCGAAGAGGCGCGGCGAATCGCGTCGACCGGAGAGTTCGTGCCGATCGACGCCGTGCCACGCGGCGAGGGCAGGATCGGCCTGACGCGGCGGTTCCCCATCGGGACCGTGCTGGCGATCACGCCGTTCAACGCTCCGCTCCTGCTCGTCGCGCACAAGCTCGGTCCCGGCGCTCGCTGCCGGCTGCCCGTGCATCGTGCGGCCGGCCTCGAAGACGCCGCTCTCCGCGCTGTCGCTCGGGGAGATCGTGCTCGAGGCGGGCGCGCCGCCGGCGGCGGTGAGCGTCGTCCCCTGCGCGACCGAGCTGGCCGAGCGGATGGTCGCGGACGAGCGCGTGAAGATGCTCTCGTTCACGGGGAGCGCCGCGGTCGGCTGGCGGCTCCAGAAGGTCGCGGCGACTCCACGGGTGACGCTCGAGCTGGGCGGCAACGGCGCGGTGATCGTGGAGCCGGACGCGGACCTCGACTACGTCGCGCAGCGGTGCGCCTTCGGGGGCTTCCTGCGTGCGGGCCAGGCGTGCATCTCGGTGCAGCGGCTGTATGCGCACTCGTCGATCTACGAGACGCTGCGCGACAAGCTGCTCGAGCGGATCGCCGAGCTGCGCACGGGCAACCCGCTCGACGAGGCGACGGTCGTCGGCGGCCTGATCGACGAGGCTGCGGCAGAGAAGGCGGAGGCGCTCGTCCACGAAGCGGTCGCGGCGGGTGGCCGCGTGCTCTGCGGCGGCACGCGGGAAGGAACCGTAGTCTCCCCGACCCTGCTCGTCGACGTCCCCGAGACGCTGCGCGTCTGCGCCGAGGAGGCGTTCGCTCCGATCGTCGTCCTCTCGTCGTACGACGATGTCGACGCGGCGATCGAGCTGGCGAACGACACACCCTTCGGACTCCAGGCGGGCCTCTTCTCCAACGACATCCGCGTCATCCACCGCGCGTTCGAACGCCTCGAGGTCGGCGCGCTGATCGTCAACGACGTGAACACCTTCCGGGTCGACCAGATGCCCTACGGCGGCGCCAAGCGCTCCGGCCACGGTCGCGAGGGCATGGCCTGGGCGATTCGTGAGATGACGGAGGAGCGCCTGCTCGTGATCGATCCGCGGTAGCTCGACGCTCAGCCGCGGATCAATTCGTCGACAAGCCGACGGCGACGGGCTCGCTCGGCGCAGCGGCCGAGAGCACCCGCTCGAGCAGCTTGTAGTTGCCCTCGACCGTGGCGCCGTCGATGCGGTGCTCGATCAGCAGGTTGTACATGCCTTCCGGCGTCGCCGTCACGACCACATCCGGATCCTCTGCTGGGCCTTCGTGCCCGATGCCGTCGGCGAGCGTGGAGACCTCGTCGCCGACGCGAAACTCGAACGTCCCCTCGGTCGCGAATGGGCCGAGCATGGTGTCGACGGCGTTCGCGAGCCAGCCCTCGAAGAGCTCGTCCTTGTCGGTCGGCGGGCCGAGGGAGCGCGCGCCCCAGAGGGCGAGCTCCCGCATCACCGGCTTCAGCTCGCGGCCGTAGTCGGTCAGCTCGTAGACGCGTGAGGCGGCCGGCGGCGGCAGAGTCCGCTTCACGATCACGCCGCACTCCTCGAGCGAGCGCAGGCGCGCGGCCAGGATGTTCGTGCCGATCCCCGGCAGGTGCTCGGCGAGGTCGGTGTAGCGCTGCGGGCCGTGCATCAGCTCCTTGACGACCAGCATCGCCCAGCGCTCGCCGATCAGGTCGAGCGCGTGAGCCACGGGGCAGTACTGGTCGTAGCTGCGCTTCCTCATGCCGACATGGTAGCGCGTCAACTTGCTGTTGTGAAGAGAAAACTTGCAAAGAACAAGTAAGAGCTGCTAGGGTGCAAGCGTGACCTACAAAACAAGAAGAAAGGGCATGAGATGGTGACCTCGGAACGGCGCAAGTGGCTGGCGCTGGGCCTGCTGGCGGTCGTCCAGTTCATGGTCGTCCTCGATATCGCGATCGTGAACGTGGCGCTGCCCTCGATCAAGCTCGATCTCGGGTTCTCGCAGCAGGACCTGCAGTGGGTGATCAGCGCGTACGCACTCTTCTTCGGCGGCTTCCTGCTCCTCGGCGGGCGGGCGGCCGACCTGCTCGGACGACGCCGGTTGTTCCTCATCGGCCTCGTCGTCTTCACGGTGGCCTCGCTCTTCGCGGGCCTCGCCTGGTCGGAGGCGTCGCTGCTCGTGGCGCGCTCGGCCCAGGGACTCGGCGCGGCGATCGTCACGCCGGCGGCTCTGTCGATCCTGATGACCACGTTCAGCGAAGGGCGCGAGCGGAACATCGCGCTCGGCGTGTGGGGCGCGGTCGGCGGGTTCGGCGCCGCCGCAGGCGTCCTGCTCGGCGGCATCCTCACGGACCTGCTGAGCTGGGAGTGGATCTTCTTCCTCAACGTGCCCGTCGGGGTGGCGGCCTTCGTCCTCGCGCCGTTGCTCCTGAACGAGAGCCGCGATGCAAGCGTCCGCTCGTTCGACGCGCTCGGTGCGGTGCTCGTCACCGGCGGCCTGTCCTCGCTCGTCTACGCGATCACGCAGGCGGGCAACAACGGCTGGGGCTCGGCGAAGACGCTGGGCTTCTTCGCCGGATCCGCCGTGCTCCTCGCGAGCTTCGCCGTCTGGGAACAGCGGCACCCCGAGCCGCTGATGCGGTTCGGCCTGCTCCGGACGAAGACCGTCGCAGGTGCCAACGTGGCCGGTTTCATCATGGGCACGGCGCTGTTCTCGATGTTCCTGATGCTGACGCTGTACATGCAGCAGGTGCTCGGGTACTCCCCGCTGAAGACCGGCGTCGGGTACCTGGCGGTGGCGGGGACGGCGATCCTGACCTCGATTGTCGCGGCGCAGCTCGTCACGCGGCTCGGTGTCAAGCCGGTGCTCGTGATCGGGATGGTCGCCCTGACGGGCGGGCTCGTGTACTTCACGCAGGTCTCGGTGCACGGCACGTACCTCGGCGACCTGCTCCCCGGCTTCCTGCTGGTCGCACTCGGGATCGGCTTCTCGTTCGTGCCGATCTCGATCGCGGCGCTCGCCGGCGTCCAGCCGTCCGAGGCGGGGCTCGCCTCGGGCCTGATCAACACGTCGCAGCAGATCGGCGGCGCGCTCGGGATCGCGATCCTGTCCACGATCGCGACGACGCGGACGAGCGACAAGGTCGCTGCAGGCAGTGCGCTGCACCCGGCGCTCGTCTCCGGCTTCACGCTCGCCTTCATGGTCGGCGTGGGGATCGCGGCGGTCGGGATCCTCGCCGGACTGCTGCTGATCCGGCGTGAGGAGCTGCAGCACGTTCCGCAGGAAGTGGAGTCGGAGCCCGCCCTCGAGCTCGCTGCGTAGGGACCGACAGCAGGGACAGACCCCGAACGGGGTCTGTCCCTGCGCTCTGACTAGGAGGGGCGCTCGGCGAGCGTCACCGTGACGGTGTGGCTCGCGCCGTTCCGCGTGTAAGTGAGAGTCACGCGGTCGCCGGGCTTCTTCGCGTCGATCGCGGTGCCGAGCTCGTCGGCCGCGCGGACCTGCCGGCCGCCGACGGCGGTGACGACGTCACCGGTGTGGAGGCCGGCCTGGGCGGCGGGCGTGCCGGGGCGAACCTCGGTCAGCTTCACGCCGTTCTGGGCGCTGGCGATGCCGACGCCGAGGTAGGCGTGCTTGACGCTGCCGCTGCCGATCAGCTGCGAGGCGATCGAGCGCACGGTGCTCGCCGGGATCGCGAAGCCGACGCCGTCGCTGCCACCGGAGTCGCTCTCGATCTGGGCGTTGACGCCGATCACCTTGCCGTCCAGGGTGAGCAGCGGGCCGCCGGAGTTGCCGTGGTTGATCGCTGCGTCGGTCTGGATGGAGTCGGCGATCGTGAAGTTGTTCGGCGCCGTCATCTCACGATGAAGGGCGCTGACGATGCCGGCCGTGACGGTCTCCTGGAGGCCGAACGGGCTGCCGATCGCGACGACGCCCTGGCCGACCTGCAAGGAGCCGGAGTCGCCGAGGCCGAGCGGGTGGAGCATCGATGCCGGTGCGGCGACCTTGATCACCGCGATGTCGGTCGACGGGTCGGACCCGACGAGCGTCGCGCGGTAGGTGGCGCCGTTCCAGAAGCGAACGGAGATCGACTGAGCGCCGTCGACGACGTGCTGGTTCGTGACGATGTGGCCGTTGCCGTCGTAGACGAAGCCCGAGCCCAGCGCCTGCTGGGTCTGCGAGCCGCCGCCGAACGGGAACCCGCCGCTGCCGTCGGAAGCAGTCGACTTGACCGTGATCTCGACGACGCCGTCGCGGGCCTGGTTGTAGACGCCCGTGACGGACAGGTTCGAGGTCGAAGCCGCGGGCTGAGCACCGGCGACCGCGACCTGGCGGACGACGGTCTTCGACCCGCCGGGCGAGATCAGCGCGAACGCACCGACCGCGAGAGCGGCTGACGCGAGCGCGACGATGGAGAGGGGGATGATGCGACGCATGGTCCTTTCCTTTCGGGATCTGTTCGTGTGCATCGCATCAGCCGTCCCTGAACGGTCCCTGAACGGAACCTGAGAGGGAGCTAAGACGGCCTAGAATCTCGGCTTGGCGGCGATCCTCGGACTGAACGCGTACCACGGCGATGCCGCCGCTGCGCTCGTCGTCGACGGCCGGCTCGTCGCCGCGGCAGAGGAGGAGCGCTTCTCGCGGGTGAAGCACGTCGCCGGCTTCCCGTCGCTGGCGGCGGCCTGGTGCCTGGCGGAGGGGGGCCTCTCGTCTCCCGATGCGGTCGCGGTCGGCTGCCTCGAGCAGTCGGTCCCCGCGGACCCGCGCGCGGAGCTCGGGTTCGACTGCGAGTGGCACTTCGTCGAGCACCACGTCGCCCACCTCGCCAGCGCGTTCTTCCCCTCCGGGTTCGAGGACGCGGCGGTGCTCTCGGCCGACGCCTTCGGCGACGGGGTGAGCACGATGCTCGCGCGCGGGCAGGGGTCGTCGCTGGAAGTGCTGGAGCGGGTCGCGTTCCCGCACTCGCTCGGCGTGCTCTACACCGCCGTCACGCAGTGGCTCGGCTTCCCACGCTACGGCGACGAGGGGAAGGTGATGGGCCTCGCGCCGTACGGGACACCGCGCTTCACGGACGAGCTGCACCGGCTCGTCCGCCCGAGCGGCGACCTGTTCGAGCTCGACCTCGAGTACTTCACGCACCACGAGCACCCGATGGAGCTCGCGTGGGCCGAGGGCACGCCCTCCGTCGGCCGGCTCTTCTCGCCGAAGCTCGAGGAGCTACTCGGGCCGGCGCGCGCACCCGAGGCCGAGCTCACCGCGCACCACGAGGACGTCGCCGCGTCGCTCCAGGCCGTGCTGGAGGAGCACTACCTCCGGCTCGCGCAGGCGCTCTGGGAGCGGACGAGGCTGCCGCGGCTGTGCCTCGCAGGCGGGGTCGCGCTGAACGCGGTCGCGAACGGGCGGATCCTGCGCGAGACGCCGTTCCGACAGGTCTTCGTGCAGCCGGCGGCGAGCGACTCGGGTACCGCGGTCGGTGCCGCGCTCCAGGTCGCGGCCACGCACGGGTTCACGATGGAGCACGCCTACTGGGGGCCGCAGTACACGGACGAGGAGTGCGCAGCTGCGCTCGCGGCGGCCGGGATCGAGTCGGAGCGCCTCGACGAGGAGGAGCTCTGTGCGCTCGTCGCCGAGCGGATCGACGCCGGCGACATCGTCGGCTGGTTCCAGGGCCGGATGGAGTTCGGGCCGCGCGCGCTGGGCGACCGGTCGATCCTCGCCGACCCGCGCCGGCACGAGATCAAGGACGTTCTCAACGCCCGGGTCAAGCACCGCGAGCCGTTCCGGCCGTTCGCGCCGTCTGTGCTCGCGGAGCGCTCGGCGGAGTGGTTCGAGCAGGACCACCCCTCGCCTTTCATGGTGCTCGTCTACCGGACGCGCGCCGACAAGCGGGAGCTGATCCCGGGCGTCAACCATGTCGACGACACGGGCCGCCTCCAGACGGTCCGGCGGGAGATGAACCCGCGCTACCACCGGCTGATCCAGGAGTTCGAGCGGCGGACGGGCGTGCCGATGGTGCTGAACACGTCGTTCGACGAGAACGAGCCGATCGTGATGACGCCGGCCGACGCGCTGGAGACGTTCAAGCGGACGCGGATCGACCTGCTCGTGCTCGGGTCGCTGGTTGTCCGGCGCTCAGGCGGAGCCGAAGAGGCCGCGGAGGCGGCGGCGCTCGGCGGGCAGGTAGAAGCGGAGGGGTAGCAGCACGAGCGGGTAGCTGAGCGCGATCAGGATCGCGACCGCGAGCGGGACGTCGAGCACGCTGCCGAGCACGGTCAGCCCGATCGCGACGGAGGCGAGGATCAGCACGCGCCGCCACTGGTAGGCGACCGGGTACACGCGGCTCGAGTTCAACACCATCAGCAGGAAGAGGGCGAGGTAGGCGGCGGCGGTCGAGATCGCGGCGCCGATCATCCCGTAGGGCGGGATCAGGATGACGTTGAGGACGACGTTGATCGCGGCGGCCGCGCCCGAGACGACCCAGTTGAACTGGGTCTGGCGCGCGCGGCCGATCCCGATCGCCACGACCGTGTAGCCGGCGTAGGCGGTGGCGGCGAAGGAGAGCAGCGCGACGGCGTCGGCGGCGCGGTGGAACGAGTGCTTCGGGGCGAGCAGGTCGACGAGCCACGGGGCGAGCACGCCCAGCGCGACCGAGAGCCAGCAGCACACGAACAGCAGGTACGTGAGGACGTACGAGTAGGCGCGCTTGGCCTCACGGTCGTCCTCGATCGAGTAGGCGAACGCCGGCCAGGCGAGGCGGAAGGCGATCATCAGAAAGACGATCGCAGAGGAGATGCGCACGGCGACCGAGTAGACGCCGACCTCGGCCTGGCCCTTGTACCCGGCGATGAAGATCCGGTCGATGAAGTTGATCGCCCAGAGCGCGAGCGCGCTCGGCACGAGCGGCATGCCGAAGTGGTTCATCTGCCGAAGCAGGTCTCGGGAGAACTGGAGGCCGAGCTGGTAGCGGCGGTAGCCGAGCAGCGCGACGTAGACGGTGAGCGTGCCGATGAAGTTGCCGACGACGGCGCCGGTCGGGCCCTTGTGGAGGCCGACGACGAGCAGGACGGTCGCCCCGACGGTGATCAGCACGTTCGCGACGCTGGCGGCGACGAACGCGGTCGACCGCTCCTCGACGCGGAAGAGCGAGGTCAGCTGCTCGTAGTTCATCTGCGCCCAGAGGCCGACGAACGCCGCGCGAACGAGCCACGGGTCGTCGCCGAGCCGGAGCCAGTCGGCGATCGGGTCGGCGAGCGCCCAGCCCACGACGAGGCCGGCGGTCGCCATCGTCATCGTGAACCAGAAGCTCGTGCGGACGACGAGCGTCCGCTGCGCCTCGTCCTTCGTGTCGAAGTAGAAGCGGAAGAACGCGCTCGAGATCCCCATGCGGAGGAGGATCACGAGCACCGTCGTGAATGCGACGACGGTCTCGATCTTCCCGAAGCCGCGCGGGCCGAGGTAGCTCGTGTAGAGCGGGAGGAGAAGGACGGCGAGGATCCGCGAGATCAGCCCGCCCACGCCGTACACGGCCGTGTGCTTGCCGAGCCGCTTGACTTGCAGCTGGCGAGGCTCACTGAAGGCGAGAGTAGAGTGTCGAGCAGGCGGGTCGGCGATCCGGTCGGCGTCGTGGATCTGCTCGACGTAGGCGCGGCTCGCGGCGCCGATGCGGCGGCGCTCGGCGGCGTCATCGACGAGGGGACGAAGGGCGGCGGTGAGGGTCTCGGCGGTGGCGCTGACGATCGGGACTCGCGTCTCGAAGGCCGCTTCCGTGCGTGCGACCGCCTCCTCGTGGAGGAAGGTGACGACCGGCTTGCCGAGCGCCATCGCCTCGATCGCGAACAGGCCGTACCAGCCGGCGTTCAGCTGGTCGACGACGATGTCGGCGCGCTCGTAGCGGCGCCGCGCGTCGTCGTGGTGGAGGCCCTCGACGATCTCGAGCTCGACCGGGAGCTGCTCGCAGGCGGCGATCACGTGCTCGGTGCCCTTGCGGCGTCTGGAGGAGGGGGCGTGGAGGACGACGGGCCGCGGCGCGTCGGAGGGTGGGTGCGGCGACGGTGTGTAGTCGCGGAGGTCGATCCCGGGCGGGACGACCTCGGCGTCGGGCACCCAGCGGATCGCGTCGTAGGAGCCGACGATCTTCGCGCCCGCCTTGTTCGCCCAGGCCAGCTCGGCGGGCGGCTTGCCGCGGATGTCGGAGCCGAGGAAGTGCATCACCGAGCGCTTGCCGGTGGCCCGTAATAGCGGGAATTGCAGGGATTTCGGGATCAGCGTCAGCCCGAAGTAGAAGTGGAAGACGTCGGTGTCGGGGAGGAGGCGGGCCATCGCCCGGCCCTGGACCAGCTGCCTGCGCAGGAAGCCGTCGCCGCGGTCGAGCGACCAGTCCGCCTCGGGGTGGAGCTTGTAGCGCTCGAAGACGACGAGCCGGGCGTCGACGCCCTTCCGCCGCAGCGCCTGCACGTTCTGCCACGGGACGCCGGCGGTGTTCACCGGGCAGTGCGTTACTCGGAGTCCCACTCCACCTGGTCGAAGTACCGGAGCGCGCGCCGCGTCGGGCGGATGCGCGACGCGAGCTCGCCGAGCTCCTCCGCGGTGATCTCGCCGAGCGCGTGCTTGATCCCGAGCCACGGGAGGTTCAGGTCCTCCTGGTAGACGATCGTCGAGATCCGCGGGTTGATCTCGATCACGTGCTCGCCGACGAGCTGGATGTTGAAGAAGTGGTCGAGCCCGAGCTCCGCGACGATCCTTCGGGCGGTCTCCATCAGGCCGGGGTCGTCGAGCGTCTCGAAGTACATCGCGAGCCCGGCGCGCATCGCCTCGCGTGTCTTCGGATGGCCGAGCGCGATTTGCCCGTCGACCGCGATCCCGTCGATCGTCCGCTCCTTGCCGGTCGCGAGCTCCATGACGAGGAGCTCGGTCGGGTCGTCGCCGAGGAGCTCCTCGAGGTCCTCGAGCCGGAGCGCCTCCGCGACGCCGGGGCGGTTCGTCAGTAGCTGCTCGTGCCGGTCGGCCGAGGCGGACAGGACGCGGAACCCGCGCGACCCGGACGAGAACACCGGCTTCATGCAGACGTCGCGGCCGGGGTAGCCGAGCTCGCGGGCTGCCTGGGCGACGGCGCCGGCGCCGGCGACCCGCCGCCACGCAGGGCCCTTGACGCCGATCCGGTCCAGCATCGCGTACGTCTCGGCCTTGTCGTTCGAGCGCCGGATCGCCTCCGGTGTCGAGACGAGCACGGCGATCCCCTCGAAGCGGTCCTTCGCCTCGGCGAGGCCGAGCAGGTCGAACGAGGACTGGGGGACGATCGCGTCCACGTGCTCGGCGCGGCAGACCTCGAGCATCGCGTCCGCGAAGCCGGGGTCGGAGCCCGCCGGAACCCGGTGGAATGCGTCCGCGAGGTGCCGGCCGATCGCGAGCTCCGACATATCGGTGCCGACGAGGCGCACCGGCCGCTCGCCGTTCTCGCGCAGCGCTCGGAGCAGCGCGGCCGTGCCGGGCGCCCCGCAGGCGGAGACGAGGACGGTGGTCTGCCTTCACAGGTCGATCCTGTCCGCCGTCCAGCTGCCGCGAGCCGCAGTTCGCGCTCCGCGTCGAGCATCGCCAGCATCGTCTCGCGCATGGTCGCACCCGGGTAGACCCAGATCTCCGGGTGGGTCAGCAGCTGCAGCTGCTCGAACGCGCCGGCGCGGAGCTCCTCGTGCGGGCACCCCTGCCGCCAGTGCTGGTTCGAGTCGGAGCGATAGACGTCGGCCCACGGGGCAGTCATCACGTTGGTCAGCCCCTCGACCGGCTCCCGCATGTACTCGGGGTCGGGGTTGTGCCAGGCGAGCACCGCGTCGAACCGCGGGTCCCGGTCGACCTGAGGCCAGACTGCGTGCAGGCCGACCCGGTGCCCCAGCCCGCGCAACCGCTCGATCGCGGCATCACCCGACGGCGAATGCAGGTTGTAGAACTCGCTCCGCGTCATCAGGAAGTAGGTCGACACCGCGTCTGCCTCCGCCTCGACCTCGGCCACCGCCAACGCCGCTTCCAGCGACAGGTCGACGTCGTGGCGCAGCAAGAGGTCGCCGGCCTCCGGTTCGTGGTCGAAGTACGAGAACCGGTACCCGCCGGCGTGCGCCGCCTCGAGCAGCTCGCGGTAGTGCCCTAGATCGAACGCGCAGCTCACTCGTGGCCTATTCGGTCTCGACGTAGAGGAGTCGCGCGGCCGCCTCCGCGCGCTCGAGGGCCTGGACGTTCGTCTGGCCGGTGGCGATCACGTAGCCGCGGCGGTCGCCGTCGAGGCGCACGGGGCGGATCGTCTCGCCGGGTTGGAGGAAGACGTCGGCCTGGACGACCCCGGGGGCCTGGAGGACGCGCTCGAGGCCGCTGACCTTCCGCACCTTGCCGAGCGGGAGCGGGCCGGGGCGGGCGGTGAGGAAGCGGATCGCTGTCGGGCGGGAGTGGCGGGGGAGGACGATCTCGTCCGGGACCTCCTCGCCGAGCGCCTGCTTCAACGCGATCGCGATCAGGTCGACACCGAGGGCGTGGAACGCGAGGTCGGCCATCTGGCCGCCGGGGACGCGCGCGGCGACCTCGACGACCAGCGCCCGGCCCTGGGAGACGATCAGCTGCGGGAACGCGATGCCGTCCTTCAGCCCGAGCGTCACCACGGCGCGGACTGCCACGCGCTCCGCCTCCTCCAGCGCGTCGCCGAACAGCTTCGACGGGTACGAGTGAATCCAGCCGACCCCGAACCCCTCGCCGCTCGGCCGCAGCCGGTCCGACAACAACAACGGGTACGCATTGCCCCGGCGGACGACGACCAGCCCGTTCAGCTCCAGCCCGTCGACGTACTCCTCGACGATGGCCTCGTCGGACGGCGACTCCGTGAGCGCGGCGTGCAGGTGCCGGTCGAGGTCGCCGAACGAGCGCAGCTGGAACAGCCCGCGCTGCCCGCCCGAATCGGCCGGCTTCAGCACCGCGGGGAAGCCGACCGTGTCCGCCGCCGGCGCCGCCTCCCGCCGCACGCGCACCGCCGCGAACCGCGGCTGCGGGACGCCGCCCTCGGCGAGCCGCCGCCGCATCGCCACCTTGTGGGTCATCAGGTGCGCGGTCGCCGAGCCGATCCCCGGCAGCCCGAGCTCCTCCGCCACCGCTGCCACGACCGGCACCGCCCGGTCTGCGGAGACCGTCAGCACACCGTCGACTCCGGCCGCACGCGCAACCGCGATTACCGCCTCGACCTCCGCGAAATCGACGACGTGCGCCTCGTCGGCGTGGGGCAGCCCGACCGCCTCCGGATTGCGGTCGACCGCGACGACCCGCAGCCCCAGTTGCCTGGCGCGCAGGATCGCGCGCCGCTGATGGCGGCCCGCGCCGACGAAGAGGACGCTCTTCACTCCGCGGGCGATGCTACAGCCGCACCGGGAACAGGAACGCCGTCCGGTTCAGACTAGACTCGAACCAATGGCGCTGAGCGGCAAGAAGATCCTGATCACGGGCGGCGCGGGCTTCATCGGCACGACGCTCGCGAGACGCCTCGTCGACGACAACGAGATCGTCGCCGTCGACAACCTCCACCGCGACGCGCTCGGCGGCACCGACCTGGCCGACCACCCGAACTTCCACTTCCACCACGGTGACGTCCTCGACGCGGACTTCCTCACGGAGCTGACCCGCGGCGCGACCCACGTCATCCACGCCGCTGCGATTGCCGGCGTCGACACCGTCCTCGAGAGCCCCGTCCGCACGATGCGGGTCAACCTGATCGGGACCTACAACGCGCTCGAGGCGGCGCTCGCGACGAGGGACACCGTCGAGCGGCTGATCGAGTTCTCGACCAGCGAGGTCTTCGGCACCTACGCCTTCCGCGTCGACGAGACGAGCGCGACCACGCAGGGCTCCGTCGGCGAGGCCCGCTGGACGTACGCCGTCTCGAAGCTCGCCGGCGAGCACATGGCGCACGCCTACCACCGGGAGTTCGGCCTCCCGACCGTCTCGGTCCGCCCGTTCAACGTGTACGGCCCCGGCCAGATCGGCGGCGGCGCGATCCGCGCCTTCATCGAGGCCGCGCTCGCCGGCCGCGACCTGACGATCCACGGCGACGGCTCGCAGATCCGCGCGTGGTGCTACGTGGACGACATGGTCGAGGGCCTGATGCTCGCGCTCGAGCACGAGAACGCGGTCGGCGAGAGCTTCAACATCGGCAACGCCCGCTCGGCGGTGACGATCTTCGATCTCGCCCGCCGGATCAAGCAGCTGTCCGGTTGCCCGGGCGAGCTCGTCTTCCAGCCGATCCACTACCTCGACGTCGAGCTGCGGATCCCGAACGTCGACAAGGCGCGCACGCTGCTCGGCTTCGAGTCCAAGGTCGAGCTCGACGAGGGTCTCGAGAAGACGATCGCGTGGTACCGGGCGAGAGCGCTGACGTCCGCCTAGCGCGGCCGGACGTCGGCGAGGAGGAGCTCGCCGAGGTCGCGGCCGTGCTCGAGACCGGCCAGCTGACGATGGGCCCGAAGGTGGCCGAGCTCGAGGCCGAGCTCGCGCGCGCGTGCGGCACGGAGCATGCCGTCGTCGTCTCGTCCGGCACCGCGGCGCTCCACCTCGCCGTGCTCGCGCTCGGGATCGGCCCCGGCGACGAGGTGATCGTCCCCGCCTACACGTTCCCCGCAACCGCGAACGTCGTCGCGCTCGTGGGCGCCAGGCCGGTGCTCGTGGACGTCGACCCCGAGACGTTCAACCTCGACCCGGCGAAGGTCGAGCTCACGCCGCGCACGAAGGCGATCCTCCCGGTCCACCTCTTCGGCCGCCCGGCGCGGCTCGAGGAGCTTCCCGAAGCCACGCTCCTCGAGGACGCTGCCGGCGCGCTGGGCGCCGAGCGCCGGGGCGCGTCGATGCGGAGGCCTCGGAGCCGCGGGCTGCCTCTCGTTCCATCCGCGCAAGATCGTCACGACCGGCGAGGGCGGCGCGGTCACGACCAACGACGACCGAGCTCGCCGAGCGCGTCCGCTCGGCTCGCCACCACGGCTGGAGCCCCTCCGACCGCTACGACGACATGCCGCGCGGCTCGACGAACTACCGCCTCCCGGACATCCTCTGCGCGATCGGCATCCCGCAGGCTCGGCCGGCTCGAAGCGCTGCTCGCCGCCAGAGAGCGCATCGCCGCCGGCTATGCCGAGCGCCTCGCCGGCCTCCCGGTCAGGCTCCCCGGCGCCGACGAGGGTGACCGCCACGGCTGGCAGGCGTACGTGATCCAGCTCGACCGCCGCGACGAGGCGATGGCCGCCCTCCGCGCCCAGGGGATCCAGTGCCAGATCGGCACGTACGCGCTGCACCGCCTGTCCGCCTATCGCGACCAGGGGGAGTTCCCCGGCGCGGACCACTGCTTCGAGCGCGCGCTCGCGCTGCCGCTGCACACCCGCCTCACCGACTCCGAGCTCGACCGGGTCGCGGAAGCCTTGACAGCGGTTGTAAGTGAGTGATAACTTACTTCGCGTGGAACCGGTGACGACCACCCGCAAGTCCGCCGGCGAGCGTCGCGCAGACGTCCTCGAGGCAGCTCGCGACGTCTTCGCCGAGCACGGCCTCTCGGGCGCGTCGACCGACGAGATCGCCCGCAAGGCCGGCATCTCGCAGCCGTACCTCTTCCGCCTCTTCCGCACCAAGAAGGAGCTCTTCATCGCTGCGATCGAGCAGTGCTTCGCCGAGACGCACGAGACGTTCGCCCAGGCGGCAGAGGGCAAGACCGGTGCGGACGCGCTGAAGGCGATGGGGCGCTCGTACGGCGAGCTGATCCGCTCGAACCCGAACCGGCTCCGCGCGCAGATGCAGACCTACGCCGCGTGCGACGACCCGGACGTGTGCGCCGCCGCCCGCAAGGGCTTCGGCGACCTGGTCGCGTTCGTTCAGCAGGCGTCCGGCGTCGACGACGACACGCTGTCGCAGTTCTTCGCGCGCGGGATGCTGATCAACGTCGTCGCCTCGATGGACCTGCTCGACGCCGACGAGGCGTGGGCGAAGAAGGTGCTCGCCTTCTGCGAGCGCGAGGACTGACCCGAAATTTTTTTGCCGACCGAAGTGAGTAAGCGATCACTAGCAAGGAGGAGCAGATGACCCGCACCGTCTGGACATTCGTCGTCACCTCGCTCGCGCTGGTGATGGTCACCCTCGACAACCTCGTCGTCACGACCGCGCTGCCGGTGATCCGCAAGGACCTCGGCGCCGGGATCGAGGGGCTCGAGTGGACCGTGAACGCCTACACGCTCACCTTCGCGGTGCTCCTCCTGACGGGCGCGGCGCTCGGCGACCGCTTCGGCCGGCGGCGCATGTTCGCGATCGGGCTCGGGATCTTCACGGCGGCCTCTGCCGCCGCCGCGCTCGCCCCGTCGATCGAGGCGCTCGTCGCCGCCCGCGCGGCCCAGGGCGTCGGCGGCGCGATCATCGCTCCGCTGACGCTGACGCTCCTCTCGGCGGCGGTGCCCGCCGAGAAGCGCGGCCTCGCGCTGGGCGCCTGGGGCGGGATCGGCGGCCTCGCGGTCGCGCTCGGCCCGCTCGTCGGCGGCGCGGTCGTCTCCGGTCTCTCCTGGCAGTGGATCTTCTGGATCAACGTCCCGCTCGGGCTCGTCCTGATCCCGCTCGCGTGGCGGCGCCTCGACGAGAGCCACGGCCCGTCGAACAAGCTCGACCTTCCCGGCGTCGCGCTCGCCAGCCTCGGCCTGCTCGGGATCGTCTGGGGCCTCGTCCGCGGGAACGGCCAGGGCTGGTCGAGCCCGGAGATCGTCACGTCTCTCGTCGCCGGCACCGGTCCTCGTGATCGCGTTCGTCTTCTGGGAGTTGCGCACGAGGACGCCGATGCTGCCGATGCGCTTCTTCCGCAACCGCACGTTCGCGGCCACGAACGTCGCGTCGCTGCTCATGTTCTTCGGGATGTTCGGCTCGATCTTCCTGCTCGCCCAGTTCTTCCAGACCGTGCAGGGCTACTCGCCGTTCCAGGCCGGCCTGCGGATCCTCCCGTGGACGGCGATGCCGATCTTCGTCGCCCCGATCGCGGGCGCGCTCTCCGACCGGATCGGCGGGCGGCCGCTGATGGCCCTCGGGCCTCGCGCTGCAGGCGGTCGGCCTCGGCTGGATGGCCGCGATCGGGTCGGCGACCGCACCGTACGCCGACTTCGTCGTGCCGTTCGTCATCTCCGGGATCGGGATGGGGCTCTTCTTCGCGCCGGTCGCGAACGTCGTGCTCTCGGCGGTCCGGCCGGAGGAGGAGGGCCAGGCTTCCGGCGCCAACAACGCGATCCGCGAGCTCGGGGGCGTCTTCGGCGTTGCCGTGCTGGCCACGGTCTTCTCGACCTACGGCGGCTACGAGTCCGGCCAGGCGTTCGTCGACGGGCTCGAGCCGGCGCTCTGGATCGGCGCGAGCGGTCGTCGCGCTCGGGGCGGTGGCGGCGTTGATGATCCCGCGCCGCCGGCGGCGGCAGCCCGCCGAGGTCGAGGTCCTCCGGCCCGCGCTCGACGAAGCCGCGTAGCCGTGGAACTCGTGGAGCCGTAGGAGGGGCGCGGAGTTCGCACACGTGCCGAGCGCGGAGCAGACCAAGGATGGCGCTCGCCGATCTCCCGGGAGCCATACTGGCACGATGAAGCGACTCGCGCTCGCCGCCCTCGTGGGAGTCGGGGGAATTCTGCTCGTCGGCGGCGCCGGGGCGGCGAACAGGCCGCTACGCGTCGCGTTGGTGCTCGAGCCGGGGATGCGGAACGTCCCGGTCGGAATCGACGCGATTCAGGGGCTGCGCCGGGCGATCGGCGCCTTCGGTGTCAGCGGCCGCGTCGTAACGGCGACCGTGAGGGAGCCGTTCACCGCGATCCTCTCCCGGCTCGCGACGCAGCGGTACGACCTGATCCTCGCCGCCGGACAGGTCGCCCAAGAGTCAACCGAAGCAACGGCGATGAAATTCCCGCGGACGAAATTCGCGATGCTCGACGTCCCGATCGCGGCGCTCAAAAGCAAGCCGGCGAACGTGATGGGGACCGATTTCCGCTCGGAGCAGGCCGCGTTCCTCGCCGGGTACCTCGGCGCACTGGTCGAGCAGCGTCGGCCGGGACCCGACGTGATCGGCTCTGTCGGTGGTGTCAAGTTCTTCGCCGTCGACTCGCTGATCGCCGGCTACGAGGCCGGTGCGCGGTGGGGGGCGCCCGGGATCAAGACGCTGCACGGCTACGCGAACAACTTCGACGATCCTGCGAAGTGCAAGCGAGTCGCGCTGGCGCAGATCGAAAAAGGCGCACACGTCGTGTTCCAGGTCGCCGGGCGGTGTGGGGACGGCGCGCTGGACGCGGCGAAGCAGAAGCGCCTCTGGGGCGTCGGCGTCGACCGCGACCAGTCGGCGCTCGGGCCGCAGATCCTGACGAGCGTCGTCAAGGGCGCGAACGGCGCGCCCATCTACCGTCTGGTCGAGGCGCTCGTCCACGGACGATTTCGCGGCGGCCGCGACCTCGTGCTCGATCTGCGAAACGGTGGCGTCGGTCTCGGGAGAATCAGCCCGCGGGTGCCGCGCGATCTTGTCGACCGCGTCGAGCGCGTGCGCAGGCAGATCGTCTCCGGCGCGATCGGGAACATTCCGACGACCCTCAATTAGCAGGCGCGGCGGCGATGTAGACGGCGCTCGAGTCCGCCGCGACGTCGGCGGCGATCGCGGCGATGGGGATGCGCCTCACCACGGCGTTCGTGCGCGGATCCACCCGCAGCACGCGGTGACCGTCCGCCAGCCAGACGCTCTCGGGCCGGACGGCGATGCCGGCGGCAGGGCCTGGGGTCTCGACCGACCCGACGACGGAGGTCGATGAGGGATCGATCCGCCACACGGGGGTCGGATACGTTCCGACCCAGACGGTCTCAGGGCCCGTCGCGAGCGTGGTCGGGAAGCCCGAAACCTCCGCCTCCGCAACGACGCGGTTCGTGCGGGGCTCGATCCTCAGCACGCGATCGGCGCTCGTCGCGGTCCACACGGACTCGCCCAAGATCGCGACGTCGGCCGGCTCTGCGCCGACGTCGATCGCCGCCGTTATCAGCCCTGTCCGGGGGTTGATCCGGACGATCTCGCGTGCGCCCCTCGCGACCCAGACTGCGCCTGCTCCCACCGCGACCGCGTGCGCCTCGTCGGGCACGAGCGTGTCGGAACCGCGGAGGTCGATGCTCTGAACTACCGTGTTCGTCTGCAGGTCGATCTCGGTGACTGTCCCGTCGGTTCCGTTCGCGGTCCAGACCGCGCCCTCGCCGACGGCGACGTCGATCACGGGCGCACCGATGCCGATCGTCTCGACGACGCGGTGGGATTTCGGATCGACTCGCGACACCGTGCCGTCACCGGAGTTGGCGACCCAGACCGCGCCCTCGCCGACCGCCACCGCCGAGGGCTGCGAGCCGACGGGTATGGATGCGACGACCCGGTTTGCGCGCGGGTCGATCACGGCGAGCGAGTCCGCGGCCACGACGATCTCGTGCCCCGAGCTGCGGGAGAGCGCCACCGCCGCGGCCGCTGTCCCCGCCAGCACCACCGCTCCGACGGCGGCGACGACTCGGCCGCGTCGCACGATCCGGTGGCCCCGCTTCGATTCCTCACCGACCGGCGGACTTCCCGCGGCTTCGACCGCCGTGGCCGCGAACCTCGGCGGTCGCGAGAGTGCCGGGTCCTGGTTCAGGATTGCCCTCTCCAGCTGCTGGAGCGCCTCGCCCGGCTCGAGGCCGAGCTCCTCCGCGAGCTCGCGCCGTGCCCTCCGATAGACGTCCAGCGCCTCCGCCTGGCGGCCCGAGCGGTACAGAGCGAGCATCAGCTGTCCGCGCAGCCGCTCGCGCAGCGGCTCCTGCGCAACGAGGCGCACGAGCTCCGCGACGAGCTCGGAGTCGCGGCCCAGCGCGAGGTCCGCATCGATTCGCTCCTCGATCGCCGCGAGCCGCAGCTCCTCCAGCCTGAGCGCCTCGGCCTGCGCGAACGGGACGGCGCCCAGGTCACCGAGCGCGTGGCCGCGCCAGAGCGCGAGTGCGCCGGCAAGATGCTCGTGTGCCGCGTCGGGGTTCCCGTTCGAGAGTGCGGCCTTCCCGGCGGCGACGAGCGCCTCGAACCGGCCTACGTCGATCCTGTCGCGCTCGACTCGAAGCACGTAGCCGGGCGCGCGGGTGACCAGCAGCTCCTCGTCACCGCGGGCCGCGTCGGGATCGAGCAGCTTGCGGAGCTGGGAGACGTGCATCTGGAGCGCCGTCCTCCCCGATTCCGGAGGGCTTCCGTCCCACAGCTCGTCGATCAGCCGTTCCTGCGAGACGACCTCGTTCGCGTGGAGGAGCAGAAGGGCGAGCACCGCGCGCTGCTTCGTCCCGCCCAGCGGGAGTAAACGCCCGGCCTCCTCAACCTCCAGGGGTCCAAGGATGCGGAACTCCATCCTGCGCTGACGGTAACACGGTCGGAAGCGGGGCCCTTAGCGTGTTCTTAGCGCTTTTCAGGCCTCGCCTTTAGCGCCCTCTGGTGGGCTGCACGCAGATCGGCCGCGCAGGGCGGCCGGCGGAGCAGAGGAGGAGGCAATGAACGGCAGCATCAGGATCGGAACCACGATCGCCGCCGCAGCCGCGACGCTCGTGCTCGTCGGTTCGGCAGTTGCGCAAACGGGCCAGCAGCCGTCCACGGGAGACGCGGCCCGCGGGGACGCGCTCAACAAGCTCTACCACCTCGGCAAGTACAGCCCGGCCGTCCAGGCTGGGCCGAAGCCGGCGGAGATGACGACTCAGCAGTGGCAGGCCGAGCTCGCCCGCGGCGATGCGCTCAATCGCCGCTACGGCCTCGGGCCGTATGCGGAGGGAGGCGTCAACTCGGCGGTCAGCACCGCGGCCCCGCCGCGCGTCGTCTCGGTTGCCGCGCAAGGCTTCGACTGGGGTGCCGCTGGCATCGGCGCGGGTGTGGCAATCGGGCTCGTCCTCCTCGCCTCGGGAACAGTCGCAGTCGTCCGCCAGACTCGCCGCCCGCAGCTGAGCATCACCACCTGAGCCCACGCGGCGGATCAGCCGCGGCGAGCGTCCTGTCGGTCAGGGCAGGCGGTACAGGGAGACCTGTCCCCTGCCCTGGTCACTCGCGCATCCCAGCAGGAGCAGGACTTCCTCACGCAGCAATACTTGGTCGCCCATGGCCCGGCCTTGGCGCTCGACAGGGCCTGAGCAGGGCTTTTCCCGCATAGCCATACTTCTCGACCATGGCCCGGCCCGTCGCCGTCGACGCCCCGCCCGAGCCCGAAGTGTCGGTGGTCATCACCGTCTTCAACGAGGCGGGCTCGCTCGAGGAGCTCTGCCGCCGCGCGGTCGCGGCGCTCGACGGGCGCGATTTCGAGCTGATCGTCGTCGACGACGGCTCGACGGACGGGTCGTTCGGCGTCGTCGAGCGGCTGCACGAGGAGGACGGCCGCATCCACGGTGTGCGGCTGAAGCGGAACTTCGGCCAGCACCCGGCGATGCACGCCGGGCTCGTCCGCTCCCGCGGCGAGATCGTCGTGACGATGGACGGCGACCTCCAGAACCCGCCCGAGGACCTGCCGAAGCTGATCGCGGCCGTGGAGGCGGGCTCCGACGTCGCGTCGGGCCGCCGGGCGGCGCGCCGCGACTCCTGGGGCCGCACGCTGCCCTCGCGCCTGATCAACGGCATGCTCCGCCGTTTCACCGGGGTCGCGATCTCCGACTTCGGCTGCGCGTTCAACGCGTACCGCCGCGACGCAGTCGAACCCGTGCTCGGCGCGATCGGCAAGCAGAAGTTCACGAAGGCGCTCGTCCTCTCGACCGGCGCGAGTGTCGTCGAGGTCGACGTCGGGCACGCGGCCCGTGCCGGTGCTTCGCGCTACTCGCCGATGCGGCTGGTCAGCACCGCGCTCGCCGTGCTCGCCGGCTTCTGGCCGCAGCCGATCCAGTGGATCGGCCTGTTGCTCGGGACGATCTCCACGCTGCTGGCGCTCGCGCTCGGCTGCTGGGGGATCGTGTACTGGATCGACCACTCCAACTTCCCGGGCCCCCTGTTCGGCGGCGTGGCGGTCCTGTTCGTCCTCGGCGTCCAGGGGTTCATCCTCGCCCTGGTCGGCGAGTACCTCGGGCGGATTCAGCGGGACGTGAGCGGGCGGCCGCTGTACACGGTCGAGCGCGAGCTCTAGGGCATGTCCGTAGGAACGAAACCCGTGGGTCAGACCCCTTCGGGGTCAGACCCTGCACCGGGGGTTCGCTCGAACTCCCACCACGTCGTCGCGGAGGGGAAGTCGTGGCCGCGCAGCGTGGGAGCGTCCTGCTCGACTTCGCGCACGAGCGTCAGGCCCCACTCGGCGTACGATTCCAGCGGCGCTGACAGCCGCGGTGCGGTCAGGAACCGGCCGCCGGGTGCGAGTGACGCGACGAGCTCTCCGAACAGCCGCGGCAGCTCGGGCGGATCGACCTTCTGCGAGCTGGAGAAGTCCACCACCCAGTCGAACTGGGCTCCGAAGTGCGAGAACGCGAAGTCCTGGCTCCAGAGCAACCGGGGGCGCTTGACCTCCAGCGCGTGCAGCGGGATCTCGTACGCAGCGGCCGCCTCGAGGCTCTCCAGGTGCGAGTCGATCCCGAAGTAGTGGCCGGCGTCGAGGTACGGGATCGTCCAGACGCCGAGGCGCAGGGCGCCGCAGCCGAAGTCGCACAGGCGGTGCTCGGGCCGCAGCCCCGACTCGACCAGGAAGTCGAACATGTAGCGGCCGAGGATCCACGGGCGGCCGTACTGGGTGTGGTGTGCCTCCTGGAGGAAGCGCTCGTCGAGCGACCACGGCTCGCCGTCGGCGCCTCCCGCCGGAACTGCATCGACGGTCTCGATCTGCACCGCCGTGTGCGCGTTCGACCGAACGAGCCGGCGGTGGGCCTCCTCGGACGGAGCGTCCCGGACCGATTCGAGCCACCACTTCCGCACGGGTGGCCATGGTATAGAGGGCTGGAAGCGTCGCCGGCAAAGCCGACGACGCCCGGCCGAAAAACCGTAGGCTTCCCGCGGACATGAAGCGCGTGCTCGTCACCGGCGGCGCCGGGTTCATCTCCTCGGGGTTCGTCCGTCACCTGCTCGCGGCGACGCCCTACGAGGTCGTCTCGCTCGACGCGCTCACCTATGCGGGGAACCTCGAGAACCTCGCGGACGTGATGGCGCACGAGCGGCTCTCGTTCGTGCACGGCGACATCCGGGACAAGGACCTCGTCCGCCAGCTCGTTGCCGAGGTGGACGTGATCGTCAACGCCGCGGCCGAGTCGCACGTCGAGAAGTCGATCGAGGAAGGCGCCTCCGAGTTCGTGACCACGAACGTCGAGGGCACCCAGATCCTGCTCGACGCGATCCGCGAGACACCCGTCGAGCGGTTCATCCTGATCTCGTCCAGCGAGGTCTACGGCACCGCGGAGTACGCCCCGATGGACGAGGAGCACCCGCTCAACCCGCGCAGCCCGTACGCCGCGACGAAGGCGGGCGCCGACCGCCTCGTCTACAGCTACTTCACGACGTACGACCTCCCGGTCGTGATCGTCCGGCCGTTCAACAACTACGGGCCGCGCCAGCACCCGGAAAAGGTGATCCCGCGCTTCATCACGCAGGCGCTCACCGACCAGCCGCTGACGATCCACGGCGACGGCCACGCCAGCCGCGACTGGCTCCACGTCGACGACGACGCGGAGGCGATCGAGGCGATCATCGTCGCCGACATCGACGCGATCGCCGGCGAGGTGATCAACGTCGCGACGGGGGTCGACCTCTCGGTCTCGCAGATCGCCGATGCGGTGCTCGATGCCGTCGGCAAGCCGGATTCGCTCAAGTCCTACGTCGACGAGCGGCTCGGCCAGGTCGACCGCCATATCGGCTCGACGGACAAGGCCGAACGGCTTGTCGGGTGGCGCGCGCGCACGTCATTCGAGGAGGGCCTGGCGCGTACCGTCGAGTGGTATCGCGAGAATGACGGCTGGTGGCGGGGCATCCTCCAGAAGGAGCAGCGCGTCTTCTCGTCCTAGGTGCGGGCGCCGGGCAGCTCGGACTGCTCGAGACCGCCCGCGCGCATGACCTCTATGTGATCGCGGCCGACCGCGATCCGGCCGCGCCGGGCTTCGCCTTCGCCGACCGGCGGGCGATCATCTCGGTCGAGGACGAGCCGCAGATCGACCGGCTGGCGACCGCCGAGCGGATCGACGGCCTGATCGCGCCGGGGATCGACTGGCCGGTCGCGATCGCCGCCAGGATCGCGGAGCGGCTCGCGCTGTCGCACCCGATCGACCCTGCGACGGCCGTGCTCGCGACCTCGAAGCTGAAGCAGCGCGAGCGGTTTGCCGAGACCGGCGTGCCCCATCCGCGCCACGTGGTCTGCACGACGGCCGAGGAGGCGGCCGCCGCCGGGGCCGGCTTCGGCTACCCGTGCGTGGTCAAGGCGCCCGATCGCCAGGGGCAGAAGGGCCTCGTGCTCGTTCCGGACGAGTCCGTGCTCGCGGCCGCGTTCGATCTCGCGCTCGGCGAGTCGCGGAGCAGCGTCGTCCTCGTCGAGGAGCTCGTCCCGGGGCGCGAAGTGACGGTGAACGCGTTCTCGGTCGACGGGCAATTCTCGCCGCTGACGATCACCGACCGGGTCGTCGCCGAGCCGCCGGCTTTCGGCGTCGCGCTCGCGCACGTCTGGCCGAGCTCGCTCGCGCCCGAGGAGGTCGGGGCGGCGGTCGAGGCGGCGCGCGCGGCGGCGGAGGCGCTCGGCGTGCGCGAGGGGCCGACCTACACGCAGGTCGTCGTCGGCGAGCGCGGCGCGCACGTCGTCGAGCTGGCCGCCCGGCTCGGGGGCGGTCACGACGCGGAGCTGTGCAACGCGGCGCTGGACGTGAACCTGAACGCGCTCGCACTATCGGCGGCGCTCGGCGAGCCCGTGGCCGACGAGCGGCTTCGCCCGCGGACGGCGGCGGGCGGCGCGGTGGTGCGCTTCCTGGTCCCTGAGCCAGGCGAGCTCCAGGAAGTGATCGGCGTCGAGGAGGCGGGGGCGATGCCGGGGATCGGCTGGGTGCGGGTCTACCGCTCCCCGGGCGCCGTGCTCGGCCCGCTGCGGCGCGGCTCCGACCGCGTCGGCGCGGTGCTCGCGGTCGGCGAGACGCGCGCGGAGGCGCTGGAACGCGCTGACCGCGCGGCGGACTGCGTACGCTTGGTCACTGTCGATGCCGCCCAAGCTGTCGTCTAGACGCGAGACCCTGCTCGGATTCCAGCCGCCCGCGGTGGGGGACGAGGAGGTTGCCGCCGTCGCCGACGCGATCCGGTCGGGCTGGCTGACGACCGGTCCGAGGGCCGAGGAGCTCGAGCGGCGGTTCGCAGGGTACGTCGGCGCGAAGCACGCGCTGGCCGTCTCCTCGGGGACGGCGGCGATGCACCTCGCGCTGGTCGCCCTCGGGATCGGGCCCGGCGACGAGGTGATCACGACCCCGCTGACGTGGCCGGCGACGGCGAACGTGATCGTCCACACGGGCGCGACGCCGGTGTTCGCGGACATTCGCGACTCCGACCTGAACATCGACCCCGAACGCGTCGCCGAGCTCGTCACTCCGCGGACGAAGGCGGTCATGCCCGTCCACCTGTACGGGCAGCCGGCCGATCTCGACCCGATCTGGGCGCTCGGCATACCGGTCGTCGAGGACGCCGCCCACGCCGCCGAGAGCGAGTACCGCGGCCGCAAGATCGGCGGCCTCTCGGAGGCGACCTGCTTCTCGCTCTACGCGACGAAGTCGATCGCCGCCGGCGAGGGCGGGATCGTCGCCACGAACGACGACGGGCTCGCCGAGCGGATCCGCGACCTGACGATCATGCGCCGCGGCCACGGGTCGCTCTACGACATCGCGGTGCCCGGGTACAAGGCGAACCTCTCGGACGTGCTCGCCGCGATCGCGCTCTGCCAGCTCGACAAGGTGGTGGAGCACCGCGCGGCCCGAATGGCGCAGATCGAGCTCTACGACGCCGCGGTCGCGGAGCTCGACGGGATCGAGCCGGTCGCCCGCGACCCGCGCGACACCCACGCTCACCACCTGTTCGTCGTGCGGGTGGACGAGGAGCGCGCCGGCGCCTCGCGCGACGAGTACCGCTTCGCGCTCGCGGAGGAGAACATCGGCACGAGCGTCCACTTCCTCCCCGTCCACGAGCTGACCGCCTACCGCGAGCGCTATCCCGACCAGGCGCCGCTGCCCGTCGCCGAGCGCGCCGGCGCAGAGGTGCTTTCGCTGCCGCTCTCGCCGGCGCACTCGCTCGACGACATCCAGGACGCGATCGACGCGCTGTGTCGCGTCCACACGGCTTTTAACGGAGTGAAGCGCCGCTCGATCCGGGTCGGCGCGACGCTCGTCGTCACCGGCCTCTGTACCGCCTACATCCTCTGGAAGATCGACCTCGGCAAGACGGTCGACATCCTGCGCAACGCCGACCTCGGATACTTCTTCGCCGCCGTCGCGATCATGGTCGTCACCGTCTGGCCGATGGCCTGGCGCTGGCAGAAGCTGCTCGCCGGCCGCGGGATCCACGACCGCCTCGCCTGGCTGACGCGCGCGTACTTCACCGCCTACACGGCCGGGCAGGTGCTGCCGACCTCCGTGGGCGGCGACGCGATGCGGATCTTCGAGACGAGGCGGAGGCATCCCGGCAACGGGGGGCCGATCGCCGGGTCGGTGTTGCTCGAGCGCGCGCTCGGCGGGGCGGCGACGCTCGCCCTCGCCGCGATCGGGTTCGTGCTCGCGATCGGGAACTACGATGTCGGCGCGTACCTCTGGGTCGAGCTCGGGTTCGTGCTCGCGACCGTCGTCCTCGGGGTGGTGCTGTTCTCGCGGCGGATGCGGCGGCCGCTCGCCTGGACGGTGCCGATCCTCCGGCGGGCGCGGCTCGAGAAGCCGCTACGCGCCGTCTACGAGGGGATCCATGCCTACCGGAACCATCCCTGGCTGCTCGTCGGCGTTTGCGCGCTCACGCTCGGGATCCAGGCGGTGCGCGTGCTGGCGATCTGGCTGACCGCGAAGTCGGTCGGGGTCGACCTCTCACCGCGCGTCTACTACGTCATGGGGCCGCTGCTCTTCCTCGTCATGCTCGTGCCCTTCACGATCAACGGCCTCGCGGTGCGGGAGGCGTTCTTCGTCAGCTTCCTGACCAAGCTCGGCGTCAGCGCCGACGCGGCGTTCGCCACCGGTTTCCTGTTCTTCGTCGTCACGATCGCGCTCTCGCTCCCCGGGGCGGTGATCCTGGCCTGGGAAGGGCTGCGCGGCACGTCGTCGCGGCGGCTCGAGCACACCGGCAGTGGCTGACGTCACCGCCGTCACGGTGACGTACAACGGCCTGCCGTGGATCGAGCGGTGCCTGGAGTCGCTTCGCGGCATCGAGACGATCGTGGTCGACCACGGCTCGACCGACGGGACGCTCGAGCTCGTCCGCGAGCGGTTTCCGGAGGCGCGCGTGATCGAGCAGGGCAACGTCGGGTACGGCGGCGGGCTGAACGCCGGGTTCCGCGTGTCCTCCGCCCGCTACTACCTGCCGATCAACTCCGACGCGTGGGTCGTGGGCGACGCGGTCGAGCGGATGGTGGCATTCGCCGACGAGCGCCCCGACGTGGCGGTCGTCTGTCCCCGGCTCCGCAACACGGACGGCACGCTCCAACGCTCGGTGCGCGGGTTCCCGACGCCCTGGCGCGTCGCGACCGAGTACTTCTTCCTGCGCAAGCTCGCACCGCGGTCGAGCGCCCTGAACTCGTACTACGCGGGCGGCTTCGACCACGACGAGGCGCGTCAGATCGAGTGGGCGATGGGCCCGTGCTTCCTCGTGCGCCGGGAGGCGGCCGACGCCGTCGGGCTCTTCGACGAGTCGTTCTTCATGTTCTGGGAGGAGACCGACTGGCTCTACCGCTTCCACCGAGCCGGCTGGAAGACCTGGTTCCTTCCCGAGGCCGAGGTCGTGCACGTGGGCGGCGCGACGCACGGCGGCCGCATGTTCGCCGAGAACGTGAAGGCGCTCGTCGGGTTCTTCGAGAAGCATCACGGGTCGCGTGAGGCGGCGCGCGTCCGCCGGCTGCTGCGATCGGCGCTCACGGTCCGCGGCGTGATCTTTCCGGGCGAGCGCGGACGGATGTACCGCGAGGCCGCGCGCTCTCTGAGGCCGTAGGCTTGGCGGAGGCCTCCCAAAGAGCGGAGGTGCCGGCTTGGCGGCGCCGGAGCGTGAGGCCGTGGCTTGACGGAGGCCTCCCAAAGAGCGGAGGTGCCGGCTTGGCCGGCGCCGGAGCGGGGATATGAGGCCGGTGCCCTGGGCGTTCCTGTCGCTGCTCGCGCTGCCGGCGCTGGCGCTCGCGCGGCTCGCTCCGGAGACCGGCTGGGGGCTCGGCCTGCGGCTCGCCGCGGCGACGGCCTGTCTGCTCGTGCCCGGCTTCCTGATCGCGGCCGCGCTGCGCGTGCCGGGCTTCTCGGCTGCCTTCGCGTGGAGCTTCGGCGCGCTGTTCGTCGCGACCGCCGTGATGTTCCTCGTCCACTCCTCGCTGACGTGGGCGCTGATCCTGCTCGTCGCGATCACGGTGGGCGCCGGAGTCGCCGCCGTGATGCGATCGGGACAGGCCGGAGGCCTGTCCCCCGTGCCGCTCGCAGTTGTCGCCGCCGGGGTCGGGTTCGGGATCGCGCTCTGGTTCCTGATGGGGCACCTGACCGGGGGGGACGACCTCTTCCACCTCGCCCGCGTTCGGAAGCTCGACGACCTCGGGTCGCTCTCGCTCCGCAGCGTCGACGAGTTCCGTGACGGCGGGCTGCACCCCGGGTACGCGTTCCCGCTCTGGCATTGCTTCCTCGCCCTCGTTGCTCGGCTCGCCGGGGTCGACCCGACGGCGGTCGTTCAGCACGAGGCGAGCGTGCTCGTGCCGGTCGCGTTCCTCGTCGCGTGGGAGTCGGGCAAGGAGGTCTTCCGCTCGGCCTGGGGCGGGCTGGCGGTGCTCGCGACGTCGGTCGGGATCTTCTCGCTCGCCGCCGGCAGCGGCGGCTCGTACACGGCGCTGGCGCTCCCCGCGACGGCGAGCCGGCAGCTCTTCGTGCCGGCCGTGATCGCGCTCTTCTTCGCTTTCGTCGCCGAACGGTCGCGGGGCGGGCTCGCGACCATCGCCTGCGCGACCGGGGCGCTGGCCCTGATCCACCCGACCTACGCGCTCTTCGTCCTCATTCCGCTGGTCGGCTTCGTTGCCGCCCGGGCGCTGCTCGCCCGGCGCGAGGTCGCCGAGGGGCTGCTGGGCCTCGCCGCCGTCGTCGTCCCGGCGGGTGTGGTGGCGCTCTGGCTGCGCCCGATCGCGCGCGAGACCGCGTCGGTCAACCCGTCGGCGGACGAGGTGCACCGTGCCCTCGTGCATTACAGGGGCCAGCTCGACGTCTTCTCGGACGGGAGCTACCGGCTCGCGCCGGAGGTGCTCGGCCGGAGCGGGGCGCTCGCCGTCGCGGCGCTGCTCTCCGTGCCGCTTGCCGTCCTCGCGGCCAGGCGCCGCTGGGCCGCGCTCGTGCTCGGCGGGTTCCTGCTCGTGCTGGCGCTGATGCTGCTTCCCGAGCTCTTCACCCGCTTTGCCGATGCCGTCTCGATCTCGCAGGCACGGCGGGCGGCCGGCTTCGTCCCCTTCGGCTTCGCCCTCGCCGGGGGTGCAGCTGTGCTCGCCCGGCTGACCTCGGTCGCCGCCCTGCCGATCGGCCTCGGCGCCGGCACCGCCCTCCAGCTCGCCTATCCGGGCGACTTCGGCTACAAGCTCGACCAGGGCGGTCCGGCGATCGTCACCTGGATCGCGCTGGTCGGCGGGGCGGCGGCGCTGGTCGTCGGGATCTTCCTCCCGCAGCGCCTCGCACGGCTCGACCGCATGGACTGGCTGACCGCCGCGACCGCGTTCCTGGTCGTGCTGCCGACCGCGCTGCACGGATTCACCCACTGGGACGAGAGCCCGACGACGTGGAAGCGGCTCACCCCGGGGCTGATCGAGGCGCTGCAGACGAAGGTGCCGGAGCGCGCCGTCGTCTTCTCCGACGACGACACGAGCTACAAGATCGCCGCCTTTGCGCCCGTCTACGTCGCGAACGCGCTGCCGGGCCACGTCGCGAACACGAAGGCGAACCGGCCGTACGAGCGGCGCGACGACGCGAAGCAGTTCTTCCGCACCGGCGACCTCTCGATCCCGCGCCGTTACGGCGCGACCTGGCTCGTGATCAAGACCGCCCGCTCGAAGCTGATGCCCGCCCTGCCGAAGGCGTACGCCGACAAGGACTACGTTCTCTACCGTCTTTGACCGTGGGGGAACCCATGGTTCCCCCACGAGCCCCCTCCTTCTTGTCGCCGACTGACAAGCCGTACTGTGCGCTCCGGCGAGAGCACGGTCTCGCCTCCGCGCGCGCGAGCGGAACCTCTCAAACAACGCAGCTCCGTAGGAGCGTCATGGAAACTTGGCTGCCGTGAAGGTATTGCTCGTCTCGCTCTACTTCCCGCCCGCCGGCGGCGGGGGCGTCCAGCGCACGCTGAAGACCGCGACGCACCTGCCGGCACTCGGGATCGAGACGCACGTGCTCGCGCCGGACGACCCGAAGTGGGTGCACCGCGACGACGAGCTCGAGCCGCCGACGCAGGCGTGGGTGCATCGCGCGCGCTACCTCGGCCCGCGCGGTCGCCGGCCCGCGCAGGAGCTGCACGGGAAGACGGGCCTCGCCCGCACGACGACCCAGGCGCGGCTCTTCGGCCGCAGGCTGCTCGTCCCGGACGAGAACGTCCCCTGGAACCTGACCGCGATCCCGGCGGCGATCCGCATCGCCCGCCGCGAAGGCATTGACGTCGTGCTGACGACGTCACCGCCGAGCTCCGTCCACTTCGTCGGCGCGGCGGTCAAGCGCGCGACCGGCGCGCGCTGGGTCGCCGACCTGCGCGACTCACTCGTCGCCAACCCGCACCGCCGCACCGAGAACCGTCTCGCCCGGCTGAAGGAGCAGGGCGAGCACCGGGTCGCCAGGCTGGTTGCGCGCTACGCGGACGCGGTCGTGGCCGCGGCCGACGCGATCGCGGACGAGGCGCGCGCGCTCGAGCCGAGCGGCCGGGTGGTGACGATCGCCAACGGCTCGGACTTCGACGATTTCGACGGCATCGAGTACCGGCCGTCCGACCGCCTGCGGATCACCCACGCGGGCAGCTTCTTCGGCAAGCGCGACCCGCGGCCGTTCCTGACCGCGTTCGCGGAGTCCGGCCTCGACGACGCCGTCGTCCGCTTCGTCGGCGACTTCCGCCCGGCCGACGCCGAGTGGGCGGAGACGCTCGAGCTCGGCGACCGCCTGGAGCTGATCCCGTACGTCGCCCGGCGCCGCTCGCTCGAGCTCCAGCGGGACTCGGAGGCGCTCCTGCTCCTGATCCCCGAGGCCGGCGGGCGCGGGCGCGGGGTGCTCTCCGGCAAGGTCTTCGAGTACCTCGCCGCCGAGCGGCCGATCCTTGCCGTCGTGCCGCCGGACGGCGCAGCCGCGGAGTTGATCCGCGAGACCGGCGCCGGCGTCGTCGTCGCCCCGGAGGACGTGGCCGGCATCCGCGAAGCGCTCCAGGGACTGCACGCACGCTGGCGCGCGGGCGACCTGGACGGCACGCCGCTCGCCCCGGAGACTGCGCACGCGCCTGGCGCGCGAGACGCGCGTCGAGGAGCTCGCCGAGCTGATGCGGAGCCTCGCGGGATGAGGATCACCCGCTTTCTGTTCTTCGCGACGATCTTCTGCGTCACGTTCGAGAAGGTCCGCTGGAACGTCGCGGGCAACGTCAGCCTCGCCGACATTCTCGCGCTCGGGTTCCTGATCCTCTGGACGCTCGAGCGGCTCGCGAGGCACGACCGCCGGCTCGCGCGCACATCCGCCGTCGTCGCGTGCTTCGGGCTCGCCTTTGCGCTCGCGTACTTCCTCGGCTACTTCTCGATCGACACCGCGGACGGAGCGGCGCAGTTCTGGAAGGGGTTCTTCAAGTGGGCGATCCACGTCCTCTTCCTGATCGCTGCGGTCACGTACATGGGCCGCCGGGGCGAGCGGTTCTACTGGCGGACGCTCGGCGTCTTCACGGCCGGCGTCGTCGTCAACTGCATCTACGGCATGCTCCAGCTCGTCGCCGCCCAGGGCGGCCGGAACCTGGACAACGCCGTCCTGAAGCCGATCACCGGCGGCGCGAGCTCGATCAACATCTACGGCGCCGTCGAGGGGCAGAGCGTCTACCGGCCGAACGCGCTGACGGCCGACCCGAACCACCTCGGGATCATGATCCTCGTCCCGCTGCTGACGCTGCTGCCGGTCTACCTGCGGCTGCCGAAGGGGCACCGGCTCCGGGGGCAGCTCGCGGTCGTGCTCGGGTTCCTCCTGATCGTCGAGCTGGCGACGCTCTCGCGCAGCGGCCTGCTCGGGCTCGGCTGCGGGCTGCTGGTGCTCGCGCTCCCGTACCGGCGCCGGCTGCTCTCGCGCGACCTGCTCGTGCCGCTCGGGGCCTCGCTCGCGCTGGTCGGGATCGTCATCCTCTCGCGCCTCCACTTCTTCGAGACGGTGATCCGCTCGCGCGTGACCGGGAAGGACAGCTCGGCCTCCGTGCACTTCGGCGTCTACGACTTCATCCCGAACGTGCTTTCGGCCCATCCGCTGTTCGGGCTCGGCTTCAACAACTTCTCCGTCTACTACGAGCTCGTCACCGGGAAGTCGAACTGGGGCCCGCACTCGTTCTACGTGGCGCTGCTCGTCGAGACCGGCCTCGTCGGCGCCGCCGTCTTCATCGTCTTCCTCTGGTACCTCTTCCAACGGCTGCACGCGGCACGCGCCCTCGGCCGCTCGCTGGCGGTCGCGCACGATCCCGCCGCCTCTCGCCTGCGCCCGCTCGCCTGGGGCCTGACCGCCGCCCTCGTCGGCACGCTCGCGGCGAACTTCTTCTACCTGACGATGACCTTCTATTACTTCTACGTCCTCGCGGCGCTCGTGCTGGCCGCGCCGGTCGCGTTCTCGCGGCGTGGACCCGCAGTTCCTTAGCCGCGCGGCGGAGGAGACATCGCACGTCGCGGTCGAGCGCGACGGCGCGGTCTTCCTCCTGCCGACACGCCAGAAGGCGGGGATCGACCGCCTCCAGAAGGCGAAGTGGAAGGAGCACCGGCACCTCGGCCGCGCGCTGAAGGCCGTCGAGCCGGCGGGGCCGCTGTTCGTCGACGTCGGCGCGCACGTCGGGACGACCGTGATCGCGGCAGTGGTGCGCTTCGGGTTCGAGTCGGCCGTCGCCTTCGAGCCGGAGGCCGAGAACTACCGGCTGCTGCGGGCGAACGTGCTGCTGAACGGGCTCGCCGACCGGATCGAGACTTTCAACGTCGCGGTCTCGAACCGAGGCGGCGCCGCCGAGCTCAAGCTCCGGCCGGAGTTCGGCGCCAAGCACCGCCTGCTCGACGCTCCCGAGGCAGGCGCGACCACCGTGACCGTCCCGCTGACGACCCTGGACGAAGCCGGGCTCGACGCGTCGTCCGCCGGCCTGCTCTGGCTCGACGTCGAGGGGCACGAGCAGGAGGTGCTGGAGGGAGCAGCCACGCTGCTCGAGCGCGGCGTCCCGGCGGTGCTGGAGCTGATTCCGCGCCGCCTCGAGCTGGAGCCGCTCGGGGCTCTGCTCGCGCGGCACTACACGGACGTGGTCGACCTCCGGGAGGGTGACCGGCTGCCGATCGCAGAGCTGCGTGCGCTGGCGAAGCGCTACAAGCGCGGCTTCACGGACGTGCTCGTCCTGCGCGGCTAGCAGCACGGCAGGGGGAAGTACGGGAAGCTGTGACCATGATGAAGGTCGCCGTCCTGACCACGTCGTATCCGCGCTCCCCCGAGGACGTCGTCGGGCGCTTCGTCGCCGACGCGGTCGAGCACGTGCGCGCGCGCGGCGTGACCGTCGAGGTCGTCTCTCCGCTCGACTTCCACCACTTCGGGATCGCCTACGGGTACGGAGTGATGGGCAACCTGCGGCGGCGGCCGTGGCTCGCGGCGGCGCTGCCGGCGATGCTCGCATCCTTCGCGGTCGCCGCCCGCCGAGCGTCGCGCGACGCCGACCTCGTCCACGCGCACTGGCTGCCCGCCGGCGCGGTCGCCGCGACGACCGGCAAGCCGTTCGTCGTCCAGCTCTGGGGGACCGACGTCGAGCTCGCGCGCCGGTGGCCGGCCCTCGCCCGGGCGATTCTGCGCCGCGCGCGGCTGGCGATCTGCGCGTCGAACGAGCTCGCCGGCGCGGCGCGCGAGCTCGGCGCGCGGGCCGTCCGGGTGATCCCGAGCGGCGTCGAGATTCCGGCGACGGTCGCCGAGCCGGAGGAGCCCCCGCACGTGCTCTACGCCGGGCGGCTCTCCGCGGAGAAGGGCGTCGTGCAGCTCGCGGAGGCCGCGCGCGACCTGCCGCTCGTGGTCGCGGGGGACGGCCCGCTGCGCGACCGCCTGCCCCGGACGCTCGGTTGGGTCGCGCACGACGAGCTCCTCCGCCTCTACGAGCGCGCCGCCGTCGTCGTCTGCCCTTCCCTGCGCGAGGGCTTCGGCGTCTCCTGCGCCGAGGCGATGGCCCACGGCCGGCCCGTGGTCGCCTCTGCGGTCGGCGGTCTCCGTGACCTCGTCGTCGACGGCGAGACCGGCCTGCTCGTCCCGCCGGGTGACGTCGCGGCGCTGCGTGCCGCGCTGGAGCGCCTGCTCGCGGACGGCGAGCTCCGCCGCCGGCTCGGCGCGGCGGCCCGCGCCAGAGCCGCCGAGCACTTCTCCTGGGACCGCTCGGTGTCGCTGACCGTCACCGCCTACGAGGACGCCCTGCCGGGGCCTCGGCTAACCTAGGGCACGTGCCGAGGGAGCTGACGATCGACGGTGTCCGGATCGCCGACGACACCGACTGCTGGGTCATCGCCGAGATCGGCCACAACCACCAGGGGTCGCTCGACCACTGCAAGCAGCTGTTCGCCGAGGCTGCGGCCTGCGGCGCGAACGCGGTCAAGCTCCAGAAGCGCGACAACTACACGCTGTACACGCACGAGGCGTTCAACCGCCCGTACGAGAACGAGAACAGCTACGGGCCGACCTACGGGCTGCACCGCGAGGCGCTCGAGTTCGGGCGCTCCGAGTACCAGGAGCTGAAGGCGTACGCCGCCGAGCTCGGCGTCACCTTCTTCGCCACCTCGTTCGACTTCAAGAGCGCCGAGCTGCTCGCCGACCTCGACATGCCGGCCTACAAGATCGCCTCCGGCGACCTGACGAATACGCCGCTGCTCCAGCTTCGTGGCCGAGATCGGCAAGCCGATGATCGTCTCCACCGGCGGCGGGACGCTCGACGACGTCCGCCGCGCGCACGACACGATCGCGGAGATCAACCCGCAGATCGGCCTGCTCCAGTGCACCGCGGGCTACCCGGCCGAGTGGCAGGAGCTCGACCTGCGCGTGATCGAGACCTACCGCGAGGTGTTCCCGGAGGCGGTCGTCGGCTACTCGGGCCACGACAACGGGATCGCGATGCCGCTCGCCGCGTACGTGCTCGGCGGCCGCATCGTCGAGAAGCACTTCACGCTGAACCGGGCGCTGAAGGGCACCGACCACCGCTTCTCGCTGGAGCCGGTCGGGCTGCGCAAGCTCGTCCGCGACCTCCAGCGCACGCGGCTCGCGCTCGGCTCGAAGGACAAGGTCCCGCACCCGAGCGAGGCCGACCCGATCACGAAGATGGGCAAGAAGATCGTCGCCGCGGGCACGCTCCCGGCGGGCCACGTGCTGCGCCGCGAGGATCTCGCCCTCAAGTCGCCCGGCGACGGGCTCCCGCCGTACGAGCTGGACAACGTCGTCGGCCGGGTGCTGCGCCACCCGCTCAGCGAGGACTCGGAGCTGACCTTCGAGCACCTCGAGGAGCTGCTTCCCTCGGGAGCGACGCTCGAGCCCGCCGGCGCGCACCAGCGCGGCGATGATGAGCGCTGACGGCCTCGAGGGCCGCGTCGCCGTCGTCACGGGAGCGCTCGGAAACCTCGGCCCGGTCTGGACCGGGGCGCTGCTGCCCAGGGCGCGGAGGTCTACGGGATCGACGTTCGCGCAGGGGGCGAGGGGATCATCCAGGCGGACGTCACCGACGGCCCGTCGCTCCGGCGCGTGCTCGACCAGATCGGCACGCCGGCGATCCTGGTCAACAACGCCGGCATCGACGCGCCGCCCGGTGAGGTCGGCGAGGCGTCGTTCCTGCGGACGCTGGAGGTCAACGTCGCCGGCGTCTTCAACTGCACCCAGGTCTTCGGCCAGGCGATGTGCCAGGCCGGCGGCGGGTCGATCGTGAACATCGGCTCGCTCTACGCGGGCATCGCCCCGATCCCCGCGTTCTACGACCACTTCGAGCCGCCGTTCGTGAAGCCGGCCGCGTACGGCGCCTCGAAGGCGGCGGTCGTCAACCTGACGCGGTACTTCGCGCGCCTCTGGGGCCCCTACGGCGTGCGCGTGAACACGCTCTCGCCCGGCGGCGTGCGCGGCGGCCAGGACGACGAGTTCATCCGGAAGTACTCCGAGCGCGTGCCGCTCGGCCGGATGGCCGAGACCTCCGACCTCGTCGGGCCGCTGCTCTTCCTCGTTTCCGACGAGTCGTCGTACCTGACCGGCCACGAGCTGCGCGTGGACGGCGGCTTCACGGCTTGATTCCGAAGGTTTTCCACCAGATCTGGCTCGGCGACAAGCCGCTGCCGCGGGAGTACGAGGGCTACCAGCGCACGTGGACGAAGCACAACCCCGGCTGGGAGCTGCGCGTCTGGACGGAGAACGACGTTCCCGGCGACCTGCGCCGGCCCGAGGCGGCCGAGCGGCTCCGGGCCCCGGCCGAGCGCGCCGACATCCTCCGCCTCGAGATCCTCTGGCGCGAGGGCGGGGTCTACGTCGACACCGACTTCGAGTGCCTCCGCTCGATCGAGCCGCTGCTCGACGGGCACGAATTCGTGATCGGGCTGGCCAAGCCGGGCCGGGTGAACAACGCGTTCATCGCGTCGACGGCCGGCCATCCGCTGCTCGATCGCGCGCTCGACGAGCTGCGCCCGCGCGAGTTCCACGGCTACGACAAGGACGCCGCCGGCCCCGCCTTCCTCGACCGGCTGCTGGAGGGCGCCGAGGGCGTCACCTTCCTCGAGCCGGAGCAGCTCTACCCGCGCACGCCCGGCGCGGAGCAGCAGGCCTACGCCGTCCACCACGAGGCGCGGAGCTGGAAGGATCCCGCCGGGCTCGCGCTGGACGCTGTCCGGGCGGAGCAGCGGCTGGCGATCGTCCAGGACGAGCTGGCGAAGATGGAGCAGCGCTACCGGCTCGCCCAGGAGGAGCTGGAGGCGGTACGCAGCGGCGACAGCACCCGCGCTGCGGCGCTGCGGACACGCCGGTTTCTCGTGCGGCGCGTGCCGAAGGAGCGCATCCGCTACGTGCTCGGGACGCTACGGGCCCGCGCGATGCGACGCTAGGCTGCCGCGCGTGGATCTCCTGCTGCGGGCGCTCTTCGCTGCCGTGATCCGGCCTGCCGGCGTGTTCGTGCGACGGCGCGATCCGCTCGTCCTCAGGCAGCCCGAGTCCACCAACTGGCGCCCGTTCCGCGGGCTAGTCCGTGGCCCGCGTCCTCGGAGTCTCCTGCTACTTCCACGACGCCGCCGCCGTGCGGGTGGAGGACGGTGCGCTCGTGCTCGCCGCCGAGGAGGAGCGCTTCACGCGCAAGAAGCACGACGCCTCGTTCCCGCGCCGCGCGATCGAGTTCTGCCTCGAGCCGGGCCCGGTCGACTACGTCGCCTTCTACGAGAACCCGAAGGTCAAGTTCAACCGCGTGCTGACGACCGCCGCGGCGATGGGGAAGCCCGCACGCGACGCGTTCGTGCACTCGATGCGGGCCTGGCTGACCGAGCGCCACGGGATCACCGGGCGGCTCGCGTCGCTCACCGGCGTCCCCCGCGACCGGGTCGTCTTCGCCGACCACCACCTCTCGCACGCGGCGAGTGCCTACTTCCCGTCCGAGTTCGATTCCGCCGCCGTGATCACCGTGGACGGCGTGGGCGAGTGGGCGACGGCGACGATCGGGCGGGCGGCGTCCGGCAACGGCGGCCACCGGCTCGAGATCGAGGGGCAGGTCGACTTCCCGCACTCGCTCGGGCTCTTCTACTCGGCCTTCACCGACTTCCTCGGGTTCGAGGTCAACGAGGGCGAGTACAAGGTGATGGGGATGGCGCCCTACGGGGAGCCGCGGTTCGTCGACGAGCTCTCGCGCGTCCTGCGGACCTACGCGGACGGCAGCTTCTGGCTCGATCTCGACTACTTCTCGTTCCACTACTCCGCGCGCAAGGCCTGGACCGACAAGGTGACGCGAGCTGCTCGGGACGGGGCCGCGGAAGCGCGACGAGCCCTTCCAGCCCGGCGAGGAGCGCAGCCGGCGGTACGCCGACATCGCCGCCAGCGTCCAGGAGGTGACCGAGCGCGCGATCGTCAACCTCGCCCGCGCCGCGCACGAGCGCACCGGCTCGACGAACCTCTGCTTCGCGGGGGGCGTGGCGCTGAACGCGATGGCGAACCGCCGCATCCTCGAGGAGACCGCGATCCAGGAGCTCTTCGTGCCCGCCGGCGCCCGGCGACTCCGGCGCCGCGCTCGGCGCCGCGCTCCTCGTCGAGCATCTGAAGCTCGGCCGGAGCGAGCGCGTGCCGCTCCAGCACGCCTACTGGGGCTCGCGCTACTCGTCGGCGCAGATCGCCGCCGCGCTCGAGGAGGCCGAGGGCGTCGAGTACCGCGAGCTGCCCGACGAGGCGGCGGTGCTCGCGGAGACGGTCGACGCGCTCGCCGCCGGCGAGGTCGTCGGCTGGTTCCAGGGCCGCTTCGAGTTCGGCCCGCGCGCGCTCGGCAACCGCTCGATCCTCGCCGACCCGCGGCGGGCCGAGATGAAGGAGCGCATCAACGAGAAGATCAAGTTCCGCGAGCCCTTCCGCCCCTTCGCGCCGGCGGCGGCGGAGGAGCTCGCCGAGACGCTGCTGCCGCCCGAGCTGGCGCACCAGCATCCCGCTCGCTTCATGCTCCTGATCTGCCGGCTCGACCCCGAGCTCGCCTCGCGGATGGCGGCCGTGAACCACTTCGGCACCGCGCGCCTCCAGACGGTTCGGGAGGAGTGGAACCCGCGGTTCTTCCACCTGCTCGAGCGCTGGGGCGACCGCAGCGGCATGCCGGTGCTCCTGAACACGTCCTTCAACCTGCGCGGCGAGCCGATCGTCGCCTCGCCGCAGGACGCGCTCCGCACCTTCGGGCGGAGCGGGCTCGACCTGCTCGTGCTCGAGAACTTCGTCGTCCGTAAGGTCGCGCCGTGAACGAGCAGGAGGCCAAGGCCAGGCGCGCCGAGCTCGTCCCGCAGCTGCGGGCCTACGGGCAGCTGGAGCGGGTGCTCTGGCCGATCGTGACCGCGTCGGCGGAGCCGAACTTCGCCAGCGACGAGCTGAACACCGACTCGCGCGGTCACCGCGTGACGCGGAACGGCGAGCAGACTGCCCGCAGCGACGACGCCCCGCCCGACGCGGCGTTCGTGATCGGCGGCTCCTACGCGTTCGGGGTCGGCGCCTCCAGCGACGCCGGGACGCTGCCGGCGGCGCTCTGGCGCCGAACCGGGCAGCCGTACGTGAACCTCGGCCTCCGCGCCGCGAACTCCGCCCAGGAGCTCGTCTCCGCGCTGCCGTTCGTCGAGCGCGAGACGACGTTCGTGGTCTGCAGCGGCCTGAACAACTTCTCGACGGCGCGCGGCGCGCCTGGGCTCGACCCGCTCTTCGGGCCGATGCACCACGAGAACCACATGGCGCGGCTCGCCAGCGTGCCGATCACGCGGCTCGCGCGGCTGGTCGACGACGCGCTCGGCCACTTCAGCGACAAGGCGGTGCGGCGCGAGCTCTCGGGGCGGCGTCGCGCGCGCTGGGCGCGGCGCGTCAGGCCGTACCGGCGCCTGGAGAAGCGCGTGCGGGGGCGGTTCTCCGCGCCGGCGGACGAGCCGGTGAAGCCCGCGCCTCCGCCCGAGCCGACCGCCGAGCTGTTCGCCGACGCCGCCGCCAGGCAGCTGCGCGACCTCCGGCTCCTGCGCCGGCTCGTGCCGGTCGAGGCGCGGGTCGTGTTCGCGCTCCAGCCGCTTGCGCTCTACACCGACAAGGAGCTCTCGTCGGAGGAGGAGGCGCTCTTCGAGGCGCTCGACGTGCTCCAGCCTCGCCGCTGGCCCGAGCTGAGGCGGATGCTCGAGACCTTCTGGGGCGACTACGCGGCCACTCTCCAGGAGGGCTGCGCCGCGAACGGGATCCCGTTCGTCGACCTCTCGCGGGGCGAGTACGAAGGGTGGTGCTTCGTCGACCGCGTGCACATGACCGACCGCGGGCACGACACCGCGGCTGCGATGCTGGAGCGGATGGTGTCGCGATGAAGATCCTCGACTGGCTGCGCGGCGACGACTCCGACGAGGACGAAAAGCCCGAGGAGGAGCGGCCGGGAGAGGAAGAAGAGGTTCCCGGCGACGAGGACGATCCGACCACCTATCCGCTCTGGTAGGTCCTACCGCTCGAGCTGCTTCGCCAGCTCCTCGTACTTGCGGCGCCACTCGCTCGCTTCCCGCTGCGCTTCCAGCAGCCGCTTCTCCGCCTTCGCGAGCGAGCGGCGGAGGCCCTCCTCGTCCTTCCAGCCGCGCGCCCGGTGGTGCGTGGCGTAGGCCTCGTCGAGCTCGTCGGCGGTGCGCGGGTAGAAGACCGGCGGGTCGAAGTAGCGGACGCCCTCGCGGCCGGTGAGGAGGTCCTCGAGGAACTTCGGCCCGGTCGCGTCCTTGTCGTACGTCCCGTCCGCACGGGGCTGGATCGTCGCCAGGCCTTCTTCGAGCAGCGGGTGGCCGGCGACCGCGCCGAACAGCGCCCCGTTGACGTGGCCCGGCTTGCGGTAGCCGATGAAGAACTCGATCGATTCGTCGAGGAGCGGCTCGAGCGGGCGGAGGCACTCGAAGTCGGCGTCGACGTGCACGCCTCCGTAGCGCAGCACGACCTCGAGCCGGAGGATGTCGGCCCGTTCCCACGGCGTCCGCGAGCCGTCGTAGACCTCGGGCCGCTGGAGGCCCTCGGGGAGGTTGTCGTCGCGCCAGAAGTGGAGCTCCCAGTCCGGGTTGTGAGTGCGCCAGGTTTCCTGGAGCGCGGCGTACTCGTCCGGGAACGGGTCGGGCCCGACCCAGATCTGGTGGAACAGGCGCGGGATCCTCATTCGCCGCTCCCGGCGCCGGCAAAGCCGGCGCCTCCGCTCTCTGATGAGCTCCGTCAAGCCTACGCTCATGTGGTGCTGGCCCAGCTGTAGCCCTCGAAGAAACCGCGCCGCGCGATGATCTCGTCCACGGCCGCGCGCTCCTCCGTCGTCCACTCGACCAGCTCCCGCGACTGCTTCGGAGCCGGGAAGACGATCGAGGCGCAGGCATCCAGCCAGTCGGCGTCGGGCTCGACGCGGAGGAACCTCGTGACGCGCATGAGCTCCGCCCGCGGGTCGCGGACGAGCGATTCGTGCCGGACGGTGAGCACCTCTGCGCCGTCGGCGATCAACCGGTCGTTGAAGCGCGCCAGCCGGCGAACGAAGTCGGTTGCCCCGGCGATCGTCCGCTCCGGCGCCCCGCCCTTCGTGATCAAGGCCTGGCGGGCGATGCAGTCGAACGGGTTGCGGGTGACGTGGATCAGCCGGACCGGCGCGCCCACCACGCGGCGGAGCCTGGCCAGCTCGCCCGGGTCGCGGCCGAGACGCAGGCTGGTCTTCTCGCCGGCTTTCGCGCCGATCACGCGCAGCTGCCGCACCTGGCCCTGCCATCCGTGCGGAACCGCGTACGAGTACCCGGTCGCGCGCCGCCCGGCCGTGCGCGTCGCGTCGGCCTCCGAGCGCCGGAGCAGCGTGTGGAAGAGCGTGCGCCTGTCGAGGCCCTCCGCGACGACCAGCCCGAGCGCGTTGACCTCGTGCGCGATCGCGATGTCCGGGTGCGCGTCGAGCAGCGACCCGAGCAGGCTGTGGCCCGAGCGCGGGTAGCCGATGAAGAGGCAGAAGGAACGCAGCTGTCCGAGGCCGACCGCGCGGCGGCCACGGCGGTAGACCCGGCGCGGCCAGGCGCTGTTCAGGCGCGCGAGCTCGGCCTCCGCCCGCTCGTAGCGGAGCTTCCGGGTCTTGGCGACCCGTTTCAGCGCGAGGATGCGTACCTCCGCCTTCTCGAGCGCCAGGCGGAGCTCCTCGATCTCCGACTCCTCTGTCACGAGTGGATCTTTCACGACGGCCGACGCCCCCGGCGGGCGAGGCGTGCGACCCGGCTCGTCCACCTGCGCCGCAGGCGGCCGAGCTCTGCCTCGGCCTTCTGGTAGCGGGCCTTCCGCTGAGCGGCGATCTCCTTCTGCTTCTCCAGCTCGCGTTCCGCGCGCTCGAGGTCGATCCGCAACTGGTCGGCGTCCTTCCAGCTCCTGGCCTTGTGGTGGACGGCGTACGCCTGCTGCCGCTGCTCCTCGGTCTCGGGGTAGAAGAGCTCGGCGTCGAGCAGCGTGACGCCGGGCCGGTCGATCAGCAGCGAGTCGAGGAACCGCGTCCCGGTGGCGGCCTTGTCGTGCCCGAAGTACTCGACCGGCTGTACCTGCTCGAGCGCCTCCTCGATGACCGCTTGCCCGGGCACGGAGCCCATCAGCGCGTTGTTCACGCGCCCCGGCTTGGCGAGCGTGATGAAGAGCTCGGCCCCGGCAATCAGCGGCTCGATCGACCGGCGGCACTCGAAGTCGGTGTCCACGTACACGCCGCCCTCGCGCCAGAGGAGCTCGAGCCGCAGGATGTTCGCGCGCTCGGCCGGCGCGCGCAGCTTCTCGTAGACCTCGGTGCGGCGTAGGCCTTCGGGGAGGTTGTCCTCGGTCCAGAGCTTCAGCTCCCAGCCGGCGTGCTGCTCCTGCCACGTCCGTCCGTAGTCGGCGTACTCCTCCGGCAGCGGGTCGGGACCGACCCAGATCCTGTGGAAGACGCGCGGGATCAGCAATCCGCGAAGCCGTACCCGCTGAAGAACGAGTGGGCGGCGATCACCTGCTGGACTGCGGCGACCTGCTCGTCCGACCACTCGAGCAGGGCACGGGTCTGGTGCGGCTCCGGGAAGACGATCGCTGCGCAGGCGTCGAGGTAGTCGCCCGGCGCCTCGACGCCCAGGAACTGGCACATCCCGCCCAGCTCGGCCCGCGGGTCGGCGATCAGCGACTCCTGGCGCACGGTCAGCACGGGGTAGTCGCCGCGGGCGATCACCCCGTCGTTGATGCCGGCGAGGCGGCCGATGTAGTCGGTTGCCCGCGCGCGCCGCTCCTCGTCCGTCCCGTCCTTGATCTTCTGCTTCGCGATCCGGGCGACCATGTCGAAGGGGTTGCGGACGACGTGGATCAGGCGGAGCGGCACGCCGACCTCGCGCGCAAAGACGCCGAGCGCCTCCGGCGACTTCGCGATCCGCTTCGTCGTCCGGTCGCTGAACTTGTCGCCGAGGACGCGGAGCGTTCGCGTCTGCCCCTGCCACTGGCCCTCGACTCCGTAGCGGTACTTGTTCTGCTTCCGGCCGCGGAGCGCCTCGTCCCGCGAGCTCTCGAGCAGCATGGCGAACGCTTCGTCGCGCGGCATGCCGTCCACGGCGACGAGCGCGAGCGGGTTCGTCGCCTTGGCGATCACGACGTCGGCGTGGGCGTCGAGCAGCGCGCCGACGAGGCTGTGACCGCTCTTCGGATAGCCGATGAAGAGGCAGAATGTCTCGAGCTCGCCGTACGCGCCTGGCTGGGCGCCGGGGGCTCGTTGCGTTTCGCTCGTCCTCATCGGCGGGGGCGATGATAGTTCAAGGCCTGTGGAACCCGTTCCGAGCACCGTGTTCGGCCTCGCCGCCTACAACGGCGAGGCCCACATCGCCGAGGCGCTCGAGTCACTGCTCTCGCAGACGCGGAGCGACCTCGCCGTGGTCGTCGTCGACGACGCCTCGACCGACGCGACCGCAGAGATCTGCGCCCGGTACGTGCAGCACGACTCGCGCGTGTCGTACGTGCGCAACGACCGCCGGCTCGGACTGTCGCGGAACTGGCAGCGGGCGTTCGAGCTGGCCGGGGAGCGCCACCCGGCGGCGCACTACTTCGCCTGGGCGAGCGACCACGACATCTGGGGGCCGCGCTGGCACGAGCGGCTCGCGGCCGAGCTCGAGGCCCACGACGAGGCCGTGCTCGCCTACCCGCTCGCTGTCCGGGTCGACGACGCCGGGTCCGAGTACCCCACGCGTGAGCGGGTCTTCGACACCGCGGGGGTCATCGATCCCCACGATCGGGTCCGGCTTCGTCGCCGGCGAGCTGCGCGGCGCCGGCGAGCTCGTCTACGGGCTGATGCGGCGCTCGGCCGTCGAGCGGAGCGGGCCGTTCCCGGTCGCGATGCTCGCCGACCGGTTGTTCCTCGTCCGGCTCGCGCTCGAGGGCGAGTTCCACCAGGTCCGCGAGCGGCTGTGGTACCGGCGGTTCCGTGCCGGAGTGCGGATGTCGAACGCGCGCCAGCGGCGCGCGGCGTTCCCACAAGGCGCGCCGCCCTCCGCGTACGCGCCCTGGTGGCTGACGCACCCGGTTCGCCTCGGGCGCCAGACCTCCGCCGGGCTCGGCGTGACGCTCGCGCGCGAGTCGCTGCGGACCGCCTACGGGCGGAAGAGCGAGCGCGTGCTGCGCAACCTGCGCTGGCGGCGGCGTCGCACGCTCGAGCGCCTGGGGCTGCGAGAGCGGCCGGTGCGCGCACAGGCCGAGGTGGACGCCGCGCCGCAGCTCGAGCACGGCGCCGATGTCGTCGAGCTCGGCCGCGGAGAGCTCCGGCCGGCCGACGTCGCGCTGAGCGTCGGCTGGTTCGACACCGAGCCCGATCCCGCTTCCGCAGCCGCGCGGCTGCACGAGCTGGGCGTCCCGGAGATCTACAGCATCGACCGGGAATCGCCCGCGCTGCGCGAGGCGCTCGGGCGCTACTTCTGGCTGCGCCAGGTCTGGATCGACGCTGGAGGACGGAAGCCCGACCCGCTCCAGGGGCCGGTGCCGATCGTGCCCGGCGAGGTCCGCCACCTCGTCGGCCGCCGGCGGCTGCTGGCACCATTGATCGATGAGCCGTAGGCTAGACGGAGGCTCCAGAGAGCGGAGGTGCCGGCTTTGCCGGTGCCGGAGCGGGTCATGACTGTTGCGGTGGACGTGAAGACGGTGGGCAACGTGATTGCCGGAGAAGAGCGCCCCGCGGCGAGCGGAGCGACCTTCGAGAAGCTCGCGCCGGCGACCGGCGAGGTGATCAGCCTCGTCGCGCGCTCGGACGCGAGCGACACCGGCGCCGCGATCGCGGCCGCCGTCGACGCGCAGCCTGCGTGGGCCGACCGCACCGTCGAGGAGCGCGGCCGGATCCTCCGCGGGATCGCGCAGCTGCTCGAGCGCGACCGCGACGAGGTCGCCGCCGTCGTCTCCGCCGAGACGGGCAAGAGCCCGAAGGACGCGCTCGGCGAGACGGGCGGCGCGATCGAGCTCGGCTACTTCATCGCCGGTGAAGGGCGGCGCTTCTACGGCAAGACGATGCCGAGCGCGACGCCGAACCGGCAGGCGATGACGATTCGCCAGCCGCTCGGGGTCGCCGGCCTGATCATCGCTGCGAACACGCCGATCGCGAACGTCGCGTGGAAGGTCTTCCCGGCGCTCCTCTGCGGGAACGCAGCGGTGCTGAAGGCATCGGAGGACACGCCCGAGACCGCGCTCGTCTTCTCTCGGCTTGCCGCCGAGGCGGGCCTGCCGCCCGGTGTGCTGAACGTCGTCCAGGGCTACGGCGAGGAGGCGGGCCAGCCGCTCGTCGAGGACCGGCGCGTCGCGGTCGTCTCCTTCACGGGCTCGACCTCGGTCGGCCGCATGATCGCCAGGGTCGCCGGCGAGCGGCTCGCCAAGGTCTGCCTCGAGCTCGGCGGCAAGAACCCGCTCGTCGTCTGCGACGACGCGAACCTCGAGCAAGCCGCCGAAACCGCCGCGCTCTCCGCGTTCTCGAACGCGGGCCAGCGCTGCGCGGCCGGCTCGCGCCTGATCGTCTTCGACTCCGTCTACGACCGCTTCCGCGAGCTGCTGCTCGAGCGCACGGCCGCGCAGAAGGTCGGGCCGGACGACGAGCACGACTTCGGCCCCGTGATCAACGAGCGGCAGCTGGAGAGCATGCTGGCCGCCGTCGAGCGCGCGAAGGCCGCCGGCGCGACCGTCGTCACCGGCGGCGAGCGCCTGCCACAGCCCGGCTTCTACATCGCGCCGACGATCGTCGAGGGCGCGGCGCCCGACTCCGAGATCTCGTGCCAGGAGCTGTTCGGCCCGATCACGACGCTGCACCGCGTGGGCGGCTTCGACGAGGCGCTCGAGGTCGCGAACGCGAGCCCGTACGGGCTGACGGCGGCGATCTGGACGAACAGCGTCCACCGCGCCCAGGAGTTCGTCCGCAAGGTCGTCGCGGGCGGCGTGCAGGTGAACGGGCCGACGTACGGGTTCGAGCCGCATGTCCCTTTCGGCGGCCAGAAGGACTCCGGAACGGGCTGGCGCGAGCCCGGCACCGAGGCGCTGGACGTCTACTCGGACTGGAAGACGGTGTACGTCACTCACGACCCGGCCGCGACGTAGTGCCGACGCGCTGTCGCGCTCGTACCGGCGCGCTCCGGCTCGCAGCGCGTGCCGGGCAAGAACGTCCTCCCGCTCGCCGGCCACCCCCTGATCGCCTACTCGATCGCCGGAGCACAGGACGCGGGCATCTTCACGGCGGTCGTCGTCTCGACCGACTCGGAGGAGATCGCCGAGATCGGCAGGCACTACGGCGCCGAGGTGCCGGGGCTGCGCCCGGCGGAGATGAGCACGGCCACCTCCTTCGACATCGAGTGGGTCGTCCACGTGATGAAAGACCGCGGCGAGGAGATCTTCGCCATCCTCCGGCCGACGAGCCCCTTCCGTACCGGCGACACGATCCGGCGCGCGTACGAGCGGCTGGTCGAGCTCGGCGACCGCGCCGACTCGATCCGCGCGATCGAGCCCGCGCGCCAGCACCCCGGGAAGATGTGGACGCTCGAGGGCGACCTGATCGAGCCGCTGCTCCCGCAGCCCGAGGGCGAGACGCCCCTGCACTCGCGCCAGTACCAGGCGCTCCCCAGGGTCTACGCGCAGAACTCGAGCCTGGAGCTCGCGTGGACGCGCGTGCTCGATGACCCGGTGCCGACGATCTCCGGCCGCCGCGTGGCGCCGTTCTTCACCGAGGGCGCCGAGGGCTTCTCGATCGACTACCCGGACGACGTCGAGCTCGCCGAGCGCCTGCTCGCGCGCGGCGAGGCCGAGCTGCCGCCGATCCGCGAGGCGGTGAGGTGAAGGCGGTCCCGGCCGACGACCTGCGCGCGCGCCAGCGGCGCCGCGTGATCCGGAACATGCGCCGCTCGAGCGTCAACGCGCTGCTCCGGCTCGCGGCGCGGACGGGTGGGAAGCCCGGCAATGCGATCCGCGTGTCCGCCCGCGGTCTCGAACGGACGCTGAAGCGGGCGGAGCGGGCCGTCGCTCCGCGGCAGGCCGCAGGCGCCGTCGATCGCAGGCGGCTGGGACGCCGCGGCGGCAGAGCAGGAGCACGCGACGCTGCTCTCGGCCGTCGTCCACCGGCTCGTCCCGGTCGACCAGCCGCTCGTGCTCATCACCCAGGCGCCCCGGTCGGGCGGGACGCTGCTGATGCGGCTCTTCGACGGTCATCCGGCATGCCATGCGATCCCGCACGAGCTCTCGACGCTGCTGCCGACGTCGCTGCCCCTGCCGCGCGAGGCCGACCGCGCCTGGAAGGTGCTCCAGAACCCGATGCTGGAGACGTGGTTCGTCGGCGGCCTGCGGGCGGGCAAGGGGCAGCTGAGCCGGGACAGCACGCGGTACCGGTTCCTGCTGCCGCCGCTCCTCCAGCGCCGGGTCTTCGACCACGTGCTCGGCGAGCGGAAGCCGGGATCGGACCGCGACGTGCTCGACGCCTACCTGACCTCCTACTTCAACGCCTGGCTCGACTACCGGCCCGGTCCCGCACCTCGCTGGGTGACGGGCTTCGAGCCCTCCGCGATCCTCCAGCCGGACCGGCTGCGCTGCTTCCGCGAGCTCTACCCGGACGGGCGGCTCGTCTCGGTCGTGCGCGACCCGGCGAGCTGGGCCGTCTCGGCTGCGCGCCGCAACGCCCGCTACGCCGACCGCGGGGTCGCGATCGCGACCTGGCGCGAGGCGGTCGAGACCGCGCTGCGGCTCCACGGCGAGCGGCCCGGACGGGGTCGCGATCGTGCCTTTCGAGGCGCTCGTCGGCGACACGGAGCGGACGATGAAAGCGGTCGCGGAGTTCCTCGCGATCGAGTTCACCGACGACCTGCTCGCGCCGACGTTCAACGGCCGGGCGACGAAGGCGAACTCGAGCTTCCCGGTCGAGGGCGCGGGCGTGATCGAGGGGCCGCTGTCGCGCTCGGAGCAGCTGCCGGCGGAGGACCGGACGGAGATCGAGCGCGAGCTCGGCGAGCTGCATACGCGGGCCCTCGAGGCCGCGCTCGTCCACCCGTGAGACGCTCTGTGGAACAGGGCGTCTCACGCGGAGGGGGTGCCGGGGGAACCCTAGGTTCCCCCGTGCGCGGCGTCGCAGCTTCGCTGCGGCGCCGCGGGAGAGAACGTGACGGACGGCATCGTCCGCGTCGACCAGCCGCTGTTCCTGATCTCCCAGGCGCAGCGCTCGGGCGGCACCTTGCTGCTGCGGCTGCTCGACGGGCACCCGGAGTGCCACGTCGTCCCGTTCCAGCTGCGCGGCCTCGACGACGCCGCGAAGCGTCCGCCGTCGACGCTCGGCGAGGCGTGGCGAACGCTGTGGGACCCGAAGCTGGCGCACCGCTACGAGGAGGGCCACCGCCAGAAGAAGAACGCCGTCCTCGACGATGCGGAGACGTTCTCGTTCGAGCTCGAGCCGGAGCGCCAGCGGAAGATCTTCGACGCGTGTGCCGGCGCGTACGCCGATCCGACCCTGCGCGACCTCTTCGACTGCTACTTCACCTCGTACTTCAACGGCTGGAGCGACTACGCGAACCTGGAGGGCGAGAAGCGCTGGCTCGTCGGATTCGAGCCGGGCGTCGCCCGCAGTCTCGCGCGCCGCAACGCGGTGCGCGACATCTACCCGGACGGCCTCGTCGTCTCGGTCGTACGCGACCCGTGGACGTGGTATGCGTCGGCGAAGCGCTGGGAGCCGCGCTGGGCGGAACGCGAGGCCGCGATCGCGCACTGGTGCAAGGTCGGCGCTGGGAACGCTCAAGTGGCGCCGGCACCGGGGCAAGCAGCGGCGCGAGGTGCGCGTCGTCAGGTTCGAGTCGCTGCTCTCCGAGACCGAGGAGACGATGCGCCGGATCGCGCGCTGGCTCGGGATCGAGTACCGGCCGGAGCTGACGCAGCCCACGTTCAACGGCCGGCCGATCAAGGCGAACACGAGCTTCGCGGACGTCCAGAGCGAGGTCTCGACCAGGCCGCTCGCCCGGGCGCATCGCGAGCTGTCGAAGGACGACGTCGACTACATCGAGACGACGGCGGGCGACCTGTACCGCAAGCTGGCCAAGAAGGCCGTCAACGACTGGGCGAAGGTCGAGGACTAGGGCCTAGGTCAGGGCGAAGCGCGAGGCCTCGGACAGCTCGCCGTCGCGCCAGTCGACCGTGAACTTCCGCCGCTCGGGCCGCTCGGCCGTGATCTTCTTGTTCACGTAGGTGTGCGTCGAGAGGATCCGCGGCTTCGTGCGCGCGTAGCCCCCGCGGTGAAAGCCGCTCGTGTCGCAGATGACCAGGGTCCCGACGGGCCCGGTAGCCCGCACCTGCTCCGAGGCGGGGATCGCCGCCTCCAGCTCCTCCGTCGGCGGGTAGCGCTCGCTCTCGCCCCACGGCCACAGGCTGCCGTACTCGAACCCCTCCGCGCTGTGCTGCACGTACTCGAACGGTCCCGCGTCCTCGTCCACTTCCGAGAAGTACAGGAAGACCTTCACGACGTGCTGGTCCTCGGGGTCGCGGTGCCACTCCTGTGACGCCACGCGCTCCGCGTCGTCGCCGACCGGGACCGTGTACCACTGGTCGAAGTCGACGAGCTTGACCTGGGCGCCGCGGTAGGCGTTGACGATCCCGAGCAGCGCGTCACCGGCCGCGTAGCGGAGCCACGCTCCGTCCGAGGCCAGGATCGCGGGCTCGATCGGGAGCTTCTTCTTCCCGCGCGGGTACTTTCGGATCAGGAAGTCCTTCTTCCGCTTCGCACCGCCGCCGTGCTCGAGCTCGTGCTCGGCTCCGGCGATGAACTCGTCCATGTCGGCCTTCAGCTGCGACCAGAGGTCGTCGTCGTCGACCAGCTCCGCGAACGGGACGATCGAGATCCCGGTCGAGCGGAGCTCGCCGAACACGCGCTGCTGGACCGGTGTGAACTCGCCCGCAAGGAGAGGTGACACGCGCGCGAGAATAGCCGCTAGGCTCGGGGTCGATGCTCCGCTACGTCCCCGCGGCCGAGCTCGATCGCATCCGCACGCTCGACGCCGACCCGTACGAGCGCGTCGCCGCCTTCGCGGACGCGTGCAGGCTGAACGCGCTCTACATGATCGAGCGCGCCGGCTCCGGCCACCCGGGCACGACCTTCAGCTGCCTGGACGTCATCTCCTGGCTCCATCTCGAGGTGATGGGCGACGGCGACCGGTACTTCTCCTCGAAGGGCCACGACGCGCCCGGCCTCTACGCGGTGCTGACCGCGCTCGGGCGGCTCGACTTCGAGCTGATCCACCAGCTGCGCCGCCTGGACGGCCTGCCCGGTCACCCCGACGTCGCGGCGACACCCGAGGTCGTGACCAGCACCGGCTCGCTCGGGATGGGCATCTCGAAGGCCCGTGGGTTCGTCGCTCGCCGACCGCGCGCTCGGCCGCAGCGGTCACGTCTACGTCCTCACCGGCGACGGCGAGCTCCAGGAGGGCCAGTTCTGGGAGTCGCTCCAGCCGACCGCAAACCAGGGCCTGCGGCGAGATCACCGCGATCGTCGACCGGAACCTCGTCCAGTCGGACACGTGGGTCGACCGGGTCAGCGACCTCGGCGACCTGGAGGAGAAATTCAAGGCATTCGGCTGGGCGGTCGCGCACTGCGACGGCCACGACCTGCGCATGTTCTCGCAGACGCTGAAGGGGCTGCAGTCCGAGGAGCGGCCGAAGATCGTGATCGCGCACACGCGCAAGGGCGGCGGCGTCTCGTTCATGGAGCCGGAGGAGAACCTGCCGCGGACGGAGACCGCGCTCTACGGCTACCACTCCGGCGCCCCGAGCTCCGATGAGTACGAGCAGGGCACGGCCGAGATCGAGGCGCGCCTGAACGAGCGGCTGCTCGTCATGGGGGCCGGCCCGGTCGAGCTCGTCGCGGCGGAGCCGCCGGAGCATCGCTCGGCGCCGAAGGAGCGCCAGATGCTCGTCAAGGGCGGCGCCTACGAGCGGGCGATCGTCGAGCAGGCGGAGAAGGAGCCGCGGCTCGTCGTCCTCGATGCCGACCTGCGGCTCGACTGCGGCCTCGTCACCTTCCGCGAGCGCTTCCCGGAGCGCTTCTACGAGTGCGGGATCGCCGAGCAGGACATGGTCTCCCAGGCCGGCGCGATGGCGCTCGCCGGGCTGTTGCCGGTCGTCCACTCGTTCGCCTGCTTCCTGTCGACGCGGCCGAACGAGCAGATCTACAACAACGCGACCGAGGGCACGAAGATCATCTACGCGGGCTCGCTGGCCGGGCTCGTACCGGGCGGTCCCGGCCACTCGCACCAGTCCGTCCGCGACATCTCCGCGCTCGGCGCCGTCCCGGGCATGTCGCTGATCGAGCCGTTCACCGAGGCCGAGCTCGAGGCGGCGCTCGACTGGGCAGTGCACAACGCGCCGGGGTCGGTCTACCTGCGCCTCGTGAGCGTTCCGTGGGCGCTCGGTTTCGACCCGCCGGTGGTCGACGAGGTCGTCCCCGGGCGCGGCACGGTGCTCCGCCCGGCCGGGGACGTGCTCTTCGTCGCCGCGGGGCCGGTGATGGTCGCGGCCGGCTGGCACGCGGCCGACCTGCTCGCGGAGGACGGGATCGAAGCGGGTCTCGTCGCGCTCCCATGGCTGCGCGACGTCGACGGCGCCTGGCTCGCCGAGGTCGCAGCCGGCGGCCAGATCGTCACGCTCGACAACCACTACGTCACCGGCGGCCAGGGGGACGCGGTGCTGGCGGCGCTCGCCGCGGAGGCCCCCGAGGCGGCCTCGCGCGTGCAGAAGATCGGCGTCACCGAGGTGCCGAAGAGCGGCGGCAACGACGAGACCCTGCGTGCCCACGGCCTCGACGCCGGCGGGATCCGCCGGCAGGTCCTGGAACGGCGGCCGGTAGCATCCCCCTCGTGAGCGTCCAGGCACCGCCGCTCAGCGACCTCCAGCAGCAGATCCTCGACTCCCTCCGGAAGGACGGGATCGCGACCGTGGACGTCCGCGAGCTGCACGGCGAGGAGCTGTGGGCGGCCGCGCGGGCCGATATCGCGCCGTGGGTCGAGGAACAGAACGCGCAACTCGCGTCGCTCGGCGACAAGCCGGAGGGCAAGGACGACTTCATCGTCCGCCGCTACATGCGCCAGAAGCCGCGCGTCCCGTTCACGCCCGACAGTCCCTGGCTGCGGATCGGGGCCTCGGACGCCCAGCTCGGCATCGTCAACGCGTACCGCGGGCTCCAGACCAGCCTGTTCTACATGGACAACTGGTTCACCCAGCCGTACTCGGGCCAGGACCAGCGGATCGCCTCGCAACGGTGGCACCGCGATCCGGAGGAGCAGCACGTCGTCAAGGTCTTCCTCTACCTGTCCGACGTGGACGAGAACGCGGGGCCGTTCGAGTACCTGAAGGGCAGCCAGCCGGGCAACCGCTTCGGACACCTGTGGCCGTGGGGCGAGGAGAAGGCGAAGCCGACCGACGAGGAGATGGCCAAGGCCGCGCCCGCCGAGGAGCGGCTGACGATGACAGGCCCGGCCGGGACGATGATCTTCTGCGACACGAGCGGCTTCCACCGCGGCGGCTTCGCGAAGACGACGCCGCGGGTGCTCTCGATCTGGTCGTACGTCTCGCCCGAGGCGGAGAACAAGAGCCACCGCTTCGACGTCGAGCTCGAGGGCCGCGAGGCGGAGCTCTCGGCGGACGCCCGCGCCGCGCTCGCGTAGGGCCACGGCCATGCGCATCCTGTTCGTGATGCGGCACGGCGGCTATGTGCGGAACTTCGAGTGGGTACTGCGTGCCCTCGCCGAGCGCGGGCACCAGGTGCAGCTCGGCTTCGAGCGGGGCCGCGCGAAGGGGATGGAGGAGCGGATCGAGCGCGGCCGCGGCGGTTTCGACCTTCCCGACAAGCTGCGCGAGGAGACCGGGAGTGCGGTCGACCACGACCTCGTCCCGACCCGCGAGGACCGGTGGCGCGGGCTCGCCTTCGGGCTGCGCCAGTCGGTCAGCTACCTGCGCTATCTCTCGCCGGCCTACCGCGACGCGACGAAGCTCCGCGAGCGTTGGGCGCGGGGGACGCCGCGAGTCGTCGTGATGCTCGGGCAGGTCTCATGGCTGCGCGGCCCGCTCGAGCGTGCGCTCCGCTGGGCGGAGCGCCGCGTGCCGCGGTCGGCGGAGGTCGACGACCACCTTCGCGCCGGGGGCTACGACGCGGTGCTGATCACCCCGCTCGTCGACGGCCCCTCGCAGCACGACTGGCTCCGCAGCGCCCAGGCGGTCGGGATCCCGGCCGCGCTCGCGGTCGCAAGCTGGGACAACCTGACGAACAAGGGCGTGCTGTTCGATCGGCCCGACCGCACGTACGTCTGGAACGAGATCCAGCGGCGGGAGGCCGTCGAGCTGCACGGTCTCGACCCGGACCGGGTCGCGGCGCTCGGTGCCCACACCTTCGACCACTGGTTCGAGTGGCAGCCGAGCACCGGGCGCGAGGACTTCCTGCGGCTGGTGGGACTGGGTCGCGGGCCGTTCCTGCTCTACGTCTGCTCCTCTGGATTCATTGCAGCCGACGAGCGGCCGATCGTCGCCTCCTGGGTCGAGGCGCTGCGTGTCGACCCCGAGCTCGCCGGCGTCGGCGTGCTCGTCCGGCCGCACCCGACGAACGGCGCGATCTGGGCCGAGCACTCCCTGGGCGCGTTCCCGAACGTCGCCGTGTGGCCGCGCGTCGGCGAGGACCCCACCGACGGGGCGCGGCGCTCGGGCTTCTACGACTCGATCCACCACTCGGCCGCGGTGGTCGGCGCGAACACGACGGCGCTGATCGACGCGGCGATCGTCGGCCGGCGGACCTACTCGATCCTCCTCCCCGAGCTGAAGGGCGTGCAGGAGCAGACCCTCCACTTCCACTACCTGCTGCCCGAGAACGGCGGTGCGCTGATCGTCGCGCGATCGCTCGAGGAGCACCTCGGCCAGCTGCGGGGCCTGCTCGGCGGCGAGTCGGCCGGTGAGGGCTGGCGGGAGGAGTTCCTGCGCGGCTTCGTGCGACCGCACGGACTCGACCGGCCGGTCGCGCCGATGCTCGTCGAGGATCTCGAGCGGTTCGTCGGCGTCTGCCCGCGAGCCGGTGCCGCGAGCGGGCATGAGGGGCCGCAGCGGCGACTTCGAGGCCTTCTTCCGGACCGACGGCGAGCCCGGGCCGCTGATCGTCGTCTACCACGTCCAGAAGACCGCCGGCACGTCCCTGAGACGCGTCGTCCGGGCGAACCTGCCGCCGTCCGAGGTCGAGGCCCAGCCCTACCTGCACAAGGAGGCGAAGACGCCGCAGGAGCTGCTGGCGTGGCATGACCGCTGGTACCGCTCGCTGGACGACGAGCGCCGGGCGCGCCTCTGCTGCGTGATGTCGCACTGGGCGGGCTACCTGCTGCCCGCGCTCGACCGGCCGGCGGACGCGCTGGTGATGGTGCGCGAGCCCGTGGACCGGACGCTCTCCTACTACTGGTTCAAGCAGCGGCGCCGCGGTCCGGAGCGCCCCCTGGAGCCGCTCGACCGCCTCTACGAGCTGCGCGGGAACCGCTCCGACGGCGAGCAGCGGCCGCTGCTCTGGGCGCAGCTCTGCAACTGGCAGAGCCGCGCGCTGCTCTCGGTCTTCCACGACACGTCGGAGCTCGCGTACTCGGCCGGCCCGTCTGCCGACGCCGATCTCTGGCGCGAGCGGCTGCGCGCCGTCGTCGAGCGCGTCTACATGGTCGGTGTCCAGGACCGGTTTGCCGAGTATCTCGACGTGCTCGCGCAGCGGTACGGCTGGGAGACGTTCGAGCCGCGGAACAAGGTCAACCCCGTGCGCCCGGCCGAGGAGACCCCGGCGGAGCTCCGCGAGACGATCCTGGCCTACAACTGGCTCGACTCGGAGCTGTACGAACTGGCGAACAGGGCGATCAGGGAACCCACGGGGTCAGGTCGAACGTGACCACGACGACGCCGCCCGGATCGCCTGACCTCGGCCGGCGGCTCTCGCGGCTCGTCCGCACGGGCTCGCCGCGCGTGGTCGCGCGCGCCGCGCGGCGCGAGCTCGTCTGGCGCCGCCACGAGGCGGACGCGGCCCGCGGCATCCGCGCGGGCAAGCGCGTGCTCGCCGGGCCCTTCCTCGGCGAGGTCGGCTTCGAGCTCCTCTACTGGATTCCGGTGCTCCGGCGGATACTGGCGGGCGTCGACCGCGAGCGGGTGACGATCCTGACCCGCGGCGGCGCGGGCGCCTGGTACCGCGACTTCGCCGGCGACGCAATCGACGTCCTCGACCTCGTCCCGCCCGAGGGCTACCTGAACGAGCTCGTCGAACGCCGGCGCCGCGAGGGGAACACGAAGCAGTTCTTCCCGGACGAGCTCGACAAGCGGCTGACCCAGCTCGCGCTCGAGCGGATCGGCGACGCCGTCGTGATCCACCCGCTGGTCATGTACTCGCGGATGCGCTTCGTGCTCGAGCTGATGCAGCCCGTCGAGGCGGTGACGCGGATCGGCGAGTACCGGGAGCTCCTGCTCGAGAACCGCCGCCTTCCGCCGGGCTGCCCCGCCGACTACGTCGCGGTCAAGCTCTACTTCAGCGACTCCTTCCCCGACGACGAGGCGTCCCGTGCGCTGGTCGCGCGGGTCCTCGGCGAGCTCGCGGAGCGGACGGACGTGGTCGTGCTGACGAGCGGCCGGCAGCTGGACGAGCACCGGGAGTGGATACCCGAGGGCGCGCGCATCCACGACTCGTCGTCCTGGGTGACGCCGCAGGACAATCTCGTCGTGCAGTCCGCAGTCGTCGCCGGCGCGCGCGAGCTCGTCGCCACCTACGGCGGGTTCTCGTATCTCGGCCCGATGCTCGGCGTGCCCACGCGCGCGCTGTGGACGCAGGAGGCCTTCCAGCGCGTCCACCTCGAGGTGCTGCGCGCGGCCTATCCGGCTGCGGACTACGAGCTGGTGGGGCCGTCATGATCGTCCCGACCGATGAGCTCGACGGCCTGGCCGGCACCGTGACGATGGTGAGCGGGGGCTTCGACCCGCTGCACCCCGGGCACCTGGCGTACTTCCGCGCCGCCGCGGCGCTGGGCGCGCCGCTGCTCGTCAACGTCTCGCACGACGAGTGGGTGGGCCGGAAGCACGTGCCGCTGCTCACGCAGGCCGAGCGGATCCAGCTGATCGACGCGCTGGAGATGGTCGAGTACGTGCACGCCGAGCAGGGCCCGACGTTCGAGGTGCTGCGCGCGCTGCGCCCGCGCTACTTCGCCAAGGGCGCGGACTGGGAGGGGCGGCTGCCGTCTGAGGAGCTGGAAGCCTGCAGCGAGGTCGGAACCGAGATCGTCTTCCTCGATACGGTCGTCGACTCGTCGACGGAGGTGCTCCGTCGCTTCAAGGAGCGCGGGGGCTGAAAGAGGCCCGCGGGCGTGGCCGCTATCCTGAGTGCACGTTCCGGGAGGCCAGGCCCGGAATGTGTGTATTGGGGGGTTTCAACGAAATCATCCGGCAGTGGGTTTCTCGCGGCGGTTTCCGCCGGCGGTTCGCCCGCGCGTCCAGTGCGCACGGCCTCGTCGACGAGCTGGCGCGGCGAATCGACGGATCGGCCGACGACGGAGCCGAGCTGATCGGGCAGCTTGCCGCCCGGCTGCACGTGAAGTCGACGGCGCAGCTCGCCGAGTCGCTGACGCCGACCCGCGAGCTGGACTACTCGCGACATCCGATCAGGCTCGTGATCAGCTCGCCGGCAATCGGGAGACGGCTCGACTCGGTCGCGAAGGAGCCGTTCACGGTCGACTGGCTCGAGACGATCGAGCCCGGAGACGTCTTCTACGACATCGGCGCGAACGTCGGGCCGTACTCGCTGATCGCGGCGAAGGCGACCGGCGGCCGGGCAGGGGTCTTTGCATTCGAGCCGTCGCCGGCGTCGTTCGCTGCGCTCGCGCGCAACGTCGAGATCAACGAGTGCAGCGGCTGCGTCACCCCGCTCCCGCTCGCGCTCTGGTCGGAGACCGCCCTGGTGCCCGTGAGCTGGCGGTCAGGCGACGCCGGCCGGGCGCGGCACCGCCTCGACACGGAGACTGAAAGCGCCGCAATGGTCGTCGGGATTCGGCTGGACGACTTCGTCGAGAAGCTCGGCGGTCCGGTGCCGACCCACGCGAAGATCGACGTCGACGGCTACGAGGCGGACGTCCTCCTCGGCGCTGAGCGCACGCTTGCCCGCCCCGAGTGGCGGTCGATCATGGTGGAGCTCGACCGCAAGGAATCGCAGCGGAATCAGGAGATCCGGAACCTGCTGGCCACGACGGGCTTCGGGTCGGGTGTTCGCATCGAGCGGACTCCGACGCGCCGCTATCCCCACCCTGAGCGGCGTCCCGACGTCTACTGGAACTTCACGCGGCGGGCGGCGTGATCAACGGCGCAGGAAGCGCTGCGCTTGCTCCGCGAGCTCCCGCTCGAGCTCCTCGACCCGCCCGCGCAGCTCGTAGTTCCGCTGCTCGGCGAGCTTGACCGCGCGGCGGTAGGACTCGACGCTCTTCCAGCTGCCGGCGGCGTGGTGGGTGGCGACCGCGTCCTCGAGCTGGCCGGGGCTCGTCTGGTAGAAGAGCTCGGCCGGCAGCCGCGCCGCCTCCGGGTAGTCCTGGAGCAGCGTGTCGAGGAAGCGCGGGCCGGTGCCGTGCTTGTCGTAGCCGTAGAACTCGCGTGGCCTGAGCTCGTTCAGCGCGCGGTCGAGGATCGGGTGGCCGGCCGTCGCGCCGATGAACGCGTTGTTGATCCAGCCGTTCGGCTTCAGCGGGGCGGTGAAGAAGTCGTAGTCGTCGATCACGTCCTCGAGCGGCCGGTGGCACTCGAAATCGGTGTCGACGTAGACGCCGCCCTCCTGGAAGAGCACCTCGAGCCGGAGGATGTCGGAGCGCTCCGCGGGCATCCGCAGGCGCTCGTAGACCTCTGTGCGGCGCAGGTCGCCGGGGAGGTTGTCCTCGGTCCAGAAGCGGTGCTCCCAGTCCGGGTGGTGGCGCAGCCACGTCTCGCGGTAGCCGGCGAAGTCGTCGGGGAAGGGCTGATCGCCGAGCCAGATCTGATGGAGAATCCGGGGAACCACGGGCATCGAGTCTAGGCTCTGCTCGATGATCGACGCCGTCGTCACCCATCACCGCGACAGCTTTCGCTCGGGCGTCGGGCGCTTCAACGAGCTGCTCGGCGAGCGGCTGGGGGTGCCCGTGATCGGGATCCGCAAGCTGCTGACGGCGGGCGCGAAGCGGCCGCTGCTCTCGTTCAAGGTCGCCGAGCTGGCACCCGCGGAGCTAACGCGTGCTCCAGCAGCTCGTCGACGACGAGCCGTTCGAGTGGGAGCTCTTCCTCCACGTCTATGACGGCCACCCGCTGGAGGAGGCGCTCGTCCGCGGGGCGGCGCACGTCCACGCCGGGAACCACGAGGTGCAGTCGCAGATCGCAGGCCTCGCGCGCTCGGTCGACACGCTCTGGTCGCCCGGCCTGATCCTCGACGAGCGCACGTTCCCCACGCCGGAGGTGACGGTCTTCTCGTTCGGGATGGCGCACAAGATCCGCACCGACCTGTTCGAGCGGCTGCGCGACCTGCTCGAGGCAAGCGGGCGCAGCTACGCGGTCTACCTCTCGGCCGCGAACCACGAGACGACGAAGATCAGCGACGCGCACCTGATCTTCGACGAACTGCACGAGATCTTCCCGTCGACGCTCTGGTTCCTCGGCAACCTCTCGGACGTCGGGGTCTACAACTACCTCCGGTCGTCCACGTTCTTCGCGACGTTCTTCCTCGGCGGCGTGCGCGCGAACAACGGCTCCGTCGCGGCCGCGATGGAGAAGGGGGCGGTCGTGATCACGAACCTGGACGAGCACTCGCCGCCCGAGTTCGTCCACCTCGACAACCTGATCGACATCGGGCAGACGAACGAGCTCCCGCTGGACGCGGAGCGGCTCGAGCAGATCAGCCGGCGCGCGCAGGAGACTGCGCGCGAGCGCGGCTGGACGCAGCTGGTCGACCGGCTGCGCTAGAGAATCAGGTCCCAGTCCGCGTCCGGGCGGACTGCGAGCTCGTTCACGTCGACGAGCCCTTCGAAGAGATGCGCGGGCAGCACCTTCACCTCCCGGATTCGCTGGTCGATCGTCTCGGAGACGAGGTCCTCTCCGTCCTCCGAGGGGTCGAACTCCGCGAGGACGATGAAGCGCGAGCCGTCCTGCTCAGCCCAGCCGGTGTACAGCTCGTGGTGGCTCGGCTCGCCGGAGAGCTGGAGATGGACGCTCTGGAGCGAGAGCAGGCGTTGCGTGAGGCGCGCGCGCTTCGCCGGTGAGGCCGATTCGCCCGCGCCTTCGGGCTCCGGCTCGATCGCCTCCAGCCCCTGGCTGGAGAGCAGGAGCTGCGCGTTGCACTGCGGGCAGCGGACGACGTCGGCGTGCAGGTTGAGGAGCTTCCGGCTCCCGCACCGCGGGCACGGCTGGCCCGCGCTCACCTCGCCGTCGGCGAACTGGATCCAGATCAGCTTCTCCGGGATCATCTTGTCCCGGACGGTGCGCACCACCTTGCCCATCTTCACGGCCGCGTTCTCGGCGGCCGTCCTCGCATGGCCCGGGTTGACGTTCGGGAAGTCCTTCTTCCGCTTCAGCCGGTAGGCGCGGCCGTCGGCCCAGCGCGACCAGTCGACGCCGAGGTCCTCCGGCAGCGTGTCCGGGTCGACCGGGGCGGCGCGCAATCTCAAATGAACTCCTCGTCGTCGTCCTCATCCGGTGTCGCGAGCCCGACCACCCGTGCCCCGTAGCGGTTCATGAACCAGATGCCGGACGCGAAGACCGCGAGGATCGCGAACAGGCTCCAGACCGCCGCCACGGTTCGCACCGACCCGGCGCCGGTGAGGCCGATCTTGGCCATCTCGACCGGCGAGGACAGCGGGTTGAGCTCGGCGATCAGGCGCGTCTTCCCGTGCAGGTGTTCGATCGGATAGAGGATCGGGGTGACGAAGAACAGGAACGGCGTCACGTACCGGATCAGCATCCGGACGTCGCGCGTGTGCGCCGTCAGCGGGGCAGTCCAGAGGCTGACGCCCCAGGCGAGCGTGGCGCAGAGCAGTAGGCCCGCCGCCGAGAAGAACAGGTACTTCGGCGCGAGCTGCGCGTAGAAGACCCCGTCGTGGAACCAGTAATAGGTGACCGCGATCACGTACGTGATGAACATCAGGAAGAAGCGCACCAGGGCCTGGGACGACCCGGCGATCGGCACGAGGATCAGGGGGAAGTAGACCTCCTTGATCAGCGAGCGGAGGCGGAGGAAGCTGCGCGCCGAGATCACGAGCGTGCTCTGGAACAGCTGCCAGCCCATCAGGCCGACCATCGTGTAGAGCCAGTACGGCATCCCGTTCGGCGCGTGGAAGTTGGCGACCTTGCCGCCGATCAGGCTCCAGCCGATCACGCCCATGAAGGTGTTGACGATGATCCAGGTCGGGCCGAGCCGGTACTTGACGAAGTACGCGTTCAACGCCGTCACGGCCACGTGCCAGATCAGGTGGCGCGACCGATACGACTCCTTCAGCGTCTGCCAGAGCGACGGGTGGTAGTCGACGATCTCGACCGGCTCGAGCTCGGTGGTCGCCGAGGCCTCGCGCGTGGGGGTGCGGAGCTCGGAGGCGAGGCTGTCGGGAGTGGTGGACGTCACGGACCCGCCGCCCACTCTAGCTCCGCTTCCGGCCCGCGGAGGGCTTGTAAAAGCCGTGTTAAGTGGTCTCGGGAGAGGATCGGCAGCGATCCGCCGAGCTCGGAGGCGACCCGCAGCGCGAGGTCGAGGTCGGCCTCGACGGCGCCTTCTGCCGGGAGGAGCGCGATCGTCGGTGCACCGGAGAGGACGCCTCTGACCGCCTCGTCCGACCACGGGACGATCCCACCCTCGGACCGCTCGTCCAGCCGGTCGTAGCGCGCCCGCTTCAGCAACGGCCGCGGCGGGGCGTCGCCGCTGCGGTACTCCTCGACGAGCGCGAGCACCGGCTCGGCCGGGACCTTGGCCGGCTCGCCGGCGGGAGCGAAGCCGAAGTGCGATTCGGCCCAGCGGACGAACGGCTGCCAGTAGAGGAGATCGAGCAGCGGGTCGGCGCACCGCCCGAAGGCGACGCTGCGGCGGCTGTCCTCGGCGAGCAGGCGGAGCGCGCTGTCCACGTTCGCCCAGGACTTCGCACGCTTGAGCAGCAGGCCGACGTGCCGCCGCGCCAGCGCGCGCACGCGCGGGTGCTGCCGGATGCTCATCGGGCAACCTCTGCCCGATGAGCGACGCTCACGCCGCCTCCAGCAGCTCGTACGTCCCGGGCGTGACGACGGCGAGCGGCGTGTCGTAGACGACGGCCGTCCGGCGCGCGACCGTCAGGTGCACGGGATTGATCTCGCGCGGGTCGCTGGCGAAGCCGAGCGTCGGCACGCCGTAGAAGGGCGCGAGGTGGGCGAGCCCGCCGTAGGTGCCGACGAAGAGCGTCGCCCTGGCGACCACGGCGCTCTGGGCGGCGAGGTTGCGTGCCGCCTCGATGCCGGCGAGCGGCCGGAGGATGCGCTCGCCTGAAGGCGGCTCGGCGTCGAGGTGCTCGTCGACGACGACGCCCGTGTTCAGCAGGACGACCGGCCGCCGCTCGGCGAGCCGCTCGACGACGTCGTGGACGACCTCGCGGTTCTCCGGGGTGTCGGGGAACGAGTCGCGGAAGTAGAAACGGACGGCGGTGAACTCCTCGGGGAGCCGGGTCGTCGGTTCCGGCTCGACCCACGGCCGGTGGACGGCGCGGTCGAGGAAGTCGCGCACCGGGAGCGCGGCCTGCCAGACGTTGCGGAACAGGCGGTACAGGAGCTGCGGGTGGAGGAGTGCACCGTCGCGCCAGGTCTCGCCGAGGGTGGCGTCGAGCACCTGCTCGTCCCAGGAGCGCACCGCGACCTGCTTCTGGAGGCCGCCGGTCTGCGCCCAGAGCTCGAGCGTCTGCCGGCGGAAATCCTCGGCGGTGATGTGGTCGAAGACGTCCACGTAGCGCCCCGCCAGGCCCTCGTACCAGGGCGCCGCGCCGCCCCGGGAGACGACCGTGACGTCGGCGGTGGGGATTCCGTGCTCCTCGAAGAGCCAGTGCAGGAACGGGATCCAGTACAGGACCTCGAAGCCGACCTCGCCGAGCCAGGGGCCGACGACGACGTTTCCGTCGGCGGCGCGGATCGCCGCCAGCGTCTCGCCGATCAGCTGCTCGGCGCCGCCGGGGATCGAGGGGTGAACGAACTCTGGGTGATCGGTCGGCATTAGTGGTCTTACGCCCGCGCCGCGCGCGCCATCTTCCGCGCATGCCGCGCGCCGCCGAGCGTGTACGAGACGCCGGTCATCGTCAGCGCGACCGGGTAGAGGGCGGCGCGGCGGATGCGGGTGCCGATTGCGGTCTGCGGGCGGTCGGCGGCGCCGAGCCGGCCGAGCTCCTCGATTCCCTGCGCGACGAGCGGTGCCGCGGGCTGGTCGAGCCCGAACGGCCGCGTGAAGCGCTGGACGAAGTCCCGGACGTGGCGGGCGTCCTCCTCGCCCTGCTGGAGCGCGCGTCCGAGTTGCTGCACGTGCTCGTCGAGGTCGCGCGCGACGTGGAGCAGCCCGCCGTTCTCCCAGCGCAGGTAGTGGAAGTGCAGGGTGCCTTCCTGGGTGTCGGCGAAGGCGGGGTCGGTGACGGTGAGCACTGCCTTGCCGACGATCCCGGCCTCGATCAGGCCGCTGGTGTTGATGCCGACGATGCACGCGCTGTGGGCGAGCGAGTCGAAGTACCCCGCGCGCGCCTCGCCTGCGTCGGGCTGCTGGCCGCCGGGCGGCCAGACGACCGAGTTGGGGTCGCCGAGGTCGACGCCCACCCACTGGGCGGCGTTCTGCGGGTGGGGGCGCACGAGCACGCCGACCTCCGGGAACTGCGCGCGGACGGCGGCGAGCCAGCGACGGACGAACTCGACCTCGTCGGGTGCGATGAACGGCGAGGAGCAGAGGTAGAGGACGTAGGGCTGCTCCGGGTTCAGCGCCGACCCTCCGCTGGAACTCCTCGCGCGTCGTGCTCGGCCGCCGCTCGAACCAGTCGTCGAACCGCTGCGCACCGGTGAGGACGACCCGGTCGCCCGGGATCCCGTGCATCTCCTCGAGCTCCTGCCGCTGGATGTCGTTCCAGACGAAGACGCGGTCGGGCACGAAGCGCAGCAGGCCCTTGCCGGTCAGGTTGTCCCAGCTCGCGACGCAGATGCCCGTGCGGATCCCGAGCGCCCTCGCCGCCTTCAGGTACTCGACCTGCGACGAGGCGAACTCGATCACGGGGCTCGCAAGCACGGCGTCGGGCTTCTCGGCGGCGAGGAACTCGGTGATCCGGCGGCTCGGCGGGATCGCGTCCTCGTAGCGCGAGAGCCGCGCGATCGTCTTCCGGGAGAGCTCGGCGTCGGAGCCGGTCGCCAGGCTCGCGACCCTCTGGTGCAGCGGCCCCTTGAGGGTCTTCGGCAGGCGGCTGTAGTCGATCCGCCAGTCGAGCTTGTCGACGAAGCGGCCGCGGAGGGCCGGCGCGTCGGCGTAGCGGGGGTCGCCGTAGCGGGAGAGGTCGGTCAGCGCGCGCACGAGCCAGCCGATGCGGCGCCAGCCGTCGCGGCGTCGGCGTGCCGGCGCGTGCGAGTACGTGACGTTCGGGTTCGCGGCCGCCAACTGCTCGATCAGCTTGAAGTCGCCGGGATCCTTCTCCAGCCGGCCGAGCGCGACGTGCACCTCGTGTCCCTGCTCGGCGAGCAGCCGGATCGGCTGGCCGAAGTGGCGCAGGTAGCCGGGGTGGAGGAGCGAGAAGACGAACTTCAGCTTGTGCGCCGGCGCTTCTTCGACCGAGTGTGTCGAGACTGGAACTTCAGCCTGCTGCTGCACGAAAGGAGCCTAGCGTCGGCGGCTCGGGGGACCCTAGTGTCAGACACTCACTTGCTCGGCCCATCTGCTGCCGCAACCAGTGTCTGACACTTGCAGGGGCAACTGTGCCCATGTCCGACAGGACTGCCGACGAGCATCGCTGGAGCTGATCGACGGCGTCACGATCGCCGACGAGTCACCAGTGACGCCGATCCAGCGGCGTGGGTCGCTGCGGAGCGCCGTACCGACGAGCGGCGTGTCGGCGGGACAGGCCTCAGGCCTGTCCTGCTGCCCGCGTGCCGCGCATGTGCAGCTTGCTCGTGACCGCCGCCTTCCCGACCCGCAGCGAGAGCGCGAGCGAGCTGACCGCGGCGAGCGGCGTGAGCGCGGCGCGCACCGCGGGCGCCGGGCGCTCGGGCTTCGGCGCCGGCAGCAATGCGAGCTCCTCGACGGCGTCGGCGTAGATCACGGTCGCGCTCCTGTCGACGCCGCCCGGGCGGACGAAGTCGGCGACGAACGACCGGGCGCGGTCGGACACCTCTGCCTCGTGCTCCAGGCCGCCGGCGAGCTGGTCGAGGTGCTCCTCCATCGTCTCGGCGACGTGCAGGAAGCCGCCCTGCTCGCTGCGCAGGTAGTGGAAGTGGATCGTCTCCGTCTGGTTGAACTCGGGCGCGAGCAGCGTGTAGACGGGCTTGCCGGCGATCGCGGCCTCGATCATCGCGCTCGTGTTCGCACCGACCACGCCGGCACTGTGCGCGATCGAGTCGTAGAAGCCGGCGCGTGCCTCGGCGTCGAGCTCGCCCGTGCGGCGCGGCCAGACGACGGCGTTTGCGCCGAGCTCGACGTCGGCCCACGGCTCGCCGCGCTTCGGGTGCGGGCGGACGATCACGCCGACCTCGCCGAGCCGCTCGCGCAGCGCGCGGAGCCAGCGGTCGACGAACGGCCGCTCCTCGGGGGCGACGAAGACGCTGGAGCAGAGGTAGAGGAGGTACGGCCCCGCCGGATCCAGGCCGACCTCGAGCATGAACTCCTCGCGCGAGGTGGACGGCCGCTGCGCGAACCAGTCGTCGAAGCGTGCGGCGCCGGTCGCGATCACGCGCGCGGCCGGAATCCCGTGCAGCTCGATCGCCTCGCGTCGCTGCGCCTCGTTCCAGACGAACACGCGCTCCGGGACGAAGCGGAGCAGGCCCTTCGAGGTGAGGTTGTCCCAGCTCGCGACCGCGATCCCCGTCCGGATCCCGAGCGAGCGCGCCGCCTTCAGGTAGTCGAGGAGCGGCGAGGCGAGGTCGATCAGCGGCGAGACGAGGACGACGTCCGGGTTCTGCGTGCGGACGAACTCGGTGATCCGGCCTCCGGGAGGGATCCCGGACTCCAGCCGTGCGCCGCTGCGGACCGAGCGCTCGGCCAGCGCCGGGTCGGTGGTCGCGTGGAGCTCTCGCGCGCGGCGTAGCGCGACGCGCCGCGTGAGCGGATCGAAGCCGGCCGCACCGGTGAGGTGGCTCTCGACCTTCCCGGCCATCCGGTCGCGCAGCGCCGGGGACTCCGAGAAGCGGGGATCCGAGTACCGGCCGAGGTCCCCGAGTGCCCGCGCGAGGAACGCCACCGACGACCAGCCGTCCAGCGTTGCCCGTTTCGGAGCCCGGCCCCAGGTGACCCCTGCGTCGGCGGCCGCACGCTCGACCAGCTCGCGATCCTCGGCGGTCCCGGAGAGGAACGCGACGTGCACCGAGTGGCCGCGGCGGGCGAGCTCCGAGGCCAGCGCCTGGAACACCCCGAAGTAGCCGGCGTGGTTGAGGACGAGCAGGATCCGCCGAGGGGTCACGGGCGCTCGTAGACGAGCACGCGGCCCTTGCCGGCCCAGTCCATCCGCTCCTCGAGATCCTCGCGCCGGCGGAAGCCCTCGAGCACGAACAGGCAGCGCAGGAAGTCCTTGGCGAGCAGCGTCACGTGCGTCGGGTCCGTCTCGAAGTCGGTCGTGAAGTCGAGCAGCGACTGCGGGTCGGGGTGGAACCGAGTGGTCACGTAGACGAAGCGGGAGGAGGCGCGGCAGAGCTGCTCTACCGTCTTGCGCACCTGGACCACGGTCAGGTGCTCGAGCACCTCGCGGCAGATCACGAGGTCGGACGATCGCTCCGGGACGTGCGGCTCGGCGACGTCGCCGATCAGGATCCTGTCGCGCATCTCGGGCGGCGCGAGCTCGTGTGAGGAAGGGCTGAAGTCGATCCCCTCGACCTCGATCCCGAGCTCGGCCAGGAAGAGCATCAGGAATCCGGGGCCGCAGCCGACGTCGAGCACGCGGGCGGGCTCGAAGACCTCTTTGATCAGCGCCGGGTTCCGGTCCTCCACGCGGCGGCGCGTTTCCAGCTCGTAGCGGTTGCCCTCCTCGCGCCAGTCGGCGGCGAAGTACTCGTCGTCGTAGTGCTCCGGGGTGACCCGCTCCTGGGCGAGCACGGCCTGCTCGAATGCCTGCACGTCGTCGAGAAAGGGGCTGTACGCGGGCGTTTCCGCGGGCGCCGTCATCCGAGGGAGCGTAGCGGTACCCTCAGATTCCGGATGAAGTTCCTCTTCGTCATGCGGCATCCGGCCGCCGTGCGCTCGCTGACGTCGGTGTTGAGGCTCCTCGACGGGCGAGGCCACCGCGTCCACCTTGCGTTCGGCGGCGTCAAGCCGGAGGCCCACAAGGTGCTCCAGCGGCTCGCCGACGAGATGCAGCACCTGACGTTCGGCAGCCTGCCCGCGCGAGGCGCGCCCGGGTGGACGAAGGACTCCGTCGGCTGGACCGCCCTGGCCCGCCGCCTGCGCGTGGACTCGGACTACCTCCGCTACCTGGAGCCGTCGTACGAGGAGGCGCCCGCGCTGCGGGCACGCGCGGAGGCAAACGCGCACCCCGCCGTGCGCCGGGTCGGCCGCGCCGCGCATCGCGTCGGGCCGTGGGCGGTGCACGGCGTCAAGCGCGCGCTGGAGCTCGCCGAGCGAAGCGTCGAGCCGCCGCCTCACGTCGTCCAGTTCCTCCAGGACTTCGATCCGGACGTGGTCGTCGTCACCCACCTCGCCCGCGACTCCGTCCAGGCCGACTACGTGCGGGCGGCGAATCGCCTCGGGCTGCACAGCGCCTATCCCGTGTTCAGCTGGGACAACCTCACCAACAAGGGCCTCGTCCACGAGCTCCCCGAGGTCGTGCTCGTCTGGAACGAGAGCCAGGCGAAGGAGGCGGTCGAGCTCCAGGACATCCCGCGCGGGCGGGTGCGCGTGCTCGGCGCCTGGTCGTACGACCACTGGTTCGACTGGCAGCCCTCGACCTCGCGTGAGGAGTTCTGCGCGCGGGTCGGCCTGCGGGCCGACCGGCCGATTGCGCTCTACGTGTGCTCGTCGGGTTTCGTCGCCCGTGACGAGGTCGCGTTCGTGCGTCGGTGGCTGGCCGGGCTGCGGGCGCGCGGGAACGAGGCCGGCGTGATCGTCCGGCCCCATCCGCGCAACGCCGCGCAGTGGGCGGGCGTGGAGCTCGACGACCCGCAGGCGGTCGTCTGGCCGAAGCTCGGCGAGGAGCCGCTCGAGAGCGAGTCGCGGAAGAACTACTTCGACTCGATCTACCACTCGGCCGCGGTGGTCGGGATCAACACGAGCGCGCAGATCGAGAGCGCCGTCGTCGGCCGCCCGGTGCACACGGTCCTCGCCGACGAGTTCAAGGAGACCCAGCAGGGGACGCTGCACTTCCAGTACCTGAAGGACGGTCATCTCTGGGTCGGGCAGACGCTCGACGAGCACCTCGACCAGCTCGAGGAGTCGCTCCGGGGCAGGGAGGACGACGGGCGGAACGAGCGGTTCCTGCTCGCGTTCGTCCGACCGCGCGGGCTCGACGTCGCGGCGACGCCGCTCTACGTCGAGACGCTCGAGGAGCTCGGCTCGGAGCCGCGTCCCGAGCCGGAGCGCGGCCCGGCGCCGCTGCTCCGGCGGGCGCTCTCGCCGGTTGCCGCCACGGCGGGGAAGCGCGCCGCCGCGCGGAAGAACTCCGAGCGCGACGCATTCGACGAGCTGCGCTCGGTGCTCCGGAAAGTGAAGCGCGGCGAGGGCGAGGTCGTCGCCGGGCCCTGGCTCGGCAGCGAGGTCGAGGAGCTCCTCTACTGGATCCCGTTCCTGCGCTGGGCGCAGACCGCGACCTTCGGCCTGCGCGACCGGCTGGCCGTGGTCGCGCGCGCGTCCTCGGCGGCCTGGTACGAAGGGATCGGCTCGACGCATGCGGACGCGGCGGATTTCGAGGGCGAGCCGACGATTCCACCGAAGCTGATCGAGGAGCTGCGCGACGAGCTCGCCGCCGGCGACCCGAAGGCGCCGTTCTCGCGGCGCCGCCTCGAGTTTCCGGCGGCGCAGCCGGGCGGCGCGGACTACGCCGGGCCCTGGGGCGTCGAGGCGGTGCTCGCTCTCCTGGAGGGCCGGCGGGCGATCGTCGACTCCCCGCCGCCCGAGCGCGAGCGCACGCTCGTCGACTCGTTCCTGCCGGGCCGCCTCCAGATCCCCGAGCTCGCGCAGGTCTGATGGAAGTCGAGACCCCACCCTGGGAGCGGCTGGACGAGCGCGAGGAGTACGCCGCCCTCGTGCGGCAGCGGCTCGAGCACCTCGTCCCGGTGACGGAGCCGCTCGTCCTCTGCTCGCAGATCCAGCGCTCTGGCGGCACGCTGCTCAGCCAGCTCTTCGACGGACATCCGGAATGCCACGCGCATCCGCACGAGATCAAGATCGGCTGGCCGCGCGAGGCGAACTGGCCGCCGCTCGACCTCGACCGGCCGGGCGAATGGTTCGAGCGCCTGTTCGAGAAGAAGGCGCTGACGCACTTCGTCGAGGGCTACCAGAAGCGTGGCGCGAAGCTCGAGGGGAAGGCCTACCCCTCGTACGACGTCTTCCCGTTCCTCTTCCTGCCGCGGCTGCAGAAGGCGATCTTCGACGCGCGCGCCGCCGGCGCGACCAGCGAGCGCGACGTGCTCGACGCCTACTTCACCTCGTACTTCAACGCCTGGCTCGACAACCAGAGCCTCTACACCGGGCCGAAGAAGGTCGTCACCGGCTTCACCCCGCGGCTGGCGATGGACGCGGAGAACCGCGACAAGTTCTTCGCCGCGTATCCCGACGGCACGCTGGTCGCGATCGTTCGCGAGCCGCAGTCGTGGTACCGGTCGGCGGTCAAGTACAGCGAGCGGCGCTTCCCCGACGCGGAGACGGCGATCGGACTGTGGCGCGAGTCGACCGAGGCCGCGCTCGACGAACGCGTTGTCCTCGTCACGTACGAGCGTCTGGTCTCGAGCACGGAAGACGTGATGACGCGACTCGCGGAGCGGATCGGGATTGCGATGTCGCCGGTCCTGCTCGAGCCGACGTTCAACGGGCGGCCGATCCGCGCGAACTCCGCCGACGAGGTCGCGCAGTACGGAATCCTCGCGACGCGCGAGCAGCCGGAGCCCGACCCCGAGAGTCGCCGAATTGGCGGGTGACCTGTACGAGCGGGCCGTAACGGTTTCCGTATAGGCCCTCGCTACCATCCCTCCGTGCCGAGCGGCAAGCCGCTGAGGATCCTGTTCGTGATGGAGCACCCGGGTGTCGGGTCGCTCATGCCTGCGCTCAGGCTGCTTCATCAGCGCGGCCACCAGCTTGCGCTCGGCTACGAGGCGCTGAAGTCCGTCGAGTCTCACCGCGAGCTCCAGGATCTCGCCGACGACTGCCCCGGGATCGAGTTCATGCAGCTGCCGGCGATGGGGAGCTCCGGCTGGGTGGCGCTCGCCGCCTGGCTGCGGCGGAGCATCGACTACCTGCGCTACCTCGAGCCCCGCTACCCGGCGGAGACGCGGCTGCGCACCCGCGCGGCGCGCAAGGCGCCGAGCGCGACCCGCACCCTGGCGCGGGGCGCGAAGGTCTTCGGCGCGCCCGGGATCGCCGCGCTGAAGCGCACGTTCCAGGCGCTCGAGTCCTGCCTGGCGCCGCCGAAGCACATCCAGGCCTTCCTCGCCGAGCGGAGCCCGGACGTCCTCCTGCTCGCGCACCTGCTCCCGATCGGGACGACGCACGCGGACTACCTCCGCGCCGCGAAGCGCCTCGGGATCCGCAGCGCGTTTCCGGTGCGCGGCTGGGACAACCTGACGAACAAGGGCCTGCTCCGCGATGCGCCCGACGCCGTGCTCGTCTGGAACGACCTCCAGGCGAAGGAGGCTCGCGAGCTCCACGGCATCCCCGAGGAGAACCTCCGCCTGACCGGCGCGCCGCTCTGCGACCCGTGGTTCGAGCGCGAGCCGAGCCGCTCGCGGGAGGAGTTCTGCCGGGACGTCGGCCTGCGCGACGACCGCCCGATCTTGCTCTACGTCTGCTCGTCGGGCTTCGTCGCCCGGAACGAGGTCGACTTCGTGCGCAGCTGGATCGAGCGGCTGCGGGCACGCGGCGGCGTGTTCGCGGAGGCCGGGTTCCTCGTCCGGCCGCACCCGCTGAACGCCGCCCAGTGGGCGGACGTCGACCTCGGCGAGGGCGCGAAGGTCTGGCCGCGGTTCGGCGAGGCGCCGCACGACGAGGCCTCCCGCGACAACTACTTCGACACGCTCTACCACTCGAACGCGGTCGTCGGGATCAACTCCACCGCTCAGATCGAGAGCGCGATCGTCGGCCGGTCCGTGCACACGATCCTCGCCGACGAGTTCAAGGAGACGCAGCAGGGGACGCTCCACTTCCACTACCTGAAGGCGGACGAGTTCGGCCTGCTGCACGTCGCGCGCACCTTCGACGAGCACGCCGAGCAGCTGGAGGCGGCGCTGCGCGGCGAGGGCGACGACGGGCGGAACGAGCGCTTCCTGAAGCGGTTCGTGCGGCCGCTCGGCCTCGATCGCTCGGCGAGCGGCCTCGTCGCCGACGAGATCGAGCGGCTCGGCAACTCGCCGGCGCCGGCCCCGGACCGCGGCCCCGCGCTGGCGCCTGCCGTCCGGGTCGCGCTCGCGCCGTTCGCCTGGTTCGAGGGCCGCAGCGCGGAGCGCCGCCTGGAGACGCGGGCCGCGAAGCAGACGCCGACCGCCGAGCTGATGCGCCTCGTCCGCAAGCGCGCCCTGCACCGGACGGGTGCGCCCGTCGTCGCCGGGCCCTGGCTCGGCAGCGAGGTCGAGGAGCTCCTGTACTGGATCCCGTTCCTGCGCCGTCTCCAGGGGATGGACGCGGGCCTGAAGGAGCGGCTGTTCGTCGTGCGCCGTGCAGCCGGGGCGCCCTGGTATGCCGGCATCGGCGCGGGTCAGGTCGACCTCGAGCGGCTGATCCCGGACGAGCCGCCGGACGAGGTGACGGAGGACGAGCTCCAGGGCCCGCTGCGCGACGAGATCGCGCGCACGTTTGGCTTCGGTAGCCGTGCCTTCCGCGTGCTTCCGGCGGGCCTCGTCGCGGCCACGCGCGAGGCGATCGCCGACCAGAAGCCCTCCGACCGCAAGCGGCTGCTCGAGTTCGAGCCGCTGCGACTCCCCTCGGCCGAGCGCTCGAACGGCTACGTCGGTCCGTACGGGCCGGAGGCGATCGTTGCCGTGCTCGGTGGCGTCGACGCGGCCGCATTCTCGTCCGAGCTCGAGCCGCCCGACCCGCACGACCTGAAGGTCATCTCCTCGTTCCTGGCCGAGCCGCCCTACGGCCGGCTGACGGTCGACGAGGGGACGCCGGAGGAGCGCGCAGCGCAGCTGCTCGAGTCGCAGGGCGCGCTCGCCGCCGTCTAGCGCATGGCCGTGGCCGTCCCCGCCTGGGAGGTCGACGACCTGACCGACTACCGGGCGCTCGTCCGCGCCCGGCTCGCCCACGTCGTGCCCGGTCGACGAGCCGCTCGTCCTGATCTCGCAGATCCAGCGCTCCGGCGGGACGCTCCTGCTCCAGCTCCTCGACGGGCACCGTCAGTGCCATGTCGACCCGTACGAGCTGAAGATCGGCCACCCGAAGAAGCACAACTGGCCGCCGCTCGACCTCTCGCGGCCGGAGACGTGGTTCGAGACCCTCTACTTCCGCGGCATCGTCGAGCGCATCCGCCGCACCGAGCGGACGCGCCGCCCGGACGCGGGCCGCGCCGTCTTTCCGTTCCTCTTCTCGCCGCGGCTCCAGAAGCAGGTCTTCGACGCGAGCGCGGCCGGCGCCGGGAGCGAGCGCGAGGTCCTGGACGCCTACTTCACGTCGTACTTCAACGCGTGGCTCGACAACCACGACCTCTACACCGGGCCGAAGCGGGCGGTCGTCGGCTTCACGCCCCGCCTCGCGATGGATCCCGCGAACGTCGAGCGCTACTTCGCCGCGTACCCCGAGGGGACGCTGGTCTCGATCGTCCGCGATCCGCGCGCCTGGTACGAGTCGGCGGCCGGGCACATGCCCGAGCACTACAGCGACGTGGACGGCGCCCTCGCGCTCTGGAACGCCTCGACCGACGCGACGATCGCCGCCGCCGAGCGCTACGGCGAGCGCGTGCTCGTTCTCACCTACGAGCAGCTGGTGGGCGATCCCGAGGCGGACGATGCGCCGGGTGGCCGGCCGGCTCGGGATCGACTGGGCGCCGTCGCTCCTCCGGCCGACGTTCAACGGCCGCCCGATCGGCGCGAACTCGAGCGACCCGACGGTGCAGGGCGAGGGGATCCTGCCCGAGCGCGCCACCGCGTTCTCCGACGACGCGCATCGCCGACCTCGCGCGACCGGTACGAACGGGCGGCACGCATGATCGCTCGGAAGCCTCGCCGGGCGACCGGCTACGAGCACGGGAACTCCCGGTCCCCTCGCCGTCCCCTCATCGGCCGGAGCCTCGATGAGATCCTCTTCGTCCTCGAGCACCCGGGCGTCGGGCCGCTCGTGCCGGCGCTGCGGCTGCTGCACGAGCGCGGCCACGAGATCCACCTCGCCGCGCGGCGGGTCAAGTCCGGCCACTCGCACAACGAGCTCCAGGCGCTCGCGGACGAGTGCGAGCGGATCACGTACACGAAGCTCCCTTCCGGGGGCGGGTCGAAGCTCGCGCGCGAGGTCCGGCTCGCGCTCGACTACCGCCGCTACCTGGAGCCGCGCTACCGCGACTCGCCCAAGCTGCGCGCGCGGGCGGAGAAGGCCGCGCCGCCGCGCCTCGCGCGCGTCCCGGGCTCGCTGCTCCGCGCCGTCGAGCGCTCGCTGCCGCCGCCGGAGGCAGTGCTCGCGCTACCTGCGCAAGGAGCAGCCGGACCTCGTGCTCGTCACGCCGCTGATCGACCTCGGCTCGCGCCAGGCCGACTGGCTGCGCGGGGCGAAGCGGCTCGGCATCCGCACCGGCTTCCCGGTCTTCAGCTGGGACAACCTGACGAACAAGGGCCTCGTCCGCGACGAGCCCGGCCTGACGCTCGTCTGGAACGACCTCCAGGCCCGCGAGGCGGAGGAGCTGCACGGGATCTCGCCCGCGCGGATCCGGATCACGGGCGCGCCGGTCGGCGACCCGTGGTTCGACTGGCACCCGAGCCGCAGCCGCGACGAGTTCTGCGCCGAGGTCGGGCTCGACCCGTCGCAGCCGATCGTCCTCTACCTGTGCTCCTCCGAGTTCGTCGCGCCGAACGAGGTCGAGTTCGTCCCGCGCTGGCTCGAGCGCCTGCGCTCGCGCGGCGGGCTGCTCGGGGAGGCCGGCTACCTGATCCGGCCGTACCCGGACACCGCACAGCGCTGGGTCGCCGCCGGGCTCGACGCGCCGCAGGTGCGCGTCTGGCCGCGGTTCGGCGAGTCGCCCCACGACGACACCTCACGCCGGGACTACTTCGACTCGATCTACCACGCGTCTGCGGTCGTCGGGATCAACACGACGGCGCAGATCGAGAGCGCGATCGTCGGCCGGCCCGTGCACACGATCCTCGCTGAGGAGTTCTCAGAGACACAGCAGGGCACCTTGCACTTCCGCTACCTGGAGGCGGACGAGTTCGGGCTCCTGCACGTCGGGCGTACCTGGGACGAGCACGCGGCGCAGCTGGAGGCCTCGCTCCGCGGCGAGGGCGACGACGGGCGGAACGAGCGGTTCCTGAGGCGCTTCGTCCGGCCGCTCGGGCTCGACCGGCCCGCGACGCCGCTCCTCGCGGATGCGATCGAGGAGCTCGGCGCCAGGCCCGCCCCGGCACCGGAGCGCGAGCCGACGTACGCGCCGCTCGTCCGCCGGCTCGCCGCGCGGCTCGCGGCCGACGGCGAGAAGCGGGAGAAGGTGCGCGAGCAGAGCCCGGCCGTCGAGCTGCGGCGAACGATCGACCGGCTCGCGCGCGGCGATGCGCCGATCGTCGCGGGGCCCTGGACCGGAGACGAGATCGGCGAGCTCCTCTACTGGATCCCGTTCCTCCGCTGGGCCCAGACCGCGAACATCGGCCTGCGGGAGCGGCTCTACGTGCCGCGCGCGCCGCAGCGCGAGGCCTGGTACGCGGGGATCGGCGCCGGCACCGAAGCGCCCGCAGGCGCGAAGCGACTCGACCCGGAGCTCGTGCTGGCCGCTCGCTCCGAGCTCGCCCGCCAGGACCCCGGCCTGCGCATCCAGCACCGTCTGCTCGAGTTCGCGCCGCTCCCCGGGGCCGGCCCGTACGAAGGCCCGTACGGTGTCGAGGCCTACCTCGCCGTGCTCGCCGGGCAGCCGGCCAGGGCGACCGGCGCAGAGAGCGCCGACCCGGACGACCTGCTGATCGCCGAGACCTTCCTCGCGCGGCCGCCGTTCGGGCGGCTCGAGGTCGACCGGCCCCGCGCCGCCTGGGAGCGCCTGACCGAGCTCGAGGAGTACGAGGCGCTGGCGGAGATGAGGATGAACCAGCTGGTGCCGGTGCGTGAGCCGCTCGTGCTGATCTCGCAGATCCAGCGCTCGGGCGGGACGCTGCTCAGCCAGCTCTTCGACGGCCACCCCGAAGTGCACGCGCACCCGCACGAGATCTGCATCGGCAAGCCGGAGAAGTGGGACTGGCCGCCGCTCGACCTCGGCGCGCCCGAGACGTGGTTCGCGACGCTGCACGAGCCGCTGCTCGCGGAGTGGATCGAGACGGGCTTCGTCAAGGACCTGACCGACCTGCGCAAGCAGCGCGACCCGGACGTCTTTCCGTTCGTCTTCTCGCTCAAGCTCCAGCGCGCGATCTTCGAGCGCTGCGCGGCCGGCGCCGCCACCGAGCGCGAGGTGCTCGACGCGTACTTCACCTCGTACTTCAATGCCTGGCTCGACAACCACAACCTCTACAGGGGCCCCAAGAAGGCGGTGGTCGGCTTCACGCCGCGGCTGGCGATGGAGCTCGACCGGGTCGAGCGGTTCCTCGCCGCCTACCCGGACGGCCTGCTGGTCTCGATCGTGCGCGACCCGCGCGGCTGGTACGCCTCCGCGCGGCGCCATCGCAAGTACTACGCCGACCTGGAGCAGTCGCTCGGGCTCTGGCGCGCCTCGACCGAGTCCGCGCTCGAGGCGGCGGAGCGCCACGGCGACCGCGTGGTCGTCCTCACCTACGAGGCGTTGCTCGAGGATCCGGAGGCGGCGATGTCGGCGCTGGCCGCCCGGATCGGGATCGAGCAGACGCCCGACCTGCTCGTCCCGACCTTCAACAGCCGCCCGATCCGGGCCAACTCGTCGGATGCCGTGGAGCGCACCGGCATCCTTCCGGAGCGCCGCGACGCCTTCCGCGACGTCCTCACGGCCGACGAGCTCGCGCAGATCGAGCGCCTGGCCGGCGACCTGTACGAACGGGCGACCCCGGTATCGTTCGCCACATGAGCAGGCCCGTCCTGCGAGTCCTTCTCTTCGCAGGCGGACCTCGCTTCTACACGCGCCAGTTCTCCTCGCTCGTCACCGAGCTGTCGGCGCGCGGGCACGAGGTGCACGTCGCCTTTCAGCCGACCAAGGGCGAGCTGGAAGAGTCGGCGAAACAGCCCGGCGTGACGCACGGGTTCGCGCCGGCGCGGCCCGAGTCCGACGGCTGGCGCTCCGTCGCCTGGCTCGTGCGCGGGCTCGAGGATCTCGCGCGTTACACGCACCCGCGCTACGAGCGCGCGCCGGAGCTGCGGGAGCGAATGACCAGGAAGGTCGACGCCCAGCTGCGGAAGTCGAGCGAGTTCGAGCCGGTCGTCCGCCGGCTCGCGCTGCGCCTCGTCCGCCGGCTCTCCGCCGGGCCGGACGCGAAGCTCTCGGAGCGCGTGATCCACCGCGCGGCCCGGCTCGAACAGGCGATCCCGACGAGCCCGGAGATCGACGCGTACATCCGCGGGCGGGCGCCCGACGTCGTCCTCGCCACGCCGGTCGTCAACCGCGCGTCGACCCAGGTCGAGTTCCTGAAGAGCGCGCGCCGCCTCGGGATCCCGGCCGGCACGCTCGTCGCGAGCTGGGACAACCTGACCAACAAGGGCCTGCTGAAGTGGGCGCCCGAGCGGGTCTTCGTCTGGAACGAGATCCAGGTGCGCGAGGCGGTCGAGCTGCACGGGATGGCCGCCGACCGCGTCGTCGCGACCGGCGCGCAGCTCTTCGACCCGTGGTTCGAGCGGCGGCCCTCGACCGAGCGCGCCGAGTTCGTTCGTCGCCTCGGCCTCGATCCGGCCGAGCCCTACGTCCTCTACACGTGCTCGAACCCGGCGATGACCGACATCGCCGAGTCGGGCTTCGTGACCGGGTGGATCGAGGCGCTTCGCTCTTCCGGCGACGAGCGGCTGCGCCGGATCGGGATCGTCGTGCGCCCCCACCCCAACGACCTCGACCACTGGCGCGAAGTCGACCTCTCGCGCTTCGACAACGTCGCCGTCTGGCCCCGCGAGGGAACCGCGGTGGTCACCGACGATGCCCGCGCCGACTTCTTCGACTCGCTCGCGCACAGCGCGGCGGTGGTCGGGATCAACACGACGGCGATGATCGAGGCGGCGATCGTCGGCAAGAGCGTGCTCACGGTGCTCGCGCCCGGGTTCGCGCAGGAGAGCACCCTCCACTTCGACTACCTGCTCGAGGAGAACGGCGGCTTCCTCCACGTCGCGCCGTCGCTCGACGAGCACGTCGGCCGGCTCTCGCACGTCCTCGACGAGGACGAGGAGGGCGCGGCGAGACGGCGGGCCTTCGTCGAGTCGTTCGTCCGCCCGCACGGGCTCGACAGGCCGGCGACGCCGATCCTCGCCGACGCGATCGAGGAGCTCGCCGGGCTGCCGGTCGAGCGGTGGCGGCCCTCGGCGCTCCGGCCGGTGCTCGCGGCGGAGGCGGCGCTCTGCTCGCTCGCGGCCTCCCGGCCGAAGCAGGCCGGGCGCGGAAAGGCGCGGCGCGTCGGCGCCACGGCGTGAAGGTCCTCTTCTTCGTCCGCGAGCTGCCGTACGTGCAGCGGATCTACGCACCGCTCCTCGACGAGCTGATCGACCGCGGGCACACGATCCATCTCGCCTTCACGAAGAAGACGCGCTGGGACCGGATCGAGCGCGGGCTCGCCGGGATCGAGCGCAAGGGACTGACGTTCGGCTATGCACCGCACCGGCGGCACGCGGACGGCTGGCGCCGGGTCGCCTGGCTCGTTCGCTCCGTCGCCGACCTCGCGCGCTACGCGCACCCGCGCTACGACAGCGCTCCCCGGCTGCGCCGGCGGGTGACCGAGAAGGTCCTCCACCGGATCGAGACCGGGCCGTACCTGGAGCCGATCGGACGCTCGCTGGCGCTGCACGTCGGCCGCCGGCTTGCCTCCGCGACCGACGCCGCGTACTCCGCGCGCGTGATCCGCGGCGCGGCGCGGCTCGAGCAGGCGGTGCCGACGAGCCCGGAGATCGACGCCTTCATCCGCACACACGCGCCCGACGCCGTGATGGTCACGCCGGTCGTGAAGTACGGCTCCGACGAGGTCGAGTACCTGAAGAGCGCCCGCGCTCTCGGCGTCCCCGCAGCGACCGCGGTCGCGAGCTGGGACAACCTGACGAACAAGGGCCTGCTCAAGTTCGACCCGGAGCGGGTGTTCGTCTGGAACGAGGCCCAGCGGCGCGAGGCGATCGACCTGCACGGGATCGAGCCCGACCACGTCGTCGCCACCGGCGGGCAGCTCTTCGACAAATGGTTCGAGCGCCGACCGAGCCGATCCCGGGACGAGTTCATGACCGAGGTCGGGCTCGATCCGAACCAGCCGTACGTCCTCTACCTCTGCTCGAGCCCGTTCGTCGTCCGCAAGCCGCAGGCCGAGATCGACTTCGTCCTCCGGCTGCTGCAGGGAATGCGGGAGAGCGACGACGAGCGCCTGAAGCGTGCCGGGCTGCTCGTGCGCCCGTACCCGCGCGGCTCGCAGTGGCGCAAGGTCGACCTCGCCTCACGCGGGAACGCGGTGCGCTGGCCGCCGAAGCACGCGTACGCGACCACGGAGCAGGCGATCGCCGACTTCTACGACTCGATCGCGCACAGCGCCGCGGTGGTCGGGATCAACACGACGGCGATGATCGAGGCGGCGATCGTCGGGAAGCCGGTGCTGACGATCCTGGAGCCGAAGTTCGCCCAGGAAGGGACGCTGCACTTCCATCACCTGCTCGAGGAGAACGGCGGCTTCCTGCATACCGCATCGTCGCTCGAGGAGCACCTCGGCCGCCTGGCCCGCGTGCTCGACGAGGGCGAGGAGGGCGCCGAGCGGCGACGGCGGTTCGTCGAGGCGTTCGTCCGCCCGCGCGGGCTCGACCAGCCGGCGACGCCGATCTTCGCGGACGAGGTCGAAGAGCTGGCCCGCACGCGGGTGCAGCCGACGAGCCACTCGCCGCTGCTGCGTGCGCTGCTGACGCTCGAGGCGGCGGCCTGCACCGCGCTGATCGTCGCCACGCCGCTGGTGCGCCCGCTGCGACTACGCCTGGTGGGCGCTGCCCGCAGTCGCGGCCTGATGACTCCGCCCGCCAACGTGCGGTAGCCCGAGCGCGGCGCGCTCCAGGGTTTCGGCGACGGTGCGGGCGTTCGCCTCGGAGCGGTCGACGAGCAGCGGCTGGCCGGGGTGGCACTGCCGCATTGCCATGTGCATGAACTGCGCGATCCGTTCCGGGTCGGGACGGAAGGCCAGCAGCTCCACCACCTTCGCCTGGATGTCCGCGAACGTGTGGACGTCGAGCGTGACCCCGAAGCCGGCGTAGTACGGATCGCCGAGGGTCAGCACCGGCTTGTCGTAGAGGAGTGCCTCGAGCCCGACGGTCGAGCCGATCACGACCACCCCCTCCGAGCGACGGATCAGCTCGTGCGTGCTCGTGTAGGGGTCGACCAGCCGGACGTTCGGCCGCCGGCGCAGGCGGTGCAGAAGGCGGAAGGAGTTGCGCCCGAGCGACATCGGGTGCTCCTTCAGCACGACGTCGTGGCCCTGCGGCAGCGCGTCCGCGACCTGCTCGACGAGCGAGGCCTGGTCGGCGCAGTGCGGGACGATGCGCTGGATCTTGTAGTCGTCGGTGACGTGGAGCGGGAAGTAGACGAACGGCCGGCCCGGGTCGAGCCTGTCGTAGAAGGGCCGCGCCGCCCGCGCCCGCATCCACTCCGAGGCGTTCTGGTGCAGCAGCCGCCAGGGGCGGAGGTAGTCGTTCTCGCGGTCGTCGCCCAGCTTGCGCTCGACGTGCCCGGCGAAGACCTTCGCGCGTCTGGCCTCGACCGGGACGCGCCGGAACTCGCGGATCGGCGTCGCCGCCTGCGTGAACGACGCGCGGAACGCCTCGACCTCCCGGCGCTCCTCCGCGGTCAGCTCGCGCAGCTCCTCGGGCGGCGCGATCTTCGCGTCGAGCGTGTCGACGTAGACGCGCAGCGGGTTCGGGAAGATCGTGTGCAGGATGAAGAGGACCGGGATCGAGTGCGCGTTCGCGACCAGGTGCGCGACGATCCGGATCGTCTCGTTCCCGATCTCGGGCAGCGCGACGTCCGGCTCGGTCGTCGGCGACGATCCGCTCCAGGGCCCGGAAGCGGTCGACGGTACGCCTGACACACCACTCCTCCGGCTGTCCCTGCGCACGCCTTGTCGTTGCGGTAGACGTCGCGGAGGTGCGGGATCGGGTAGGTCGCCTCGATCCGGCGCACCTGCGCCTCGAGGTCGACCGGCGCGGCGAGCTCGGCGATCACGTCCTGGATCGCGCGCGCGTCGACGCCGCGGGAGCGCAGCTCCTTGGCAGCGCGCGGCGACTCGGTGACGTGGACGACCGAGTGGCCGCGCCGCTCGAGCTCGCGCCCGACGACGCCGTAGAACTCGCTCTCGTAGGTCTGGAGGCTGGTGATCAGGAACCGCATCGGCCCGGCCCAGCCTAGCTAGCTGCCGGAAGGCGCGTCGGCGAGCAGCTCGCGGAAGCGTTCGGGAGAGTGCTCGCGCTCGACGTACTCGCGGCCGCGCCGGCGCATCTCCTCGAGGCGGGGCGGGTCGGCGAGCAGCTCGCGAACGGTCGAGGCGAGCTCCTCGGGCGAGAAGCCCTCGAGGACGACGCCGCCGCCCGAGTCGCGGACGAGCGCTTCCGGGCCTCCGCTCGGCGTGGTCACGACCGGCAGCCCGGTGGCGAGCGCCTCGGCGGCGGCGATCCCGAAGCCTTCCTGCCACGAGGGGAGCACGAACAGCGTCGCGCGGCGGAGGTGCCCGGCGACCGACGGCACCGGTCCCGTCGCCTCGACGCGGTCCGGGACCTGCGCGGGCGGGGCGCCGATCAGGAGCGCCCGCGCACCCGGGATCGAGGGCAGGGCATCGAGCAGCAGGCGCACGTTCTTGCGCGTGTCGTCGGCGCGCCCGACGAACGCGAGCACCGGAGCCTCGAGGGTGGCACGCCACTGGTCGTCGGGGGCCGGCACGAAGGCGTCCAGGTCGACGGGGATCGGCAGGATCCCGATCGCCTCCTCGCGTAGGCGGCCCGCGCGGGCGACGCTCGCCCTGCTCCACGGAGAGGTGGCGTAGACGTGCTCCGCCCCCTGTAGCACTCGCCGCTCGAGCTGCCGAAGGATCGGTGCGTTCACGCGCAGCGCGAGCCGCCGGGACGCTCGCAGCCCCGGCCTGCGGCCCGCCCACTCGTCGGCGAGGCCGGTGCCGATCCAGCACGAGTAGGGCCGCCCACTCCGGACCGCGCCGTAGCCGGACGACGCCGACGTGGTCGCGATCCAGATGTCCGACGCCTCCCGCAGCCGCGGCGTGACCCGGACGGCGAACGCGAGCTGGTTGCCGGCGTCGAGCCGGCGCACGCCGGACGGCATCCGGCAATAGAGGAGCTCCGGGTCGCGCCCGAGCTCGGCGGCGGCGGCGAGGAACGCATCCGTCTGCGCCTTCGCGCCGCCTCCGAAGGCGGGATCCATCCCGATCACGGCCAGGTCGGTCACAGCGGGACGGTAGCCTGCCGATATGAGCGCCGCACGGTCGCGACCGGGAGGTGCGCTCAAACGTCTGATGGCGCGGCGGAGTCCGATTGCCCGCGAGAAGGCGGCGCGGCGCCGGTTTCTCGAGAGCGCCGAGTCGTTCACTCCGTATGTGGTTGCAGAGCGCCGGGAGGGAACCTTCGTGCTGCCCGTGCACGGCGCCGCGAAGCTCTTCGCGAACCCGCGGCGAACCGAGTTCGTCGTGCTCGCACGGGCGCTGCAGACGCTGGGGGAGCACGGCTTCGAGACGCGGGGCGGGACGATCGTCGACGTCGGGGCAAATATCGGAACGACGGTCGTGCCGGCGCTGGTCCTTCATGGCTTCGAACGCGGCGTCGCAATCGAGCCGGATCCCGAGAACCGCAAGGTGCTGCGGGCGTCGCTTGCGCTGAACGAGGTCGACGACCGGGTCGAGGTCGTCGCGGCCGCAGCGTCCTCGGGCCCAGGCGAGGCGACCTTCACCCGGCAACGGTGGGGCGGAGGGAAGCACCGCATCGGCTCCGGCCGGCTCAGGGACGACCCCGCTCAGGCTTCCGACCTGATCAGCGTCGAGACGGTGTCGCTCGACGACCTGGCCGCGCAGGGCGTGATCGACGCCGACAGCGTCTCGCTCCTCTGGCTCGACGTCCAGGGGCACGAGGGGGAGGTCCTCGAGGGCGCGTCGTCGCTGCTCCGGCGTCGCGTACCGGTCGTGTTCGCCCTTCGGCCGCGCGAGCTGTCGCGCCCGGGAATCCTGGCCGAGCTGCTCGGACGCCACTACGACACGCTCGTCGACCTTCGGCATCCGTCACTGAAAGAGGGCTGGACGCCGGAGCTCGAGGCGATCGACGCGCTCGAGCAGCGCTTCGGCCTGCGCTTGACGACTGACATGCTTGCCTTCAACCGCGCCGACTAGCCTTGGGGCGTTGTGGCGATCGGCGCCAATAACCCCCGGCAGCCACGGCTGCTCGTCCTCAACCAGTACTACTGGCCGGGCATCGAGGCGACGGCCAACCTCCTGACCGAGCTCTGCGAGGCGCTCGCCGCCACCCACGACGTGACCGTGATCACCGGCGCGTCCCGCGGCCTGCCCCGCCGCCAGGAGCGCAACGGCGTGAAGATCGTGCGCGTCCGCTCGACCGCCTACGACCGCGCGCACCTCCCGGGCCGGGCGATGAACTACCTCTCGTACGCGCTCGGGGTGGTCTGGAAGGCGATGCTCTCCCGCCGGCCCGACCTCGTCGTCTGCATGACCGACCCGCCGTTCGTCGGCTCGATCGCCCGTCTCGTCGCCGCGCGCTTCCGAGCGCCGCTGCTCGTGGTGATGCAGGACGTCTTCCCCGAGATCGCAGTCAAGCTCGGACGGCTCCGCAACCCGATCGTCGTCGGCTTCCTGCGCATGCTGATCGACCCGTCGCTGCGCGCCGCCGACCGCGTGATCGTGATCGGCGAGACGATGAAGCAGCGCGTCGCCGCGAAGGGCGTCTCGCCCGAGCGCATCCGCGTGATTCCGAACTGGGGTGACGCCGCGAGCGTCGTGCCGAAGCCGCACGACAACGAGTGGGCGCGCCGGCACAAGCTGGCGAAGAGCTTCGTCGTCATGCACTCCGGGAACATCGGCCACGCGCAGAACCTCGACGCGCTGATTCGCGCCTCGACCTTCCTCCGCGACCTCGACGACCTCGCCGTTGTCCTGATCGGCTCCGGCGCGCGCCGGGGCGAGCTCGTCGCGCTCACGCGCACGCTGGAGGCGGACAAGGTCGAGATCCTCGGCTACCAGGAGCGTTCGATCCTCTCCGAGTCGCTCTCGACCGCGGACGTCCACGTCGTCGGGCTCGTCCGCGGGCTGGCGGGCTACGTCGTCCCGAGCCGCGTCTACGGGATCCTCGCCGCCGGCCGGCCGGTGATCGCCGCCACCGACGCCGAGAGCGAGACGGCGCAGCTCGTCACCGAGGTCGGCTGCGGCGTCGTCGTGCCGCCGGGGAACCCGTTCGCGCTCGCGGCCGCGATCCGGGCCGCGCACGACGGCGAGTACGACCTCGAGGCGATGGGCCGCCGGGCGCGCGAGTTCGCGGAGCGGGAGGCCGACCGCTCGATCGCGATGCGCCGCTACGAGGCGGTCATCTCCGAGCTCGAGGCGGCCGGTGCTCGCGGTTGAGGTCGTGTTCTGGGCGTCGCTGGCCGCCCTCGTCTGGACGCACGCCGGTTATCCGCTCGCAGCCGCGGCAGCTGCTCGTGCGCGGGGGCGGGGCGTCCGCGCCGGTGACGTCCTCCCGAGCGTGACGCTGATCGTCGCCGCCCACGACGAGGAGGCGGTGATCGAGCAGCGCATCGAGAACCTGCTCGCGCTCGACTATCCGCCTGCGCTGCTCGACGTCGTGATCGCGTCCGATGCCTCCGGCGACCGCACGGACGAGCTCGTCGAGGCGGTCGCGGCGCGCGAGCCGCGCGTGCGGCTGCTGCGCTGCCCGCGCGGCGGCAAGGTGGCGGCGCAGGACCGGGCGGTGCGCGAGAGCTCCGCCGAGGTCGTCGCGTTCGGCGACGCGAACGCGATGTGGTCGCCGGACGCGCTCCGCCTGCTCGTCCGCTCCTTCGCCGATCCGGACGTCGCGTACGTCTGCGGGCGGCTCGTCCTGACCGACGCCGCCGGGGACAACCGCGAAGGCGTGTACTGGCGCTTCGAGACCTGGCTGCGAGCGCAGGAGTCGGCGCTCGGCTCGGTCACCGGCGGGAACGGGGCGATCTACGCCGTGCGCCGGTCCGACTACGTCGAGGTCGACCCGCGCTTCGGCCACGACCTCTCCCTGCCGTACGTGATGGTGCAGCGCGGCCGGCGCGCCGTCTACGACCCCGAAGCGATCGCGCGCGAGCGGCCGACGCCGGGGATCGGTACCGAGTACCGGCGCAAGGTGCGCATGTTCGAGCATTGCTGGCTGATCGTCGCCCGCGGGAAGATGCTTCGCCGGCAGCCGCCGCTCTACTTCGCCGAGATCCTCTCGCACCGCCACCTGCGGTATGCCTCGGGGCTGCTCCACCTCGTCGCTGCTCGGGACGAACGTCGCGCTCGTCGCGGCGACCGCCGGGCTCGTCTACAACATCGCGCTCGTGCTGCAAGGCGCGTTCGTCGCGGTCGCCATCGCCCGGCCCTCGCTGCCGCGCTACTACGCCCTCGTCACCTGGGCGACCGTGGTCGCGCTCTGGAACTACCTGCGCCGCGGCGTGCCCGCGACCTGGGACGCGGCCGAGGGCACGCGCTGAACCGCGCTCTGGACGTCGCGGGCGCGGGCGCCGTCCTGCTCGTGACCAGCCCGCTGATCGGGCTCGCGGCGCTCGCGGTCAAGCTCGAGGACGGCGGCCCGGTCTTCTACCGGCAGGTGCGCGTGGGGCAGGGCGGCCGCGACTTCGAGCTGCTGAAGCTGCGGACGATGATCGTGGGCGCGGAAACACAGGGCGCCGGCTACGCGGTCGCGCAGAGCGATTCGCGGATCACCCGCGCCGGCCGGCTCCTCCGCCGCCTCTCGATCGACGAGTTGCCGCAGCTCTGGAACGTCCTCCGCGGCGAGATGAGCCTCGTCGGCCCGCGACCGACGCTCCGCTACCAGGTCGACCGCTACGACGAGCGCCAGCGCCACCGCCTCGACGTGAAGCCGGGCCTGACCGGCTGGGCGCAGGTGAACGGCCGCGCCGCGCTGCCGTGGGAGGAGCGCATCGAGCTCGACCTCTGGTACATCGAGCATCGCTCGACGCGGCTCGACCTGAGGATCCTCGCCCTGACGCCGCTCGCGCTGTTCCGGGGCACCTACAAAGGCGCAACGGGCGGCTGGACGCCGTGATCCCTCGTGTCGAGCGGCGGAGCACGAGGTTCAGCGATGGGCACGGCCTCGTGCCCGCTCGAGCACCGCCGACCGCGTGCTCGGCTCCAGCTCGCCGTTCCGGCGCAGGAGGCACAGCTCGAACCCGAGCGACTCGTAGAACGCGAGCACCGCTCCGGGTGACTCGCCGCCGACGTGCGGCTCGTTGCCGGAACTCGACGACCGCCGCGAGCACCGGGCTGCGCGCCAGGATCGCCGAGGCGCCCCGCAGCACCAGCGGCTCCGCGCCCTCGACGTCGATCTTCAGCACGTCCACCTCGCCCCGGGGAACGAGCGCGTCGAGCGTCGCCGCGCGCACCTCGATCCCCGTGCCGCCGATCTGTGCGCCCGACCGGTGTGCGGCATCCAGCTGCGATCCGCACCGTCCCGAGCCCGTCGGACGCGGCCGCGGCGACGACCTCGACGTCGGCGCCGTGGCGCCAGACGTTCGCCCGCAGCAGCTCGAGCGTCCACGGCACCGGCTCGACCGCGACCACGTGCGCGCCGAGCTGCGCGCCGAACACCGCGTGGAAGCCGACGTTCGCGCCGACGTCCACGAACAACGATCCGGGCCGGAGGAACCGTGCGAGCAGCTTCATCACGTCCGCCTCCCAGACGCCCTGGCTGCGGATCCACGGCGTCAGGTGCTCGTCGGCCGAGTCGAACCAGAGCGTCCCGATCGCCGTGTCCAGCTCCACCGCGTCTGCCGGCGGCAGCGACGGGCGGGCCCCCCGGCAGCGGCGTGTGCTTCCGCATCCGCCGCCGGAAGCCCGCCAGCGCGGGCCGCACGAAGCCTCGCGCGCCCTCTCCGGAACGCGCTCCCAGACCGCCCACGCAAACCTCGCACGCCCGGGGTCGTAACACACTCTGCCCTGGTTACGGGGCTACCATCAGGACGTGGCGGAGAACGAAGCGATCCCGGCGAAGGTCGCCGAGAGCGAGGACACGATCGGCGCCCTCGGCATCGCCGGCAGGAGCGATTACGAGCAGCTGAACGCCTGGCCGCGCAAGCGCTGGCACGCGCTCGGCGCCAATCTCTATCCGAGCGAGCAGGAGCTCTTCGAGGGCGACCTCGGGCAGCTGATCCGCGAGCACGTGATCACCGGGTGGGCGCCGAAGGAGCCGCTGCTCGGGATCGACGACTCCGTCTACACGCTGGGCTCGTGCTTCGCGCGCGAGCTGCTTCGCTACCTGACGAAGGCGGGCGTCTCGTCGAAGCGCGTCTGGATCCCGTCCGGCCTGAACAACAGCTTTGCGATCCTCGACTTCTTCTCGTGGTGCGCGACCGGCCAGGAGACGGGCCGCGGCTTCCGCTACGACCGGCTCGAGACCGGCGAGATCGTCGAGTGGAAGCCCGAGGGCGAGCGCCAGGCCTACGCGGACGAGTTTGCAAAGGCGGGGGCGTTCGTGTTCACGTTCGGGCTCGCGGAGGTCTGGGAGGACAAGGAGACGGGCGGCGTCTTCTGGCGCGGCGTCCCCGAGGAGATCTTCGACGCCGACCGGCACGTGTTCCGGCTGAGCTCGGTCGAGGAGAACGCCGCCAACATCAGGCAAGATCATCGAGCACTGCCGCGCGATGAACCCGGACGCCCCGGTCGTGCTCACGCTGTCGCCGGTGCCGTTGATGGCCACGTTCCGTGACGTCTCCTGCATCACCGCCGACGCTGTCTCGAAATCGGTGCTGCGCGTGGCGCTCGACCAGGTGATGCGCGACGGCCGCGAGGGCGTCTACTACTGGCCGTCGTACGAGGTCGTGAAGTGGGTCGGCCCGCACCTCGACTGGCCGGCGTACGGGCTGCACAACCGCAAGCCCCGCGACGTCTCCAAGAAGCTCGTCGCCGCGATCATCGACGCCTTCGTCGAGGCGTACTACACGCCCGAAGCGGTCGCGACAGCTCCGCCGCTAGCCCTACCCTCTCGCTCCGTGACCGCCGTCCTCTTCACCTGCGCCGGGCAGCGCGTGGACGTCGTCACCGCGTTCTCGCGGGCGGGCGGGCACACCGTCGCGGTCGACGCGAACCCGCTCGCGCCGGCGATCTACCACGCGGACGTCCACGCGGTCGTTCCGCGGATCGACGACCCGGCCTACCTGCCGGCGCTCCAGGAGCTGATCGCCGAGCACGACGTGAAGCTCGTCGTCCCGCTCACCGACCTCGACCAGCTGCTGCTCGCCGAGCACCGTGACGAGATCGAAGCGGTCGTGCTGCTCCCCGATCCCGACGTCGTTCGGCGCACCGCCGACAAGTACCTCGCGCACCTCTTCTTCGAGGAGCGCGGCATCCCGTCGCCACCGAGCTGGCTCCCCGACGGGTTGCCGGACGACCTCGAGTTCCCGGTGCTCGTCAAGGCGCGGTTCGGATTCGGCTCGCGCGACATCTTCCGCGCGAACGACCGCCGCGAGCTCGAGTTCTTCCTCGGCTACTCGCAGGCCGACTCGTTCGTCCAGCGCGTCTGCCCGGGCGAGGAGTTCTCGATCGACGTCTTCTGCGATCTCGACAGCCGCTGCCTGAACTCGATCCCGCGGACGATGATCGAGTCGAAGGGCGGCGAGTCGATCAAGGGGATGACGATCAAGGACCCGGAGCTGATCGACTTCGGCCGCCTCGTCGCGGAGGAGCTCGGGATCCAGGGGCCGGCGAACGTGCAGTGCTTCCGCGTCGCTCCCGGCCGCCACGAGGTCACGGACGTCAACCCGCGCTTCGGCGGCGCCTTCCCGCTCCCGCGCGCGGCCGGCAGCCGCTACCCGGAGCTCGCGCTCGCGCTGGCGCGGGGCGAGCGCCCGGAGCCGCGCCTCGGCGAGTTCCGGGAGGGCGTCGTGATGACCCGCTTCTTCTCGCACCTCTCGCTGACCGCCGACGGCGGCGGGCGGCTGGAGCCGTTTGCGGAGGAGTTGCCCGAGCCGGTCGCGGGCGAGCCTGCCGCCTAGCTTAGCGGTGCGGGTCCTCTTCTTCGTCGACCGCCCGGGCGTTCTCCGCCAGTTCGCCTCGCTGGTCACCGAGCTCGCGGCGCGCGGGCACGACGTCCACCTCGCGCTCCGCTCGGAGCCGGACGAGGACCAGCAGCCACAGGTCGAGCGGCTCGTCGGCGCGTCGCCGCACGTCACCTCCGGCCCTGCGCCCGCACGCGACCAGCGCGACGGCTGGCGCCCGGTCGCGTGGGCTGTTCGGGCGCTCGGCGACCTGGCCCGCTACGCGCAGCCGCGCTACGCGAACGCGCCGATGTTGCGCGCCCGCGTCACCGGCAAGGTCGTCCGCCGCTTCGAGCGCGCGACGGAGCTCGAGCCCATCGGGCGGCGTCTCGGTCTGCGCCTCGCCCGCCGGCTCGCTGCCGGCGACTCGCAGCTCGCCGACAGCGTGATCCGCACGACCGCGAGGCTGGAGCGCGCGATCCCGTCGAGCCCGGCGATCGACCGCTACGTCCGCGAGCAGCAGCCCGACGTCGTGCTCGCCACCTCCGTCGTCAAGCTCGCCTCGCCGCAGGTGGAGTTCCTGAAGAGCGCCCGCGCGCTCTGCATTCCCGCCGCGACGCTGGTCGCGAGCTGGGACAACCTGACGAACAAGGGCCTGCTCAAGTGGCAGCCGGAACAGGTCTTCGTCTGGAACGAGATCCAGCGGCGGGAGGCGATCGAGCTCCATGGGCTGCCGCCGGACCGCGTGACCGCGACCGGCGCCGGGCTCTTCGACACCTGGTTCGACCGCCGCCCGAGCGGCCCGCGGGACGACTTCGTCCGCGCCATGGGCCTGGATCCCGAGCGTCCGTACGTCCTCTTCCTCGGCTCCAGCCCCTTCGTGACCAACCACTCCGACGACGAGGTGCGCTTCGTCGAGCGGTGGATCCAGGCGCTGCGCGCGTCATCCGGACGAGCGCGTCCGCGGCGCGAGCGTGGTCGTGCGCCCGCATCCGGTCGGCAAGGGCTGGCGCGACGCGGACCTCTCGCGCTTCGAGAACGCCGTGGTCTGGCCGCGCCACTCGGAGCGACCGGTCTCCGCCGAGGAGCACGACACGTTCTACGACTCGCTCGCCCACAGCGCGGCGGTGGTCGGGATCAACACGACCGCGATGATCGAGGCGGCCGTGGTCGGCAAGAGCGTCCTCACCGTCCTGGCGCCGGAGTTCGGCCAGGAGAGCACGCTCCACTTCCACTACCTGCTCGAGGAGAACGGCGGCTTCCTGCACGTCGCCTCCTCGCTCGACGAGCACGCGGAGCAGCTCGGCCGGGTCCTGGAGGACCGCGTCGAGGACGCCGAGCAGCGCCGCCGCTTCGTCGAGTCGTTCGTCCGGCCGCACGGGCTCGACAGGCCGGCGACGCCGATCTTCGCCGACGCGGTCGAGCAGCTGGCGTCGGCTCGGGTCGCCGCCACGGGGCACACGGGCCTGCTCCGTCCACTGCTCGCGCTCGAGGCTACTCTGACGAGGCGGCGGCTCCGGCTAGCGCGTTCCGTCCGGGGGGTCTGGCTTCGTGAAGGGAGTGAGGAGGGGTTGCATCGTGCTGTGCCTGGTCGCGGCGTTCCTCGCGGGCTGCGGCGGCAAGCACGCCGCGCCCCCGCCGCCGACCGCCGCGAAGCCGGTTCACCACCGGCCCGTAGTGAAGCGCCACCGCGTGGTCGTCACCGTCCTCGACGGCGACACCGGCCGGCGGGTCCACGGCGCCCTCGTCCGCATCGGTCGCCTCGCCGACCGCGCGAACCCGAAGGGGAACGCCGAGCTCGGCCTGCGCCGGCTCGCCCCGCTCGTCGTGTCGGTCCGCGCGCGCGGCTACGGCGACCTCGAGCTGCGGCTCCCCTTCCAGCGCAAGCGCCGCGTCGTCGTCCGCGTCTACCACGAGAACCTCCAGTGGCCGATGTACGGCGCGACCCCCGCGCGGACGCAGGCGCACCTGGCCATCCGCGTCAGGCCGCCCTTCCGCGTCGTCTGGAGCCGCGGCCTCGGCTCCCTGATCGAGTTCCCGGCGGTCGTCTCGGACGGCGTCGCGTACATCGGGAACATCCACGGCACCGTGCGGGCGATCTCGATGCGGAACGGGCGCGTGCTCTGGCGCCGCGACATCCGCCACGGGAAGATGGCCGCCTCGCCCGCGGTCGTCGGCGACGACCTGGTCGTCCACGGGATGGACGGCGTCGTCCGCGTGCTCGACCGGCGCACCGGGCGCCGGCGGTTCGCGTTCCACGTCGGCTCGCCGATCGAGTCGTCACCGCTCGTCCGCGACCGGATCGACTACTTCGGCGCCTGGAACGGCAACGTCTACGCGCTCGACCTGCGCACGCGAAAGCTGCGCTGGGTCTACGGCTCCGGCTGGAAGATCACCTCCAGCGCCGCGATCGCCGACCGGACGCTCTACATCGGCAACTACGGCGGCAGGCTGCTTGCACTCGCGCCCGGGAGCGGGCGGCTGCGCTGGTCGGCCGGCGTCAACGGGCGGATCTACGGGACGCCCGCGGTCTGGGCCGGCCGCGTGTTCGTGCCCTCCTCCGACGGCGGCTCGCTGACCGCCTTCTCGACGCGCGGGCGCTACCTCTGGGCAATCCACACGGGCGGCTACGTCTACTCCTCACCGGCCGTCTGGGGCGGTCACGTCTACTTCGGCTCCTACAACGGACGGCTGTACAGCGCCTCGGCGCGCACCGGGAACGTCCGCTGGTCGGTGCAGACCGGCGGGCCCGTCTCGGGCGCCCCGGCGGTCGTCGACGGGGTCGCCTACGCCGGCAGCTTCGCGAACCGCATCGTCGGCGTCGACGCCGACACCGGCCGCACGCTGCTCCGCTTTCCGCACGGCGAGTACGTGCCCGTCTCCGGGAGCGGCGGCCGGCTGCTCCTGCACGGCTATTCGCGTGTGTACGCGGTGGAGCCATCGCAAGCCCGGCCGAAATCACTCGTTCGAGTCGTCCTCAATCGTCATCGAGCCGTATTTGCAGGGAAATCTCCTTGACCGCGTCCGCGTTCCGTGGTACGAACCGTAAGTACCGGGAGATTTCTAGAGGGAGGAACAATTGATGAATCGCAAGCGGATTGGCGGGTTCGGTGCGCTCGCGCTCGCTGGGTTCGTGGTTGTGCTCGCGGTCACGCCGCTCGGGGGCGCCGCGGTCCGCCACGTCTCCATGCTGATCGCGCCGACGTCGAAATCGGCTGTCGCGAGACGTCAACGCCTTCAACAACTGGGGCGTGAACGACTGGCTCCATGTGCTCGCGGGACGGCTTCAAGAATGTGACGAGCCCCGCCGTAGGGACGTTCTGCCTGTCGGGACGGACGAACCCGGACCAGAGCATGCTGAAGCTGACGGCCGACCAGCAGCACAGCAACGTCGTCGCCGGCGCCCTGGCTTGGGACCGGTCGGGGCCCGACTGCCCATCGGGCTGGTACGAGGTCGTGCACCTACGACTCCACCGGCGCTCCCAGTGACGACGTCGCCTTCTTTGCCGAGGCGTTCAAGAGGGCCTAGTGACGATGCGAGATAGGAGGACTGACTGATGCGCAAGCGAGTTTTGCTGGGCGCGGTCGTCGTCGTGGGCATCGTCGCTGGACTGACGTTCACGTCGTTCGGGGGCGCGGCGGTTGGCCGCGTTTCCCAGTTGATCGCGCCGACGGCCAATTCGGCCGTGGCCGACATCAACGCGTTCAACAACTGGGGCCTGAACGGTTGCGGCTCCACGTGCTCGCGGGCCGGGTTCAAGTCGACGACGCACTTCGACACGGGCATCTACTGCCTGACCTCGCCGACCGCGATCCCGGACAAGAGCATGCTGCTTGTCACGATCGACAACCAGCACAGCAACACGCCGGGGATCGGCAGCATCATGTGGGACCGCTCGTCGCCCAACTGCGGGTCGAGCAGCTACGAGGTGTACACGTACTGCAACGGGGGAGGAATTGATCAACCCCCACCCGGGGCTCCGACTCGGGGGCAGCCGAATCCCGCCGCCCCGGTGCCGGGCCCGAAGCAGCCGCACCCCGCGGCCCCGGCGGGAGCTCCCAGAGCGCCCGACCCGGGCACGCTCTGCGACGACATCGCCTTCTACGCGGAGGCGTACGTCCGCTAGATCGAACGCACGATTCGACCGAATGTGAGGGCGGCCCCGGGTGCCGCCCTCACTCGTCTCTAGGGCATATTCGCTGCGACCCGTGCGAACGCCGGCCGACCGGCGACGTCGAGCGGCCGGAACCGCCGGGTCACGACGGCGCCCAGCCGCCGGCTGATCATCCGCACCACGCGCCCGTTCGCCACGCCGTAGAGCCGGTACTCGCGGACGGCCGGGCTCCAGAGCGCGGACGGGGTCGCGGGGGCCTGATCGGCTACACATCGGTCCTTGTACTTGCCGCGCAGGTCGCGCCCCGTGAGGAGGTGGAGGCAGCCTGCCGGCCCGCGGAGGAGCGCAGCCCAGCCGGTCTGCGGTGCGGAAGAGCGCGGGCGGGCCGAGGGTGGCCGCGGGAGCGACGCTGATCACGACGCGGTTGCCGGGGTCGCCTGCGAAGGCCGTGCCGTCGCTGCCCGAGACCTCGGTCGCGGTGCGGAGCTTGACGCAGGCCTGTCCGGCTGACCGGGCAGGCGTTCGTCGCCGGCTCGAACCGCAGGCTGTACAGCAGGACGAGCGCGCCGTTCTCGTCGACGGCGAAGCTCGGCGCGAAGCTGCCGGCGGTCGCGCGTGCCGCGTCCTCCGGCGAGCCGAGCTGGACGGTGTAGGGGACGGCTGCCTTCTCGGCCAGGGAGCCGCCGGCGCCGACCGCGAAGCGATGCACGGTTCCGGAGAGGCCGTCGGCGTTCAGCGTCGGCCGGTCGTAGACGTAGAGGATCGACCCGCGGCGGACGGGGGCCGGCTGCGAGCCCGCCCAGGAGGCGACCGGAGCGCCGAAGCGGACGCCGTCGCTCGAGGTCAGCAGAGACGAGGTTCCGTTGCCGGAAATGGCGAGCAGGATGCGCACCGGCCGCGCCGCCGGCTCGGCCGCCGGGACCGCCAGTGCGAGTGCGCACAAGGCCAGGAGCAGGACTTTTCCGCTCATCGGCGCTAACCTTGCCCGAGGCATCGGTCGCCATGCGCCTCGTCTTCGTCGCATCTGCCACCGTCGCGCTCCTCGCCGTTTCCGCCGCCGGATCGGCCGTGCGCCCCTCTCCCGCTGCGCTGATCGCGAAGGGAATTGCCCGCGCCGACCTGACGCCGTCGGAGAAGGCGGAGTACGCGGCCGTGCTCGCGCGGGCGCGTACGGAGCTCGGGCGGCTGCCGAAGGCCCGCGCCGACCTGCTGCGGAAGGTGGTCGCGGACGTCGCCGCGCAGTGGCGCTCCTACACGAGCCCGCGCGCCCGCGTTCTCTTCTCGACGCTCGGCTTCAACGAGCGCTGGCTCGCCGGGCACGCGGTCGAGGGGAGCCACCCCGACCTGACCGGCGACGACGGCGTCGTCTACCGGTTCTTCTGGTCGCACGGCTACGTCTTCCACCCGCTCGCGAACTTCGCGAAGCTGAACGAGCTCGCCTCGCGGGGCGACGACGAAGGTGCCGCCGGGCTCGCGCAGGCACTGCTCGCGCGGGCGATCCCGCGCGGCGACGGGCTCGTCTGGGAGTACGAGTTCCCGTTCGCGTCCGGCCGCGCGCCGTGGACGTCCGGCATGGTGCAGGCCGTCGCCGCCCAGGCGCTCGCCCGCGCCGGCGACATGCTCAGCGACCAGGCGCTGCTCGACGCAGCCGACGCCGCCTACGCCGCGGTGCCCGGGCTGCTCTCGTCGGGCTCGCCCGCCAGGCCGTGGGTGGCTCTCTACAGCTTCGACCGCGTTCCGGTTCTGAACGCGCAGCTCCAGGCCGCGCTTTCCCTGGGCGACTACGCCGAGCTCACCGGCGACCCCGACGCGCAGGCCTTCGCCGATCGCCTGACCACGTCCGCGCAGACCCTGCTGCCGCGCTTCGACACCGGCTACTGGTCACGCTATTCGCTCCGTGGTGACGATTCGCCCCTCCACTACCATGACTACGTGATCGCGCTGCTCCGCAAGCTCGCCGCCCGCACGGGCGACGCGGGCTGGAGGGAGACGGCCGACCGCTTCCTGGCCTACGAGACGCAGCCGCCGGTGCTCAAGCTGAGTGGGATCCCGGCGACGCTCCGTCGTCACGGGAGCGCGAAGTTCAGGTTCTGGCTCTCGAAGACCTCCACGGTGACGCTCCGGGTCGGGAAGGCGGTACTCAGCGGGACGCTCGGCCACGGCTCGCACACCTTCATCTGGGAGCCGAAGAACGCCGTCCCGGGCACGTACCACCCGCGGCTGACCGCCGTCCCCGTGATGGGCCCATCGATTCAGAAGGCTCTTCCGCCGGTCAAGATCGCCCACGGCAAGGCACCGAAGCCTCGATGAGGCTCGTCGGGCCGGCCGCCCTGGCGGCGGCGCTCGTGCTCGCGCTGCCGGCGCAGAGCGCGAACCGCCTCCAGCCGGTCCCGATCCTGATGTACCACGTCGTCACGAGCGCGCCGGCGAACGCGCCGTACCCCGAGCTCTACGTGCCGCGGGCGAACTTCGCGGCGCAGGTCGGCTGGCTCGCGAGACACGGCTACCACGCGGTGACGCTGCAGCAGGTCTTCGACTCCTGGCGCGGGGCGCTGGAAGCTGCCTGCGAAGCCGATCGTCTTCTCGTTCGACGACGGCTACCTCAGCCAGGTGAGGAATGCGCTTCCGCTGCTCCAGGCGCGCCGCTGGGCCGGCGTCCTCAATCTCGAGGTCCGGAACCTCGAGCCGGTGTGGGGCATCCGCCCGCCCGGGGTCCGCAAGCTGATCAAGGCCGGCTGGGAGATCGACGCGCACACGCTCACCCATCCCGACCTGACCGCCGTCGGCGCCGCCCAGCTCCACGACGAGGTCGCCGGGTCGCGCGAGGCAATTCGCAAGCGGTTCCACGTCCCGGTCAACTTCTTCTGCTACCCGGCCGGGCGCTACGACGACACGGTCGTCGCGGCCGTCCAGGCGGCGGGGTACCTCGGCGCGACGACCACGAACTACGGCCTCGCGCGGCCGGGTGACCTGTACACGCTGAACCGGGTTCGCATCAACGGCACCGACAGCATCTCCGCGTTCGCCCAGAAGATCGAGGCGCTCCACTGAGCTGGAAATGGGTGCTCGCGGGCGCGGGGGTGTTCCTGCTTCTCCTGGTCGGCGCCGGGCTCGGCTACTACTTCTACGTCCAGGGCAAGTCGGGAGACATCCGCGGTTCCTCGACCGTCGAGTTCGTCCCGACCGAGGCGCCGCCGACGCCGCCCCCGCCGACGACGACGCGGGAAACGAACCCGGTCACGCACCGGCCGGAGGCGCTGACCCGCGTCGACTGGCCGACGTTCGGCTACGACGATCGCCGGCTGCGGTACCTGCCGAGCAGGCTGGCGCCGCCGTTCCGAATCGCCTGGGTGTTCCACGGGCGGCACCTGCTCGAGTTCCCGCCGGCGGTCGCCTACGGGCGCGCGTACATCGCGAACAACCCGGGAGTGCTCTACGCGGTGCAGGCGGCGACCGGGCGGACGAGCTGGCTGTACAAGTCGGGCCGCTGCGCCGCCGCCTCGCCGGCGGTCGCGGGCGAGCTCGTCTACATGGCGTTCCTGAACCTCCGCCGCAAGGGGAACGACGCCTGTAACGCGGAGCCGTCCACGCCGGGCCTGAACGGCCAGGTGGTCGCGCTCGACGCGCGCACGGGCCGCGTGCGCTGGCGGCGGACGATCGGCGCGAGCGAGACCTCGCCGCTCCTGGCGAACGGCCGCGTCTACGTCGGCGACTGGCACGGCGACGTCTTCGCGCTCGACGCGAAGACGGGGAAGACGATCTGGCGCTACCGCACCGGCGGCCAGGTGAAGGGAGCGCTCGCGCTCTCCGGCCGGCGCCTCTACGTCGGCTCCTACGACCACCACCTCTACGCGCTTCGCGCGGGAACGGGCCGGCTGATCTGGAAGGCGTCGTCCCAGGAGCGCTTCGGCGGCCGCGGCACGTTCTATTCCACCCCGGCCGCGGCGTACGGGCGCGTCTACATCGGCTCGACCGACCAGAAGGTCTACTCGTTCGGCGCGACGACCGGACGAGTGCGCTGGTCGCAGTCCACCGGCGGCTACGTCTACGGCTCGCCCGCGATCTGGAACAAGCTCGTCCTGATCGGCTCCTACTCGAAGCGCTTCTACGCGCTGGACGCCGCCACCGGCGACATCAAGTGGCAGTTCGAGGCGAACGGCCCGATCTCGGGCTCGGCGACGGTCCTCGGGAACATCGTCTACTTCTCGACGCTGGCGGGGCGGACGTACGGGCTGGACGCGAAGACCGGGAAGCAGGTCTGGAGCTTTCCGGACGGCAAGTACTCGCCGCTCGTCGCCGGGCCGGAGCGCGTCTACCTCGTGGGGTACACGAAGATGTACGGCCTGGTCACCAGCTAGGGTTGCCGCGCATGAGCCGTAGGCTTGACGGAGGCTCCCGGGAGCGCAGGCGGCGGCTCTGCCGGCGCCGGAGCGGGGCGTGAGCAGCGGACGCCAGCGCCCGCCTGCCGTCGACCCCGACGCCGAGCAGGAAGTCGACTTCGGCCGCTACTGGCGGGCGATCGCCGCGCGCTGGTGGCTCCCCGTCGCCGGCCTCGTCATCGGCCTGATCGTCGGCTACCTCGTTTCCCTCGGGACGAACTCGCACGAACTACAAGGCGACGGCGCTGGTCTACCTCGGCCAGCCGCTCGCCCCTGACAGCGCGGCGCCCGTCTCGAGCTCGCCGACGACGCTCGGGCTCGTCTCGAACCTGGTCACGAGCTCGACCACGACGCGCAAGGTCGCGAAGAAGGTCGGCCTGAAGGAGGGGAGGCTCAGCCACCACATCACGACGAAGCCGGTGCTCGGCGTGACCGCGACGAAGGTCGGGACGCCCGCGCCGCTACTCGCCATCACCGTCAGCGGAACGCCGGCGAAGAAGGTCAAGAACGCCGCCAACGCGCTCGCCGCCGTCGCGATCAAGGCCGTGAGCGGCTACTCGGCCGTCAAGATCGCGAAGCTCCGTGAGCAGATCGACTTCGACGACAAGAGCATCGCCCGCAACAACGACCGCTTCGCGCTCGCCCAGGAGCAGCAGAAGACGATCCTCGGCGACAAGTCGCTCTCGCCGACCGAGAAGCTGCTCCTGCTCGCGAACATCAACACGACGCTCGTCACGGTCGAGCAGCGGCTCGGCCAGCTCGAGACCGACCGGCTCTCGGCGCAGCAGTTCCTCTCGCTGGCGGAGAACGTCGAGCGGCCGTCGGTCCGCTCGCCTGCCGTCGCGGTCAAGTCCGCCGGGCCGAACAGCCGCACCGGCGCCGCCGTCGGCGGGCTGATCGGGCTGATCATCGGCGTCCTCGTCGCGCTGCTCTGGGACCCGGTCGCCGCCCGCCGCACCACGGCCTGATGCTCGAGGGCAAACGCCTGGGCGGTGGTCGTACCGGCCCACGACGAGGAGGCCCTGCTTCCGCAGACGCTGGCGGGGATCCCCGAGTTCGTCGACCGGATCTACGTGGTCGACGACGCCTCCCGCGACGCGACCCGGGAACGGGCGGAGGCTGCGGCCGCAGGCGATCCGCGGGTCGAGGTGCTCACGCACGACAAGAACCGCGGGGTCGGCGCGGCGATCGTAACCGGCTACCGGCGCGCGCTCGAGGAGCGCGTCGACGTGACCTGCGTGATGGCGGCCGACAACCAGATGGACCCGGTCGACCTCCAGGCGATCGCCGAGCCGGTCGCCCGCGGCGAGGTCGACTACGCGAAGGCGAACCGGCTCATCACGGGGCAGGCCTGGGAGCTGATCCCGAAGCACCGCTACCTCGGCAACGCCGTCCTCTCGCTGCTGACGAAGATCGCCTCCGGCTACTGGCACGTCGCCGACTCGCAGTCGGGCTACACGGCGCTCGGGCTCGACACGCTCGAGAAGCTCGACCTCGACCGCATCTACCCGCGGTACGGGTTCCCGAACGACATGCTCGTCCACCTGAACATCGTCAACGCGCGGGTGCGGGACATACCCTCCCGGCCGATCTACGGCGTCGGCGAGCGGTCGGGGATCAAGCTCCACGCGGTCGTCCCGAAGATCTCGTGGCTGCTCGTGAAGGCGTTCTTCTGGCGGCTGCGGGAGAAGTACGTGATCCGCGACTTCCACCCGCTCGTCTTCTTCTACACGTTCGGGATCGTGATGAGCCTCGCGGGCCTCGGGCTCGGGATCGCGCTGGTCGTGCTCCGCGCCCTCGGGCACGACATCACGGCCGCGACCGGCGTGCTCGTCGCGCTGCTCCTGATCTTCGGCTCGCAGTTCACGCTGTTCGCGATGTGGTTCGACATGGAGTCGAACAAGGACCTGCGCTGACGGGGTAGGGCGGTGACCATCAGCGCCCACGATGCGCTCGTCCTGGTCGCGCTGCTCGCCATCGTGACCGGCGCACTCGTGTGCGCGCTGGTGCTGCGGGTTGCCTACCCGATCCTCCTGGTGCTCGCCGGGATCGTGCTCGCGCTGATCCCGGGGCTGCCGCACCCAGAGTTGAACCCGAAGATCGTCCTGTTCGGGATCCTGCCTCCGCTGCTCTACTCGACGGCCTACTACACGTCTGTCCGCGAGTTGCGCCTCGCGTTCCGCCCGATCGCGTCGCTCTCGATCGGGCTCGTCTTCGCGACCGTGGGGACGGTCGCTGTCGTCGCGCACGCACTTGTTCCGGACATGTCCTGGTCGTCCGCGTTCGTACTCGGGGCGATCGTCGCGCCGACCGACCCCGTGGCGGCATCGCTGATCGCGAACCGGATCGGCCTTCCGCGCCGCCTCACGGCGGTGATCGAGGGCGAGGGCCTCCTGAACGACGCGACGGCGCTCGTCGTCTACCGGTTCGCGGTCGTCGCGGCAGTCACCGGCTCCTTCTCGATCGGCCACGCAACCTGGAAGTTCTTCGTCTCGGTTCTCGGCGGGATCGCTGTCGGGCTCGGTGTCGGGTTCGTGATCCGCCAGATCCGCCGGCGGATCGACCACTCGCCGACCGAGATCGTGATTGCGCTCCTGTCCGGCTACTTCGCGTTCCTGCCGGCGGAGGCGCTGGACGTCTCGGCTGTCCTGGCGGCCGTCACCGTCGGTCTGTACATGGGCTGGTACACGCCCGAGCTGACGACCGCCAAGACGCGCCTTCAGGGTGAGGCCGTGTGGGAGATCGTCACGTTCATGCTGAACGCGACCCTCTTCGTCCTCGTCGGGCTGGAGCTGCGGCCGATCGTCGAGAGCCTGAGCGACCGCTCGACAGGGGACCTGCTGCTGTGGGCCGCGGCGGTGAGCGCAACGGTGATCGCGACGCGGGCCGCCTGGTCCTGGATAGCCGCAAATCTCCAGTGGCGGATCCTGCCGATGATCCGGGACCCGGCGCGGATGCCGGGTAACGGCGTCCTCGCTGTCCTCTCGTGGGCCGGGATGCGCGGTGCGGTGACGCTCGCGGCCGCGCTCGCGCTGCCCCTCGCCACGGACGGGGGCTCACCCCTCGCGGAGCGCAACGTCATCGTCTTCCTCGCGTTCGCCGTGATTGTGGCGACGCTCGTGATCCAGGGACTGACACTGCCGGCGCTCGTCAGGGTGGTCGACCTGCCGGTCGATTCGCGCGAGCCGCAGGAGGAAGCCTACGCGTGGGTGCGCGCGATGGAGGCGGGGCTCGCTCGCCTGGAGGAGCTGCACGACGAGCCGTGGGTCGAGCCGGCGGTCGTCCAGCGGCTCCGGGACACGTTCGACCTCCGGATCGCGCAGTACGCCGCGCGCAAGGAGGGGGTGGAGGACCGCAAGGCCGAGAAGCTGGTCCGGGCGTCTCAGCGGCTCCGACTCGAGCTGCTCACGGCCGAGCGTGCCGCGGTCGTCGAGCTTCGCCACTCGGGCGAGATCAGCGACAGCGTCGAACGGCAGGTCTTCCGCGAGCTCGATCTGGAGGACGCGCGGCTGGGCGGGGGCTAGGTCAGGTCGGGGGCCGTTCGCCAGGAATCATGCGACATGGAGTCGAACAAAGAC
>CAWJZI010000017.1:0-28764 GCA_963847305.1 uncultured Actinomycetes bacterium | reverse complement strand
CAGGGACAACGAGCCCGGGAGTCAGCTCGAACAGCGGCTCCAGCACGAACAGTCGTTCGTGCAGGCGGGGGTGTGGAACCTCCAGACCCGGCTCGGCGACCTGTTCATCGCCGTACAGGAGCAGGTCGAGGTCGATCGTCCGCGGCCCGAACCGTGGCCCCTCGCGCGTCCGCCCCAATCGCCGCTCGATCCCGAGCAGCCGGTCGAGCAGCTCGCCGGGCGGCAGCTCGGTGTCGATCGCGGCGACGGCGTTCAGGAACCGCGGCTGGTCGAGGTACCCCACAGGCTCGGTCTCGCAGACGGTGGAGACCGCAACCACGGTCAGGCCGGGCTCGGCAGCGAGCTGCTCGAGCGCAGCGCGGAGCATCGCGGAACGGTCGCCCAGGTTGGCCCCGAGACCGACGTAGGCGCGGGTCATCAGCGTGACCCGGAGCGTTCGACGGTCGCCGCCGACCACTCGGCCGGGATGCCCCCGGGGCGGCGCTTGCGGACGCGAACGCGGGCTGCTTGCACCGGGAACGCGGCCACGAGCGCGTCCGCGACGAGCGCGGCCAGTGACTCGATCAGGTCGCAGCGGGTCGCGTCGGAGACCTCCCCGACGAGCGCGGCGATTTCCCGGTAGTCGATCGCGTCCTCGACACGGTCGGTCGCCGGCTCCTCCACCTCGAGCTCGACGTCGAAGAGAAACGTCTGTCCCTCGCGCTGCTCGCTCTCCAGCACCCCGTGATGCCCGAACACCTCGAGGCCGTGCAGCTCGACCTTCATAGGATGGCCTGCGCCGCGGCCAGGGCCTCGACGGTCTCGCGCACGTCGTGCACGCGCAGGATCGTCGCGCCGCGTTCGTAGGCGGCCACGGCCGCGCCCACGCTTGCCGCCGTCGAGCCGGTCGTTGCCTCCGGTTCGCCCAGAAGGCGGCCGAGCGAGCTCTTCCGCGAGAAGCCGATCACCACGGGACGCCCGAGCGCGAGCAGGACGTCGAGGCGGCGCACCAGCTCGAAGTTCTGCTCCATGGTCTTGCCGAAGCCGATCCCGGGGTCGAGCGCGACGCGCTCCTCGGGGATCCCCGCAGCGACGGCGACGCCGAGCCGTTCCTCGAGGAACGAGGCGACCTCGGAGGCGACGTCGTCGTAGCGCGGGTCGAGCTGCATCGTCCGCGGCTCGCCGAGCATGTGCATCAGGCAGAGGTACGCGCCCGAGTCGGCGACGACGCCGGCGAGCTCGGGGTCGCCGCGGAGCGCGGTGACGTCGTTGACGAGCTCGGCGCCGAGCTCGAGCGCGCGGCGGCGACCTCCGCCTTCGAGGTGTCGATCGAGACGGGCGCGCCCTCGAGCTGCTCGAGCACCGGGACGACGCGGCGAAGCTCCTCGGCCGGCGAAACCCCCTCCGACCCTGGCCGCGTCGACTCGCCACCGACGTCCACGATCGCCGCTCCCTCCTCGAGCATCCGCCGCGCGGATGCGACCGCGTCCTCGGTGCGGAAGTTGACCCCGCCGTCGGAGAACGAGTCGGGCGTGACGTTGACGACGCCCATCACGGACGGCCGCGGAAACCGCTCCTCGATCGAGATCACGAACTGAAGTGTGCAGGGACTGACTCCCGCAGGCAGCCGCACCGATTGACCCGAGCCCCGAACCGTGTTGTGATGCCAGCTGTTCATCTGAGTCGGAAGGAGCTGGCGTATGACTGAAGCAGCAGCTGCGGCACCGGCGGCCCGCGCCGTCGGCCAGCAACGAGGCCCGTGGTTCGTCGCCCTGATCGGGCTGGTCACCTTCGGGATCTACTGGATCTACTGGTACTACAAGACCGGCGAGGAGGTCAAGAACTACTCGGGCGAGGGCCTGGGCGGGGTCCTCTGGCTCGTGATCGCGGTCGTCATCGGGATCGTGATGATCTTCGTCGCCCCCTCCGAGGTCGGCAAGCTCTACTCCCGCGAGGGTCAGCAGGCGCCCGTGAGCGGCAAGACCGGGTTCTGGATGTTCCTGCCGCTGGTCGGCTACTTCGTCTGGACGATCAAGGTCCAGGGCGCGCTCAACCGCTTCTGGGCGAGCAAGGGCGCCGCCGCCTAGTCGTTCTTCGTGAAGCGGGCGGCCCCGAAGAGCCGCCCGCTCACTAACCGCTAGGCCGGAGACGGCGCCGCGTGCGGCATCTCGATGCCGCGCGCCGCCCACGTGCCGCCGGCCGCCAGGATCCCGCCCGCGAGCGCGAGCCACGCGCCCGTGTCCAGGCTGCCGAACTGGTTGAAGGCCCGGACGACCGGGTCGAAGGCGACCAGGCCGAACAGGACCAGCGAGACGACGACGTCGAGCCCTTTCGTGCCGGTGCCCGCCGCCGAGGCGGCCCAGACCAGCCCCGCGATGATCGCGACGATCAGCATCACGATTCCGAGCGAGTGGCCGGAGGCGTTCCAGTAGCTCTGTCCCTCGTCGGCCTTGATGAAGATCCCGGGGAAGACCAGGGCGATCCCGACGCCCGCCGCAAGTGATGCGGGGGTCAGGCCGGCCGGCGTCGAGCGTTCGCCGCCTGCCGCGTTGATCGCCGCAGCCGCTCCCAGCAGGACGACGATGCCGCCGGCGAAGGTCAGCCACGTGCCTGCCCTCGTCTGATCCCAGTCGTCGAAGGCGGTCACGGCGGGGAACCAGCCGAAGTAGCCCACCATCAGCGCGCCGAGCCCGGCCAGCCACCCATCGGTCTGCCGGCCGGCGAACGACAGAAGCACGCAGAGCGCGGCGAGGATCGCGAGCTGCGAGCCCGAAGGCCGCGAGCGTGCCGTCGATGTCCCAGTAGCTCTGGCCGCCGAGCGCCGTGACGAAGATTCCAACGATGGCGAGAACCGCGCCGATCAGCGCGATGCCTCTACCTGCCATTGGATTCACAATCCCCTCCCTTGGAGATGTGCGGGTTGTTGACCCGCGCAGCGTCTCAAACGGGGATGACGGTGTCCAGGGGTTTTCCGCAGCTTCGCGTTCGGTTTCCCGACGCGGACTGAGCTACGGTTTTGCGCCCTCGGGCGGCGGCGGCTGGGAGAGCGCGCCCGGGAGCGGGAACGGCTTCGGCCGCGGCTGCGGCCGCTTCTCGCGCTCCGGCGCGGGCGGCTCGGGCGCCGGCGGCGCCTCCTCCTTGAAGACGTCGTCCTCGGGCTCGCCGGCGAGCAGCCGCTCGAACTGGTCCTTGTCGATCGTCTCGCGCTCGATCAGGATCGCCGAGAGCTGGTGCAGCTCGTCCATGTGCTCGCGCAGCACCTGGTGCGCGCGGTCGTGCGCCTCCTCGATCACGCGGCGGATCTCGTCGTCGATCTCGCGCGCGACCTCCTCGGAGTAGTCGGGCTCGTTGCCCATCTCGCGGCCGAGGAACGGCATGTCGTGGTTGCGGCCGAGGACGCGCGGGCCGAGCTTCTCGCTCATCCCGAAGCGCATGATCATCTGCTTGGCCGTCGAGGTGACCTTCTCGAGGTCGTTGGCGGCGCCGGTCGTGACCTCCTGGAAGACGAGCTCCTCCGCGGCCCGGCCGCCGAGCGTCATCGCCAGCTGGTCCATCAGCGCCGACTTCGTCGTCAGGTAGCGGTCCTCGCGCGGCAGCGAGATCGTGTAGCCGAGCGCCTGGCCGCGGCTGATGATCGAGATCTTGTGCACCTCGTCGGTGTGCTCGAGGTAGTGGCCGACGAGCGCGTGGCCCATCTCGTGGTAGGCGGTGATCTTCCGCTCCTCCTCCGAGAAGAGCCGCGTGCGCTTCTCCGGGCCGGCGATCACGCGCATGATCCCTTCCTCGAGCTCCTCCTGCTCGACCACCTTCTTGCCGCGGCGCGCGGCGAGCAGCGCGGCCTCGTTGACGAGGTTCGCGAGGTCGGCGCCGGTGAACCCGGGCGTGCCGGCGGCGAGCGTGTCGAGGTCGACCTCGGACGCGAGCGGCTTGCCCTTGGCGTGCACCTCGAGGATCTTCCGGCGGCCGTTGCGGTCGGGCCGGTCGACGACGATCTGCCGGTCGAAGCGGCCGGGGCGCAGCAGCGCCGGGTCGAGGATGTCGGGCCGGTTGGTGGCCGCGATCAGGATGATGTTGTCCTTCAGCTCGAACCCGTCCATCTCGACGAGGAGCTGGTTCAGGGTCTGCTCGCGCTCGTCGTGGCCGCCGCCGAGGCCGGCGCCGCGGTGACGGCCGACAGCGTCGATCTCGTCCATGAAGACGATGCACGGAGCGGCCTGCTTGGCCTGCTCGAACAGGTCGCGGACGCGCGAGGCGCCGACGCCGACGAACATCTCGACGAAGTCGGAGCCGGAGATCGAGAAGAACGGCACGCCCGCCTCGCCGGCGACCGCGCGGGCGAGCAGCGTCTTACCGGTGCCGGGCGGCCCGTAGAGCAGCACGCCCTTCGGGATCCGGGCGCCGAGCGCCTGGAACTTCTTCGGGTTCTCCAGGAACTCCTTGATCTCCTGGAGCTCCTCGACCGCCTCGTCCACGCCGGCGACGTCCTTGAACCCGATCTTCGGGCTGTCGGGCGCCATGCGCTTCGCGCGGCTCTTGCCGAAGCTCATCACCTTCGAGCCGCCACCCTGCACCTGGTTCATCAGGAAGATCCAGAAGCCGAACAGGAGCACGAACGGGAGCAGCGAGGTGAGGATCGACCACCACGGGGACGAGCCGGTGCCCTTGGAGTCGAACGTGACGTGCTTTTTCTGGAGCAGGTTCTGGAAGGTGATCTGCGACTGGTCGCTCGGGTAGTTGACCTTCCACTTCTTGTCCTCGCCGATCAGCGTCGCGGTGATCTGCTTCTTGCTCGGGCTGAAGACGACCTCCTGGACCTGCTGCGGGTCGTTCTCGACCTTCTGGATCAGGTCGGAGTACGTGACCTTGCGCGGTGCCTTCGACTTCGGGATCAACGTCTGGCTCGCCAGGTAGACGAGCAGCACGATCACGATCAGGGGAAAAAGCGCGCTACGGAAAAAGCGATTCACGATTTTTCAAGGCTCAGGGTAGCAGGGTGGTTCCATCCGACCCTGCGTCCGGAGTCCTGGTATCGGCTTACGCGCCGTCCTGCGTGCCCGGCAATGCCCGGTCACGCGCATCGGAACCATGAGGCTACGCCTCCGGCATGAGCTCGTCGCTCAGCACCCCCACGTACGGGAGATTGCGGTACCGCTCGGCGAAATCCAGCCCGTAGCCGATCACGAACTTGTTCGGGATCTCGAAGCCGATCCAGCGCACCGGAACGTCGATCTCGCGGCGCTCCGGCTTGGTCAGCAGCGCGCAGATCTCCAGCGATGCGGGCTCGCGGGACTCGAGGTTCCGCATCAGATAGGAGAGCGTGAGGCCCGAGTCGATGATGTCCTCGACGACGAGCACGTTGCGCCCCTCGATGTTGATGTCGAGGTCCTTGAGGATCCGGACGACGCCCGAGGAGTCGGTCGCGGCGCCGTAGCTCGAGATCGCCATGAAGTCGACCTCGCAGGGGACGGTCAGGTGGCGCATCAGGTCGGCCATGAAGAAGACGGCGCCCTTGAGGACGCCGATCAGGAGCAGGTCCTTGCCTGCGTAGGCGGCGGAGATCTCCTCGCCGAGCTCGGCGATCCGCGCGCGCAGGGAGTCGGAGTCGATCAGGACCTCGCCGACGCCTCGCTCCAGCTCGGTGTGCATCACGTGCGTGTCACCCGTAACCCTGTCACTCTCACTTGGGGATCCTCCACGATTCCGGGTACCGCGACAACCTCTTCGTCACGCACGACGACAGGCCAGGAATCCCGCTCCTTGCGAGGAACCTTTGCGTCCACGAAGACGTCCTGGAGCTTCTTGCGGCGTCCCGCGAGCCGATCGCCGGGCCGGCGGGCGCGCACCTCGAGCCCCGGCACGTCGGACTCGATCGTCCACGGGCCCCAGCGGACCGGGCCGTGCTCGAGCGAGATGCGGTCGTACTCGCGGGTCGCGCGGATTCCGCCGCCGAGGTCGGCCGCCTTCGTGCCGTCCCGCGTCGCGAGCAGCTCGAGCAGCGTGTCCTCCATGTGCCGGGGGAGGCGCGGGCGCTCGTCGGCGAGACGGGCGATGTTCTGCTCGGCCGCCGGGTGGAGCTGCCGCAGCAGCGGGACGAGCTGCTCGCGGATCAGGCCGCGGAGCGTGTCCGGGTTGGTGGAGTCGGTGCGGTAGGCCAGGCCGTGGTCGCGGCAGTAGGCCTCGGTCTCCTCGCGCCAGACCGTCAGGAGCGGCCGGACGACGCCGTCCTCGCGCCTGGCTTGATCCCGCGGGTCGAGCCGCTCGCCGCGAGCCGGTAGAGGACGGTCTCGACCTGGTCGGAGGCGGTGTGGCCGGTGGCGCGGAGGCCGCCGGTGAGGGAGTAGCGGAGGTCGCGTAGCTCGGCCTCGGTGGACGCCGGCGTAGCGACGATCACCTCGGCTCCGAGGACGTCGCGGCAAAAGGCGGCGTCGGCCTCGGACTCCTCACCGCGGAGCCCGTGGTTCACGTGGACGGCCGAGACGCGATAGCCCAGCTCGCGCAAGGCGTGCCACAGACAGGTCGAGTCGGCGCCGCCCGAGACGAGGCACGTCACCTCCCCGCCGGGCTCGATCAGGTCGTGCCGGCGGATGTGCGCCTCGATCCGCTCCAGGAGCTCCACTCGGGCCATTGTGCCGGGGATAGGCTTCGACCGTGCTCGACCAGTCCACGGAGTTCGGAGCGCACGCGGCCCGGCGGCTGCGCGAGGAGATCATCGGCTGGCTGACGACGGTGACGCCCAGAGGGCGCGCCGCGCCCGATCCCGGTCTGGTTCCTCTGGGACGGCGACCGCTCGATCCTGCTCTACAGCCGGCCCGAGAAGCGGAAGCTCGCGAACATCGCCGCGAACCCGAACGTCAGCCTGAACCTGGACAGCGACGGCGTCGACGCGGACATCGTCATCTGCTGGGGCGAGATGCGCGTCTCGGACGACCCGCCCGCAGACCAGGTCGCGGAGTACGTCGAGAAGTACGCGGACCGGATCGCGGCGCTGGCTGGACGACCCGGAGAGCTTCGCCGCCGACTTCAGCGTGCCGCTGCGGATCGAAGTCACCCGGATCCACGGCTGGTAGGCGCCATCGGGACAGGCCTCGGAGGCCCTGTCCCCTAGAAGATCAGCGAGCGGTAGGTGATCGTCCGGCGCATGCCGACGCCCTCGTAGACGCGGATCGCCGGCGCGTTCTCCGGGCGCACGAACAGGCACACGCGCGGCACCTGCTCGAGCAGGCGGCGGCAGAGGTCGCGCATCCCGCGCTGCGCGTAGCCCCGGTTTCGCACCGAGGGATCGACCCAGACCTGCTGGAGCTGGACGGCCTCGGGAGTCCAGGCGGAGGCCTCCGCCTTGAAGAGGATCGTGCCGCTCTCGAGCCAGAGCCAGGAGCGGCCCTCGCCGATCTGCGCCTGCGTGCGCCAGCGGAAGCCGTCCGGGTCGCGGTCGAGCGGGTTGATGCCGATCTCCTCCTCGTGCGCGGCCGCGCAGGCCGGGACGAGGAGCGACAGGTCGGCGAGCGTCGCCTCCCGCAGGCCGGTGTCGCCGCGCTCCGGCGGCTCTTCGAGCACGTAGACGGGCTGCCCCGGCCGGTCCTCCCGCGGAGTCGGCATCTTCGCGCCGGCCTCGGCCCAGAGCTCGTCGACCGCGTGCTCCTCGCCGATCACCATCCGCGCGCGACTCGACGCGGCCGCTCGCCCGAAGGCGCCGCATCCCACCCCGGACGGCACGACGTTCGCGCCGACGTGGCAGAGCGCGGTCAGCTTCCCGTTCGAGGCGAGCGCGGAGAACCGGCCGAGGCCCCGCCGCGCCACGTCTTCGAGGAAGACGCGCTCGACCGGATCCTCCTCGCAGAACGAGAGAATCTGCCCCAGCGTCGGCTCGATCAGGCCCACCCGTCCATCGTCGCATAGGCTCCTCCCCATGCCTATCCACCTTCGCGCCGACCCGGGCGACTACGCCGACGGCTGCCTGCTCCCCGGCGACCCGCTCCGGGCCAAGTACATCGCCGAGACCTTCTTCGACGACCCCGTCGAGGTGAACCACGAGCGCGGGATGCTCGGTTACACGGGCACGTTCCGAGGCGAGCGGGTCTCCGTCCAGTCGAGCGGCATGGGCTGCCCATCGGCCGGGATCGTGATCGAGGAGCTGGCGCAGCTCGGCGTCAAGAAGATCCTTCGCGTCGGCACCTGCGGCGGCCTCCAGTCCGACCTGTCGATCGGCGACCTGATCGTCGCGCTCTCCGCGACGCCCGCGGACGCGACCGCGACGCACCTCCTCGGCGGCGAGCCGCACGCGCCGACGGCCGACTGGGAGCTCGTCCACGGCGCCGTCCACCACGCGAAGGAGCTCGGCAAGAAGGTGCGGGTCGGCGGCATCGTCTCCAGCGACGTCTTCTACAACCCCGACAACGGCCCAGTACCAGCGCTGGTCGGACCGCGGCATCCTCGCGGTCGAGATGGAGTCGGCGATGCTCTTCACGCTCGGGGCGCTGAAGAAGATCCAGACCGGCTGCCTGCTGATCGTCAGCGACGTCGTCGTCGAGGGCGAGTTCAAGCGGATCACCGACGAGGACATGCGGGCCGCCGTCGACCAGATGACCGAGCTCGCGCTGGTCACGGTCACCGACGACCATTAGCCGGGCCGTCTTCCTGGTCAACCCCGCGTCGGCCGGCGGGACGACCGGCCGCCGCTGGCCGGAGCTCGCACGGCAGCTCTCGGCGCACGGGCTCGAGGGCGACACCCTGTTCTCCGAGCGGCCCGAGCACCTGCGCGAACTGGCGCGCCGCGCTGCCGAGGACGGCGCCGCGCTCGTGGTCGCCGTCGGCGGCGACGGGACGGTGAACGAGGTCGCATCCGGGATCGTCGGGATCGGCGGCGTCGAGCTCGCGGTGATTCCGCGCGGCACCGGCGTCGACTTCGTCCGCACGTACGGGATCCCGGGCAAGCTCGACGCCGCGATCGAGGTCGCCGTCCGCGGCGCCACACGGGAGATCGACGCCGGACGCGTCGGCTACCGCGCCTGGTCGGGCGAGGCCGCGGAGGGCTGGTTCGTCAACGCGGCCGGCGTCGGGATGAGCGGCGCGGTCGCGAAGCGCACGAACGAGTCGTCGAAAGCGCTCGGCGGCAAGGTCTCGTACCTGTGGTCGACGCTGGCCGTCTTTGCCCGCTGGCGCAACACCGAGGTCCGGGTCTCCGTCGACGACGAGATCCGAGAGGGACGCATGCACGAAGTCGTCGTCGCGAACGGCCGCTACCTGGGCGGCGGGATGATGCTCACCCCCGAGGCCGAGCCCGACGACGGGCTCTTCGACGTGCTGCTGATCGGCGACATCACCAAGGCCGACCTCGTCCGCACGCTGCCGAAGATCTACCGGGGCACGCATCTCCCCCACCCGAAGGCGGAGCTGCTGCGCGGCCGCACCGTCAGCGTCGATGCGGACGTTCCGCTGCCGATCCAGCTCGACGGCGAGCAGCCCGGCACGACGCCGGTGCGCTTCGAGGTCGTCCCGAAGGCTCTCCGGCTCCGCGTGCCTGGCCTAGCCGCGCCGCGCCGGCCGTCCGCGAGCGTGCGTCCAGAGCTCCGAAGACCTAGGAGGGTTTGCGCGCGCTGTTCTTCGGCGCGCGACGAGGTGGACTTGCCCGCGGCCGCCGCCCGCGTCGTCTTCGGCTTGGCGGCCTTCGCCGCCGGCTTCGAGAGCGCGTCCAGCCGCCGCTCGAGCTCCGCGACGCGCTTCTCGAGCGGGTCGAGGCTGCGGATCTTCTTGGACATGTCGTCGACGCGTTCCCGCATCCCGTTCATCGCCTCGACGAACCTGACGCCGCCGAACGCCTCCGCGATGCGCTGGAACGCGTCCTCGCCCTGCTCGGCGAGCCTGGTGATCATGTCCTTCTGGGCGGGCGCCTTGGCCACCCCGGAAAGATACCGCGCCGGCCGGTTACCAAACCGCGGTGCGGACAGCTACGGGTGGATCACGACCGGCTCGCCGCCGATCGTCGCGGAGAAGAGCCGCTTCAGCGTCCCGTTCGGGACGCGGATGCAGCCGTTCGAGACCGCACGGCCGATCGACCAGGGCGCGTTCGTGCCGTGGATGCCGATCGGCCCGCCCTGCGCCCAGCCCGTCAGGACGTTCGAGAACGCGGAGACGCCGAGCGCGGCCGGGCCGTAGGGCCCGCTCGGGTTGGTCGTGACGATCCGCTGATCGACGTAGAAGCGGCCGACCGGCGTCGGCGTGGCAGGCGAACCGACGGCGACCGGCGTCTTCAGGAGCAGCTTGCGGCCGGTGAAGAACCGCAGCTCGCGCGCCGAGAGGTCGACGTCGATCCAGGCAGTCACCCGCTGGACGAGCACGTCCGCCGGCCGCACGTAGCCGATGATCCCGTTCGGCCGCATCGGCAGCTGGACCCGGTACCAGGACGCCGCGCAGGTACGGGTGAGGACGGCGCCGACGAGCCCGAAGGTGGTCGGGTAACCGTTCTCGTTCAGCTTCGCGAAGCGCTTCAACTCGGCGCCGCCTGGCTTCCTGAAGACCCGCGCCTCCGACTTGACGAGCGCGGCGTACGCGGCGGTCGCCGTGCCGACCGGTGCAGCACGCCGGCGTGGCAGGTCTTCTTGCCGGGTGCGCGCGCCGGGAACGCGGTCGCGGGCACCACGGCGAGCGCCGCGGCCAGCAGGACGACAACCGGAACCAACTTCACACTCATATTGTCGTCAAGAATTGCAATGAGTCGAGAGCATCGACATCAACTGGAGCTTAGGCGAGTGATCCGCCAGCGGGACGGCGTGCCGTACGAGGTGGAGATCCAGGTCATGCAGCGTTTGCGGTCGCGTGCTCCACGAGCGGCCCGTCAGGCGAGCAGCCGCATAGCGGCGGACAGGGTCTCGGCGGCGCCGCCGTCGATCTTCAGGTCGGCGCGGGAGTCGTACGGGGTCGGTCCCCTGTTGACGATCGCGAGCGCACGCACCCGCGGCCAGGGCCTCGTCCGGCAGCCCGGCGACCGGATAGACCTCGAGCGAAGAGCCGACGACCAGGAAGAGGCCCGCGCCGCGCGCGAGCTCGAACGAGCGGTCGATCGCCTCCTCCGGGAGCAGCTCGCCGAACATGACCACGTCCGGCTTGAGGACGGCGCCGCAGCGCTCGCAGCGCGGGATGGGCAGCAGCTCGACGACGCGGTCGAAGGGCTCGCTGTGCCCGCAGTCGAGGCAGCTCGAGGTGCGCAGCGAGCCGTGGACCTCGATCACGTTCACCGACCCGGCCGCCTCGTGCAGCCGGTCGACGTTCTGCGTGATCACCGCCTCGACGAGCCCGCGCCGCTCGAGCTCGGCCAGCACCTGGTGCGCCGGGTTCGGCTTCGCCTCGGTGAGCACGCCGAGCCGCGACCGCCGTGGCTCGACGGAGCCGGTGACTCGGAGGCTGCGGCCTTGCCGGCGCCGAAGAAGCGAGCAGCGTAGAAGTCCCAGACCTTCTCGGGATCGCGGCGGAAGGCGTCGATCGTCGCGTACTCCATCGGGTCGTACTCCGCCCAGATCCCGCCGGCCGACCTGAAGTCCGGAATCCCCGACTCCGTGCTCGCGCCTGCGCCGGTCAGCACGACGCACGGCTGGCGGGTGCGGATCAGCTCGGCCAGACGCTCGACGCTCACCGCCGCGATAGTACGTACCCGATGGAGGGATTCAGGTTCTGGACCGAGATCGCGGTCCGCTTCGCCGAGACCGACGCGCAGGGCGTCGCGCACAACGCGACCTACCTGGTCTGGTTCGAGGTCGCGCGCATCGAGTACCTCGCGCGCTTCCGCGGGGGCTACAAGAGCCTCCAGGCCGACGGCTACGAGGCGCTGACGACCGAGTCGCACGTCCGCTACCTCCAGCCCGTGTTCTTCGACGACCGGATCAAGATCAACGCCCGGTGCGTCGACGTGCGCGGCGCGCGCTTCCGCTACGAGTACGTGCTCGAGCGCGAGGGCGAGATCGTCGCCGACGGCTGGACACAGCATGCAGTCGTCGACCGCGTCGCGTTCAGGCCGATGCGGTTCCCGGCGTGGCTCGCCGAGGCGATCGCAGCGGCCGAGTCCTAGACCGGTCGGACCGGTCGGGACGGTGTCGGTCGGGACCGTGTCGGTCGGCGCCGCGGTGTCGGTCGGCCCGGTCGGCGCGAGCGTCACCGGCAGGGACGTGGTCGGGCCGCCGGCCTGCGGCGTTGGCTTGGGCTTCGGCTTGGGCTTCGGCTTGGGCTTCGGCTTCGTCCCGACGTCGACGATCTGCTTGTCGCCCTGGTAGCTGGAGTACCAGGTGTTGTCGTAGAGCAGCTTCCCCTTCTGGTCGTACACCCGGCGGGTCACGCTCGTCGACTGCGGCGCGGAGCCGGCCTGCTCGACCACCTTCTGGCCGACATACAGGTCGGGGTCCGGAACCTCCTTGATCGGCATGGGGCCGGTGGTGACGAGCGGCGTCGTCTCGCTCTCGACGCGGCGGTGCTGAGGTGTCCCGTAGAGGTTCACGGACAGCGAGCTCTCGCTGACGAAGGTCCGGAGCAGGAGCCAGTGGCCAGTGTCGTTGACGAACTTGAGGTCGATGTCCGGATAGTTGACCGTGGCGTCGCGGCCCTGCGGATAGTGGCTGATGTAGAGCGCGTGGTTCGTGCGCGCCGTGATCGGGAGCCCTGCCTCGTAGGCGGCGTTGAACACCGTCGTCGAGACCTGGCACGTGCCACCGCCGAGGCCGTTCTCGAGCTCGCCGTTGATGATCACCGGCGCCTCGAGCAGCCCCTTGGCCGCGTTGCGCTCACCGGTCGTCCCGTTGAACGAGAACTCCTTGCCCGGTGCGATCAACGCGTTGTCGACCAGGTGCGAGACGACCTGCACGTTGTGGATCCGGTTCGCGACGCCGCCGTAGTACGTCGTGTAGCTGGAGACGATCCCGTTGATCCCCATCGCCTGCGCGTCTGCGAGGGTCCGCTTGGCCGGATGCGTGGCGACCGCGACGGGGGCGACGCGGTTGACGCGGCGAACGGAAGCAGCGAGCAGGGCGCGCGCGGTCTTCGGCACGTCGACGATGAGCCCTTCCTTGTCCGGGCGAATCTTGATCCCGTTCGGGATGACGACGAACTGCGCGTCCTGGGCCGGCCGGTTGACCACCTTCTGGAGCCGCTCGAAGTACTTGTCCGCGCCGGGCCCGCCGAGCTTCAGCGCGGTCGCGCCCTTGGCCGGCAGCTCGAGCAGCTCGGCGATCCGCCAGCGGGGCAGCCGGTAGTGGGTCGGCCCGACCGTCAGCACGACGGGAGCCGAGAGGGCGGCGCGCGTCTGCCTGAGCGCCGTCACGAGCATCGGGCCGGTCACCTCGGGCTCGTCGGTCTTCATCGGCAGAGCGACCCGGGAACCGCGCGACATCGACGCGAGCGCGGTGACGATCGCGGCGCGCGCGGCGTCGCGATCGAGCACGCTGCCGGCACGCGCGGGAACGGTCGACGCATGCAGGCCGCGGCGGACGACGGCGGCCTCGCGGTGCGGCCGGTCGACGATCTTGCCGATCCGGGCGAGCTCGTGCTTGAGCGCGTTCTTGTCGTACGTGGCCTCCGCGGCGACGTCGCCGCCGAAGAGGCGAAGTTCCACGCGGCGGAAGCCGCGGAACGGCCCGAAGCCGTCACCCTTGGCGCGGGCGGCGGCGACCGCGGCCGCCCAGTTCGACTTCAGGCCGATCTGGGACGCGCGGAGCTTGAACGCGCGCCCGTCGACCGTGAACGTGACGGGCTTACCGCGCGAAGAAGCCGCGCGCCGCTCGAGCAGGAGCGCTGCCTCGGCCTGCGAGAGACCGCCGACGTCGACCGAGTCGACCTTGATCCCGTCGGCGATCGTCGCGGGCGAGCCCGCGTAGACGATCGCAGCGACGATCGCACCAAGGACCAGGGCGAGGACTCCGAGCAAGCCGAGCCGCCTGATGCGCCGCGCGCGGGCCTGCCGCTGCCGGCGCAGGTAATACGGAGACTCCGTGACTCCCGCCTCGAGACGCAAGTCCGACATTGTACTTACGGTTTGCCAGCTGTCAGGTGCCGGAAATGGCTGTTCTTCACCGTTCGGAGACACTTCGACGTCGACCTGAAAAGCCATTCGCGTGGGCTCGGCTGTCGAGCAGTTGACAGCGAGAACGGGGCCAGGATTTACGGCTGGAGGGTGATCGCGGCGAGCCGCTGCTCGATCGTGCGCCGGGCCCGCTCGAGCGGCTCGGAGGAATGCTTGACGACGAACTGGTTGTTGGCGAGGAAGAACGCCGCCTCCAGCTCGAAGGCGAGCTGGTCCGGGTCCTCGCTCGGATCGAGCTCCCCCTTCGCCTGCCCCTCGCGCACGGTCTCCGCGAGCGTGCCGAGCCAGGAGTCGAAGACGGCGACGAGGCGGTCGCGCACCGGGCCGGGCTGCATGTTCATCTCCGTCAGCGCAGCCGCGAAGAAGCAGCCGCCGGGGAAGACGTCCCGCTCGACGTAGCGAAGGTAGAAGTCGACGAACGCGTGGAGCCGCGGGAGCCCCCCGGGCGCGCGCATCGCCGGCTCGACCACGTGCGCCTCGAAGATCCCGGCCGCCGACTCGACGGTCGCGAGCTGGAGCTCCTCCTTGGAGCCGAAGTGGGCGAAGAGCCCGCTCTTGCTCATCCCGACCGCGTCGGCGAGCCGCGCGAGCGAGAGCCCGCCGAGCCCTTCCACGGTCGAGAGCCTCGCCGCCTCCTCGAGGATCGCCGCCCGGCTGCGCTCGCCGTCGCTCCGGCGCTTCCGAGTCTGGGTGGTGCTCACGCGATCCAAATTAGCACGAACGGTCGTACTTGTGATATGAATCTCAGCACGAACGGTCGTGCTTGATTAGTCACGAAGGAGGTAAGAGATGGAGCTGTACGTCATCCGCCGGCCCAGCGGCTGGGACACCGGCAAGGAGCTCGAGGCGGCCGCGGCGCGCTCGGCGCAGGTCGGCGACGAGGAGATGTCGTCCGACATCCGCTGGATCCGCTCGTACGTCGTCCGCGAGGCGGACGGCACGCTCGGCACGTTCTGCATCTACCAGGCGTCGAGCGAGGAGAAGATTCGCGAGCACGCGCAGCGGGCCGACCTGCCCGCCACGGACGTCTTCCCCGTGGTCGACGTCGTCGTCGTCCGCCCCGACCCCGTCGCGGCGACCGCGTAGACGCGTCGAGCGCGAGGTGCTTCCTGTCCCGCTACTCGCGCGGCAGGAGCACCTCCCTCGCGATCACCAGCCGCTGGATCTGGGACGTGCCCTCGTAGATCTGGAACAGCTTCGCGTCCCGCATCAGCTTCTCGACCGGGTACTCCTTCATGTAGCCGTAGCCGCCGAAGATCTGGACGGCGTCGGTCGTCACCTCCATCGCCGTGTCGGCGGCGAAGCGCTTCGCCATCGAGGAGTAGAGCGTCGCCTTGCGGCCCCAGCCGCGGTCGAGCATCCACGCCGCCTGGTGCGTGAGGAGCCGGGCGGCCTCGATCTTCGTCGCCATGTCGGCGATCAGGAAGTTGACGCCCTGGTGCATCGCGATCGGCTGGTCGAAGGTGACCCGCTGCTTCGAGTAGTCGCAGGCGTACTCGAAGGCCGCCCGGGCGACGCCGACCGCGCCGCTCGCCGTCCCGGGCCGCGTGCCGTCGATCGTCTGCATCGCGATCTTGAAGCCGTCGCCCTCCCGGCCGAGCCGGTTCGCGGCGGGCACGACGACCTCGTTCAGCGAGAACGCCGAGGTCTCCGTCGCGCGCTGGCCCATCTTTTCGAGGTGCCGCTCGATCGTCACCCCGGGCGTCTGCATGGGGACGACGAAGGCCGAGATCCCGCGGTGCCCCTCGTCCGGATCGGTCTTCGCGAAGACGACGGTCCACTCCGCGTGCCCGGCGCCGGTGATGAAGGTCTTCGACCCGTTGAGGACGTACTCGTCGCCCTTCCGGACCGCCGTCGTCTTCAGTCGCGCGACATCGGAACCGGCGTCCGGCTCGGTGAGCCCGAAGGCGCACAGGATCGGGCGCTCGAGCAACGGGCTCAGCCACTGCCGCTGCTGCTCCGCGGTGCCCGCGGCGATCAGCGGCCCGCCGCCGAGGCCGTTGCAGGTGAGCGCGGTGCCGATCCCGGCGCAGCCCCAGTAGAGCTCCTCGCCGATCAGCGCGCCCTCGAGCAGGCCGAGCGCCGGTCCGCCGCATGCGCGCGGCACGTGCAGGTTCATCAGGCCGAGGGCGTGCGCCCGCTCGATCACGTCGGTCGGGTGTGTCTGGTTCTCGTCGTACTCCGCGGCGCGCGGCCGGATCTCCTGCTCCGCGAAGTCGTGCGCGAGCTCCCGGAGCGAGCGCTGCTCCGCGGTGAGCTCGAACGAGAGACCGGCGTCTGCTGTCATCGCTTGCAATTGTCCCTGCCCGGGAGTTCAATCGTCGTCGTGGCGACAGCCGCCGCGACGAGCCCGCCCGAGCAGCGCCCTCTCTGGCACCTGTTCATCCCGCTGCTGGCCGGCCTCGTCGTCGCGGAGACGCTCGGGATCGTCGCGCGGCAGCTGGTCATCGAGCCGGGTGCCTACCCCGGTCCCTGGTTCCGCCTCTTCTTCAGCGACACGCTTCACCTGAAGGCATGGCTCGCGCTCGCCGCCGCCGCGCTCGGCGTCACGCAGCTCCTGACCGCCGCCTGGGTCTTCCGCAGGCTCCCCTGGCCCCGGCCGCGTTACGTCAACGTCGTCCACCGCTGGGCCGGGCGCCTCGCGTTCCTGGCGACGATTCCCGTCGCCTACCACTGCGTGTTCAAGCTGGGCTTCCAGACCTACGACACGCGGGTCGCCGTCCACTCGTTCTTCGGCGTCGCCTTCTTCGGCGCGTTCGCGACCAAGGTGCTGATCGTGCGCATGCACCGGTTCCCGGCCTGGGCCCTTCCGGTCGCCGGCGCGCTCCTCTTCGCCGTGCTGATCGGCGCCTGGTGGACGAGCTCGTTCTGGTACCTGCGGGCGGTTGGCGGCGGGACGTAGACTCGCCTGCGTGGATTTCGAGCTCAGCGACGAGCAGCGGCTGATCCAGGACACCGTCCGCTCCTTCGTGGACGAGCGCGTCCTTCCCGTCGCGATCCAGAACGACATCGACCACAAGCTCGACCTGGAGCTGATCGAGGGCATGGCCGAGCTCGGGATCCTCGGGATCATCATCCCGGAGGAGTACGGCGGCGCCGGCCTCGACTACGTGTCCGAGGCGCTCGCCTGCGAGGAGATCGAGCGCGGCGAGGCCGCGTTCCGGACGCTGATCTCCGTCCACGTCGGCCTGAACTCCTCGTCGGTCCTCAAGTACGGCACCGAGGAGCAGAAGCAGCGCTACCTCGTCCCGCAGGCGAAGGGCGAGAAGCTCGGCTGCTTCGGCCTGACCGAGCCGGGCGCGGGCTCCGACGTCGCCTCGATGCGGACGACTGCCCGCCGCGAGGGCGACACCTACGTCCTCAACGGCCAGAAGAACTGGATCTCGTATGCAACCGTCGCCGACCACCAGCTCGTGGTCGCGAAGACCGACCCCGAGGCCGGGCACAAGGGGATGAGCGCGTTCATCGTCGAGCGCGAGTGGCCGGGCGTGACGACGCGGGAGACCGAGAACAAGCTCGGGATCTGGGCCGGCTCGACCGGCGAGCTCTTCTTCGAGAACGTCGAGGTCCCGGCCGAGAACCTGCTCGGCGAGGAAGGGCAGGGCTTCGAGATCGCGATGTACTCGCTCGACCAGGGCCGCTTCACGGTCGCGGCGGGCGCAGTCGGCGTGATCCGGGCGTGCCTGGAGCGCTCGGTCGAGTACGCGCGCGAGCGTGAGACGTTCGGGCAGCAGATCGGCAAGTACCAGTTCGTCCAGGACATGATCGCCAAGATGGTGCTCGGCTACGAGACGTCCAAGCTGCTCGTCATGCAGGCGGCGTGGATGAAGAACGAGGGCAAGCGGAACACGCGCGAGACCTCGCTGGCGAAGTGGCATGCGACCGAGTCAGCGTTCGAGGCGGCGCATCTCGCGATCCAGGTGCACGGCTCCTACGGCTACTCGGGCGAGTACGGGATCGAGCGCTACTTCCGCAACGCGCGCGCCCCGATCATCTACGAGGGCACGACCCAGATCCACAAGATGATGCAGGCCGAGCACGCGCTCGGCTACCGCCGCCTGAACGGCCACACGGGCGAGATGAGCCCACTGGTGTCCTGGGGCCCCGCGCTCGCGCGCGCCGGAGACGGAGCTACTCCTCGCCGTGCGAAGTAGTCGAGCTCGGCGTTCTCGTCGAGCAGCTTGCGCAGGTCGGGGCCGTAGATCCCGACCTTGCCGCTGTCCGGGTAGAACGCGATCTCCGCCTTGCTCTCAGCCGAGAGCATCAGGATGCGCACCGGCTCGTCGGTGTCGTTGCGAACGAGGTGCGCCCCTTCCGGGCCGCGCTTGAAGACGGCGCAGTCGCCGGGCGCCAGCTTCCGCTCGCCGGACGGGTCGCGCAGGGTCGGCTCGCCGCGGATCACGATCAGCCACTCCTCCTCCAGCACCTGCCAGTGGTACGGGAACGTCTTCTGCCCGGGCGCGAGCTCGTACAGGCTCGCCCCGATCTGCTCCGCGCCGAGCAGCCGCCCGACGGGCAGCCGCTTCCACTGCCAGCCCGGCCGGTCGCGCCCGACGGACTCGTCCCACTCGTCGCCGTAGATGTTCACCGTCACGGTCGCCGTATTCTGTCGCGGTGATCGCCGTCGCGCTCGTCGCAGTGGCGCTCGGGCTCCCGCAGCACGGGCTGGTCGTCCCCGGGCACAGCTTCGCCGGGATGAAGCTGGGCGCGAGCCGCGCGCAGGTCCTCACCGCGTGGGGCCCGCGCTACGGCCGCTGCCGGAACTGCAGGCAGACGACCTGGTACTTCACCTACAAGGACTTCCAGCCGCAGGGCGCCGGAGTGGCCTTCCAGGCCGACGGCGCCGCCTCGTACTTCACGATCTGGTCACCGCCCGGCTGGCACACGAACCGCGGCCTGAAGATCGGCGACCCCGAGATCGAGATCGCGAGCATCTACGGCGTCCTGCCGCGGGTGGAGTGCGGCACCTACACGGCCTACGTGCTGCGCCGCGGCGGGATCGACACTCAGTTCTACACCTACAAGAAGGAGGTCTGGGGCTTCGGGATCAGCCGGGCTGGGGCTCAACCCTGCCACTAGCCTCGCGCTCGCGCTTCATCAGCGACGCGACGAGCGGGATCGCCGCCAGCACGGGGATCGCGCAGACCGGCCAGAGCACCTCGTAGCCCTGCGTCTTCTCGAGGTACGGCGACATCACGTCGATCATCACGCCGGCGACGAGCGGCCCGATGAGGAGGCCGATGCCCTTGGTCGTGGTCGCGAGGCCGGCGATCGCGCCGCGGTGCTGGTGCGGCATCAGCTTGAAGAGGAGCGCCCACGCGAGCGTCATCACCGTGCCGCCGCCGATCGCGACGGGGAGAATCAGCCCGTAGTACCAGTTCTGCCACTCCTGCGCGAAGCCGGCGACGAGCAGGCCGGTCCCGTAGACGAACGAGGCGAAGAAGATCACCCGCGCCAGGCCGAAGCGGTCGCCGAGCGGCCCCGCGATGACCGCGGCGAGCGTGTAGCCGACCGCCACGGTGGCGAGCACCGCCGACGAGGTCGAGAGCGGCTGGCCGAGACCCTGGGTGATGTAGAGGACGACGAACGTCCGCATCGCCGCGAACGTCCCTTCCCACGCCGCGTTCGCGATCAGGAAGTGGCGCACCTCCGGGACGTCCTTGAACACGGTCCAGCTCGTCCGCACGTAGCTGCGGATGCCGCGGAAGACCCTCGTGCCCTCGCCCGGTTCCTCCCGAACGAGCAGGATCGGGACTGCGCAGGCGGCCGTCGTCGCGACCGCTGCGAGCAGGAACGGCCCGGGGTGCCAGACGTGGAACAGGAAGCCGCCGCCGACGAGCGCGAACCCGATCGCGATCCCGCGCATGACGTGCTGAATGCCCTGCGAGCGTCCGTACATCCGCTCGTGGAGAACGTCCGGGTAGAGGCCGCGATAGGGCGGCTCGTAGACGTAGTACGCGCTGAAGAACGCCAGCACGATCAGCGTCATCGTCCAGATGTTCGGCATGAAGGCGACGATCGCCAGGCAGAAGCCGATCGGCCAGAGCGCGGCGAGCATGAACGGCCGCCGCCGCCCCATCGGCGTCTGGAAGGTGTCGCTCCACGGCCCGATCACGAGCGGGAGGCTGATCGCGAAAATACCCTCCGCGGCGAGCACGGCCGCGATCATCGTCTTCGAGTCGGTGAACTTCGACAGCAGCGGCGGCAGATACGCCGCCGTCGTCGTGATCGAGAACGCAAGCCCGAAGGCCCCGAGCCCCAGGATCCAGACGAGACCGCGCCGGGAGGTCAAAGCCCGCCCATAGTACGGCCCGCCCCTGCCGGCGGACTATCCCTCGACCGGGCCGTCGAGCCCGAGCAGAGCAGGCAGCGACCAGAGGTCCGGCAGGCGGTCCGGTTTGTCCGGGTATCGATCCTCCCGGTCGATGAGGAAGGCGCGCATCCCGACTGCGGCCGCGCCCTCGATGTCGTCCTCGACGGAGTCGCCGACCATGACGGTCTCTCCTGCGTCCACCTCGAGCAGCTCGAGGGCGGCCCGGAAGATCGACTCGTGCGGCTTGATCCACCCGTGCGCGCGGGAGGCGATCGCGCAGTCGACCTCGAGCGCGTGGTGGACGACGAAGTCCGCGATCTCGCGCCCGCCGTTGGAGACCAGGCCGAGCTTGAGCCCGCGGCCGCGGAGCTGCCCCAGCACCGGCAGGGCGTCGTCGTAGAGGTCGAAGTTCTCGGAGAGCTCCCAGAGCTTCGTCATCTCGACTGCGAGGTCCCGCGCTGCCGGGGCGTCACCGCCCATGCCGCGGACGATCAGCTCGGTGAAGGCGAACCACATCTCCTCGTCGTGGCGGAGCTCGGGATGGCGCTCGATCTGCGCGACCGCCCCGGCGCGCGCCTCGAGGTAGCTGTCCGGGTCGAGCTCGAGCCCGTGCTTGCGACCCAGCTTGAGGTACCCCTCGGGGCCGAGGTCCGGCCCCGGCTTGGCGAGGGTGAAGTCGACGTCGAAGAGCACGGCCCGCAGCTGCACGCGAGGAAGTTTGCTCTCGCGTGCGGCTGCGGGTCGCGGACTAGGTCGGCTGCGGTTCGGGCGGGGCGACGACGGTGGGCGCCTCCGACGGCGGCGCCGGCGCTCCGCCGAGGTCGGCACGCCGCTGGAGGTACTCGTCCCGCCCCAGCTCGCCGCGGGCATAGCGGAGCTCCAGCTCGCCGAGCGCACCGCTCGGAGCCGGAGCCACGCTGCGGTGCGAGCGGTCGTAGAGCGCGAGCGCGAGAGACGCCACGGCGATCAGGAAGAGCAGGAGCAGCAGGGCGAACATCACCCACGAGAGCCCATCGGGCCACCCGCCGGCGTTCCCCGCATGCTCGACGAACATCTGGCCGCCGCCCCCACCACGCGGGTACGGCATCGGAAACTGATCACTGTCCATGCGGCGACCTTAGACGGGTCGCCTGAGAACTACATGAGAGATATCGGGGTGCCCAGATTTGAACTGGGGACCTCTCCGACCCGAACGGAGCGCGCTACCAGGCTGCGCCACACCCCGAGTCGCAACAGGGTAGCGATTCCGGAAGAATCGCGGCATGGCCGCGACGCGACGAGATCATCGCCTACGCGAACGAGCTGCTCGACCTGGCCGCGTTCAAGGACTATGGGCCCCAGGGACTCCAGGTGGCCGGCGCGGAGGAGGTGACGCGAGTCGTCTGCTCGGTCTCGGCCTCGCTGGAGCTGTTCCGAGCGGGCCGCCGCCGCCGGAGCGCAGCTCGTGATCGTCCATCACGGCCTGCTCTGGGACAACGAGCCGCGCGTGATCGACGCCCGTGTGCGGCGGCGGCTCCAGGCCCTGTTCGAGGCGGACATCAACCTCGCCGGCTACCACCTCGCGCTCGACGCCCATCCCGAGATCGGCAACAACGCGCTGCTCGCGCGGGAGCTCGGCGTCGAGGTCGACGGGCCGTTCCTCGAGCTGGGCCTCGGCGGCAGCGTGTCGACCACGCGCGACGAGTTCCTCGCCCGGGTGCGCGAGCGGATCGGCCGCGAGCCGCTCGTCTTCGCCGAAGGTCCGGACGACCTCCGGCGCGTCGCGATCATCTCCGGCGGCGGGCAGCGCTACCTACCGGAGGCGGCCGCCCAGGGTTACGACCTCTTTCTCACCGGAGAACCGGCCGAGCCGAGCCTCCATCTCGCCAGGGAGCTCGGGATCAACTTCGTCGCCGCCGGGCACTACGCGACCGAGAAGCTCGGCGTCCAGGCGCTCACCGAGAAGCTCGCCGAGCGGTTCGATCTCGAGTGGGAGTTCGTCGAGCTGCCGAACCCTGTTTGAGCGCGTCGCCCGGAGAGAGTATTCTCCGTGTGTCATGCATCGCCCGGAGGAGCGGGACCTCTGATCTCCCGCGACACCAACCAGATGGCTGTTCTCGAGCCCGTTTGCGCCGCGCGCCGACGGGTTTTTTCATGCCCGAGGAAGGAGCGTCATGCCGAATCACCTCACGCCTGAAGAGCTGTCGGAGGAGCTGGGGATCGACCGCCAGGAAGTGATCAGGGTCTGCCTGCAGGAAGGCGTCCCGATCTACCAGGGGAAGATCGACAAGTTCCTTTTCCAGGCACAGCTTCAGGCGATCGGCGCGGCGCCGGTCAAGCACTGAGCTAGCGCGTCTTACTTCTTGGCGGCGGCTGCGCGCTTCGCGCGCGGCTTTGCCGCGGCTGTCGTCTCCGGCGCCTTGCGCTCCTTCGCCTCGGCGACGCTCTTCTTCAGCGCGTCCATCAGGTCGATCACCGGCGCGTCCTCGACCTCCTCCGGCTCGGCAATCGGCTGACCCGCCAGCTTCGCCTCCAGCATCGCGCGCAGATCCTGGCGGTACTCGCTCGTCAGCTGCTCCGCCGGCGCGAACTCGCCGACGAGGCTGTCCACGAGCTGCTTGGCGAGGTCGAGCTCGGCCTTCTTGACCGTCGTGTCGTCGGCGATCTCGTCGATCTCGGCCTGCGAGTAGACGTCCTCGGCCACGAACAGCGTCTCGAGGACGAGCGCGTCGCCTTTCGGACGGATCAGGCAGAGCTTCTCCTTGCCGGCGAGGACGAAGCGGCCGATCGCGCCGACCTGCTCCTCCTTCAGCACCTCGAGCAGCAGGACGTACGGGCGACGCGCCGCCTCCGCGCTCGCGGGAACGAGGAAGTACGTGCGGTCGAAGTAGATCGGGTCGATCTCGCCGAGCGGAACGAACCGCTCGATGTCGATCGAGCGCGACGTGTTCTGCCGCTCGATCGCCTCCAGGTCGGCGTCGTCGACGATCACGAACTGGCCCTTCGCGACCTCCCAGCCGCGGACGATCTCCTCCTGGGTCACCTCCCGCTCGTGCACCGGGCACCAGCGGCGGTTCTTGATCGGCGTCTTGCACTCGTCGTGCAACTGCCGGAACGAGATGTCGGATGCGCGGGCGGACGGCTTCGTCGCCGGGGCGAGCCCGACGGGAATCGTGACCAGGCTGAAGCTGATCGATCCGTTCCAGGTCGTGCGCATGGGGCAACTGAATTCTAGGCGTAAGGACCATTCCCTTCGCGTAAGCTCGGCGCGGATGACGCGGACGATCGGCGCCCTGTGGCGGAAGGCATCGGCGCGAAATCCCGAGCGCACGGCGTACCTCGCAGAGCGAGCACGGGGGCTGGGTGCCGGTCTCGGGCCGCGAGGCCGCGAGGCGGGTCGACGCCATCGCGAATGGGCTGCTCGCGCTCGGTGTCGGAAAGGGCGACGCCTTCGCGATCCTCGCCGCGACGAGCGTGGAGTGGTGCCTGTTCGACTTCGCGCTCGGGCTGATCGGCGCCGTCGGGGCGCCGATCTACGCGAACAGCTCGCCGCACGACTGCGCCTACGTGCTCGACCACTCGGAGTCGGTCGGCGTGCTCGTCGAGGACGACGAGCAGCGCGCGAAGGTCGAGGAGGTCCGCGCCGGCCTGCCGCGCCTTCGTCACGTCCTCGCGTTCGCGGACCTGCCCGAGCTCGAGGCGAGCGGACGCGCCTACGCGGCCGAGCACCCGGACGCGCTCGACCGCGCCGTGGCCCAGGTCGGTGAGGAGGACCTCTTCACCTACATGTACACCTCGGGCACGACCGGGCCGCCCAAGGCCTGCATGGTCCGGCACCGCAACTACTACGAGATGGCCGCCGTGCTGGACGGCCTCCCCGGTTTCGTCGAGGAGGCCGACACGATGCTCCTCTACCTCCCGCTCGCCCACAACTTCGGGCGGCTGATGCACCTCGAGGCGGCCTATGCGGGCTTCACGCTCGCGCCCCTTCGCGACCCGCTGCGCGCCGGCGAGGCCCTCGTCGAGGTCAGGCCGACCATCTTCCCGAGCGTGCCGCGGGTGTTCGAGAAGGCGCATGCCGCCGTCCTCGCCCGCTTCGACGAGGCGAGCGGGCCCCGCCGCCGGCTCGCCGAGTGGGCCCTGCGCGTCGGCCGGGAGGCGAGCCGCCTCCGCCAGGCCGGCCGTCCCCTCCCCCGCTCGCTCGCGCGCCGCGTGCGGCTCGCCGACCGGCTGGTCTACTCGAAGGTGAAGGAGCGCTTCGGCGGCCGGCTGCGGATCGCGATCTCCGGCGGCGCGCCGCTCTCGCCCGAGATCGGCGAGTTCTTCCACGCCTTCGACCTGCTGATTCTCGAGGGCTACGGGCTGACCGAGTGCACGACCGCCTGCTCGGTCAACCTCCCGGGCCGCTACCGCTTCGGCACCGTCGGCCCGCTGCTCCCGGGCGTCGAGGCTCGGTTCGACAGCGACGGGGAGCTCCTCGTCCGCAGCGAAACCGTGTTCGCGGGCTACTACCGCGACGAGGAGGCGACGCGCGCCGTGCTCGACGGCGAGGGCTGGCTACGCACGGGCGACATCGCGCGCATCGACGAGGACGGCTTCCTGACGATCACCGACCGCAAGAAGGACATCCTCGTCACCGCCGGCGGGAAGAACGTCGCGCCGCAGAACCTCGAGAACGAGCTGAAGGGGTCGAAGTACGTCTCGCAGGCGCTCGTCGTCGGCGACCGCCGCCCGTACGTCGCCGCCCTGATCACGCTCGACGAGCCCGAGGTCGCGAAGTGGCGCGAGGACGGCGGCGGAGATCTCCAGGCGCTGATCCAGGGCGTCGTCGACGACGTCAACGCCCGGCACTCGCGCTTCGAGCAGATCAAGCGGTTCGCGATCCTGTCGCGGGACTTCTCCGCCGACGAAGGCGAGGTGACGCCGACGCTGAAGCTACGCCGCCGCGTCGTGCAGGAGCACTTCGCGGAGGAAATCGAGCGGCTGTACGCGGACTAGAGGCGGCGGGCGCCGACGTAAGTCGACGAGTACCAGCCGTCGTTCAGGCTCGAGATCTTGACCACGTCGCCCGTGTGCGGTGAGTGGATGAACTGGTCGCCGCCGATGTAGATCCCGACGTGCCCGAGGCCGTCGAAGAAGACGAGGTCGCCCGGCGCGAGCTCGTCGCGCGAGACGGGCGTGCCGTAGTTGTACTGGGCGGCCGCGAGGTGAGGCAGGTAGACGCCGACCTGCGCGTAGACGTACATCACGAACCCGGAGCAGTCGAAGCCGCCGGGCGAGGAGCCACCCCAGACGTACGGGGTGCCGAGGTACTGCATTGCGACCCCGACTGCGCCGCCGAAGCGGGCCGGGGGCGCGACCGACACGCCTTCCGGCGTGATCGCGGAGGCGCCGACGACGTCCGTGCCGGACTGCTGGGCCTGCTGCGCCGCCTCCTTCTGCGCGGAGAGCTCGGCCTGGAGCCGCTGCTGCGCCTCTGCGGCGAGCCGCGCCTGGCGCGCCTGCTCTTCCGCCTCGAGCCTGGAGATCTCGCCCTTGATCGACTCGACGAGCCGCTGGCGCTCGGCGAGCCCGGACTCGATCTCCTGCTTGGCGGCGGCCCGCTGGGAGACGATCTGCTCCTGCCGGGCCTGGGCCTTCTTCAGGAACGCCGCCCGAACGGTGACGTCGTGCTTGAACTTCTTGATCTCGCCGACCACCTGCGTGTCCTGCGAGGCGACGCTGTTGGCCGTCTCGACGCTGTCCAGGAACTCGGTCAGGTTGTGCGACCCGAGCAGGATCGCGAGCGTCGAGTCGTCCTGCGGCTGCTTGTACATCGCCCGGATCCGGTCGCCGAGGCGGCGCTGCGCGACCACGAGGTTGTTCTTCGCGATCGAGAGGTGCCGCGTGTTCAGCGCGCGATCGGCCTCGATCCGCGTCAGGTCCTCCGTCGCGCCGTTGTACGCCTCCACGGCCTGCTCCAGCTGCGAGTCGAGCGACTGGATCTCGCCGAGCACGCGCTGGGCCTCGGCCCGCTTCGCCGCGATCTGCGGCGGCTCACCGGCGGCAGGACCTGCAACGACGACCGTCGCCGCGAGCCCGAGGGCGATGAGGCATACGAGGGTCGCCTGCCGTCTGTGGGTGCGCAAAACGACACCCCACACCGCTCTCGACAGGCGTACCGGGAGGGGCCGGCACGTCACGGGAGGCCCACCCTACCAGCGGCTGCGGACACCGGCAACCGCCAAGAGGACTCATACGTGACCAAAATCCGCCAAAAACTGCCCGTTTCTGACCCGTTGCGCCCGGGGGAGTGTGGTACGGTCGAGCGGCTTTGCGGGGACGAAACCATCGTCTGATCCGCGCTGTTCTCGTTGCGCTGGCAGGAGTCCTGCTCATGGCCGGGCTGCCGGCCACCGGACCGGCGCAGGGCCCCGGCGTGACCGGCCTGAAGGAAAAGGGCGCCGAGCTCGAGCGTCGCTCGCAGGAGGTTCTCCTCGACCTGTTTGCGCTCGGCAGTCGTCTCGACCGGGCGCGCGGCGATCTCGCCCGTCTCGACGCACAGGCAGCGGCACTCGCCCGCCGCCAGGAGTCCGCCCGCCGCGAGTACCGGGCCGCCCTCGAGACGCAGTCGAACGCGCAGCTCCAGCTCGGCGGTCAGCTTCGGCTCCTCTACGAGCAGGATCAGCCCGACCCGATCGCCGTCATCCTCGGGGCCGCATCTTTCAACGCGGCGATCGAGGACCTCGACAACATCAAGCGCATTGCGCGCGCGACCGACTCGGTGCTCGACCAGGCCAAGCGCGCAAAACAGCGTGTTTCCAGGCAGAAAGCGCAGCTCGCGGCCCAGGTCGCGCGCACGAAGGCCGCCCGCGACCGCGTCGCCGCGGGAGCGGCCGAGCTCGAGCGCGCGAGCTCCGAGCGCTCCGCCTACCTTTCGCAGCTGCGCCAGGAGCAGGCGCTGAACAACGCCCAGATCGCCGACCTCCAGGCGCGTGCGGCCGCGGCCCAGCAGCGCGCCCAGCAGGTCACCGCCCAGGTCCAGCAGCAGCAGCGCGGCGCCAGGCGGACTCGTCCTCCGTCCTCCACCTCTACCTCCGCCTCGTCGACGAGCGCGCCGAGCGCCCCCGCCGCCCCGGAGCAGACGACGACCTTCGAGACGCCCTCGACCGCCGCGCCCGGCGAACCGCCCCCGGCGGCCGTCGAGTCCGTCTCCCAGAGCTCGAGCACCGGCTCGACCGCCTCCTCACCCGGCCCGCCGAAGTCGGGCGGCACGATGAGCGTGCTCGTGACCGGCTACTGCCTGACCGGCAAGACCGCGACGGGCCTTCCCGTCGGCCCCGGCATCGTCGCGGTCGACCCGAGCGTGATCCCGCTCGGGACGAGAATGACCATTCCGGGCTATGGCGAGGGCGTGGCCGCGGACGTCGGCGGGGGGGTCAGCCGGCGCCCACATCGACGTCTGGGTCGCCTCCTGCTCCGACGCGGCGTCCTTCTCGCGAACGGTCACGATTACCTTCTTGTAACCGCTCGCTCCGGCGAAATACTCGTCGCAATTAGTATTCGCGGCCGGGCATGAGCCAGGCAAGCGAAACCAGCCACGACGAGCCCCGGGTCCTGCTCGTCGACGACCACGACCTCTTTCGCACGGGGCTTCGCAACCTGCTCGAGCAAGAGGGCGGCGTGCAGGTCGCGGGCGAGGCGCCGAATGGCGCCGAGGCCGTCAGGCTTGTCCGCGAGCTCGCGCCCGACGTCGTCGTCATGGATCTGAACATGCCCTCGATGAGCGGCGTCGAGGCGACGCGGCACATCACGGCGCTCTCGCCGCTGACGCGCGTGATCGTGCTGACGATCTCGGAAGAGGACAGCGACGTGCTCGACGCGATCGTCGCCGGCGCGTGCGGCTACCTGCTCAAGGACTCCTCGATCAGCGAGGTGATCGCGGGCATCCATGCCGCCGCGGCGAACCAGTCGCTGATCTCGCCGACGATCGCGTCGAAAGTGCTCCAGCGCGTCCGGGCGACGACCGAGGACGCGGAGATGGCGGATACGATCCGGGCCGAACTGTCCGACCGCGAACTCGAGGTCCTGAAGCTGATCGCGAACGGCAAGGACAATGCGCAGATCGCCGCCGAGCTCGTGATCAGCCCGAAGACCGTGAAGAATCACATCTCGAACATCCTGATGAAGCTCCAGATCCAGAACCGGATCCAGGCCGCCGTCTACGCCGTGCGCAGCGGGATCGCGTGAGCGAAGAGCTCGTCGTCGTGGAGACGGTCGGCACGGAGTTCGAGGCCGACGCCGTGTGTGGCCTCTTGCGCGAGGCCGGCATCGAGTGCATGCACCGTGGCGCAACGGCGACCGGCGGCGTGCTCGGCGGGGTGGGCCAGGGCGTACGGGAGGTCGTCGTCCGGGCCGAGGACGCGGAGCGGGCGCGCGAGGCGCTCGCCGACGA
>CAWJZI010000016.1:0-48936 GCA_963847305.1 uncultured Actinomycetes bacterium | reverse complement strand
AGAACCCGAGGCCTAGTCGCCGGGATCTCCCACGCGGGCAGGTTACGACGTGCGCAGCCGGCGGGCCATCTCGGCCAGCTCGACCAGCGCGGCGCGGAGCTCCGCGAGCTCCACGTCGGCCCGCGCGATGCCCTGTGCGAGCCCGGCGACCTCGTTGACCTGAGTGGCCTTCCCGCCGCTGAGCCCGGCCGCACGACCCTCGAGCTCCCGCTGGAGGCGGAGTCGCCGTGCCTCGATCCCGAGAGCGCAGGCGTAGCCGTCGACGAGCGTCCGCTCGACCCGGTCGAGCTGCGGCGACGGCGCCGTGGTCAGGACACGAATATCCTGGAGCACGGCATCCCGATCGAGGGCGGTCTGCGCCATCGATCGATTATGCGATCCCGCCCGGGCGAGGGACATGGGCCGCACGTCCTATCTTTCCTCGCAGTGAGGCCCATGTTTCTGGTGCGCCGGCGGACTACTACGGCGCCGGAACCGTCCGAGACCGCTACGCCTTCGCGATCCTCCAGAACGGCTCGCGCCTCGGCTCGGCGCACGAGGCGCAGGACCGGTTCGCCGAGGTGCTAGCCGCCCAGTAGCTTCAGCAGGTCGGCCTCCGTCAGCAGCGGCACGCCCTCGCGCTGCGCCTTGGTCAGCTTCGACGCCCCGGGCTCCTCGCCGACGACGAGGCCGGTCGTCTTCTTCGAGACCGAGTTCGTCACCTTCGCGCCCTGCGCCTCGAGCGCAGCCGCCGCCTCGTCGCGCGAGAAGCCCTCGAGCGTGCCGGTGATGACGTAGGTCGAGCCCGTCAGCGGGCCCTCCGCGGGCCGCTCCTCCTCCCCGGTCTCGAATCGCAGCCCGAGCCCGCGCAACTCCTGGACGAGCGCGCGGTTCTGGTCGTCCGCGAACCACTCGACGACGATCTCCGCGCGGTCGGGGCCGTAGCCCTCGACCGCCTCGACCTCTTCCTGCGTCGCCGACATCAGCCGGTCGACGTCGCCGAAGTGGCGAGCGAGGTTCTGGGCCAACACCCAGCCGACCTTCCGGATGTTCAGCCCGAGGAGGACGCGCGAGAACGGCACCTGCTTCGACGCCTCGATCGCGTCGATCGCCGCAGTTGCCGAGATCTCCGCGAAGCCCTCCAGCTCGAGCAGTTGCTCCTTGGTCAGGCGATAGAGGTCGGGGAGCGAGCGCACGAGGCCGACGTCCCAGAGCGTGCGGATCGTCTGCTCGCCGACGCCCTCGATGTCGGACGGCCCCTGCACCCAGTTGATCAGCGTCTCCAGTCCGCGCGACGGGCACGCGCGGTTCGGGCAGCGGTGCATGACCTCGCCCTCGGGCTTCACGACGTCCACGCCGCAGAGCGGGCATTTCTTCGGCATCCGGAACCTCTTCGTCCCGGGCTGGTGCACGCCGCCCGCCGGACCGACGATCTGCGGGATCACGTCGCCCGCCCGCTGGACGACGACGATGTCGCCCTCGCGGATCTGCTTACGGTTGATGTCCTCCTCGTTATGGAGCGTGGCGCGCGAGACCGTGACGCCGCCGACCTCGACCGGCTCCATCACCGCCCACGGGTTCAGCGCGCCCGTGCGGCCGACACGGATGTGGATCTTCAGCAGCTTCGTCTCGGCCGTCATCGGCGCCCACTTGAAGGCGCGCGCCCACCGCGGGCGCGAGTGCAACGCGCCGAGGCGGCGCTGCTGGTCGAGCGAGTCGACCTTGATCACGATCCCGTCGATTTCGTAGTCGAGCTCGATCCGCCGCTTCTCCCACTCGACGCATGCCGCAGCGACGTCCTCGATCGACTCCAGCCGCTCGGCGTAGGGGTTCGTGCGGAAGCCGCGCTCGCGCAGCCACCCGAGCATCTCGAACTGCGACGTGAACTCGACCCCCGCGCGATAGCCCGCGCCGTACACCCAGGTCGACAGCGGCCGGTCAGCCGTGATCGCCGAGTTCTTCTGGCGCAGCGAGCCGGCGGCGGCGTTGCGCGGGTTCGGTGCGAGCTTCTGGTTGGTCCCGGCCAGCCGCTCGTTGAGCTCCCGGAACCCGGAGATCGGGAGGTACACCTCGCCGCGCACCTCGAGCACGGAGGGCGAGTCGTCGCCGAGCATGCGTAGCGGAACCGCCCTGATCGTGCGCAGGTTCGGCGTGACGTCCTCGCCCTGGACCCCGTCGCCGCGGGTCGCGCCACGGACGAACACGCCCTCCTCGTAGGTGAGGTTGACGGCGAGCCCGTCGATCTTCGGCTCGAGCACGTACGCGACCGGCTCCTCCGTGCCGAGCCGCTTGCGGACGTCCTCGGCCCATTTCGCGAGGGCCTCCCCGGTCGTGACCTTCTCGAGCGAGCCCATCGGCTCGAGGTGCTGGACCTTCTGGAACCGGTCCGACGCAGGGGCCCCGACGCGCTGGGTCGGCGACTCGTGCGTGATCAGCTCGGGATGCTCTTCCTCGAGCTTGACGAGATCGTCGTAGAGCCGGTCGTACTCCGCGTCCGGGACCGACGGCTCGTCGAGGACGTGGTACTCGTAGGAGTAGCGGTTGAGGAGCTCTCGGAGCTCGCCCGCGCGTGCCTCTTCAGAGCGCGGCATAGAGCTCTTCGGCCGTGTCGACCACGGCGTCTGGACCCTCCCCTTCCATCCGCTCGCGGGTGTGGATGCCTCCCCAGGTGACGCCTACCGCGTGCACGCCGGCCGCCTTCGCCGCCGCGACGTCGAAGGGCGCGTCGCCGACGTAGGCGGTCTGGTCCGGGTCGGCGCCCAGGCGTTCCAGGGCGAGCAGGATCTGATCCGGATGCGGCTTCCCGCGTGGCGCCTCGTCGGACCCGACGACGATGTCCAGCGTGTCGCCGAAGCCGAGTGCGTCGAGCGCGAGCTGGACGATGTCGTGGCGCTTCGCGCTGACGATCCCGAGCGTGCGGCCCTCCTCGTCGAGCCTGCGCAGCAGCTCGAGCATCCCCGGGAACGCCTGCAGCTCGGAGTGCAGCGGCGCGTAGAACTCGCGGTAGGCCCGCGCCAGCTCGTCCGAGCGCTCCGCGTCGAACTCGCGCATCTGCTCCTCGAGATCGCCCGCGCCGACGCGGGCGAGCAGAACCTCGTCCGGGTAGTCGCGCCCGAGCACGGTCGTGGTCGCGTGGCGGTAGGAGGCGAGGATGATCCAGCCGGAGTCGACGATCGTGCCGTCGAGGTCGAAGAGGACGATGGGAAAGCGCACTTACCCGATGCTAACGACGCCGAATTAGCATCCGCGGCATGGCTCGCGCGGCCGCTCTCGCACTGCTCCTCGTTCTTGCGTGTGCCGCGGCCGCCCACGCACAGGGCGGCGCCGACAAGTTCCGGCTGCCCTCCGGGAACATCTACTGCGCGTACGAGCACTACAGCTTCTCGCCCAAGAACCTGCGCTGCGAGATCCGCACGAAGATCAAGCCGACTCCGCCGAGCGGCTGCGCGGACGGCTACATGCATGCGCCAGACCGGCCCTGCCCGGCCCTTCTGCGCCTCGGACACGATCTACGACCGCAACGCGCTCGTGCTCGCGTACGGGACGACGCGCCAGTTCGGCGTCTTCAAGTGCACCTCGAGCGCAGCGGGGCTGAAGTGCGCGAACGCGAGCGGAAACGGGTTCGTCCTGAGCACCCGGCACTCGTACACGCTCAGGGAAGCCGCGCCGCGGTACGGCGCCTTCAAGACACCCTCCGGGAACATCGTCTGCGGGTACTCGATCGCGCCCGACGGCACCGCGTCGACGGAGTGCGGGATCAAGAGCGGCCTGAAGCCACCGCCGCGGCCGATCCACTGCGACGCCGGCGACCCGAACGACAAGCGCGTCTCGCTACGCGACACCGGCCGCGCCGCGCCGGTCCTCTGCGCCGGCGATCCGGGGCCGCTGCTCCCGCAGATCGACGCCGCCGCCAAGGTGCTCGCATACGGGAAGACCGTCCGCTTCGGCGGGATCAGCTGCGCCTCCACGACCACGGGCCTGACGTGCCGGAACCGCAGCGGCCACGGCTTCTTCCTCAGCCGCGAGCGCTGGCGGATGTTCTGACGCAGGTTCGTTACCGCGCGTCAGTACTCGACCGAGACGAGGTAGAGACCCCACGGCGGCGCGGTCGTGCCCGCCTCCGACCTGGGCCGCCCCTCGACCAGCCGTGCGATCTCCTCCGGCTCCCGCTCGATCATCGTCCCGACGAGCGTGCGCACCATATGCCGCAGGAAGCTGTCCGCGGTGATCTCGAGCTCGAGCGCGTCGCCGCGCTCGTGCCACGCAGCGGCCTTGACCTCGCGCAGGAACACGTGGTGCGCGGTCTCCGTCGGCGTGAACGCACGGAAGTCGTGCTCGCCCAGGATCGCGTCCGCGGCCTCGGCGAGCCTCGCCTCCTCGATCGGGCGCGGGTACCACCAGCTGCGGCGACGCTCGAACGCCGACGGCGTCCGGCGGCGGTAGATCCGGTAGCGGTACGAGCGCGCCTTCGCCGCCCGCCGCGCGTCGAAGTCGTCCGGCGACCTGCTGCGCGGCGATCACCGAGAGGTCGTCGGGAAGCATCGTGTTCAGCGCCTCCGCGGCGCTGGCCGCCGGTGGGCCGCCCTCGACGTCGACGCTCGCCACCTGCCCGAGCGCGTGGACGCCTGCATCCGTGCGGCCGGCCACGGCGAGGTTGTCATGGCCGGAGAACAGCCGGCCGAGCGCGTCGCGGAGGATCCCCTCGACGGTCCGGCGGCCTGGCTGCGCCGCCCAGCCTGCGAACTCGGTACCGTCATATTCGATGTCGAGCCTCAGGCGCACCGCATCGATCCTCGCACTTGTCGGGGCGACGCTCACGCTTGCCGCCTGCGGAGGCGGGAGCAAGGAGGCGGAGGCGACCACGACGACCAAGGCGCCTGCGGTGCCGCATCCATCCAAGCCGGTGGTCAGCGAGTCCGAGCGAACGCCGCTCGACCCGGACAAGACCTACTCGGTCGAGATGAAGACCAGCGAGGGCGACTTCACGATCATGCTCGACCAGAAGACCTCGCCCAAGGTCGCCGCCTCGTTCGCTGCCCTCGTCCGCAAGGGCTTCTTCGACGGGACGATCTTCCACCGGATCGTGCCCGGCTTTCTGATCCAGGGCGGTGACCCGACAGGCACAGGCACCGGCGATCCCGGGTACACGGTGGTCGACAAGCCGAAGCCCGGGACGAAGTACACGCAGGGCGTCGTCGCGATGGCCAAGCGCGGCGACGAGCCCGCCGGGGCCTCCGGCAGCCAGTTCTTCATCGTCACCAAGGGCGACCTCGGGCTGCCTCCGCTCTACGCCGTGCTCGGCCGCGTCACCGCCGGGATGCCGGTCGTGCAGAAGATCGGCGAGCTGGGCGACCTCGCGACGGAGCAGCCGACGAAGCGCGTCGTGATCGACAAGGCCACGCTGACGGGCGACTGAGCTAGCTTCGCCATCGGGACAGGCCGAAGGCCTGTCCCACCGCCTACGACCGGGCGGGCTCTTCGGCCGGGACTTCCTGCTCCTCGGCAGTCTCGGCCTCGGCGGCGAGCTCGGCCTCTTCGCGGCGGCGGAGCCGGAGGCGGCGGCGCGCGGCCTTCTCCTCGGCCTGCTCCTCCGCGGAGAAGTCGACGAGCTCGAGGAACGCCATTTCGGCGGCGTCGCCGGGCCGGGGCCCGATCCGGACGATCCGCGAGTAGCCGCCGGGCCGCCCCGCGAAGCGCGGAGCGACCTCGGCGAACAGTTTGTGGACGACCTGCTGCGAGCGCAGGTGCGCCATCGCCTGGCGCCGCGCGTGCAGGTCACCGCGGCGTCCGAGCGTGATCATCTGCTCCGCGAACGGCTTGACCGCCTTCGCCTTGGTCACGGTCGTCTTGATCCGACCGTGCTCGATCAGCGCTCCCACGAGGTTCGCGTAGAGCGCCTTGCGATGCGAGGCGTCGCGGCCGAGCTTCTTGCCGGAGCGGTGGTGCCTCATACCGCGGCGCTGCTCCCGTCGTCGCCGCGAAGCCGCAGGCCGTGCGTGGCGAGCGTCTCCTTGACCTCCTCGATCGACTTCTTGCCGAAGTTGGGGATCGCGGCCAGCTCGGTCTCGGACTTCATCACCAGGTCACCGATCGTCTCGATCCCGACCCGCTTCAGGCAGTTGTACGAGCGGACGCCCAGCTCGAGCTCCTCGATCGGGAAGTTCTCCATCCCGTGCGCGAGCGACGGCTCTGCCGGCCCGCCGCCGTCGACGGCAGCGGCAGCCTCGCCGAAGCCCTCCATCTTCTCGATGTCGGTGAAGATCGCGAGCTGGCGGATGAGGATCTCGGCTGCCTGGCCGATCGCCTCGCGCGGGTCGATCGACCCGTCTGTGGTGATGTCGAGGCGGAGCTTGTCGTAATCGGTTCGCTGCCCGACGCGGGCGGCCTCGACATCGTACGAGACACTCCGCACGGGCGAGAACATCGAGTCGATCGGGATGACGCCGATCGTGTGCTCCGGCCCGCGGTTGAGCTCGCTCGGGACGTAGCCGCGTCCGCGGCCGACAGTCAGCGTCAGCTCGAGCTTGCCCTTGTCGGCGAGGTTGGCGATCTCGAGCTCCGGGTTGAGGATCTCGAGCTCGGCCGGCGCCTGGATGTCGCCCGCCTTGACCATGCCGGGGCCCTTCTTCTGGAGCCGGACCTCGACCTCGGGCGACTCGCCGTGCAGCCGGCAGATCATGTTCTTCAGGTTGAGGATGATGTCGGTGACGTCCTCGCGGACGCCCGGCAGCGTCGTGAACTCGTGCGCGACCCCCTCGATCTTCACCGAGGTGACGGCAGCGCCCTCGAGCGAAGAGAGCAGCACGCGGCGCAGCGAGTTGCCGAACGTGTAGCCGAAGCCGCGGTCGAGCGGCTCGATCACGAAGATCCCGCGATCCTCGTCCACTTCCTCGTGGACGATCTTCGGAACCTGGAATTCCATCATGCGAGTGGCCAATTCAGTCCTTTCTTCCTAGCCCGCTAGACTCGTTGTCCAGCAAGGCAATACAGCGGTTACTTCGAGTAAAGCTCGACGATCAGCGACTCCTGCACCGGGGTGTCGATCTCGCCCCGGTCGGGCCACTTGAGAATCTTCCCGGTCAGCCCGTCGTGGTCAGCCTGGAGCCACGGGGCCACCGATGCGGTCAGGTCGGTCGCGTCGCGCACGGTCTGCTCGGCGGAGCTGCCCGTGCGGACGGTGATGATGTCGTCCGGCTTGACCTGGTAGCTCGGGATGTTCACGCGGCGGCCGTTCACGGCGAAGTGGCCGTGGCGCACCAGCTGGCGCGCCTGCGCGCGCGAGGCCGCGAAGCCGAGCCGGTAGACGACGTTGTCGAGGCGCGTCTCCAGCATGCGCAGCAGGTTCTCGCCGGTGATGCCGCCCTGCCGGTTCGCCTTCTCGTAGTACGTGCGGAACTGCTTCTCGAGCAGGCCGTAGTACCGGCGCGCCTTCTGCTTCTCGCGCAGCTGGAGCAGGTACTCGGACTGCTTGATGCGGCCGCGGCCGTGCTCGCCCGGCGGGTAGCTGCGGCGCTCGATCGCGCACTTCTCGGTCAGGCAGCGCTCGCCCTTGAGGAAGAGCTTCATCCCCTCGCGGCGGCACTGCTTGCACTTGGGACTGCGATCGCGGGCCATCAGGCTGCTCCAAGCCTCCCAACATCAAACCCGCCTCCGCTTCTTCTGGCGGACGCCGTTGTGCGCCTGCGGGGTGACGTCCCGCACGCCGAGAATCTCCAGACCCGCGGCCTGGAGCGAGCGGATCGCCGTCTCGCGGCCGGAGCCCGGCCCCTTGACGAAGACCTCGACCTTCTGGAGACCGTGCTCCATCCCCTTGCGGGCGGCGGCGTCGGCGGTCACCTGCGCAGCGAACGGAGTCGACTTGCGCGAGCCCTTGAACCCCGCGGAGCCGGCGGACTCCCAGACGATCACGTTCCCTTCCTTGTCGGTCAGCGCGACGATCGTGTTGTTGAACGACGTCTTGATGTGCGCCTGGCCGATGGCGATGTTCTTCTTGACCCGGCGGCGAGTGCGCCCGCGGGTCGCGGCACGACGAGGAGGCGCCATTACTTCGCCGCCGCTTCTTGCCGCGGCCGACCGTCTTCTTCGGCCCCTTGCGCGTGCGCGCGTTCGTCTTCGTCCGCTGGCCGTTGACCGGGAGGCCGCGGCGGTGCCGCAGGCCGCGGTAGGCGCCGATCTCCGTGAGCCGCTTGATCGCCTGCTGGCGCTCGCGGCGGAGGTCGCCCTCGACCTGGTAGTTCTCGTCGATGTAGCGCTGGAGCTTCGTGACCTCTTCGTCGGTCAGGTCCTTGATCTTCTCGTCGGGCGAGAGGCCGAGCGCAGCGAGGATCTCGCGCGCGGTCGACGGCCCGATGCCGTAGATGTAGGTCAGCCCGATCTCGAGCCGCTTCTGGTTCGGGAGGTTCACTCCTGCGATACGTGCCAAGTCTTCTCTCCTAACCCTGACGCTGCTTGTGGCGCGGATTGCTGCAGATGACCATGGTCGTGCCGTGCCGCTTGATCACGCGGCAGCGCTCGCACATGGGCTTGACGGATGCACGGACTTTCATCGGTATCGGTAGGTGATGCGGCCGCGGGTGAGGTCGTAGGCCGAGAGCTCCACCTTCACGCGATCGCCCGGCAGGATGCGGATGTAGTTCTTGCGCATCTTCCCGGAGATCGTCGCCAGCACGGCGTGGCCCCCGTCGATCTGCACCCTGAACATCGTGCTCGGTAGTGCCTCCACGATCTCGCCTTCCACCTCGATTTTCTCTTCCTTGACTGCCATTTACCTCACGGTAGGACTGCGCTCACGTCGGGCAGACCTTCGCTCGGCGGGCGCTGTTAATAGACACAGCTCCACGGCAGAGCGGCGGCTCCGCCGTGAGGCCTCATCGTAGCAAAACGGGCGCCGCGGTCAGGATTCGCGGCCCGGCCTCCGTGACCGCCACCGTGTGCTCGAAATGGGCTGAAAGCGAGCCGTCTGCGGTCGAAATCGACCAGTCGTCGTCGTGGACGTAGATCTCCTGCTCGCCGATGTTGATCATCGGCTCGATCGCGAAGGTCATGCCCTCGGCGAGCTGCGGGCCGCGGCCCGGCTCGCCGTAGTTCGGGATCTGCGGATCCTCGTGCATCGAGCGCCCCACGCCGTGGCCGACGAGGCTGCGGACGACGGAGAACCCTGCCGCCTCGGTCACCTGCTGGATCGCGTGCGAGATGTCCGAGAGGCGACTTCCAGGCCGGCATTGCTCGACGCCGGCGGCGAGCGCCGCCTGGCAGACCTCGAGCAGCCGCTCCGCCTCGGCCGAGATCTCCCCGACCGGGAACGTGTAGGCCGAGTCGGCCACGAAGCCGTCGAGGGTGACGCCGACGTCGCACGAGAGGACGTCGCCTTCGGACAGCTCGAACTGGCCGGGGATCCCGTGGACGACCATGTCGTTCGGCGACAGGCACGTCGCCGCCGGGTAGCCACGGTAGCCCTTGAAGGTCGGGTAGCCGCCCTGCGCGGTGATGAACTCCTCCGCGATCGCGTCGAGCTCGGCGGTCGTGACGCCCGGCTTCACGTGCTCGCCGATCAGCGCGAGCGTGTCGGCGACGACGCGGCCGGCACGCGCCATCGTCTCGATCTCCTGCGGGGACTTGCGGACGATCATCGGCGCGCAGCCACCTGCTCGAGGGCCTCGCGAACCTCGGCGAAGACGTCGTCGACCGGCTGGTCGGCGTGGATACCGACCACGTTCGCGTGCTTGGCCCGGTAGTGCTCGACGAGCGGCGCGGTCTCGCGGTCATAGATCTCCAGCCGCTTGCGGATCGCATCGGGGGTGTCGTCGGTCCGCCCCTCCTCGACGGCGCGGATCGCGATGCGCTCCATCAGCACCTCGCGGTCGCCGATCTGGAACTCGAAGACGACGTCCAGTCTGCGACCGACCTCCTCCAGGAGCGCGTCGAGCGCCTCGGCCTGGGCCAGGTTGCGCGGGAACCCGTCGAGGATGAACCCCGGGATCGTGTCGCCGCGGCTGAGCCGGTCGCGGATCATGCGGACGATCAGGTCGTCGGAGAGCAGCTCGCCGCGGTCGTAGATCTCCTTCACCTCGTGCCCCAGCGGTGTGTCGAGCTCCTTGAGCTCGCGCGCCATGTCGCCGGTCGCGACCTGCGGGATCCCGTAGGTCTTGGCGATGAGCTTGGCCTGGGTCCCCTTGCCCGACCCTTGCGGCCCCAGAAGGAGGACGTTCACGACGCTCCTCCGCCCTTGGGCAGAAACGATCGGCCGCCGAAGCCGGGCTTTGCCCGGCGAGAGGCTCGCTGCGGCTCTGGCGACGTCGACATTGCGTCGGCAATCGCCGGCACCCGGATCATGGGAACCCGTGATCGCGCCCGAAAGGAGGGGGCCAGTGGGGGAACCAGGGGTTCCCCCACTTATTTGAGGAAGCCTTCGTAGGAGCGCATCATCATCTGCGACTCCATCTGGCGCATCGTGTCGAGCGCGACGCCGACGATGATCAGCAAGCGAGGTTCCGCCCAGGAACGTGCTCGTCGACTGGGAGAAGTTGAAGAACTGGATCAGGAACGTCGGCAGCACGGCGACCGCCGCGAGGTACAGCGAGCCGGGCAGCGTCAGCCGTGACAGCACACGGTCGAGGTACTGCGCCGTCGGAGGCCCGGGTCTGATGCCGGGGATGTAGCCCCCGTACTTGCGCAGGTTGTCCGCCTGGTCGATCGGGTTGAACTGGACCGCCGTGTAGAAGTACGTGAAGACGATGATCAGGAAGGCCTCGATCGTCAGGTAGGTCCAGTTGCTCGGCGTGAAGTGCGTGTTGATCCACGCCTGCGTGCTCGGGAAGAACTGTCCGATCGTCGGCGGGAACGCCATCACCGCCGCCGCGAAGATGATCGGGATCACGCCGGCCATGTTCACGCGCATCGGCAGGTAGGTGGAACCGCCGGCCGTCATCCGGCGGCCGACCTGGCGCTTCGCGTACTGGATCGGGATGCGCCGCTGGCCTTCCTGGATGAAGACGACCGCGACGATCACCGACAGCGCGAGCACGGGGAAGAACAGCTTCGTGGTCGGGCCTCCGTCGAGCCACGCGCGGATGGCGAGCGGCGAGCGGTCGATGATCGACGCGAAGATCAGCAGCGAGATGCCGTTGCCGATCCCGCGCTTCGTGATCTGCTCGCCCATCCACATCAACAGCGTCGTGCCGGCGGTCAGCGTGATCACGATCAGCACCAGCCGGCCCGTGTTGTTGGTGAGGATGCCCTCGCGCCGGAAGAGATACGAGTAGCCGACCGACTGCGCGGCGGCGAGGACGACCGTCAGGTAGCGCGTGTACTGGTTGATCTTGGCGTAGCCCGACTCGCCTTCCTTCTGGAGCTGCGCGAGGGTCGGAACGACCACCGCCATCAGCTGCAGGATGATCGAGGCGGTGATGTAGGGCATGATCCCGAGCGCGAAGATCGAGAACCGCGAGAGCGCGTTGCCCGAGAACAGGTTGAGCAGGCCGAGCACCGTGCCGCCCTGCTGGTTGAAGTAGCCCGAGATCGCGCTCGAGTCCACGCCCGGCGCCGGGATGAAGCTCCCGAGCCGGTAGAGGGCGAGCACCATCGCCGTGAACAGCACGCGGCGACGGAGCTCTGGGACACGCCACGCGTTGGCGAGCCAGCTGAGCACTTAGCTCTCTTCGGCCTCCGCGGCCGGCTCTTCCTCGGCAGCGGCAGGCTCGGCCGGCGCCTCCTCGGCAGCCGCCTCGTCGGCCGCAGCCTCCTGCTGCGCAGGAGCGGGCGCGGCCTTCTTGTGGCGGCGCTTCTTCGGCTCGTGCGGCGGCTTCAGCCAGGTGACGCTGCCGCCGGCGGCCTCGATCTTCTCGACCGCGCTCTTCGAAAAGGAGTGCGCCGAGACCGAGAGCTTCGCCGACAGGTCGCCGTGACCGAGGACCTTGACGTCCCGGCGGAGGTTGCGGATCAGGCCCGCCTCTTTCAGCAGCTCCGGCGTGATCTCGGTGCCGGCGTCGAAGCGCGCCAGGTCGCGGACGTTGACGTTCCAGACGTACGTCCGGAACGGGCCGATCGGCATTGCGTCCTTCGAGGTCGAGCCGCGCTGCTTGCCCATCCGCATGTACGCCGGCATCTGGCCGCCCTCGAAGCCGGCCCGCATCTTGTGCGAGCCCGCGCGCGACTTCTGGCCCTTGATCCCGCGGCCGGAATAGCGGCCCTTGCCCGAGCCCAGGCCACGACCGACGCGCTTGCGGTCCTTGCGCGCCTGTGCGGGCTTCAGGTTCGAGAGGTTCAGGTCCCCGGCCATTACTTCGCGTCCTCGACCTTCACGAGGTGGCGGACCTTCCTGAGCATACCGGCGAGCACCGGGCCTTCCTCCTGCTCGACGGTGCGGCCGATCTTGCCCAGGCCGAGCGCGCGCAGCGTTCCGCGATGGCGTCCGCTCTGGCCGATCTGGCTGCGAGTCTGCGTGATCTTCACCTTGCTCACTCGGACGCGTTCTCCTCGACCCCCGGCAGCGCCTCCGGTCAGTCACTGGTCGCGGCGCAGGTGCCTGTCCCACGGGTTCGGCCTGAGCCTTGCGCGACCGGAAGCACCTGGGAGATGGTCAGGCCGCGGATCCGTGCGACGTCCTCGGGCCGGCGCAGGTTCTTCAGGCCGTCGACGGTTGCCTTCAGCATGTTGATCGGGTTCGTCGTCCCGAGGCTCTTCGCGAGGATGTCGCGGATCCCGCCGAGCTCGAGGACGGCGCGAACGCCGCCGCCGGCGATCACGCCGGTGCCCTCGCTCGCGGGACGCAGCATCACGCGCGCGGCGTCGAACTGGCCGATGATCGCGTGGGTGATCGTCGTTCCGTGCTTGGGGATGGTGAACAGGTTCTTCTTCGCGTCGTCGACGGCCTTCGAGATCGCGAGCGGAACCTCGCGGGCCTTCCCGTAGCCGACGCCGACGCGGTCGACCTCGTCGCCGATCACGACCAGCGCGGTGAACGAGAACCGCCGGCCGCCCTTGACCACCTTGGCGACACGGTTGATCTCGACCACCCGCTCCTTGAGCTCGCGAGTCTCCTCGCGGGCAAACACTTCACGCTCGACACTCGTCAAAACTTCAAGCCTCCTTCGCGGGCGCCCTCGGCGAGCGCCTTCACACGTCCGTGGTAGAGGTAGCCGCCGCGGTCGAAGACGACCGTCTCGACACCCGCCTGCTTGGCGTTGGCGGCGAGCAGCTTGCCGACCTCCTTGGCCTGCTCAGACTTCGACCCCTTGAACTTCTTCAGGTGCTGCCAGCTCGCGCCCGCGACGGTCTTGCCGCCGAGGTCGTCGATGAGCTGGGCGGAGATGCCCAGGTTCGACCGGAACACGGCGAGGCGCGGGCGCTCCGCCGTCCCGGAAACCTTGCCGCGCACCCGGCGATGCCGGCGCTCGCGCAGCTGGCGCGTCGTTGCAGTGCTCATCGCTCCGCCGCCGCCAAAGCCGGCGCCTCGCATTCTTGCCTCGCGTCGCAGTACTCACGCGCGCTTACCAACCTTCCGGCGGACGTACTCGCCCTCGTAACGGATGCCCTTGCCCTTGTACGGCTCGGGCGGCCGCACCTTGCGGATCTCGGCCGCGATCTGGCCGACCTGCTGCTTGTCGATGCCCTTGACGACGATCTCGGTCGGGGTCGGGACGTCGTAGGTGATCCCCGCGGGCGCGTCCTTGACGACCGCGTGCGAGAAGCCGACGTTGAGCTCGAGCGCGGTGCCGCGCAGCGAGGCCCGGTAGCCGACGCCCTGGATCTCGAGCTTCTTCTCGAAGCCCTTCGTCACGCCCTCGACCATGTTCGCGATCAGCGACCGCGTCAGGCCGTGCAGCGCGCGGTCCTCGCCGCGATCGGTCGGGCGCTTGACGGTCAGGGTTCCGTCGTCCTGCGCGACCTCCATCCGCTGCGGGATGTCGCGGGCGAGCTCGCCGAGCGGGCCGTTGACCATCACACGGCCAGGGCTGATGGAGACCGAGACTCCGGCCGGCAGTTCAATTGGTGATCTTCCGATTCTGCTCATGGTTTTCCTATTGGTGAAAAGTCGTGAGACTTTTCACCACACAAAGCAAATGACTTCCCCGCCGATCCCGCGCTGCTCCGCGGTCCGGCTGGTCATCACGCCGTTCGAGGTGGACAGGATCGCGGTCCCCATGCCGCCGAGCACGCGCGGCATCCGGTCCTTGCGCGCGTAGATGCGCCGGCCGGGCTTGGAGATCCGCTTCAGGTTCGTGATCACGCGCTCTCGGCTGCGGCCGTATTTGAGCTCGACCACGAGCGTGTCGAACGCGTCGCCGTCACGGCGCTCGGTCCGGAAGTCGCGGATGTAGCCCTCCTCCTTGAGGAGGCGCGCGATGTCCTCCTTCAGGCGCGAGGTCGGCATCGCCGCGGTTTCCTGGAGCGCCTTGTTGGCGTTCCGGATCCGGGTGAGCATGTCGGCAATGGGATCGGTCAGCATCGATGTTCCTCCTACCAGGAGCTCTTGGTCATGCCGGGGATCACGCCCTGGTGGGCGAGCTCCCGCAGGCAAATCCGGCAGAGCCCGAACTTCTTGAAGACCGCGCGCGGGCGGCCGCACCGGTTGCAGCGCGAGTACTTCCGCGTCTTGAACCGCTGCGGGCGGGCCGCCTTCGCGATCATCGACTTCTTCGCCATTACTCGGAGTCCCTTCTCTCACCGGCAAACGGAAGGCCGAGGCCCGTCAGCAGCGCGCGGGCGCTGTCGTCGTCTGCCGCCGTCGTCGTGATTGCGATGTCGAGACCGCGTACAGCCCCGATCTGGTCGTAGTCGATCTCGGGAAAGATGATCTGCTCGCGGATGCCGAGCGAGTAGTTTCCGCGGCCGTCGAACGAGCCCGGGTCGAGCCCGCGGAAGTCGCGGATGCGCGGCAGCGCGATCGAGACGAGCCGGTCGAGGAACTCGTACATGCGGTCGCCGCGCAGCGTCACACGCGCGCCGATCGGCATGCCCTCGCGCAGCTTGAAGGCGGCGATCGACTTGCGGGCGCGGCGCATCTGCGCGCGCTGTCCTGCAATCGTCGCCAGCTCCTCCATCGCGCTGTCGAGCGCCTTCGTCTCGGTCTTGGCGTCGCCGACGCCCATGTTCAGGGTGATCTTCGAGACCTTCGGAACCTGCATCACCGAGGACAGGCCGAGCTGCTCCTGCAGCTGCGGCCGGAGCTCGTTCAGGTACCGCTCCTTGAGGCGCGGCGCGTAACCGTTGTCGCCGTTCTGCTCACGCCCCGCTCCACCGCCGGCCAAGCCGCGCCTCTGCTCTTTGATGATCTCCGTCGAGCCTACGATCATTTGTCCAGCTCACCTCCGCAGCCGTGCCGCCGGCAGACGCGCACCTTCACACGCTTGCCCCCCACTTCCTTGAACTCGTGGCCGACGCGCGTCGGCAGGTTGCACGAGGGGCAGATGACCATCACCTTGGAGACGGCCATCGGCGCCGGGATGTCGATCACGCCGCCGGGCGCCATCTGCGTGCCGCCCATGCGGTTGGCGTCGCGGATCGGGCGCGGCTTCGTGTGCCGCTTGACGATGTTCAGGTTCTCGACGACCACGCGGCCCTCGTTCGGGCGCGCGTCGATCACGCGGCCCTGCTTGCCGCGGTCCTTGCCCGAGAGCACCTGGACGAGATCGCCCTTGCGGATCTTCATCGCGGGCATCTAGAGCACCTCCGGGGCAAGGCTGACGATCTTCATGAAGTTCTTCTCGCGGAGCTCGCGTGCGACCGGCCCGAAGATGCGGGTGCCGCGCGGGTTCCGCTGCGCGTCGATGATCACGGCGGCGTTCTCGTCGAAGGCGATCTGCGTGCCGTCCTCGCGGCCGTACGCCTTCTTCGTCCGCACGATCACCGCGGTCACGACCTCGCCCTTCTTGATCGCACCCTGCGGGGTCGCCGTCTTGACGGTGCCGACGATGATGTCGCCGACCCGCGCGTAGCGGCGGTGCGAGCCGCCCTTGACGCGGATGCACAGGAGCTCCCGGGCGCCGGTGTTGTCGGCCACGCGGACTCGTGTCTCCTGCTGGATCATTACTTCGCAACCTCGACGACCTCGGCGAGCCGCCAGCGCTTGGTCTTCGACAGCGGGCGTGTCTCGACGATGCGGACGACGTCACCGGCCTTCGCCTGGTTCTGCTCGTCATGCGCGTGGAACTTGGCCGAGCGCCGGATCACCTTCTTGTACCTGGGGTGCGACTTCACCGAGTCGACCCGGACGACGATCGTCTTGTCCATCGCCGCCGAGACGACGACGCCGCGGCGCTGCTGCGACCGGCCGCGCTCTGCCTCGGGCTTCGGCAGACGGGTGATCGGCTTGCGCTCGGCCGGGCGCTCGCGCGTCGGCTTGACGTGCTTGTGGCGCTGGGACCGCGGCAGGCGCTTCTTCTTCGGCTTCGGGCCCCTGCCTGTCGGACTCGGCTGCTCGGTCGCAGCCTCGTCTGTCGCCGACTCAGCTTCAGGCGGCAGGCTCCTCGGCGGCCTGCCTCCGTCGGCGTCGGGCTCTGCCGCGGCAACGGGCTCGTCCGAGCCGGCTCGGCGGATCGGCCTCGGCCGGAGCGGGCTCCTCCGCAGGCTCGGGCTCTCTTCGGCGACCGGCTCCTCGACCGGCGCAGGCTCCTCTGCCGGCGTCTCCTCGGCGACCGGCTCCGGGGTCGGCTCGGGCTCGCCTCGACCTGCTCGGCCTCCGCCTGGACTTCCTCCGCGACGACCGGGGCCTCGGCGGGCTCCGCCGCGGCCTCTTCGGCCTTCTTGCGCGGGGCGCGCTTCGGCTTCTCCTCGGCCGTCGCGGCAGCCTCCGTCTTCTCGGCCTTCGGGGCGGCCTTCGCGCGGGTCGTCCGCTTCGGCTTCTCCTCCGTCGCCGGTGCGTCGTCGGCCTTCTTCGCGCGCGTGCGCTTCGGCTTCTCCTCAGCGGCGGGCGGAGCCTCGCTAGAGGGCGTCTGCGCTGCGACCTCGGTCTCTTCGGCCTTCGTCGTCTTCTTCGTTGTCTTCTTCTCGTCAGCCATCCCTATGTGGTCCTCTCCATCGCGCTCTCGCGCTCGTTCTTGATCGTCAGGATCCGCGCGATCTCGCGCTTGGCCAGGCGCAGGCGCGCCGAGTTCTCGAGTGCGCCGGTCGCGGACTGGAAGCGCAGGTTGAAGAGCTCCTGCCGCGTCTCCGCGAGCCGGTTCTGCAGCTCTTCGTCACTCAGGTCGCGCAGCTGCCGCGGTCTCATTTCTTCCTCCTACTCAAAGAGATCAGCCTCCCGCTTCACGACCTTCGTCCGCACCGAGAGCTTGGTGCCTGCGAGTCGGAGCGCCTCCTTGGCGAGCGGCTCCGGGACTCCGGCGAGCTCGAACATGACCCGGCCAGGCTTGACGACGGCGACCCAGTGCTCGGGAGAGCCCTTGCCGGAGCCCATGCGCGTCTCGGCCGGCTTCTGGGTCACCGGCTTGTCCGGGAAGATGTTGATCCAGACCTTGCCGCCGCGCTTGATCTTGCGCGTCATCGCGATCCGGGCCGCCTCGATCTGGCGGTTCGTCAGCCAGCCGGCGTCGAGCGACTTCAGGCCGTAGTCGCCGAACGCGACCGCGGTCTGGCCCTTCGAGGTGCCAGCCCGGCGGCCTCGCTGCTGCTTGCGGTACTTGGTCTTCTTCGGGAGCAGCATCAGTCGGTCTTCTCCTCAGGTGTTGCGTCGGGCGTCGGGGTCTCGGGCGCCTCGGCGACCGGCGCGTCGACCTGCTCGACTTGCTCGACCTGCGGCTCGATCACCGGCTGCTCGCTTGTCTCGGCACGCGGCGTGCTCTCCTCGGCACGCGGCTGCTCGACGCGGTCGCCGCCGCGCGGCGGGCCACCACCGGCGCCACGCCCACGGCCACGACCACGGCCGGGCCCACCGGGTCCGCCCCCGCCGCCGCCACGGCGCCGGCGCACCGGCCCGAGGCCCTCGCGGTCGGCCTGCCGGCCACGCCCGCTCTCGCGGGAGGCCGAAAGACCCTCGCTCGCGCCGCCTCGGCGGCGGGCCTGATCCTGCTCGCCGAGCCGCGAGTCCTTCATCGAGGCGCCCTCGTAGCCCTCCGGCATGATCTCGCCCTTGTTGATCCAGACCTTCACGCCGATCCTGCCGAAGGTCGTCTTCGCCTCGGCGAAGCCGTAGTCGATGTCCGCGCGGATCGTATGCAGCGGGACGCGGCCTTCCGAGTAGGCCTCGACGCGGCTCATCTCGCCGCCGCCGAGCCGGCCGCCGCATTTGATCCTCACGCCGTGGGCGCCGGAGCGCATCGCCGAAGCCAGCGAGCGCTTCATCGCGCGCCGGAAGCTGACCCGGTTTTCGAGCTGCTCCGCGATCGACTGCGCGACGAGCTTGGCGTCGAGCTCGGGACGCTTGATCTCGTTGATGTTGATGTGGACGTTCTTGTGCGTCATGCCGTGAACGTCCTTGCGGAGAGCGTCGACCTCGACGCCGGACTTCCCGATCACGATCCCGGGGCGCGCCGTGTAGATGTCGATCGTGATCCGCTGCTTGTCCTTGCGGATCAGGATGTCCGACAGGCCGGCGTGGCCAAGCTTGCGGTTGATGTGCTCGCGGATCTTGATGTCCTCGAGCAGGGCGTCCTTGAAGTCCTTGTTGGTCGTGTACCAGTTCGACTTCCAGTCGTGGATGACCCCGACGCGGAGGCCGCCCGGATGAACCTTCTGTCCCATTAGCTCTCGGCCTCCTCGGTCTTCTTGCGGCGCGGAGCGCGCTTCGGCTTCGGCTTCTCCTCGGCCTTCGGCTCCTCGGTCGTGGTCTCGGACTTCGGCTGCGCGCGGGCTTCGGCGCTTCGGCCTTCGGCCTTCGCGAGCGCCGCGCTTCGGCTTCGCGGGCGCCTCGACGATCTCGGCCTGCGCGAGCGTGACGGTGATGTGGCAGGTGCGCTTCTTGATCCGGGCGACGCGGCCGCGCGCACGGGCGCGCCAGCGCTTCAGCGTCGGGCCCTCGTCGACGGCGATCGACGCGACGTAGAGCTCCTCGCCTCTCCAGCGGAGATCGTCGCGCGACTCCGCGTTCGCGACCGCCGACGCGAGCACGCGTTCGATGTCGCGCGCGGCCGCGCGCGGCGTGAACGCGAGCACCGCCCGCGCCTCGGGCACGCTGCGCCCGCGGACGTGCTCCGCGACGACGCGCGCCTTGCGCGCGGACGTCCGCACCCACTTGGCCTGGGCGCGCACGGTAGGAGTGTCGGTCGCGATCGCCAACTCAGCCCTTCTTCACCTGGGTCTGACGGTCGCCGGAGTGGCCGCGGAAGAGCCGCGTCGGCGCGAACTCACCGAGCTTGTGCCCGACCATCTGCTCGGACACGAAGACCGGCACGTGCTTGCGGCCGTCGTGGACCGCGATCGTGTGGCCGACCATCTCCGGGAAGATCGTCGAGGTGCGCGACCAGGTGCGGATCATCCGCTTGTTCCCGGAGGTGTTCATCTCCTCGATCCGCTTCATCAGCCGCTCCTCCACGAACGGCCCCTTCTTGGACGATCTGCTCACTTAGCGCTTCTCCTTCCCGCGGCGCCGGCCGCGGACGATCAGACGGTCGGATTCCTTGTGTGCGGCGCGCGTGCGCTTGCCGAGCGTCGGCACGCCCCACGGGGTGACCGGGTGCCGGCCGCCCTTCGATTTGCCCTCGCCGCCGCCGTGTGGATGGTCGACGGGGTTCATCGCCGAGCCGCGCACTGCCGGGCGCTTGCCCTTCCAGCGGCTGCGGCCCGCCTTGCCGCCGGTCTGGTTCTCGTGGTCGACGTTGCCGACCTGGCCGACGGTGGCGCGACAGGTCAGCGGCACACGTCTCATTTCACCCGAAGGCAGGCGCAGCACGCCGTAGCCGTCGTCCTTGGCCACCAGTTGCACACCGGAGCCGGCAGAGCGCGCCATCTTCCCGCCCTGGCCGGGCTTCAGCTCGACGTTGTGGACGAGCGTGCCGGTCGGGATGTTCTCGAGCGGGAGCGCGTTGCCGGGGCGGATGTCGGCGTTCGGGCCGGACTCGATCATCGCGCCGATCTCGAGCCGCGCGGGCGCGAGGATGTACGCCTTCTCGCCGTCTGCGTAATGGAGCAGCGCGATTCGGGCCGACCGGTTCGGGTCGTACTCGATCGCGGCGACCTTGGCCGGGATCCCGTCCTTGCGGCGCTTGAAGTCGATGATCCGGTAGCGGCGCTTGTGGCCGCCGCCCTGGTGGCGCGTCGTGATCCGGCCGTTGACGTTCCGGCCGCCGGTCTTCTTGATCGGCGCCGTCAGCGACTTCTCCGGCTCGGTCTTCGTGATCTCCTCGAAGGTCGAGACCGACATGAAGCGGCGGCCCGGCGAGGTGGGCTTGTACTTCTTCAGTGCCATCAGACCTGTGCCCCCGCGAAGATCGGGATCTCCTGGCCCTCGGCGACCTGGACGATCGCCTTCTTCCAGCCCTGCTTCGTCCCCTTGATCATCCCGCGGCGCTTGGGCTTCGGCTGAACCTTGGAGACGTTCACGGCCGTGACCTTGACGTCGAAGAGCTCCTCGACGGCCTGGCGGATCTGCGTCTTGTGGGCGTCCGGATGCACGCGGAACGCGTACTTGCGCGTCTCGATCAGGCTGTAGCTCTTCTCGGAGACGACCGGCGCGATCAGGACCTGGCGGGCGGTGAGGCTCACTCCGCGTCCTCCTTCGCTCTGTCGCTCTTGATTGGGCCGTTGCCGGCACGCGCCTCGACGCCCTCGATCGCAGCCTGCGAGACGAGCAACGAACGCGCCCAGACCACGGCGGCGACCTCGAGCTCGCCCGGCGTCATGACGACGACGCGGTCGAGATTGCGGAACGACTTCGCCAGGATGTCCTCGTCGTCTGCGACGACGAGGACTAGCGGGCGCGGCTTGCCCCACGACTCGAGCAGCCCGACCGCGGTCTTCGTGGAAGGTGTCTTCCAGGCAGAACCGTCGACGAGAGCGAGCGACCCTTCTCCTGCGTGAGCAGCTAGCGCGCCGCGAAGAGCGGCGCGCAATGCCTTCCTGTTCACCTTGACCGCGAAGCTGCGCATCTGCGGCGGGAAGGCGACGCCGCCGCCCGTCCAGTGCGGGGCGCGCGTCGAGCCCGCGCGAGCACGGCCGGTGCCCTTCTGGCGCCACGGCTTGGAGCGGCCGCCGGAGACGAGCCCGCGGCTCTTGGCACCGCGGGTGCCGGCCCGCTGGGCGTTCAGCTCCGCGCGCACGGCCTCGTGCACGAGATGGGGCTTCACGTCCGCGCCGAACACCTCGCCGGCGAGGGAGACCTCCTTCGCCGCCTTGCCGGCAGCGTCGAGGAGCGGGGCCTTGACGGCCTTAGACGCTGCGGTGGTGGCGGGTATGTGCCTTCTCCTCCCTGATCTCGACGATGCCGTTCTTCGGGCCGGGAACCGCGCCCTTGACGAGCAGTAGGTTCAGGGCCGCGTCGACCTCGTGCACGTGCAGGCCGATCTGGGTGACTCGCTTGCCGCCGAGGCGACCGGCCATCTTCATGCCCTTGAAGACGCGCGACGGCGTGGCCGACGCGCCGATCGAGCCCGGCTTGCGGATGTTGTGCGAGCCGTGCGTCTTCGGGCCGCGGTGGAACCTGTGGCGCTTGATCGTGCCGGCAAAGCCCTTGCCGATCCCGATCCCCGAGACCTTGATCGAGTCGCCGGGCTCGAAAGCCTCGACGGTGACGGTCTCTCCGGGGACGAGCTCCGTCTCGCCGCGGAACTCGACGAGGTGGCGATGCGCACCCTCGACGCCGTTCTTGCGCAGGTGGCCGAGCTCCGGCTTCGAGATCTTCCGGTCGGCGACGGCGTCGAACGCGAGCTGGACGGCCTCGTAGCCGTCCGACTCGACCGTCTTCACCTGGACGACCGGGCAGGGACCGGCCTCGATCACCGTCACAGACGTGACGACGCCGGTCTCCGGGTCGAAGACCTGAGTCATTCCGATTTTCTTTCCGATGATGCCCTTCATATTTCCAAACCTTGAATTCCGATATTCATGGTTGATATCGAGCTCAAGCTAAAGCTTGATCTCGATATCAACTCCGGCCGGCAGGTCGAGCCGCATCAGCGAGTCGACCGTCTTCGGGGTCGGCGAGTGGATGTCGATCAGCCGCTTGTGCGTCCGCACCTCGAAGTGCTCGCGGCTGTCCTTGTCCTTGAACGGGCTGCGGATCACGCAGTACACGTTCTTCTCGGTTGGCAGGGGCACGGGCCCGGTGATCGTCGCCCCGGAGCGCTCCGCCGTCTCCACGATGTCGCGCGCGGACTTGTCGACCTGCTTGTGGTCGTAGCCCTTGAGCCGGATGCGGATCTTCTGCTGTGGCACGTGCCCTACCCTCCCGTCACTTCTCTGGCTACTTGACGATCTCCGTCACCGCGCCGGCGCCGACTGTGCGGCCGCCCTCGCGGATCGCGAAGCGGAGACCCTGATCCATGGCGATCGGCTGGATCAGCTCGATCTCCATCTGGGTGTTGTCACCCGGCATGACCATCTCCTGGCCCTCCGGGAGCTTGATCGAGCCGGTCACATCCGTCGTGCGGAAGTAGAACTGCGGCCGGTAGCCGTTGAAGAACGGCGTGTGCCGCCCGCCCTCGTCCTTCGAGAGGACGTAGACCTCGGCCTTGAAGTGCGTGTGCGGCGTGATCGAGCCCGGCTTCGCCAGAACCTGGCCGCGCTCGACCTCCTCGCGCTTGGTGCCGCGCAGGAGTGCGCCCGCGTTGTCGCCGGCCTGCGCGAAGTCGAGGAGCTTGTTGAACATCTCGAGACCGGTGACGACGGTCTTCTCGGTCTTCTCGTGGATACCGACCATCTCGACCTCGTCGCCGCTCTTGATCTGGCCCTGCTCGATCCGGCCGGTGACGACCGTGCCGCGACCGGTGATCGTGAAGACGTCCTCGATCGGCATCAGGAACGGCTTGTCGACGTCCCGCTGCGGCTCGGGAATGTAGGTGTCGACCGCCTCCATCAGCTCGAGGATCTTCGGGACCCACTCCTCGTCGCCCTCGAGCGCCTTCAGCGCCGAGACGTGGACGATCGGAATGTCGTCGCCGGGGAACTCGTAGCGCGACAGCAGCTCGCGGACCTCCATCTCGACGAGCTCGAGCAGCTCGGGATCGTCGACCATGTCGGCCTTGTTCAGCGCGACGACGATGTACGGCACCTGCACCTGGCGGGCGAGCAGGATGTGCTCGCGCGTCTGCGGCATCGGGCCGTCCGCCGCCGAGACCACGAGGATCGCGCCGTCCATCTGTGCGGCGCCCGTGATCATGTTCTTGATGTAGTCGGCGTGGCCCGGGCAATCGACGTGGGCGTAGTGCCGGTTCTCGGTCTCGTACTCGACGTGCGCGGTGTTGATCGTGATCCCGCGCTGGCGCTCCTCGGGAGCGTTGTCGATCGACGCGAAGTCGCGGACCGCGGTCCCGGTGCCCTTCTCGGCGAGCACCTTCGTGATCGCGGCGGTCAGCGTCGTCTTGCCGTGGTCGATATGACCGATCGTGCCGACGTTGAGATGCGGCTTGGTGCGCTCGAACTTCTGCTTGGACATTCCCTTCCTCCGTTTTTCCTAGGTCTGGGCGTCGACGATCTCGCCCGCGATCGACTGCGGTACGTCCTCGTACCGATCGAACTGCATCGTGAACGTGGCCCGCCCCTGCGTCGTCGAGCGCAGGTCGGTGGCGTAGCCGAACATGGTGGCGAGCGGGACCTTCGCCCGGATCGCCTGCGCGTTCCCGCGCGGCTCGAGACCCTCGACGCGGCCCCGGCGGGAGTTGAGGTCGCCCATCACGTCGCCGAGGTACTCGTCGGGCGTGACGACCTCGACGGCCATGACGGGCTCGAGCAGCTTGGGCTTCGCCCGCTGCATCGCGTTCTTGAACGCCATCGAGCCGGCGATCTTGAATGCCATCTCGCTCGAGTCGACGTCGTGGAACGAGCCGTCGACGAGCATGACGCGAACGTCGACGACCGGATAGCCGGCGAGCACGCCCGACTCCATCGCCTCCTGGATGCCGAGGTCGACCGAGGAGATGTACTCCTTGGGAATCTTGCCGCCGACGATCTTGTCGAGGAACTCGTAGCCCTCGCCGGGCTCGGACGGCTCGAGGTTGATCACCGCGTGCCCGTACTGGCCGCGGCCGCCGGTCTGGCGGACGAACCTGCCCTCGATCTTCTCGACCTGCTTGCCGACCGTCTCGCGATAGGCGACCTGGGGCCGGCCGACGTTGGCATCGACGTTGAACTCGCGCATCAGGCGGTCGACGATGATCTCGAGGTGCAGCTCGCCCATCCCGGAGATGAGCGTCTGCCCGGTCTCCTCGTCGGTCCGGACGCGGAACGTCGGATCCTCCTCGGTCAGGCGCTGGAGGCCTGCGCCGAGCTTGTCCTGGTCGCCCTTCGTCTTCGGCTCGATCGCAACCGAGATCACGGGATCCGGGAACGTCATCGACTCGAGGACGATCGGCGCCGTGTCGATCGCGAGCGTGTCGCCCGTCGTCGTCGCCTTCAGGCCGACGACGGCGGCGATCTCGCCCGCGCCGATCTCCTCGCGCTCCTCGCGGTGATTCGCGTGCATCTGGAGGATCCGGCCGATGCGCTCGGTCTTGCCGGTCGTCGTGTTCAGCACCCGGTCGCCCTGATTCATCTGGCCCGAGTAGACGCGGATGTAGGTCAGCTTCCCGACGTACGGGTCGGACATGACCTTGAAGGCGAGCGCCGAGAAGGGCTCGTCGAGCGACGGGCGCCGCGAGAGCTCGTTCTCGGTGCGCGGATCGGTCCCGTGGATCGGCGGCACGTCGAGCGGGCTCGGCAGGTAGTCGATCACCGCGTCGAGGAGCGGCTGCACGCCCTTGTTCTTGAAGGCGCTGCCGAGCAGGACGGGCGTGACCGTGATGTCGAGCGTCGCCTTGCGGAGCGCGCGCTTCAGCATCTCGGGCGTGACGGCCTCCTCGTCCCCGAGGTAGGTCTCCATCAGCTCGTCGTCGTGATCGGCGACCGAGTCGATCAGCTGGTGGTGATACTCCTGCGCCTGCTCGGCGAGCTCGGCCGGGATCTCCGTGACCTCGAACTCGGTGCCGAGGTCGTCCTTCCAGATGATCGCGTTCATCTCGACGAGGTCGACGACGCCGCGGAAGTGCTCCTCCTGGCCGATCGGCAGCTGCACCGGGACCGGGTGCGCGCCGAGGCGGTCGACCATCGACTGCACCGAGGCGAAGAAGTCGGCGCCGGTGCGGTCCATCTTGTTGATGAAGGCGAACCGCGGGACCATGTACTTGTCCGCCTGGCGCCAGACCGTCTCGGACTGCGGCTCGACGCCGGCGACGGAGTCGAAGACGGCGATCGCGCCGTCGAGGACGCGCAGGCTGCGCTCCACCTCGACCGTAAAGTCCACGTGCCCGGGCGTATCGATAATGTTGATCCGAAAATCGCGCCACTGCGCGGTCGTCGCGGCAGAGGTGATCGTGATCCCGCGCTCCTGCTCCTGCGCCATCCAGTCCATGACGGCGGCGCCCTCGTGGACCTCGCCCATCTTGTGGGTGCGGCCGGTGTAGTAGAGGATCCGCTCGGTCGTCGTGGTCTTGCCGGCGTCGATGTGCGCCATGATCCCGATGTTGCGGACGCGCTCGAGGCCGGTGCGGGACTTTTCCTGGGTCATCGCCATCGCTCTTACCAGCGGTAGTGCGCGAACGCCTTGTTTGCCTGGGCCATGCGGTACATGTCGTCCTTCCGCTTCCACGCGCCGCCCTGCTGGTTCGTCGCGTCGAGGATCTCGCCGGCGAGCTTTTCGTCCATCCCCTTCTCGCGGCGCTCGCGCGCGTAGGTGACGAGGTAGCGGATCGCGAGCGTGCGCGCGCGGCGCTGCGGCACCTCGACCGGAACCTGGTAGTTCGCGCCGCCGACGCGGCGGCTGCGGGTCTCGAGCACGGGCGTGACCGTCTTGACTGCCGCCTCCAGCACCTCCAGGGGCGGCTTGCCCGTGCGCTCGCCGATCTTGTCGAGGGCGCCGTAGACGATCCTCTCCGCGGTCGAGCGCTTGCCATCGTTCATCACGCGGTTGATCACCTGCGTGACCAGGCGCGACTCGTAGATCGGATCCGGGTCCAGCGGACGAACCTGGACTTCTGCGCGGCGCGGCACGGTTACGAGCCTCGCTTGGCGCCGTACTTCGAGCGCGCCTGCTTGCGATCGGCGACGCCCGACGAGTCGAGCGCGGCGCGGATCACCTTGTAGCGGAAGCCCGGCAGGTCCTTGACGCGGCCGCCGCGGATCAGCACGACGGAGTGCTCCTGCAAGTTGTGCCCCTCACCGGGAATGTACGCGCCGACCTCCATCTGGTTCGTCAGGCGGACGCGGGCGACCTTCCGAAGCGCCGAATTCGGCTTCTTCGGCGTCGTCGTATAGACACGCGTGCAGACGCCCCGCTTCTGCGGCGCGCCGCGCAGCGCAGGCGTCTTCACCTTCGACTTCGGCGCCTGGCGGCCCTTCCTGACGAGTTGGTTCACAGTCGGCATCGGTTCAGCTGGGTCCTTCTGGAGAGGGTTTGCACACAACAAAGGCCGGCGGGGCAGTCAGCCACCGCCAACCCAGCGCCGCATGGTAGCAAAGAAGCTCGGCACGCCACGTCGAAAAACCAATCCGCAAAGTGTCGAAAATAGCGATCCGCACGGCGGACTTGCGCGTTGGCCACGTCCGACCTCCCCGGTATATCTGGCGGCCATGCCCGAGTGCTCAATCTGCCGGCGCTCGTACGACGAGGGCTTCCAGGTCTTCATTCCGCCGCATCCCGAGCCATTCGACCGGATCGAATGTGCCCGTCGCGCGGCCAGAATCTTCGGCGTCGACTCGGCGGCGGCCGTCCCGGTGCTCCTACCCACGATCGCAGCGGTCGGCGCCGGTGCGCTCCTGCGCAGGCCTGCGGCGGCGACCGCCCCTCCGGTCGCGCCGCGACGGGCCGTGGCGGCGCTTGCCGCGCTCGCGATCGCGCCCGGCCAGGTCGCGCTCACAGCAGGGGTCGGCCTGTTCGCAGCCGGAAGCGCAGCGTCGGTCTATCTCGCCGCTCGCCCTGCGGGAAAGCCCAACCTGGCGGCGGCCCCTGAGCACCCAGAGGGGCGCAAGGTCGACATGCCTCCCGCCGCACAGCCGGACGCGCCTGCGCCTGTTTCGGTCGCCTCTTCCGAGGCGACAGAGCTTCTTTCGGACGCGGCGAACCGTCCCGCCCACGTGGCACTCCATCCGGCCGCGCTCCTTGCGGCCGCTCCCCGGGTGCACGCCGTCCTCTCGAGCAGGGAGGCGTCGACTCAACTCGCTTCTCGCCGGATCACGGTTCAGTCGCTCGCGCCGGCTGAGCCGTTCCTGCCCCCGACGCCCCCGATTCCGGGCCTTCCTCGACCTCGACATCACCGAAGCCGTCGGCAACCGGCACGGACGGGCAGAACACCAAGAAGGAGCCAAAGCCGAGGCCGAACAGGCAGCCGAAGCCGACGCCGGGGACGGTCGAACCGGCGGCTCCGCCGACGGCAACTCCTCCGGTCGTCCCGGAGGAACCCGTGGCCGCGACGAGCGCTTCTGTGTCGGACGCCGCCACCGTCGTCGAGTCGCGAACGACGCAGGGCTCGAATCAGTCGGACAAGCAGAAGCCCCCGTCGTCGGCTCCTTCGCCTCCGTCTCCGCCGACGGCGACCCCGCCGACGACGACCCCTCCCCCGACGTCGACACCGCCCCCCTCCTCGGCGCCTCCGCCGTCGTGGAGCCCCCCGCCCTCGTCGACGCCCCCGGTGACGACTCCGCAGCAGCAGCCGTCGTCGGGGACATCCGACCCGGCAATGGAAATGGCGACCCGAACCACGTCCACACGGGACCACCCGGGCACTCCGGCAACGGCAACGGGCACCACCACTAAGGCTGCCCGCCTCGCGCGCGGGCGACGGCTCTAGGACGCTTCGCTCGCCTCCTCGGAATCGTCCGCCGCCATGACCCGCCCTTTGCCGGCGCGCTTGGCCCGGTAGAGGGCCTGGTCCACGCGACGGAACAGCGAGGTCGCGTCGTCGTCGCGACCAAGCTCGGCCATACCGGCGGAGATTTGAAGATGCGGCACCCGCCCAACAGGTTGCCCCTGGATCGCGAGCTTCAGTCGACGGAAGAAAAGCTCGGCATCCTCCACGGACGATTCGGGCAGTATGACGGCGAACTCGTCACCTCCGACGCGACACGGAATGTCGGCTCCGCGCACGACCAGCCCCAGCCGCTGTGCCATCTCCGCGAGCACCGAGTCGCCTCCCAGATGCCCGATGTCCTCGTTGATGGCCTTGAAGTCGTCGAGGTCGAAGAAGATCAGGGCGAGACGGCGGTCGTAGCGATGCGCGCGCTTGACCTCATGGTCGAGCGTGTCGTCGAAGTAGCGGCGATTGTGGAGCCCGGTAAGGGGATCTCGCACCGCGAGCTCATGCAACTCCTCGAACTGGCGAGCGTTCTCGATTGCTTTCCCCGCCGTCAGGGCCAGATCCTCGAGTGCGGAAAGATCGTCCTCGTCCAGCTCTTTTGCCGCCCGACGCCAGAATACGGCCAGCGTCCCCGTGGGCGAGCTTGGGTCGGCAGACAGGGGCACCAACACGCCGAGCTGAATTGCGTTCGCGGCGCCGGCGCCTTCGCCCGGGAAGCGGTAGCGGATCGTGAGGGCACGGGAACGGCTCTCGGGCGGCCAGCTTCCCAGGAGAGGCAACGCTTCATCGGCTTTCAGATTCATGCCCTTCACGATCGGCGGTTCGCCCTCTGGCCACAGCGCGACCGCCGCCGCATCCGCGCCTGCGAGTAGCGCGGCACCCTGGAGCACACGGGCGAGGAGTTCGTCCAGATCGAGTGTTTCCGCGAGACCCGAAAGCTGCCGTGCCCAGCGGAGCTCGAACTGGGCGCGCTTGAGCTCTTCTGCCTCGGGTTTGCGACCTCCGCGCCACGAGGACCGCCTCTGGGTAGCTGCAATGAAGATCACCACACCCACGAGGGCGGCCGACAACGCAATGACCAGTGCCGTCATCGTGCTTTCCGACCTAGGCTCTGACGCCTCGGATGCGATCTTCAGAGCCGTCCGCCGAGACAGTGGCGAAAGCGTCCACGGGCTTGCGCATGTTTCCCTCTCCCTCAGTCATACACGCGAACGCATGTACAACCCTAACCGTAACCAGGAAGTGGCCTTGGTCAAGGCGCACAAACCAACGCCGAACGACCGCCGAGCTCCCGCGCCGGCACGGCCAACTCGTGGGGAAGCCCGAGAGCCTCCCCACGAATGACGACCTGTCAGCCCTCGTCGAGAGGAGAATCCACCTCGGGGATCTCCTCGGCCTCGCCGGCTTCCTTCGGCTTCGCCTCGTCGTTCAGGTCGGGCTGGCCGCCGAAGTCGAGGCCGAGCGACGCGAGATCGATCGAGCCGCCGTCGGAGCCGATCTCCTGGAGGGCGGCGAGCAGCGTCTCGCGCTCGTATGCCTCCTTCGGCACCTTCTCTGACGGGCCGATGTCGATCGTCCGGTACCGCTTCAGGCCGGTCGCGGCCGGGATCAGCTTTCCGATGATCACGTTCTCCTTCAGGCCGAGCAGGCGGTCGACCTTGCCCTCGATCGAGGCGTCGGTCAGCACCTTGGTCGTCTCCTGGAAGGAGGCGGCGGAAAGGAAGGACTCGGTCGCGAGCGACGCCTTCGTGATCCCGAGGATCAGCGGCTCGAACGTCGCCTGCTCGCCCTTCTCCTTCTTCACCCGCTTGTTCTCGCGCTCGAGGACGACCTTGTCGACCATCTGGCCGGGCAGGAAGTCGGTCGAGCCGGAGTTCTCGATCCGGACCTTCTTCAGCATCTGCCGGACGATCAGCTCGATGTGCTTGTCGTGAATGTCGACGCCCTGTGACTTGTAGACCTTCTGCACCTCGCGGACGAGGTACAGCTCGGTCGGAGTCGACCCGCGGCCGCCCTTGTAGTGCAGCTCGAGCAGCTCGGCCGGGTTCAGCGACCCCTCGTGCAGCGGGTCGCCGGGTTCGATGTCGTCACCCGTCTTGACGAGCAGGCGCGTGCGCCGCGGGAGCGCGTACTCCTTCGGCTCCGCATCCTCCTTCGTCGTCATCGGCTCGACCGTCACCTTCGGGCCACGGTCGGTGTCCTCGACGTGAATCTTGCCGCCGATCTCCGCGAGCTTCGCCGCACCCTTCGGGTTGCGGGCCTCGAAGATCTCCACCACGCGGGGGAGACCGTGCGTGATGTCGGCGCCGGCGACACCGCCGGTGTGGAAGGTCCGCATCGTCAGCTGCGTCCCGGGCTCGCCGATCGACTGCGCGGCGATGATCCCGACCGCGTCGCCGACCTCGCACATCCCGCCGGTGGCGAGGAAGATGCCGTAGCAGGCCCGGCACACGCCGTACTCGCTCTTGCACTTCAACACCGAGCGGACGGGCAGCACCTCGATCTCGTTGCCCTCGAGCTCGTCGACGATCGACTGGAGCAGCTTGTTGTCGAGCGTCTGCCCCTTCTCGGCCAGAACCGTCTTGCCCGGCTTGCCCGAGGCGAGCGGCTTGTGGACGTCATGCGCGACGATCCGGCCCATCAGGCTGCGGTTCAGGCCCTCGGGCAGGAAGATCGGCAGCTCGACGAACTCCGTCGACTTGCAGTCCTCGTCGCGGATGATCACGTCCTGGGCGACGTCGACGAGACGCCGCGTCAGGTAGCCCGAGTCGGCCGTGCGCAGCGCCGTGTCGGCAAGGCCCTTGCGGGCGCCGTGGGTCGAGATGAAGTACTCGAGCACCGACAGGCCCTCCATGAAGTTGGCCTTGATCGGGCGCTCGATGATCTCACCCTTCGGATTCGCCATCAGGCCGCGCATGCCGGCGAGCTGGCGGATCTGCTTGAAGGATCCGCGGGCTCCCGAGTTGGCCATCATGAAGATCGGGTTCAGCTCGAAGAGCGTCTTCTCCATCGCGTCGGCGACGGTGTCGGTCGCCTCCGTCCAGATGTTGACGATGCTCTCGTGCCGCTCCTCCTCCGTGATCAGGCCGCGCTCGTACTGGCCCTCGACCTCGGCGACGCGCTTCTCGTACTCGGCGAGGATCTCGTCCTTCTCGCGCGGGATGACGATGTCGTTCTTCGAGATCGTCACGCCGGCCTGGGTCGCGTAGCGGAACCCGAGAGACTTGATCGTGTCGAGCACGCTGGCGAGCGTGTGCGCGCCGTGGCGGTCGGAGAGCTCCGTGATGAAGGCGTCCATCTCCTTCTTCGGGAGCGTCCGGTTGATGAACTGGAACTCGACCGGCTGCTTGCCCTCGCCCCCGCCGTTGGAGGCATGGCCGCGGAACGCGTCGATGACGGCGCGCTCGACGGCCGAGTTGAACACGACGCGGCCCGGCGTGGTGACGAGCACCTCGCCGTGGTGGCGGTACTCGATCAGCTGCTGGAGCTCGACCTGCTTGTTCTCGAGAGCGAGCACGACCTCGTCGACCGAGCCGAAGCGCTTGGGCCGCTCCTCCGGCTTCATCTTCGTCACGTCGATCTGGCTCATATCCTTGTCGGAGTACGTGAGGAAGTAGCCGCCGAGGATCATGTCCTGGGTCGGAGTGGCCAGCGGCCGCCCGTGGGCGGGCGAGAGGATGTTGTTCGAGGAGAGCATCAGGATCCGCGCCTCGGCCTGCGCCTCCGCCGACAGCGGCAGATGGACTGCCATCTGGTCGCCGTCGAAGTCGGCGTTGAACGCGTGGCAGACGAGCGGGTGCACCTGGATCGCCTTGCCCTCGACCAGGATGGGCTCGAACGCCTGGATACCGAGGCGGTGGAGCGTCGGCGCGCGGTTGAGGAGCACCGGATGCTCGGCGATCACCTCCTCGAGCACGTCCCAGACCTCGGGGACCATCGAGTCGACGTACTTCTTCGCCGCCTTGATGTTCTGAACGGACTTCCGCTCGACGAGCCGGCTCATGATGAACGGCTTGAAGAGCTCGAGCGCCATCAGCTTCGGCAGGCCGCACTGGTGCAGCCGCAGGTTCGGCCCGGCGACGATCACGGAGCGGCCCGAGTAGTCCACGCGCTTGCCGAGCAGGTTCTGGCGGAACCGGCCCTGCTTGCCCTTGAGCATGTCGGACAGCGACTTCAGCGCCCGGTTGCCCGGGCCCGTGACCGCGCGCCCCCGGCGGCCGTTGTCGAACAGCGCGTCGACGGCCTCCTGGAGCATGCGCTTCTCGTTGTTGACGATGATCTCTGGAGCTCCGAGATCAAGAAGTCTTTTCAGACGATTGTTCCGGTTGATCACCCGCCGGTAGAGGTCGTTCAGGTCGGACGTCGCGAACCGGCCGCCGTCGAGCTGCACCATCGGGCGGAGCTCCGGCGGGATCACCGGAACGGCGTCGAGGACCATCCACTCCGGCTTGTTCTCGGAGGTGATGAACGCGTTGACGACCTTCAGCCGCTTGATCGCGCGCGCCTGCTTCTGGCCCTTGGAAGTAGCGATCGTCTCGCGGAGCGACGCCGCCTCCTGGTTCAGGTCGAGGCCCTTGAGCAACTCGCGGATCGACTCCGCGCCCATGCCGCCCTGGAAGTAGACGCCGAACCCGTACGGCGAGCCGAAGCGGTCCTTCAGCTCACGGAAGATCTGCTCGTCGTTGACGACCATCTTCGGCTCGAGGTCCTTGAACAGCTGCCAGGTGGTCTCGAGCCGGCGGACGGCCTCGACCGCCGCCTCGCGGGCGTCGTTCCGGCGGGACTCGATGTCCATGTACATCTCGCGCACCTTCATCACCCACTGGATGATCGCGTCGTACTCCTCCTTGGCGATCTTCCCGTCGGTCTTCAGGCAGAGGTCGCCCGCGAGCTCGCGGATCGCCTCGTCCTTCGCGTCCGGCGGCGCCTGCTCGAGGGTCTCCCTGAGGAGGCCCTTGCCGAGGTCGCGCGCCTTCTCGAGGTTCTTGATGTCGACCGAGGTGACGAGCGCAGCGTCTTCCTCGCTGAGCACCGCCTTCTTGTCGAGCAGCCCTTCGACGACACGATTGATGTGCTTGGTGACGGCGCCCTTCTTCGAGCCCGTCGCCCTTGCGAGCTCCTTGTAGAGCGGCCCGAGGGCCTCGCGGACCTGGACGGCCGCGTTCGCGACCGACTCGAACTCGCGCGGGGCGAGCTTGCGGTCGGCGCGGATCGCCGTCTGGTGGACCCGCTCACGGACCTTCTTCGAATCCTCGGTCGTGATCTCCGGGGCGATCTCGACGAAGAGGCCGCCGGCGAGCGTCCTGGCCTCCTCGAGCGTCGGGAGCACCTGCTCCTCCGCCCAGTTGTTCAGGCCGCGGGTCCAGAAGTCGTCGTCCTCGTCGAAGTCCTTCTCCTTGCTCTTCGTGAAGTAGTCGCGGCGCCGCTGGAGCCGCTTCTCGAGCGCGGCGAGCTGCTCGTCGCGGTCGACGTCGATCCGCTCGGCCTCGGCCTTGACCTTGTCCTCGAGGTCGTTCAGGTCCTTCGCGCGGGCCTCGTTGTCGACGCCCGTGACGATCGAGGCCGCGAAGTAGAGGACCTTCTCGAGCTCGCGGGGCGCGATGTCGAGCAGGTACCCGATGCGGCTCGGGACGCCCTTGAAGAACCAGATGTGGCTGACCGGAGCGGCGAGGTCGATGTGACCCATCCGCTCGCGGCGGACTTTCTGCCGCGTCACCTCGACGCCGCATCGCTCGCAGATGATGCCCTTGTAGCGGACCCGCTTGTACTTGCCGCAGTAGCACTCCCAGTCCTTGGTCGGACCGAAGATGCGCTCGCAGAACAGGCCGTCGCGCTCGGGCTTGAGCGTTCGGTAGTTGATCGTCTCTGGCTTGGTGACCTCGCCCGACGACCAGTCGCGGATCTGCTTCGGCGACGCGAGCCCGATGCGGATCGCGTCGAAATCGTTGATGTCGATCAAAGTGTTCCTCTTTCCCTAAAGCAGTTCAGTGATAGAGCGGTGGTCGTCGTCGCTTAGTCCTCGAGCTCGACGTCGGCGAGATCCGCCTCGACGGGCTCGCCGGTCTCCGCGGTCTCGTCCACGTCGCCGAGCGCCTCGTCGGCCGGAACGGTCAGGTCGCCGTCCTGGTCGACGCGCTCCTGGCCCTCCTCCACCTCCTCGGCGGTCGGCTCGCGGGCCGCCGCGCGCAGTGAGCCGGGCGAGAGGTCGATGCCGAGCTCCTCCGCGGCGCGGAGCAGCTCGTCGTCCTCCTCGCGGACCTGCACCTCGGTGCCCTCCTCGGAGATCACATGCACGTCGAGCGCAAGCGACTGCATCTCCTTCAGCAGCACCTTGAAGGACTCGGGGATCGAGGGCTCGGCGATGTTCTCGCCCTTGACGATCGCCTCGTAGGCCTTCACGCGCCCGACCGTGTCGTCGGACTTGATCGTGAGCATCTCCTGGAGCGTGTACGCGGCGCCGTAGGCCTCGAGCGCCCACACCTCCATCTCGCCGAAGCGCTGGCCGCCGAACTGGGCCTTGCCGCCCAGGGGCTGCTGCGTGACGAGGGAGTAAGGGCCTGTCGAACGCGCGTGGATCTTGTCGTCGACGAGGTGGAGCAGCTTGAGGATGTACATGAAGCCGACGGTGACCTTCTCCTGGAAAGGCTCGCCGGTCTTGCCGCTGAACAGCCGTGACCTTCCCCGAGCAGCGCCGGCCCTCGGGCCGCTTCGGGTCGACGTTGAGCTTGATCGGCGAGTCCGGGTTCTGCCGCGTCCACTCGATCAGCGCCTCGTCGACGTCCTTCTCGGAGGCGCCGTCGAAGACCGGGGTGGCGATCGGGGTCGCTCGTCCCTTCCCGAGCTACCGCGCTCCCCGTTTTCCGCGAAGACGCCATGCGCGGCGGCCCAGCCGAGGTGCGTCTCGAGGATCTGGCCGATGTTCATCCGGCTCGGCACGCCGAGCGGGTTGAGGACGACGTCGACCGGCGTCCCGTCCTCGAGGAACGGCATGTCCTCCTCGGGGACGATCTTCGCGATCACGCCCTTGTTCCCGTGGCGGCCGGCGAGCTTGTCGCCCTCGGCGATCTTGCGCTTCTTGGCGACGTAGACGCGGACGAGCTCGTTCACGCCCGGAGGCAGGTCGTCGCCGGCCTCGCGGGAGAACGTCTTCACGTCGATCACCTTGCCGCCCTCGCCGTGCGGGACCTTCAGCGAGGTGTCGCGGACCTCGCGCGCCTTCTCCTTGAAGATCGCGCGGATCAGCTTCTCCTCGGCGGTCAGCTCGGTCTCGCCCTTGGGCGTTACCTTGCCGACGAGCAGGTCGCCGGAGCCGACTTCGGCGCCGATGCGGACGATGCCGCGCTCGTCGAGGTCCTTCAGCGACTCCTCCGAGCGGTTCGGGATGTCGCGGGTGATCTCCTCGTCGCCCAGCTTCGTCGAGCGGGCATCGATCTCGTACTCGTGGATGTGGATCGAGCTGAGCACGTCGTCCTTGACGAGCCGCTCGGAGAGCACGATCGCATCCTCGAAGTTGAAGCCCTCGAACGGCATGAACGCGACCAGCAGGTTCTTCCCGAGCGCGAGCTCGCCCTGGGAGGTCGAGCTGCCGTCGGCCAGCACCTGCTGCGCCTTCACCTTCTCCCCGAGGCCGACGATCGGCTTCTGGTGGATCAGGGTGCCCTGGTTCGAGCGCATGAACTTCGTGAGCGGGTACTCCTCCTTGCCCTCGCGCGACTCGACGACGATCTTGTCGGCGTCGACGTCCACGACCGTGCCGGCGTTCTCCGACAGAACGACGTCGCCGGTGTCGACGGCGGCCCGGTACTCGAGGCCGGTGCCGATCAGCGGCGGCTCCGTGATCATCAGCGGAACGGCCTGCCGCTGCATATTCGCGCCCATCAGGGCGCGATTCGCATCGTTGTGCTCGAGGAAGGGGATCAGCGCGGTCGCCACCGACACGATCTGGGCCGGGGCGACGTCCATGTACTCGACGTCCTTCGGCTGGGCCGTGACGGCCTCGCCCTCGATCGAGCGGCAGAGCACCTGGTCGTGCAGGAAGCGGCCGGTCTTCTCGTCGATCGGCTCGGACGCCTGCGCGATCGTGTACTGCGCCTCCTCGGCGGCGTCGAGGTAGACGATCTCGTCCGACACCTTCCCGCCGGCCACCTTCCGATACGGCGTCTGGATGAAGCCGAACTCGGAGACGGTCGCGAACGATGCGAGCGAGCCGATCAGGCCGATGTTCGGGCCTTCCGGCGTCTCGATCGGGCACATGCGGCCGTAGTGGGTCGGGTGCACGTCGCGCACCTCGATCGGCGCGCGCTCGCGCGTCAAACCACCGGCACCCAGAGCTGAAAGCCGGCGACGATGCGTGAGCCCGGCCAGCGAGTTCGTCTGGTCCATGAACTGCGACAGCTGCGAGGAGCCGAAGAACTCCTTCAGCGCCGCGACCACGGGCCGAATGTTGATGATCGTCTGCGGCGTGATCGTGTCGACGTCCTCCGTCGTCATCCGCTCGCGGACGACGCGCTCCATGCGGTAGAGGCCGACCCGGAACGCCTCCTGGATCAGCTCGCCGACCGTGCGGAGGCGGCGGTTGCCGAAGTCCTCGTACTCGTCGAGCTCGGCGGCGATCGGTGCGCGCGGCAGCGTGATCGCGTCGGCGGCGAAGTCCTTCGACTCCTCGTCGACGCCGAGGCGCTTCGGCAGGTCGACCAGCCTGCGGACGAGCGCGAGGATGTCCTCGGTCGTCAGCACGCGGGTGCCGTCGGGGACGTTGACGCCCAGGCGCTGGTTGAGCTTGTAGCGGCCGACCTTGGTCAGGTCGTAGCGCTTCGGATCGAAGAACAGCGCCTTCAGGAGGTTGCGCGCGTTGTCGAGCGTCGGCGGCTCGCCGGGCCGCTGCTTCTTGAAGACCTCGATCAGGGCCTCCTCCTCGCGCGTGGTCGCGTCCTTCTCGAGGGTGAACCCGATGAAGATCGAGTTGTCGAACAGCTTCATGATCGCCTCGTTGCTGGAGGTGTCCAGCTGGAAGCCGGTCGACGGGTCCTCGGCGGGCAGCGCGCGGAGCAGCGTCGTGATCGGCAGCTTGCGCTTGCGGTCGATGCGGGCGTAGACGACGCCCTTCTTGTCGATCTCGAGCTCGAGCCACGAGCCGCGGCTCGGCATCAGGTTGGCGGTGAAGACCTGCTTCGTCGCATCCTTCGGCTCCATCAGATAGGCGCCGGGCGAGCGGACGAGCTGCGTGACGATCACGCGCTCGGTGCCGTTGATGATGAACGTGCCCTGCTCGGTCATCATCGGGAAGTCCCCCATGAAGACCCGCTGCTCGCGGATCTCGCCGGTCTCCTTGTTGACGAAGCGGACGGTCATCGAGAGCGGAACCTGGTAGGTCAGGTCCTTCTCCCGGCATTCCTTGATCGAGAACTGGGGCTCCCCGAACTCGTACTCGCCGAACTCCACCGCGAGCGTCCCGGTGTAGTCCTCGATGGGCGAGATGTCGTCGATCGTCTCGCGAAGACCTTCCTTCAGGAACCAGTCGAAGCTGGCCTTCTGGATGTCGATCAGGTTGGGGAGGTCGAGAACGTGCTTCAGGCGCGAGAAACTTTTGCGCGCGTTAGGCGCAGCAACACTGCTGGTCAAGTGGAACTTCCTCCCTTAGAAATGTGTACAGCGGCGGTCGGGCGAACAACGGTTGGGCGCGAACCCTGGAGAATAGCGTACCTAAAGGACCTCACGCAAGGGATAACGCCCTGGCGCGAGGTTGTGTTCCGTGCAGTTTAGCGGCTACTTGGCGGGTGCAGACTTGGAGCCGGCCGCTTCCTCGCCGTCGCTCGTGGTCGATCCGGGCTCCACGCGGACGTGATCGCCGCAGGACGACCGGCCGACAATTCGGCACTTCGGGCGATGTCCAACCGGGCATCTCCTCTATCGCCGCCGCCCGACATGCCGCCGCAACCGCGACGTCTTCGCGGATGCGACGATGAGCTCAGGCGGCTCGTGGGGGGACCGGCTGTTCCCCCACGCGAGCGAGTTCGCGGCGAAGCCGCGGCGAGCGCTTACTTGACCTCGACGGCGGCGCCGGCCTCTTCGAGCTGCGCCTTGATCGCGTCGGCCTCCTCGCGGTTCACGCCTTCCTTGACCGCGTTCGGAGCGCCGTCGACGAGATCCTTGGCCTCCTTGAGGCCGAGGCCCGTGATCGCGCGGACGACCTTGATCACCTGGATCTTCTGGCCACCCGCGCCCGTGAGGACGACGTCGAACGCCGACTGCTCCTCGCCGCCGCCGTCCGCAGCAGCCCCGCCGCCGGCGGGCGCCGCGGCAACCGCGACCGGAGCGGCAGCGGTGATGCCCCACTCCTCCTCGATCTTGTTCTTCAGCTCGACGAGCTCGAGAACGGTCATCTTCCCGAGGTTGTCGAAAACGTGTCGACCGATGATGCGGCCATGTCTTACGCTCCTTCCTCTTCACTCGGCTGCTCGGTCGCAGCCTCGTCGGTCGCCGCCGGCTCTGCGGCGGCCGTTCGTCAGTGGCAGGTCGCTTCGTTCTCGGGTTCGGCGGCGACGGGCTCTTCCGCCGTCTCGGCTTCGGCGCGTCGGTTCCTCGGAGCTGGCCTCGGCGGCTCGGCAGCGCTCGCGCTCGGCAGCCGCCTGCGGCCCGGATCGTGTCGCCCTGCGCCTGCAGCTGCTCGATGCGGGCGTCGATCAGGCCGATCAGGTCGCGCACCGGCGCGGAGATCAGGCCGACGACCGTCATCAGCGGGGCGGTGATCGCTCCGAGCACCTGGCCGCGGAGCACATCGAGCGGCGGCAGCGTCGCCAGGTTCTTGACGTCCTCCTCGCCGATCGGCGAGCCGTCGAGGATGCCGCCGCGGATCGCGAGGATCTTCGTCGTCCGCGCCGAGTCGGCGAGCGCCTTGGCGACGGCGACCATGTCGCCGTCGGCCTCGATGAAGGCGATCGCGGTCGGGCCCTCGAGCATGGCGAGCAGCGCGTCGGCGCCGGCCTCCTCGGCCGCGCGCCTGGTCAGCGTGTTCTTCACGACCGTGAAGCGCGCCCCTTGCTCGATCAGCTTCGTCCGCAGGTCGTCGATCTCCGTGACCGAGAGGCCGCGGTAGTCGGCGACGAAGAGCGTCGGAGTGTCCTTCAGCTTCTCCGTCAGCTCCGCGACGATTCTCTCTTTCTCACTCTTCAGCATCTGGTGTCCTCATCAAAAAGGCTCGCCGTGGCGAGCCCTGGGGACAGGCCTTCGGCCTGTCCCGATGAGCTACACCTCGGCTGGACTTCTGCCGGTCTCGCGGCGGCTGCCAACTGTCTCCGGCGAGCGCGTGTGGTCAGGCCGTAACTGTAGCTGCTTGCCTCCTCGAGCTCCTCCGCGATCCCGCGGGTGCGGGTCGTGTCGACGTGGACGCCGGGGCCCATCGTCGTCGTCAGCGTGATCGAGTGGATGTAGCGGCCCTTCGCCGCCGACGGCTTCGCGCGCACGATCTCCTCGATCAGCGTCGCGTAGTTCTCGAGCAGCTGCTTCTCGTCGAAGCTCTTCTTCCCGATCGTCAGGTGCACGTTCGCGCCGCGGTCGGTGCGGTACTCGAGCTTGCCGGCCTTCGACTCCTGCACCGCCTTGGCGACGTCCATCGTCACCGTGCCGGTCTTCGGGTTCGGCATCAGGCCGCGCGGCCCGAGGATCCGGCCGAGCTTGCCGACGTTGCCCATCTGGTCGGGAGTGGCGATCGCGACGTCGAAGTCGGTGAAGCCCTCCTCGATCCGCTTCGCGAGGTCGGCCGAGCCGACGACGTCTGCGCCGGCGGCCTCCGCCTCCTTCGCCTTCTCGCCCTCTGCGAAGACGGCGACGCGGAGCTGCTTGCCCGTGCCGTGGGGCAGCATCAGCGTGCCGCGCAGCTGCTGGTCGGCGTGGCGGACGTTCAGGCCGAGGCGGACATGCGCCTCGACGGTCTCGTCGAACTTCGGCCCGTCCCACCCCTTCAGCATGCGCACCGCCTCGAGCGGCGAGTACGTCTGCTCGCGGTCGATCTGCGCGCGCGCGTTGCGGTACTTCTTGCCGTGACTCATCGTCTCCACCTCCACGCCCATCGAGCGCGCGGTGCCGGCGATGACTTCCATCGCCGCCTCGATGTCGCGCGCGTTCAGGTCGGGCATCTTCGTCTCGGCGATCTGGCGCACCTGCTCGCGGCGGAGACGGCCGACCTTGTCGCGGTTCGGCTCGGCGGAGCCCTTCTCGAGGTTCAGCGCCTCCTTGATCAGCACCGCGGCGGGCGGCGTCTTCGTGATGAAGGTGAAGGAGCGGTCCTCGTAGACCGTGATCTCGACCGGGATGATCCGGCCGTTCTCCTGCTGGGTCTGCGCGTTGAACGCCTTGCAGAACTCCATGATGTTGACGCCGTGCTGGCCGAGCGCAGGGCCGACCGGAGGAGCAGGGTTCGCCTGCCCGCCGGGGATCTGCAGCTTGATCAGGGTCAGAACTTTCTTGGCCATCAGTCGATCTTCTTTACCTGGTCGAAGCCGAGCTCGACCGGCACCTGGCGCTCGAAGATGTCGACGAGCACCTTCAGCTTCTGCGCGTCGGGGTTGACCTCGACGATCTCGCCGTCGAAGTCCGACAGCGGGCCGGAGGTTACCTTCACCGACTCGCCCAGTGAGTACTCGACCTGCGTGCGCGGACGCTCGCCGGTGGCGGCGCCCGTGTGCAGGATCCGGTCGACCTCGTTCTGCGACAGCGGTACGGGCTTCGAGCCGGCGCCGACGAAACCGGTCACGCCCGGCGTGTTCTTCACGACCGTCCAGGCGTCGTCGTTCAGGTCCATGTTCACGAGCACGTAGCCCGGGAGGACGCGCTTCTCGGCCTGCACCTTCTGGCCGTCCTTCGTCTCGATCACCTGCTCGGTCGGGACGACGACGCGGCGGAAGCGCACGCGCTGGTTCATCGAGTCGATCCGGTGCTCGAGATTGGCCTTGACCTTGTTCTCGTGCCCGGAGTAGGTGTTGATCACGTACCACTGGAACATGCTGTTTCTCCTACTGCCCCAGCAGAACCTTGCTGACGAGCTTGTTGAAGAGCTGGTCGCAGAGGTAGAGGTACGTCCCGATGATCACGCAGGCGATGATCACGACGACCGTGCCCTGAACCACCTGGTTCTGGCCCGGCCACTCGACCTTGCGGAGCTCGCCGATCGACTCGGTGATGAAGCGCTTCGCGCCGGCCATCGGCAGCTCGCGGCCGCCGGCCTGGCTGGGCGCGGTCTGGAGCGCGGGACGAACGGTCGGCTGCGCGCCGCCGTCGCCCATCGAGCGCTCGCGCGCCTCACGGCGCGCGCGCCGCTCCGACCTCGTCTGGCGGGCCATGCTAGACCCCGCTCCGGCACCGGCAAAGCCGGTACCTGCGCTCTTTGATGATCTCCGTCGAGCCTACGATCACTACCCCGCTCCGCACCCGCAAAGCCGGTACCTGCGGTCTTTGTCTCTCGAGCCTACGATCATCGCGTCTCCCTGTGCGGCGTGTGATGGCCGCACCAGCGGCAGAACTTCTTGAGCTCGACGCGGTCCGGCGTGTTGCGCTTCGACTTCATCGACTCGTAATTGCGCCGCTTGCACTCGGTGCAGGCGAGCGTGATCTTCTCTCTTACGCCGGACTTTGCCATGTCTTGTTTTCTGCCTTCGGGTTGCTGCGAGGAGGTAGCGGCGGGAGGACTCGAACCTCCGACACGCGGATTATGATTCCGCTGCTCTAACCAACTGAGCTACGCCGCCGCGCGGGACGAGTGTAGCAGCCTTGTCCGGGCTCCTATCTAGATTCGCAGGGTCGTGAACGCCGAGTTCTGCTGGCGCTGCGGCGCCCTGATGCGCTGGGTGCACGGCTCCTGGCAATGCGGCCGCTGCCGCTTCAAATTGGGCTGCTGTGAAGGCGAGCCGCAGTCGAGTTGCGCGCCCGAGCCACCGGAAGGGAAGACGTCGGCGCCCAGCTAGGTTGTAGGCAGGGCATGGCAGCAATCGAGGCACGGGACCTGCGACGCACGTACCGGACCTCGACCGGAGTGTTCAGGCGCCGCGCGCTCGAGGTCGAGGCCGTGCGCGGCGTGTCGTTCGAGGTCGCGCCGGGCGAGCTCTTCGGGCTGCTCGGGCCCGAACGGGGCCGGGAAGACGACGACGATCAAGATGCTGATCACGCTCCTGATCCCCACCTCGGGGACGGCGAAGGTGCTCGGGCTCGACGTGGTCAAGGACGCGCGCGAGGTGCGGAAGCGCATCGGCTACGTGTTCGGGGGCGAGCGCGGGCTGTACGAGCGCCTCTCCGCGTACGACAACCTGCGCTACTTCGCCGAGCTCTACGCGGTGCCCGCCCGGGAGCAGAAGCCCCGGATCGCCGAGCTGCTCGACCTCGTCGGGCTCACCGGCCGCGAGAAGGAGCGGGTCGAGGGCTACTCACGCGGCATGCGGCAGCGGCTGCACATCGCGCGGGGCCTCCTCCACGACCCGCCGGTCGTCTTCCTCGACGAGCCGACGATCGGGGTCGACCCGGTCGGCGCCCGGGAGCTGCGCGCGACGATCGCCGGGCTGACCCAGGCGGGCAAGACCGTGCTGCTGACGACGCACTACATGTTCGAGGCCGACGAGCTCTGCGACCGCATCGCCGTGATCAACAAGGGCCTGATCGTCGCCGAGGGGACGCCGCGCAACCTGAAGGAGATCGTCGCCGACCGGACCGTGGTCGAGATCGAGGCGTTCGGGATCAGCGAGGACGCGATCGGGCGCGTGCGCCGGGCGCCGGGGGTGACGTCCGTGTCGGTCGAGGAGCGCGACCAGTCGCAGGTGCTGCTCGTTCAGTCGGCGAAGGGACTGGAGCTGACCCAGACGCTGCTCGGGATGCTCGACGGCACGACGATCGGCCGTGTCGCGGCACGCGAGCCGACCCTCGAGGACGCCTACGTCGCGCTGGTGGGCGAGCCGTGAGAACCACGCGCCTCCTCCTGATCGGGATCCGGTTCCACGTCAAGAGCCTGACGCTGTCCGTCTTCTTCCTGCTGACGAGCGTGTTCATGCCGCTGCTCGTCGCGACCGTCTCGTACTACATGTTCAAGGCGGGCGGCAAGCCGGGGACGCTCTTCTATGCGTCGCTCGGCGCGGCGGTCTACGGGATCTGGTCGTCGACGCTCTTCGGCTCCGGCGGCGCGATCCAGTGGCAGCGCTGGCAGGGGACGCTGGAGCTGATCGTCTCCGCGCCGGCGCCGTTCATCCTGCTCGTCCTGCCGCTGACGATCGCGACCTCGACGATCGGCGTCTACTCGCTGATCTCGACCCTGCTCTGGGGCCGCTTCGCCTTCGGGATCCCGTTCCACATCGAGCAGCCGCTCGCGTTCGTGGTCGCGGTGCCGGCGACGATCCTCGGCCTAGGCCTGCTCGGGCTGCTCTTCGCCTCGACCTTCGTCCTCTACCGGAACGCGAACGCGCTCTCGAACATGCTCGAGTGGCCGGTGCTCCTCGTCACCGGCATGCTCGTGCCGCTCTCGCTGCTGCCGACCTGGGCGCACCCGATCGCGTGGGTGCTGGCCCCGACGTGGGGCGTGCAGGCGATCCGCGAGGCGGCGCTCGGCGGGACGCCGTGGCCGGACATCGGCATGACCCTGCTGCTCGGCGGTATCTACCTCGCGCTCGGCGCGCTCTTCCTCCGCCACTTCGAGGTCGCGCGCGCGCAAGCAGGCGACCCTCTCGCTGACGTGACCTCCTTCTTCCGCGTGTTCTTCATCGGCGGCGGCGATCGCATACCGCGGGCTCTTCAACTGGATCCGGCCGGCCGTCTACATCCCGACGATGCTGATCGGGCCGGTCTTCCAGATCCTCTTCTTCTCCTACCTCGGGCGGTACAGCGGCGTGAAGGACGACGCGTTCTTCGTCGTCGGTAACGCGGTGCAAGCCTCCGCGATGTCGGGCGTGTTCGCAGCGACGATGGCGATCGCGAACGAGCGCCAGTTCCAGACGCTCTCGCCCCTGCTCGCGACGCCGGCGAACCGCTTCGCGATCTTCATGGGCCGGTCGCTGCCCGTGATCGCGAGCGGGATGCTCGTCTCCGCGTGGGGCTTCCTGATGGGCTGGCTCCTGCTCGACTTCAACCCGCCGCTATCGAGCATCCCGGCGCTGCTGCTCGTCACCCTCGTCAGCGTCGTCTCCTGCACCGCCTTCGGGCTCACGCTCGGTTCCGTCGGCATGCGCGCACGCGACGTCTTCATGATCGCGAACGTCGCCTACTACCTGATGTGGCTGCTCTGCGGGGTGAACATCCCGCTCGACGCGCTCCCGAGCTGGCTCGCGCAGATCGGCCGGCTGATGCCGCTCACGCACGGGATCGCCGCCGCCCGCGAGGTCGCGGCCGGCGCGTCGCTGTCCTCCGTGTCGGGCCTCGTCTGGACCGAGGTCGGGGTCGGGCTCGCGTGGGGCACGACCGCGTTCATCCTCCTGCGCTGGTTCGAGCACCAGGGCCGGCATCGGGCTTCCCTCGAGACGTACTTAGGCGCTCAGCGCGCTGACCACGGCGACGCCGACCGCGATCACGGCGATCCCGATCACGCCGAGGCGGCCGAGCCGCTCGCCCCAGAAGATCGCCGCACCGATCGCAGCGAGCGCGGCGAATTGCGAGGCGAGCACCGCGGTGACGGCGATCCCGTGGCGCGCGCCGATCGCGTAGGAGACGAAGCCGGTCACCTCGGCGAGGCCCGAGCCGACGACGAAGGGCAGCGCGGCTCTCGTCAGCCGGAGCCGGCGCGCGACCAGCAGCGGGAGAAAGATGAAGACGACCCCGAACAGGCGCGGCGGCAGGATCGCCCAGGCGATCGGCAGGTCGAGGCTGGCGCGACCGGTCGCGTACAGGCCGGTTCCGAACGCGCCCGCAGCCGCCAGGCCGAAGAGCGCCGCCCGCGGATCGACGTGGTCGAGATCGGGAACGTGCGCGTGCGCGCTCGCGACGAGGACGACCCCGGCGACGATCGCAACGAGAGCGAGTGCCACGCCCGCGCCGAGCGACTCGCCCGCCGCGACCGCGATCACCGCCGCAACCGCGCCCTCGGCCGACGAGATCGGGGCGACCACTCCGACGCCTCCCATCCGGAAGCCGGTGTAGATGAGCAGCAGGCCGCCGACGTTCGAGAGGCCGGCGACCACGAGCCAACCGATGGACGTGCGCGTCGAGGCCCTCCGGCTTGCCCTGGGCGAGCGCGACGGGAGCGACGACGACGAGGCCCGTCAGCATCACCCACGCGAGCGTCGAGTAGGAGCCGATCAACCTGCTCGCCCGCGCGGAGGTCAGCGACGTGATCGCCCAGGAGACCGCGGCGCCGAGGCCGCCGAGAATCGCCCACATACCGCTCTATAGCATCGGGCCAATGGGCGTAGGCTCGACGGAGCTCATCGAGGAGCGGGGGCGCCGGCTTTGCCGGCGCCGGGAGCGGGAAGCTTGAGCGACTTCCCCTTCGTCGTCCGCGAGCGGGTCCGCCTCCGCGACATCGACGCGTTCGGCCACGTGAACAACGCCGTCTACTCCACCTACCTCGAGCAGGCGCGGCTCGACGCGCTCGGCCAGCTCGGGTCGGTCATCCTCGCCCGCGTCGAGATCGACTTCCGGGCCGAGATCCGCCTCGGCGACGAGGTCGAGGTGCACTCCCGCTGCTCGCGGATCGGCACGAAGAGCTTCGACCTGGAGCACGAGATCCGCGTCGGCGACCGCGTCGCCGCCGAGGCGAAGAGCGTGCTCGTCGGCTTCGACTACGAGACGCGGCGCAGCGCGCCGCTGACCGATGAGCTGAAGGAGCGCCTCAGCGACTCTCGAGCATCGGCTTGACCTCCGTCGCGAGCCGCTCGATCGTCTCGTGGTCGAACGGCGCGGGGCAGTCGATGTAGATGTGCTCGAAGCCGAGGTCGAGGAACGGCGCCCACTTCTCGGCCACCAGCTCGGCGGGGCCGAACGGCCCGTCCTGCGGCCCGCGCCAACCCTTGTTGCGCTCCTTCATCGCCTCGGCGACCTTCAGGGCCTCCGCCTCGGTGTCGCGGATGATCGGGACGCTGCCGACGAGCGTGCGCTCGATCTCCGTGTGGTCGCGGCCGACCTCGTCGCACCAGCGGCGAAGCACCTCGTCCTTGTGCGTGACGCGCTCGAGATCGCCGCTCGTGTTCCACGCGTCCGCGTACTTCGCGACCGTGTGCAGCGTCTTCCGCTCGCCGCTGCCTCCGATCATGATCGGCAGGTGCTCCTGCACCGGGGGCGGGTTGTTGACGACGTCCTTTGCGCGGTAGAAGCGCCCGCGCGCCGATGCCGGCCCGCCGGGGAGCATGTTCTTCATCAGCTCGACCGACTCGTCGAACCAGTCGAGCCGCTCGCCGAACCCGGAGCCGAAGGGAATCCCGAACGCCGTGTGCTCGGTCTCGAACCAGGCACCGCCGATCCCGAGCCACATGCGCCCGTTGCTGATGTGGTCGAGCGTGGTCACCATCTTCACGACCAGGGCGGGGTTGCGGAACGTGTTCGCGCCGACCATCAGGCCGAGCCGGACCCGCTCGGTGTGCTCCGCCCAGGCGGCGAGCGTGAGGTAGCCCTCGAACATCGGCCCGTCCGGATCGCCGACGATCGGGTAGAGGTGGTCCCACGTCCAGAGTGAGTCGAAGCCCGCACGGTCGACGACGGTGCCGGTCTCGACGAGCGAGGCCCAGTCGGTGTACTGCGGCCAGACGAGTGCGCCGAGCTTCACCCCGAGACTCTACAAATCGCCCGACATCGCGCGGAGGCGTCGGCAATCACCACAGCCCGAGTGTGGAAAACCGCCTGACATCCAGGCCCCGATCTGGCAGGCTTCGCTCGTTGTCCGCTGCGATCTCACGAGTCGAGGGCGCCACTGCCGTCGCCGCCCCCGTTCCGGGGTTGGACCATTTCGCGTTCGCCTGGACGCGCACCCTCCCGTCGTGGGCGCGCTTCCCGACCGGCGTGGCGCTGCTGGTCGGCCTGTACTGGGGCGCAGCGCACATCGGCTACTGGGTCGGCTTCTCGGGGTCGGTGGCCTCGATCGTCTGGCTTCCTGCCGGCGCCGGAATCGCGTTTCTCTACCTGGGTGGGCTCCGGTTCTGGCCGGGCGTCCTGATCGGCGACCTGCTCGTCAACGACTACAGCACGCTCCCGGTCGGCACCGCGCTCGCGCAGACGGTCGGCAACGTCCTCGAGTGCGTCGTCGCCGCCTGGTTGTTGCATCGCCTCGTCAGAACGCGCTCGCCGCTCGACTCCCTTGACGGCCTGGCGCGAGGACTCGGCGCACTCGCCGCGGGAGTGGCCGTCAGCGCCACAGTCGGGGTAGCGGCCTCCTGGATCGGAGAGGTGATCGCCTTCGACGCCACACCTCACATCTGGCGAACGTGGTTCCTCGGCGACATCTCGGGAGCCCTGATCGTCGTGCCGTTTGCCGTCGCCTGGAGCGAGCTCCCGAGCCTGAACCTAGTTCGCCGGCGCTGGATCGAGGGTGCCGTCGTGCTGGGCATCCTCGCCGGTGCGACCGAGGCCGCCTTCCGCGCCACGCATCCGCTCGTCTACCTGGTCTTCCCCGCACTGGTCTGGAGCGCAGTGCGGTTCGGCAAGCGCGGGGCCACCCTGACTCTCGTGATCGCGTCCGCGCTCGCCGTCTGGAACGTGACCCACTACGACGGCCCGTTCGCTTTCCACTCGATCTCGCAGAGCGTCCTGGCAACGCAGCTGTACATCGTCGTCGCGGTGGCCACGACTCTCTGTCTCGCGGTCGTGGTCGCCGAGCGGGAGCAGCTGGCCGCCCGGCTCGGTGCGTCGCGGATCGAGGTGCTCGCAGCCGCCGAGACCGAGCGGCACCGAGTCGAGCGCGATCTGCACGACGGCGCGCAGCAGAGGCTGCTTGCCCTGCGCGTGCATCTGCGGCTCGCCGGCGTAGCCGGGGAGTTGAGCGTGCTCGACTACGCCGACGAGGAGATCTCGGCGGCGGTCGAGGAGCTGCGCGATCTCGTGCACGGGATCCACCCGGCCGTGCTTCGGGAGCTGAGTCTCGCGAGCGCGCTGCGCAGCCTCGGCGCGCGCTCGGCCATCCCCGTCACGTTCTCGCGCCTCCCGCAGGAGCCGCTGCCCGAGCCGGTGCAGGAGGCCGTGTACTACATCGTCGCCGAGGCGCTCGCGAATGCGCAGAAGCACTCCCGCGCGTCGTCGATTCGCGTCGGCGTCGCCGCCGAGGGCGGCCATGTGCTGGTCGAGGCGAGCGACAACGGGATCGGCGGGGCGAGCGAGACGGACGGCTCGGGGCTGCGCGGACTACGCGGCCGCGCGGCCGACCTCGGAGGAACGTTCACGGTCTGGAGCCCGGCCGGCCGCGGCACGAGGCTGACCGCCGTCCTTCCGGTCGAGTGATCCGGGTCGTCCACGGGGAGGACAGCGTCCTGATCCGGGAAGGCGTCAGCCGGATCCTCGCCGGCGCCCCGGACCTCGAGCTCGTCGGCGCAGCGGAGGACCTCGACGGGCTGCGCGCGCTCGTCGAGGAGGCGCAGCCCGACGTCGTGGTGACCGACATCCGCATGCCGCCGACGCAGACCGACGAGGGGATCAGGATGGCCGTCGAGCTCAACGAGGCCCGGCCCGAGATCGGCGTCGTCGTGCTCAGCCAGCATCTGAGCAAGGCACACGCCTCACTCGTCTTCTCGGGCGGCGCGCAGGGACGGGCCTACGTCCTCAAGGACCGGATCGCGGACCCGGACGAGCTGGTGAAGATCATCCGCAGCATCGCCGGAGGCGAGGCGTACCTCGACCCCCTGATCCTCACAGAGGTCGTGAGCGGCAGGCGGGAGGCCGACCGCTCCGGCCTGAACATGCTGAGCCCACGGGAGCAGGAGATTCTTGCCCTGCTCGCGGCCGGTCAGAGCAACGCCGCGATCGCGCGCCGGCTCGACGTGTCCACGCGCGCGGTCGAACGCCATGTCGGCTCGATCTTCGCCAAGCTCGGTCTCGAGGACAGGCCCGAGGTCAGCCGCAGGTGCAGGCGGCGCTGGTCTACCAGCAGGCCGGCGGCGAC
>CAWJZI010000015.1:0-50592 GCA_963847305.1 uncultured Actinomycetes bacterium | reverse complement strand
GTAGTCCTCCACCGCGTCTCAGTCTATCCCTACGAACCGGCCGTCCCTGAGGCGCACCTCGTACAGCGCGCAGTTCCCGATCGGCCCGTTGCCGTCGCGGCCGCACTCGACGAGCAGCCTCCGCACGGGCCCGCCGTGCGTGACGACGAGGACGCGGCCGCCGGGATGTGCGGCGGCGATTTCGCGCAGCGCGGCGACCACGCGCTCGCGCATCTCGTCTTGCGTCTCGGCATCTCCCCAGGACCCGTCTTCGCCGCGGGGTACCGCTCGAAGATCTCTTTGTCGGTGAGCCCCTCCCAGGTGCCGAAGTTCCGCTCGCGGAGGCTCGGGAGGGGCGTCACCGGGAGACCGCGACGTTCCGCGAGGATCCGCGCGGTGTCGAACGCGCGCGCGAGATCGCTCGCGTAGACGGCGTCGAGCTCCACGTCGTCGAGGGTGTCGGCGAGCGCGAGCGCCTGCGCGCGGCCGTTGTCGTTCAGCGGCGTGTCGGAGTGGCCCTGCACGCGCCGCTGGAGGTTCCAGTCGGTCTCGCCGTGTCTGACGAGGAGAATCGTGGTCACACAGCTAGGCTAGCGAGCCGTGGATCTCGGCCTTCGCGACCGCGCCTGCCTCGTGACCGGCTCGACCGACGGCATCGGCCTGGCGACCGCGCGCCTGCTGGTCGAGGAGGGCGCGCGGGTCGTCACCTGCGGGCGCACGGAGGCGCCGGGCATCGGGGAGGCACACCACGTCCAGGCCGATCTCGGGATGGCCGGCGAGCCCGAGCGCGGGGTGGAGGAGTCGGCGCAGGCGCTCGGCGGCCTCGACGTCCTCGTCAACAACGTCGGCGTCGCGCGGCAGGCCAAGTTCGAGGAGGTCCCGGACGAGGAGTGGGACGCCTACTGGCAGCTGAACGTGATGAGCTATGTGCGCGCGATCCGCACCGCACTCCCGCACCTGCGGGCCTCGCAGAGCGCCGCGATCGTCAATGTCTCCTCGACCGCAGCCAAGCGCCCGTCGACCGGGATGCCGCACTACTCGGTGACGAAGGCCGCGGTGCTGTCGCTCTCGCGCCTCGTCGCCGATCTGTACGCGAAGGACGGCATCCGCTGCAACGCCGTCACGCCCGGTCCGACCGCGACCCGCGCGTGGCTCGGTGAGGGCGGTCTTGCCGACCAGCAGGGCGAGCGCGACGAGGTGCTCGCGAAGGTCGGCGCCGGCCGGCCGCTCGGAAGGCTCGCCGAGCCCGACGAGATTGCCGCCGTGATCGCATTCCTCTGCTCCGAGCGCGCGTCGTACGTCACCGGCGCGGCCTGGAGCGCGGACGGCGGCACCGTCCCGATCATCATCTGAACGAGAGGCCGCGCCAAGCTGCGGCGTCTCGGACTACCGCCGGCGCGAGCGGGCGGGCTGACCGTGAACCCGATTCACGTCTCGGCGTCGTCTGGCTTCCCGGCCGTCTTGACGGTATCGAGGGCCGGCGCGAAGATCCGTCGCCAGTGGCCGACCTGACGACCGGGACTTCGATCGCCGGCTACCGCATCGAGGCCGTGCTCGGGCACGGCTCGATGGGGTCCGTCTACTCGGCGCTCGAGGTCTCGCTCGAGCGGCGCGTCGCGCTCAAGGTGCTCACGCCGGAGCTCGCGCGCGACGAGCGGTTCCGCGAGCGCTTCCTGCGCGAGTCGAAGATTGCCGCGTCGCTCGAGCACCCGAACATCGTCCCGATCTACGCGGCGGCGAGGCGGACGGCGTGCTCTACCTCGCGATGCGCTACGTCGACGGGCGCGACCTCTCGCGGCGCTCCTGCGAGAGCCTCGGGCGGCTCGACCCGGAGCGCGCGGTCGCGCCTCCTCGGCCAGGTCGCGGCCGCGCTCGACGCGGCGCACGCGCACGGGCTCGTCCACCGCGACGTCAAGCCGGCGAACATCCTGTCTCGCGGCCGGCCGGCGGCGCGAGCACGTGTACCTCTGCGACTTCGGCCTGGCGAAGCACGCCTCGACGGTCTCGAGCCTCACCGGCGAGCCGGCGATCCTCGGCACCGTCGACTACCTGCGCCGGAGCAGATCGAGGGGAAGCCGGTCGACGGCGCGTCGACGTCTACGCGCTCGGCTGCGTCCTCTACGAGTGCCTGACCGGTGAGCCGCCCGTACGAGCGTGACAACGAGATCGCGTCGCTGCTCGCGCACGTCAACGATCCGGCGCCGCGCCGTCAGCGAGCGACGGCCGAGCTGCCGGAGGCGCTCGACGCCGTGATCGCGCGGCGCTCGCGAAGGATCGCGACGCTGCGCTACTCCGACCTGCGGCAGAGCTTGCCGCGGCTGCCCGGCGGCGCTGTCACGGCGAGGCGCCGCCGCGCCGGCAGCCGCTCGCACCGCGGCGCCGGGCTCCGCACGTTCCTGTTCGCCGACGTCCGCGGCTACACGGCGTACACGCGCGAGCACGGCGACGAGGCCGGCGCCGCGCTGGCGCAACAGTTCGCGGCGATCGTCGAGCGGCTTGCGCCCGAGCACGGCGGCACGCTGCAGGAGCTGCGCGGCGACGAGGCGCTCGTCGTGTTCGACTCGGCGCGGCAGGCGCTGCGCTTCGCGCTCGAGCTCCAGCGCGGCGTCGAGGACGAGGAGCTCTCCGCGGCCGGTCGGGATCGGGCTCGACGCCGGCGAGGCGGTCCCGGTCGAAGGCGGCTTCCGCGGCGGCGCGCTCAACCGCGCCGCGCGGCTGTGCGCGCTCGCGAGGCCCGGCGAGGTGCTGGCGTCCGACGCGGTCCGCGAGCTCGCCGGGGCGACGGAGGGTGTCGCGTTCGGCTTCCGGCGGGTCGAGCGGCTCAAGGGGTTCGAGAAGCCGGTCGGAGTCGTCGAGATCCATCCGGCCGAACGCGCCCCTCGGCGCGAGGTCGCGCGCACGTTGAAGCGGACGGCGCTCGGCTCGCGACCGCACGGCGCCTCGTCGTCCTCGGCGGTCTCGTCGCTGTCGCGGTCGGCCTGGTCGTCGGTCTCGTCGTCGTGGGCGGCTCCTCCGCGAGGTCCCGCTGCGAAGTCGATCGTCGCCCTCGAGGCGGCGAACGGGAAGATCGAGAGCAGCGTCGATGCCGGCGGCCAGTTCGAGCAGATCGTCAGCGGTAAGGACGCCCTCTACGGGCTCGACCTCGACGGCGGCCTGATCGCGACGATCGATCCCAGCGACCGGGGCGATCATCGGGCGCGCCGCTATCGCCGAGCTGAAGCCGAGCCAGGTCGCCCCCTCCGTGGGATACGGCTCGATCTGGGCCTCCGACTCCGACGGGACGAGTGTCCTTCGGATCGACCCGCGCGCGCCCGGCGCTCCGGCCCGAATCGCGCTGCCGAACCCGACCGCCGAGGAGAACCAGCCGCAGACCGCCGCCGGGTCGCGGTCACGAAGAACGGGATCTGGGCGGCGTACGGAACCCCGCAGCGCATCGCCCGCATCGACCCGGCCACCAACCGGGTCGTCTTCTCCCGCAAGCTCGAGGGCGCCACCCGCTTCGCGGCCTCGCTGCTGACGAGCGACGGCGAGAAGCTCTGGGCGGTCCAGCGCGATGCCCACCGGCTCTGGCGGCTCGATCCGGCGTCCGGCGACACGCTCGCCTCGGGGAAGATCGGCAGCGACGTGGTCGAGGACGCGGCGCTCGCCGGCGGGTACCTGTGGGTGGCACTCGAGAAGGGCGGCGGGGTCTGGAAGCTGGACGACCGCGGGACGATCGTCCGCAACATCGAGACCGGGCAGCTGCCCTGGGCCGTCGTCCCGGCTACCGGCGCCGTGTGGGTCCCGAACGCGAACGCCGGAACCGTCACCCGCATCGATCCCCTGACCGACCACACGGTCAGCTACGACCTCGGCCACCGCCCGCTCGGGCTGGCGGTGGCGAACGGCCGCGTCTTCGTGTCGCTCGGCCTGTCGGCCGACGATGCCCGCTCGCAGGATCGTCGGCAAGCGCGTGGTCACGGCCGCCCTGCTGGGCGATCCGATCCCGACGACCGACAATGGCGGCTTCAGCGTCACCGGGATCGCTCTCAGGCACGCGACCGGCGCCGGGCTCATGGCGTACCGCGTCGGAGCGGGCGGGACGGCGACGATCGTCCCCGAGGTCGCGGCCGGCCCTCCGACCGTCTCGGCGGACGGGCTCACCTACACGTTCACGGTACGGAAGGGATTCCGGTTCTCACCGCCCTCGACGGAGGAGGTGACGGCGGAGAGCCTGCGCTACTCGATCGAGCGCGCGCGGAAACAGGACGACTACTGCCGTTACATCTTCAGCGTCGTCCGGAAGATCGAGGCGGCCGGAAACCGGATCGTGTTCATGCTCAAGACTCCGACCGGCGACCTCTCGGCCCGGGTCGCGCACCCGTGCGCGGCGCCCGTGCCCGTCGGCACGCCGATCGTGAAAGGGGGCATCGCCCAGCCGCTGCCGAGCGCCGGGCCGTACTACCCGGACTCCCACGTCTCGGGGCAGCAGGTGGTCCTCCTCCGCAACCCCAACTACGGCGGCGCGAGGCCGCAGAACCTCGACGCGATCGTCTTCTCGCTCGGCAACTCGGCCGGCGAGGCTGTCCAGGCCGTCGAGCGCGGCGACGCCGACTTCCTGATCGGCGAGTACCCAGCCGCGGGCGTCCTCGCGCCCGACGGATCGCTTGCGCGGAAGTACGGCCCCGGGCGCTACGTCAGGACGCCGACGACGTCGACCCGCAACATCCTGCTGAACTACACGCACGGGCCGTTGCGCGACCCGAGCCTCCGCCAGGCCGTTTCGCTGGCGCTCGAGCGCGGCGACCTCGCCGCGGCGACGCAAGGGGTCCCGCAGGCGACGATGATCCCCTTCGGCGTCCCCGGACGAGTGCTTGCCAGGCCGCGGTCCGCGGCGCCGGCTCGGGCACGAGCCCTCGTCGGCGGCCGTTCGGTCACGCTCCATTTGATCATCGTGCCGGACATCCCCGAACTGGCCCGCGTTGCCGAGCTCGTCCGCCGCGACCTCGCTCGCGTGGGCATCAACGTCGTGATCCGGACGGATCCCGAGGCCCTGCCGCTGGCGGGCGATCCGAAGCAGGGCATCGATCTCGTGCCGCTCGGCTGGGCAATGGACTATCCGGATCCTGCGAACGCGGTCTCGGAAATGCTCGCTGTGGCGGACGACGAGATCTGGCACGACAAGGGACCGCAGCCGCCGTGGCTGCGCGCGGCCGAGGCAGCGCGCCGCGTCACGGGCCCGCGGCGCGCGCAGCTCTTCCGCTCCCTCGACCGGCGGATCTCGGAGGTCGACGCTCCAGTCGCCGTCCGCAGCGCGCTTCTCGGCGTGCCCCTCTTCTTCTCCGAGCGCGTGGGCTGCCGACGCTATCTCCCGCTCTGGGACGGGCTGCCGGACTTCGCTGCCCTCTGCCTGACCGGCAAAGGCTGATCCGGGGCGTGGGCTACCGTAGGAGCACGATGCCCGAGCTGGCCGGGAGAGTTGCCGACGCCTTCGAGGCCCGCATGCGCGAGCACGAGGAGACCTGGCTCTCGCCGCTCGCCGTGCGCTCGTACGAGACGCGCGGGCGCGAGCGGGAGGAGGACGAGTGCGGCGTCCGGACGCCGTTCCAGCGCGACCGCGACCGGATCGTCCACTCCAAGCCGTTTCGGCGCCTGAAGGGGAAGACGCAGGTCTTCATCGATCCCCAGGGCGACCACTACCGGACGCGGATGACGCACACGCTCGAGACGACGGCGATCTCCCGGGTCGTCGCCAGAGCGCTCCGTCTGAACGAGGACTTGACCGAGGCGGTCGGCCTCGGGCACGACCTGGGACACACGCCGTTCGGACACGCCGGCGAGGACGCGCTCGACCAGGCGCTCCGCGACCACTTCGGGCTCGGGTTCCGCCACCACGAGCAGTCCCACCGGATCGCGCGCAACCTGAACCTGACCGGCGAGGTCTGCGACGGCATCCTCACGCACACGGGGCCCGTCGAGCCGGAGACCCTCGAGGCGAAGATCGTCCGCATCGTCGACCGCGTGGCGTACATCAACCACGACATCGACGATGCCGTCCGCTACGGGATGCTCACCGACGACGATCTCCCGCGCGAGGAGATCGAGCTGCTGGGGCCGACGGGCTCCGACCGCATCGACCGGCTCGTCCACGATCTCGTCGAGACCTCTGCTGCCGCGGGCGACATCCGCCAGAGCGACGACGTCGGCGCGGCGATGCACGGCCTGCGCGAGTTCATGTTCGAGCGCGTGTACCTCGCCGAGCACGCGCGCGCCGAGCACAGACGCGCGCACAAGACTGTCCGGAGGATCGTCGACCACCTGGTCGCGCGCGGCGACTCGCCCGAAGACGTCGTCGAGTACGTCGCGGGGATGACCGACCGCTTCGCCCTCGCGTACGCTGCTGACCTCTGATGGCGCGGATCAAGGACGCATCGGTCGAGGCGGTCAAGGCCGCGACCGACATCGTCGCGCTCGTCGAGGGCTATACACGCCTGCGGAAGTCCGGGAGCCGCTACGTCGGCCTGTGCCCGTTCCACCAGGAGAAGACTCCGAGCTTCGGCGTCTCGCCCGACCGCGGGACGTTCAAGTGCTTCGGCTGCGGCGAGGGCGGGGACGCGATCACGTTCGTCGAGAAGCACGAGAACCTCGACTTCGTCGGCGCGATCGAGTGGCTCGCCGACCGGTTCGGCATTCCGCTCGAGTACGAGGAGACCTCGCCCGAGCAGGACCGCCAGCGCAAACGGCGCGAGCGCCTCTTCCAGCTGCTCGATCGCGCGGCCGCGTTCTACGAGCGCCACCTCTGGGAGTCCGAGAGCGGCGCCTTCGCGCGCGACTACCTCGCTTCCCGCGGCCTGGAGGAGGAGGTGTGCCGCGAGTTCCGCCTCGGTCTCGCGCCCGGCGGGGCGGCGCTGGCGCGCGCCGCTGCGAGCCAGGGCTTCAGCATGGACGAGCTCACCGGCGCCGGTCTCGTCAACCGCCGCGGCAACGACTACTTCTCGCGCCGCCTGATGTTCCCGCTCGCAGACGCGCGCGGGCGCGTGCGGGGCTTCCAGGCGCGGCAGCTGTACGAGGACGACCCGCTCCGCGCGAAGTACGTCAACTCGCCCGAGGGCGACCTCTTCCGGAAGGGCGACCTCCTCTACGGGCTCGATCTCGCACGCGCGGCGATCGCGAAGCAGGACCGCGCCGTGATCGTCGAGGGCAACCCCGATGCGATCGCGCTGCGCCAGGCCGGGTTCGAGCCGGCGGTCGCCGCGATGGGCACTGCCCTCACCGAAGCGCACCTACGGGAGCTCCACCGGCTGACGAAGAACCTCGCGCTCTGCTTCGACGCCGACGCAGCCGGCCAGGAGGCGACGCTACGCGGGATGGAGCTCGCCGCCGGCCAGGGCTTCGACATCAAGGTCGTCTCGCTGGAGGCGGGCACCGACCCGGCCGACGATCCGGCCGCGTTCGAAAAGCGCCTGACGACCGCCGAGGACTACCTGCCCTACCGCGTGCGCGTCGAGATCGAGCGCATCCCGGACCGGAACCGCGCGTTCGAGCGCGTGCGCGAAGTGCTCGCGCCCTACCGCGACTCGCCCGAGCGGCAGGACGCCGTCCGCCTTGCCGCGGATCGGCTCGGGCTGCCCGTGAGCCTGCAGGCGGGCCTCGCGCCGGCGGCGCGCACTGGGGGCGCCGCGGTCTCCCCGAAGGTGCTCGAGGCCGGTGTCCGCCAGGAACGGGACGCTCTCGCCGGGCGTCGTCGCCCACCCGACCCTCACCTCGTTGCTCGCCGAGCTGACGCCGGAGCACTTCGACCTCGATCTTCACCGCCGGGTTCGGGAGCAGCTGCTTCATCCCGTCGAGGCCGATCGGCGAGCTCGTCACCGTCGTCGCGGAGCTCGACGCACTCGCGGCCGAGGAGTCGATCGACGAGGCGACCGGCACGGAGCTGCTGCTGCGGCTGCGTGAGCGCGGCATCCGGCGCGAGCTCGAGCGCTCGGACGACCTCGAACGAACGAGAGAGCTCCAGCTCGCGCTCGCGAAGATCCGCGAGGCCGTCGGCAGCCTGAGCTGAGCTACCCTGCGACCGTGAACGACCCGCTCGTCATCGGCGGCCGCGAGCTTCGCTCGCGCCTGATCACCGGCACCGGCAAGTACTCCTCACCCGAGGCGATGCGGGACGCCGTGATCGCGTCCGGGTGCGAGCTGGTCACGGTCGCCGTCGGTCGGATCGACCTCGACAGCGTCGGCGAGGCGATCACCGACTACCTGCCGGAGGGAGTCACGCTGCTGCCGAACACCGCGGGCTCCGCTACTCCGGAAGAGGCAGTCCGGATCGCGCGCCTTGCGCGTGCCGGCGGCCTGCCGGACTGGATCAAGCTCGAGGTGATTCCGGACCCGCGCTACCTGCTGCCCGATCCGATCGGGACACTCCAGGCGGCCGAGCAGCTCGTCGACGAGGGGTTCACCGTGCTCCCGTACGTGCTCCCCGACCCGGTGCTCCAGAAGCGGCTGGAGTCGGTCGGCTGTGCGGCGGTCATGCCGCTCGCCGCGCCGATCGGCAGCGGTCGCGGCCTGAAGCTCCGGCACACGATCGAGATCATGATCGAGCAGGCCGAAGTGCCGGTCGTCGTCGACGCGGGTCTCGGCGCGCCTTCGCAGGCGGCCGAGTGCCTGGAAATGGGCGCCGACGCGGTGCTCGTCAACACTGCGATCGCGCAGGCGGACGACCCCGCCGCAATGGCAAATGCCTTCCGGCTGGCGGTCGAGGCCGGCCGCGCCGGCCGCCTCGCCGGGCTGATCGAGGAGCGCGAGACGGCCGAGCCGTCGAGCCCGCTCGGCGGCCTCGCCGCGCGCTCGTGACGGTCACGGTCAACGGTCGCGCGCAGCCGGTCGTGCCGGGCGAGACCGTCGAGTCGTTGCTCGAGAGCCTCGGGCTCGGCGCGAAGTACGCGCTCGTCGAGCGGAACGGCGAGCCGGTCGAGCGCGAGCGCTACGGCGACACCGCGCTCGCGGACGGCGACGCCCTGGTCGTCGCCCGCCCGGTTGCCGGTGGATAGCCGGCTGTACCTGATCACCGACGCCCGGCCCGACCTCCCCGAGCTCGTGGAGGCGGCGATCAGCGGCGGCGTCGACATCGTCCAGATCCGCGAGAAGGAGCTACCCGACGGCGAGCTCCTCCGCGTGCTCCAGGAGGTGCGAGCACTGACGCGACGACTCGAGGTCCCGCTCGTCGTCAACGACCGCCCCGACCTCGCCGTCCTCGTCGAGGCCGACTTCGTCCACGTCGGCCAGGACGATCTCCCGGTCGAGGCGGCGCGGCGCTTCGATCTTCGCGTCGGCCAGTCAACGCATGCCCCGGCGGAGCTCGACGCGACCGTGGCGGACTACGCCGGCGTCGGTCCCGTCTACGAGACGCCGACGAAGGCAGGACGCGCCGCCGCCGGGTTGGAGTACGTGCGCTACGCGGCCGGCCACGCGCGCCTGCCGTGGTTCGCGATCGGGGGGATCGACGAGACGAACGTCGCCGATGTCGTCGCCGCCGGGGCCGAGCGCATCGCCGTCGTCCGGGCGATCACGGATGCGCCGGACCCCGAGCGCGCAGCCGCCTCGCTGCGCGCAGCCTTGCGGAACTGATCGCTACGATGGGTCGGCCGTTTGGCGGTCCCCGGTAGCTCAATTGGCAGAGCATCCGGCTGTTAACCGGAGGGTTGTTGGTTCGAGTCCAACCCGGGGAGTGAAGAAAAGCCCCGCAAACACGGGGCTTTTCTTTCAGGAAGTCTCAACGTTGAGTCGAGGTTTCTACCAACTTTCTACCAAAGGGCGTCTTGCCGAGGCACGAAAGGGCGGCCTTTCGAAGCTTTGCCGTCGGTGGACGAGTGGGGGAAGGGGCTGGCTAGCTGCGACGCCTGCGGACCTGCTCCGGCCGAGGCTGTCAGCAGGAGCGACCTGCGCCCACACGCGGCAGGGTGGCTCAGGTGCCTCTGCGGTCGGTGTAGGGCGAGGCTGACATGCCGGCCGGTCCCGGGCTAGTCCGCCCCGCACCCGTTCCCCTGCTCGACTGGATCTAGCCGGGTGTAGCGGGCGGCTCGTCACCGAACCGCCCGCTCGCCGTTTCGTCGTTTGCTGAGCAGTTGACGCCGGGATTAACTCGCGTTCACGCAGATGGCGTAGACGGTGACGGTGAATCCGATCACGTTCGACGGATTATCAACCCAGACGGCGATCACCCAAGCGGCGCCGCCGTTACTCGGGAGCGAAGCTCTGACTCCGTCGTTGACGCCGATCGCCCCAACTCCGTCGACAGCGGAGCCGCCACCGCCGACCGCTTTCTTGCCCTGCGGACAGCTGACGCTGAAGAAACCATTCACTCCGCCCTGTGAGGTCGTGTTGACGGTCTTATCCGAGACGATTTCGTAACCAGACACGCCGCTCAGCCCTGTGTCCCCGGTCGGCCCGGACGCCCCGGTCGCCCCAGTCGCACCAGTCGCCCCGGTCGGCCCAGTCGCCCCGGTCGGGCCGGTCTGGCTCCAGTCGAGCGGTTTCTCACTCGTCGAACAGCCGTTCCCGCTGCTGGTGTCGATCACACGCAGGTTGCCGTTGTTCTTCTGGTAGCAGCCGTGAATCACACCGCTGCTATCCGGGATCGCCGCGTACGCGATCCCGCCGACGCTGATCGCGACCACGACCACGATGACAGCCGCGACTCCGCGCCTGCCTAGCACTCGCTTCATGCTGTCCCCCTTCGTGCCTGCCTGGTGACAGGAGCGTCATTCTCTCGCCGCAGCGGGAGAGTTGTCTAGCTGGGGAGTCGGCCCGGGCAACCCTGGTCAGAACTCCCTTGGTGGCACGGCAAGCCGAGGAGCAGCTTCGCGGCCTGCTGTCGCTCGCCGGCTCGGAGCTCTGCGAGCGCCGCCGCCTTGCGCCTTGAGGAGTGCGACGAGCTGCAGGTGTTCTGTCCCGAGTGTGGCGCACGCGAGTTCGGCACCGGCCCCTGAGGGCCACGCTCCCCCCGAGCCAGGGATGGTTAACCGGACGCTTACCGATCCTTAGGCTGCCGGGCGTCTTCGTGTCCAAAGAGCCGCACTAGGCGGCTCAGGAGAAGGAGGCGAAGATGTACCCCTCGACCTATCTCAGCTGGTTCAGGCGACTGTTGATTCTCGGCGGAGTCGTCGCGGGCCTCACCGCTTCCGCGGCCGGGGCCCGGCTCGACCCCGGGACGCCGCCCGACGGGCTGCCCCCGATGTCTTCGAGCGGTACGCGGCGGCACACCCGTACGGCAGCGGTCTCTCCTCGAGCGACGTGATCGTCTCGACCCCGCCGGACGTTCAGGACGCCATGACGGCGCTGCATACCACGCCCGAGGGCCTGAAGGCGGACGGTCTCCGCCTGCAGGGAATCGCACGGACATACACGCAACTGCAGTCCTCGGACACGGCATCGCAGTCCACCTCACCGACCTGGGAGCATCAACTGCACTCGCCGTTCACGGCGTCGCAGTATCCCGACTCCCGCAGGCCTGAAGGCGGACGGTCTCCGCTATCAGGGCATCGCGCGGGTCTACGAGCAGCTCCAGTCCAACGTTCCGGTCTCGGGCGGCTCCGACTTCGCCTGGAGCGACTGGGCGATCGGTGTCGGCGCCGGGATCGGGATTGCTCTCCTCCTCGGCATCGGACTCGTGGTTGGTCGGCAGCAGCACCACCGCGTGCAGCCAGCCTGAAAGTTCGCCTCCGCGAACGGATCGAGCGGGCCTCCGGGCCCGCTCGATCCGCATCGCAAGGGGAGTGAAGAAAAGCCCCGCAAACAGGGGGCTTTTCTGTTCAGGAAGTCTCAACGTGGGTCGAGGCTGGCCGGCTGGCGCTGTGACGTCCGGTGACCCGCGAACAATCCAGGTGGGGCGGGCTGTTTGCCCACGGCAAACCCTCTCCCGCCGTCAGGGCCTGATGAGCCCGCCCAGCTACATCTCGCTCTCGCGATGCCAGACCGGGGGGCAACCGCGTCCATGGCCGTCGTCAACGCGGCCAGCTGAACGACGCGTGAAGACGTGGCACGGCGGCCGGCGTACGAGGATGAAGGGGGAAGCGCCATTGATGCGGATGGGGCTATACCGCCGGGCTCGCTCCCGCATAGCGTCAGGGCTTCCCGTCGTGCAAGCCCTGTCATGGAGGCCGAGATGATTCTCGCTGTGAACGGTTGGTGGGTCGGCTCGATCATTCTCTTCATCATCTGGATCCTGATCGCGTTCTGGCCGGCACGGGTCGCCGCGCGGAAAGGCCACAGCTTCATCCTGTTCTTCCTGTTCAGCCTCTTCTTCTTCCCGGCGGCTCTGATCGTGGCGTACCTGGTCCGCGATCGACGAGGATAGGAGTCGAGGCTCGAGCAGGTTTTTCTGCCGATTTCTGACTCCGTCCGGGAAATTCACGCGGACGGGAGGAAGGAACCCGCGCAGGCGTTCCGTACCAGTAATCGATGAGCCTTCGCTCCTGCGTCAGCTGCGGCGCCACCCTGACCGACATGTTCCGGTTCTGTCCCGCCTGTGGTCTCTCGAACGACGATTCCGGCTGGGGGGCAGAGCCGAAGGCCCCGCTCTCGTTCCCCATCGTCGAGCGGGGTGGCCGGTCTCCGAGAGCGCCGCGACAGACGTGGTGGACCCGCGTCGTTCGCAGTGCTGCCGGCGTGCGGGTCCCCACGGTCTCGCCGGCGCCTCGCCGGCTCCTGCGTCGCATTGCGGTCCTCCCGCGCAGACTCGTGACCGGGCGGGCCGGGTGCTCGCCGCGCTGGGCGAAGCGGCCGGGCTCATCGGCGAGGTCGTCGTCCTTGGCGCCGGCTCCGTGCGCGACGCCCTGCGCTCGATGGTGCTCGTCCGCAAGCTCCACGCACAGCGAGCCGCCGTGATCTACAGCACGGGTTGCGCGGCGCTGAGCGGTGACGACCGCCGTGTCCGGCACGCACGAGCGGAAGTGCAGATGCTCGACGAGCTGATCAGCGCAGCCGCGACGGGAGCGCTCACCGACGTGCCGGCGCAAGAGCCCGCGCTGCGGTAGCCACACCCTGCGCCCACGGTTAGGATCGGCGTCGTGCGCAGGCGGCAGCGTCTCCGAGCACTGACCGAGGCCGAGGCCTACGCGCGCTGCCACGGCACGCGCGAGACCGAAGTGAGGATCGTCAAGCTCGAGCCGCGGCGACCGCGCTACGACCTGCCGGTCTCGGGCGAGGACCTGCGGCGATCGTTCGAGGAGAAGCTCGAGCGCCGCGAGCACGAGGACGAGGCGGTCAGCGGGACGGCCTAGCCGCCGCAGGCCATCGGCCTGCCGGCGGCCGGGCTTAACGGACGGTGACGACCTGCGTCATCGTGGTCGGGTGCAGCGAGCAGTACAGGCGGTAGACGCCCGGCCTGGTGAAGCGGAACGAGAACGACCCGCTCGACACCGACGGCGACGAGAACCCGATCGGGCCGTTCGCGAGCGTGACGTCGTGTCGTGACGGCCCGTCGAAGCGCCAGCGGAACCTGGTGCCGAGCTTGACCACGATCCGCTGAGCGGAGTACTGGAAGTCGCCGACCCACGAGCTCAGGACGCTGCGCACCGGGCCGACGGGAACGCGCGCGAGCGGCAGCCGGAAGCGCGGCGGGGCGGACGGGTGGCTCAAGCGGATCCGCCAGGCAGCGGCGGCACCGCCTCGCACTTCGAGACCGGCCCGGGCGCCAGGTACACGACCATGACCCCCATCACCCGCGTGTGCGGGAGGCTGTTGTCGTAGACCGCGGTCAGCCGCAGGTGGTCGCCGGCCGAGACCGGGATCCCGTCGGCCGTGGTCAGCGTCGTCATGTGCTTCGGCCCGGGCTCGTGGATGATCGGGTGGACGACCGGCAGTCCCCAGGTCGGCTCGGAGGTGAAGAGCTTCGTGTCGCAGGTCCGGTCGGTCAGGTCGAGCCGCACCCCGCCGCCGTGCAGGTGCCCGCGGTCGCGACGATCCGTCCGCTCTCCGGCATCGTGTAGTCGACGCTCCTGCGAGAACGTCGAGAACATTCGCCCGTTCCCGGGGACGTCGAAGATCGGGTCGGCGGAGCAGTTGTGCTCGTCGAACCAGTACGGCCGCACCGGGCGTCAGCGTCTCGCCGCTCGCGTAGTGGACCGTGTACTGGACGTAGACGGTGCTCGTCGGCCGGTTTGTGGTTCATCAGCATGTAGACCAGGCCCCAGCGGTCGCTGCCGCGGTTCGGGTAGCCGTAGCCGGCCGGGAGCTCGAGGACGGCGCGCTCCTCGCCTTCCTCGTAGAAGCGCTCGATCGGGACCGGCGACCGGTCGCCGTCGTAGTCCGTGAACTGCGTGCAGGTCGCGTCCTGGGCGCCGAGCCTTCGCGAAGACGACGTGGTGGAGCATCACGTTCGTGACCGGCACCGACTTGCCGTTCGCGTCGACGACGTCCGCGCTCATCCCGGTCACGTAGCCGTCGATCGAGGGCGACGGGACGATCTGCGTGCCCTGCTCGACGCCGTAGCCCGCGACCGTGATCGGCGCGGAGCGGAAGACGAGCGTCTGGTCGGCCGCCCGGGCGGCGCCGGCCGGATGAGTCGGCGCCCGCGAGCGTCACGGCGCTACGAGGACGGCGATTCGCACGCGACCACGGTAGCCGACCCCGTTCGCAACGGCCTTCGCGCGGCTGACTAGAATGACGGACGTGAGCTGGCTCTTCATCGCCTTGCTCGCGGCGGCGGTCGTCGTCCTGATTGCTGCGGAGTGGCCGCGCCTCGTCGGCCGGGCAGGCTCCCGGGCCCGCCAGTCGCGCGCGCGCGCGCGTCAGAAGGCGCAGCTCCGGCTGCTGAAGACCGAGAGCGACGAGTTCGCCGCCAGCGTGCAGCGCGACCTCGAGCGGCTGCCGACGATCGAAGAGCACGACCCCTCGCGCTGACTACGGCCTGACGCGGAACGCGGCCCTGAACGTGCGCGTGTTCGGGAGGATCTGCGGCACGTTCTCCATGTTCTTCAGCTCCTGGTAGTCGGCCGCGGTGAAGACGAGCGAGTGCCGTCCGGGGCCGGCGGTGCGCAGGCTGACGACCGCGCGGCCTCGCGCGTAGGTGACGTCCGCGGGCTTGCCGTCGATCTTCGCGGTCAGGGACTGCGGATCGACGCCTGCCCCGGCGTCGGTCACCGACAGCTCGAGGTTCCCGCCGCGCTTCGCGCTCGCCGACACCAGCCGCACGGCCGGCGGCGTGACGTCGTCGATCCAGAAACGGAACGTGAACGCGGCCGCGGGCGGCCGCCGCGGTGTCGAAGACGACGTCGTAGCTGCCTCGGCCGGGCCGGATCGCGCCTGCCACCGGCCGCGCGGCGCCGTAGGAGTCGATGTACGGGTTGATCACGAGCGGCAGGCCGGGGACGCTGGTGACGTGGTTCTCGTCGCCGGCGACGACGACTCGCGGTGAGGCGCGGCTGCCCGAGAGCACCATGACGCCGAAGTTCGCGACCGGCTTCGTCACGGTCACCCTGAACACGCGCTCCGGCCCGCCGAGCGGCCCGTGGGGGACGTCGGGGTAACGGTAGGTGGTGACGAGCGAGGCGCCGCCGGCGGTCGTGCCCTTGTAGGTGCCGGTCGCGCTCAGCGTGCCGTGGGTCTCGCGCCCGAGCTTCGGGTCGACGACGCGGAACCAGTACGGGATGCGCCGCGTGACGGTCCCGAGCTTGAGGACGACGAAGCCCATCGCGTCGCCCTCGGCTGCGCCGGCGCTGACCGCCAGGTCCAGTCGCCCGGGCACGCTCACCGTGGCCGGGACGGTGATCGTCGCCTTGCCGACGCCGGTCTGGGGTGCGAGCGAGACCGTCCACTGGCCCGCGCCGCCGCCCGCGTCGGTCAGCGTCACCGACTGCGTCGCGCTCTTGCCCGTGTGCAGGAGGCCGAACGAGACGTCGGTGGGCGCGGCGAAGATCAGCGGCGCGTTCGCGGCGACGAGGTCGATCAGCCCGCCGCCTTCGCGCGTCACGGGAGCCTCGCCGGAGAGGATCGTCGGCTTGCCGGTCAGGACGAGCGCCGACTTCAGCTGCGCGACCGTCCAGTCGGGATGGCGCTGCTTCAGGAGCGCGGCCCCGCCGGCGACGTGCGGCGCAGCCATGCTCGTCCCGCTGAACGACGTCCACGTGCCCTCGCTGCGGCGGCACGGACGAGGTGATGTCCACGCCCGGTGCGCTCACGTCGGGCTTCAGCTCGAGCGAGATCGGCGTCGGGCCGCCGCTCGAGAACGACGCGACCGCGAGCTGCTTGCTGACCGCCGCGACCGTGATCGCCTTGGCGGCGCTGCCCGGGGAGGAGATGCTCCCGTAGCCGAAGTCGTCGAACTCGTTCCCGGCCGCGACCGCCGGGACGACGCCGGCGTCGGCGGCCGCGTTGATCGCCGTGACGACGAGGTCGCGGGACGGCTCGATCTCCGGCTCGCCGAGCGACAGGTTGATGACGTCCATGCCGTCGCGGACGGCCGCCTCGATCCCGGCGGCGATCTCGGGCGCGTTCCCGTTCAGCCCGAAGTTCTCGGTCGGGACGGTCAGCACCTTGTAGTTGCCGAGATATGCGTTCGGCGCGACGCCCGAGAGCGGGCCGCGGTTGGGGATCGCGCCCGGCGTGTAGTCGCCGGCGGCGATCCCGGCGACATGGGTCGCGTGCTCGGAGTAGGTCGGGTCGAAGGGGGTGCGCGCGTACTTCCACGTGTTCGTCGGCGGCGAGAACGCCCGCGCGACGATCACCTTCGCGGTCGTGAACGGTCGTATTCCCCTTCGGGAAGCCGGGCGGCATCGTGTAGCCGCTCGGGTTGAAGAACGGGTGCGCCTGGTCGACGCCGTCGTCGATGATCCCGATCTTGATCCCGTTGCCGGCCGTGTCGAACAGCGGTGCGTCCCAGAGCTGGTCGGCGCCGATCAGCTTCGGGCTGCGGTCGAGCAGCGGCCGGTAGGTGACGCTCGGCCAGACCTTCGCGACGCCCGGGACGGAGGCGAGCCGCCCGAGCTCGCGTGCGCGGGACGAGCGACGGCGAGGCCGTCGAGCACGACCTGGTAGCGCCAGGTGACGCGGGCGCCGGGGATGGTCGTGGTGATGCGCGCGGCGAGCGCGCGCTGCGCGGTCGCGAGGGAGCGGAGGTACGCGACGCTCGTCGGCGCGCGCAGGTTCGAGCCGCTGGGCCTTGAAGCGCGCGCTCAGCACTCGGCTGCGCTGGATCGCCTGGGCGAGGGGCGGCGCCTCGAGCGTGACGACGACCTCGACGCTGTCGGTCGGCGCAGCGTTCGCGGCCGCCGGGAAGAAAACGGCGGCCACCGCCGCCGCGAAGAGCAAGCCTCTCTCTTCAAGTCGAAAACGTTAGACGAGCGCTGTTAAGACTTGTTGGACGTGCTCCTCCGGCTTGACGCGCCGGAAGACCCTGGCGATGTTCCCGTCGGCGTCGATCACGACCGTCGAGCGCTCGACGCCCATGTACTTCTTCCCGTAGTTGTTCTTCTCGACCCAGAAGCCGTACTGCTCGGTCAGCTCGTGGTCCGGATCGGCGAGGAGCGTGAAGGGGAGCCCGTACTTCTGCCTGAACTTCGCGTGCGACTCCTCGCTGTCGGGGCTGACGCCGAGCACGACCGCGCCCGCCTTCTCGAACGCGCTCCAGTCGTCGCGGATGCCGCAGGCCTGCGTCGTACACCCGGGGGTGTCGTCCTTGGGATAGAAGTAGAGGACCACCGGCTTGCCGCGCAGGTCGGAGAGCCGAACGGTCTCGCCGCTGTCGCTCTGGAGCTCGAACTCGGGTGCCGGCTTGCCTTCCTCGACCACGTCCGGAGCCTACCGATGAGTTCCGGGGGCGCGGCGCGTCCCTACAGTGACCGCTTCGACAAGGAGGCACCGATGGCGAAGGTGAGGTTCGGACTGACGATGTCGCTGGACGGCTTCGTGGCGGGGCCGAATCCGAGCGTCGAGAACCCGCTCGGCGAGGGCGGGATGCAGTTGCACGACTGGGCCTTCGGGCTCGAGGCGTGGCGCCGGCCGCACGGCCTCGAGGGCGGCGAGGTGAACGAGAGCACCGCCGTCATCGAGGCGTCGCTCGCGAACGTGGGCGCCTACCTGATGGGCCGGAACATGTTCGGCGGCGGGCCGGGGGGCTGGGGAGACGGATCCTGGCGGGGCTGGTGGGGCGACGACCCGCCGTTCCACGTGCCGGTGTTCGTGCTCACACACCATGCCCGCGAGCCGCTGGTGATGGACGGCGGGACGACGTTCGTGTTCGCCACGGACGGGATCGAGGCGGCGCTCGCCTCGGCGCGAGAGGCCGCGGGGGAGAAGGACGTCATGATCGCCGGCGGCGCGAGCGTCGTCCAGCAGTACCTCGCCGCCGGGCTCGTCGACGAGCTCACCGTGTCGGTCGCGCCGGTCCTGCTCGGTTCGGGAACGCGGCTCCTGGATGGCGTCGGGGGCGTCGAGCTCGAGCAGATCGACGCGGTCGAGGCGCCCGGCGTCGCGCATCTGCGCTACCGGGTCGTACGCTGAGGCGCGGCTACACTGTCGTCCTCCTAGCAAGCGCGGATGTGGCGGAATTGGTAGACGCGCACGGTTCAGGTCCGTGTGGGGGAAACCCCGTGGAGGTTCAAGTCCTCTCATCCGCATCGCCATTTCGGGCCGAATCTGTGCCCGATCCGTGCCCAATCACCCACTCTTTCGGGATTTTCGGCGGGGGTGGAACGATTTCGGCTGTGCAATGGCACGCTTGGTCCACGAACTCAGGTAGCTGTACGGCTGGCGGACCTATCCCGCCCCCAGCCGCCTCTTGCTCTTGACTCCGGCGCGAGGATCTCGCGTTGTGCCTTACGACGATGTACATCAGGACGCCTATCCACGGCACGAGAAGAGTGAACGCAATCAGGATTCGGTCAGGGACGGTCGCAGAGCGTCCCTGACCGGGTCACACGCGGCCCGCTCGTTCTTCGCCGGCTCGGCTTCCGCGTAGAGGGCGACGAGCGCGAGGGCTTCCGCGAGCGTGACGTGACCCATCTCCCGCGGCCGGGTTGGTTCTGACTTGACATCCGGCGGCTGGTGAGGCATTACGCCCGCCGCCAAAAGTGCAGGCCCGCCAGAACTGGCCACGCATTATCACCGGAGAGCAAGATTGAGTCCCTTACGGCTTGTCTATGGGAACTCGGTTAGCCTCAGCAACCCGTCGGCGCTTGTTACGCTTTGAGTCGTCGATGAGGGGGTACGTTGCGCCGGCGATGGTTGCCGCGCTCGCGGCGGCACTGGCTATCCCTGTGGCAAGTGCCGTCCGTGGGCTTCCGAGCCTTCGCACCGCCACTTCGCAGGGTGGGCAGGTCGCTGTCACGTTCTCGCTCGGCGAGCTCGCCCCGGGGCGCTTCGTCGTGGCCGTTGGCTCTGCGACGAGGGCTGACGGCAGGCTCGTGACAGCGAACATCCGGCTCGACGAGCCGCTGCGCTCGGTGAGGACGGCTACCGGCTACCGGGCACGGACGAGCCACGTCCTCGCGCCGGGGACGTACTTCGTGCAGGTGTCGGGGACCCTGATCGGCCTGGACTGCCTGAAGCCGAAGCCATGTCCGCAGGACTGGTCGAACGTGCGGCGCGTCCAGGTGCCGCGCCCTTGACGCAAGGCGAAGAGCGCCCCTGGGGCGCTCTTCGGTCGAGGTCGTGGTGCCGCTGGCTAGTTCGGACAGGGGTTCGAGCTCAGGACATTGCGGAAGTTGTTCGTCCGGAGCCGAATCGCCGGGTTCGGGTTCGGGTAGAAGCTGAACAGCAGCGGCCCGAACTCGGCTGCCGAGTTTCCGCCGAACGTGTTGGTCGTGCCCTTGATGTCGGTCCGCCGAGCTGCCACACGCAATGGCCGTGCGCTCGGAGTTCTGCGTCGAGGTCCCGGTCGTGTAGATCGGGTAGAAGTTCGCCCCCGGCGGCGGGTTCACGCAGTTCGCGCCCGTGAACCGGTCGCAGATGCCGCCGAAGTCGGCCGCCTCGATCCGCGGCAGGTCGGCCTCGAACGCGACCCGGCTGTAGTTCTCGCGTCCCGTTGAAGAGCGGGCTGGTGAACATGATCGGAGCTCGGGTGGTACTTCTTGTCCTGTCCCCGGTTCGGATCCGTTCCCGGCCAGACCGTCTGGTACGAGACCCCGTCGAAGTCGTTGTCGGTGGCGATGCAGCCTCCGACCTGGACGAGGAGGGAGAAGGCGGCGCTGAAGCAGCCGGCGTCGTCGCCGTCGAGCGCGCCCTCGTTGTTGCTCAGTGCACTCGCCGCCCTCCGCGGCGACGGTCGCGCAGTACTCGAAGTGCCCGATCTCGTCCGAGAAGGCGACGTTGTAGCTGTGTGCCGCCCAGGGCACGCGCGTGTGCTCGCTCGAGGTCGCGTACATCGGGCGGAACGTGTACGGCGCCTGGTGGCACTGGTCGCCGCGTCGGCTCGAACAGTGATCTGGGCGAAGCCGTTGCGGCGCTGGCCGTCATCGAGCCCGGTCTGACCGGTCGTCAGGTCGTGGACGATCACGTCAGGCCGGCCGCCGCGTCGTGGATGTCGAGCGTCGAGCTTGTCGCCCGAGTTCATGAACAGGTCCGTCGCCGGGTTCGGTGTGAACGATGCCGTCCGTCTGAGTCGAGCGGCCCCGGCGGCGCGTGCGGCGTGCCGCTCTTCGTGACGAACGCGAAGTTCGCCGGCTCGAGCCCGACCCTGCCGAGGCAGGCCGCGTTGTTCACCGTGCCGGTGTTCTGGTCCTGGTTGAGGCTGAAGATCGCCATCGCCGCGCACCACTCGTGGCGTCGCAGCTGACGCCCGGAGGCCACGGCACCCAGCCGGGCGGGTAGAACTGCAGCTCGAGGAAGGCGGTGCCCGGGTGCTTGCCGATGTAGTCGGGAGCCGCCGGGTTGGTCCCGTCGAAGATGTTGCGTGTCGCTGTCGGGCGTGCACGGGGCGTGCGTGAACTCCGGCGCCGACTGGTTGTCGCACAGCGCCATCCCGAACCAGAACGCGGGATGCAGCTGGAAGTTGCAGGTGCCCCGCGGTGCCGTCCTGGTTCGGCAGCATCTTGCGGGTCGGTCGGGAGTTGACGTGGTAGAGTTCGAGTTCCCCGAGCCCGCCGTGTTCGAGTAGAACAGCAGCGAGGGCTCGTCGTGCCCCGTGTACTCGCCGCCGTAGCCGATCGAGTCGACCGGCTCGGCGCAGAGCGCATACGGCTCACTGCAGTCCAGCGAGACCGCACGCGCCGAGCCCGTGAAGAGGCCGAGCAGCAGCAGCGCCACGGCCGCCGCAAACGACCCTCCGAGAAGTCGTCTCATCCCTTCCCCCCTGTTGACCCCTGGTTTGGGCATAGGGAGGTTTACTCCTCGTGACCAGCGTGTCAAGCACGGTGTAGAGGTTGGGCCTCGCGGCAACCGGAACACGCCGCCGCCGCACTCGACCGCCCTGTTGAACATCGGCCGCCCGCAACTTTGCCCGATGGGACGACGTCGCACGATTACGCGACGCATGCTCCGGGCCGGAGTACCGGCTGCGATCGACATCGTCGTGACCCAAGTCCCAGGCCTCACCCCAGCGGATCAACTCATCACAGCGAGCACACGGCACCGCACCGACCTCACGAACGGCTCGAGCAGCCGCCGGCGTGCCCTGGCGCAGCGCCTAGCCCTGGCCACCATCGACGCCTAACAAGCCCTCGGCTTCCCGACTTATCGGAGCACAAGGCAAGTTTTCGCGCCCCATCGGCATCTACATCGGTACTGACGGCGGGGGCGAGCCGTTTCAGGCCCAGTGACGGGGCGAGGCGCAACTCACCAGGCCACAGGCGCGACCCCACATCATTGGTAGGAGCCGCGAGAGATGGGTAGAAAGCCCCAGTCAATCCGTGTTGTCACCGAAGGCTGACCGAACAGGTCACACCTAGCCTTCGCGGTAGGCTGCGCTGCTCGGACGTATTGGACGGGACACAACGGCGATGTTCACCGGGTAGTGCAGCCCGTTTCACGAAGGGCGAGACGCGCCAGCACAAACAAACCCGGGGCCTAGTCCTCGCCGAACTCGCGCTCGGCGCACATCCGGGCAGAACACCGGCAGCTCGTCGTCGACGTCGAGATAGGCCCGCCACTCGTCGGCCGGGTTCTCGCCCTCGCGCGGCTGCGGCCGCACTCGGCGCAGACGAGCGGAGGCTCGCTCACTACGCGCCACTGCCACGCTCGCCGTGGCCCACGCTAGGGAAGCTTTCCGACTATATATAGCTCGTGTGTCGTTCAGCCGCAGGGTCGTGTTGACGACGTTTGAGGTGATTGGCTTCCCGCTGGCTGTCGTCGAGGTGGCGTAAATGTTCATCTAGTTCGAGCCGCAGGACAGAAACAGTCTCGCAGGGCCAAAATTGCCGGTCAGGTTCCCGGCCCTCACGCGCGGCGAGCTCGGCATGGAAAGCCAGCGGCCTTCGATCGCCCGCCGGAACCGCGTCCTCGGATGCCCTTGCGCCGTCAACGGCTTCGCCCGGGGTGCCGGACGGCGAAACCGACCTACGACCACGGACGCGGATTCAACCCGGGCGGCGACATGCGCCTCGTCAGCGGGTGCGTCTAGCAGCGTCGTCGCGCGACTTGCGTTCGGGCATGTGAAACCAACCGCGTTCGGGCGGCTGCGTCTCACCCACGGAACGCGGGCGTTGCTCTGCCCGCCTCCGCCAGCCACGTAGGAATCGCATCTCCTGCTCGTGCGACTCCTCGATTCGGCGTTCCACCTCGCTGCCTTCGTCCCTCGACGTGCCCATCTCAGCACCGTCCTCGGATTCGATCCCTTAAACGGTTAACGGGCGAACCCGCATCGGCGGTACGGGCTACCGCGTCCGTCCTTCCGGCCTCGCTGCGTCCTCCCGCGCTGTCGCATGGCGGTGAAGCGCTTCAAGTACGTCAGTGACGCGGCCCACGTCGCCATTTAGTGGCACCGTCACTCTCCATCCACCACCGTCGCGGATCAGCGCAGGCTGGAAACCAATCAACGCATCATGAAGTCCCTGCGCTACCTCAAGGGTGCTCGTGCCAACACTCAGGGTTTGCATCGGTCGTCCGTCTCCCTTGACTGAGCATCGCCTCTAGCCACGATACCGCGAACAGTCTCGTGCGAGAGCCCAGCCCGGCTGGTACGCCGCTAGGCGAGCGGCGCACGAGCCACTTCGCGCAACTAAAGGCTGACGATCAGCGAATCGTTGGCGGTATCGGTATCTGTGTTGCGGGCGTCGACGAAGTACTCCCCGCTCGAGTAACAGCAGGTCGCACTGACCTTCGAGCCGCTGCCGCTCGCATCCACCTTGAACTTGCCGATGGTCTCGAGGAAGGTGCACTCCTTGCCGTACAGATCCAGGTGATAACTCCCAGCATCCGCCCCGCTGAGCTGAACCTTGACAGTCAACGTACCCCCGAGGTGAGCGTGACCTTCGCCGTCCCGATGAACTCTCTTACCGGCGTCGAAGCCGCAGTTTGCGTTGTTATGCTGCACCGGCGCCGTCTGACCGTCGCCGCTGCCGGCGATGCCCTGCGTCACCCCGACTGCGAGCGCAAGCAGTGCGATGACGGTAACGCTCGTCGAGAGCGTCCGTCGCTTACCCCATCTGAACCTCTTTGCCATCATGCCCCCCTTCTCCAGTCGGTTGGGACGCACCATATACCTCCCTCGCGACGATTCCCCCGGCCCTTGCGTGCCCCGAGGTAGCGTTCGTTTTGGGGCGGCGTCGTCCGGTTCAAAGCCCCCCTTCCCCCTTCCCCCAAGGCGGCAGGCGGCGCTGCCCTAGCCTTAGGGCGGTGCGCCGAACTCGCGCTCGGCGCATCCGGACAGAACACCGGCAGGTCGTCGCGCGCCAGGCGGTCGCCCCGCGGCTGAGCCACGGGGCGTCTGGGCCCGTGCTCTTGTGTGTCTCAGTACCGTCGCCGTCGTGGACGACGTAGTTTCCGCTGCTCACTGGAAACACTGACCGTACTTCGGTGTCGCAGGGCTCGAATCCCGGTGGCCGCGTTACATCGCGGAACGGGAGTGGGTGAATCGCATCGGGCGAACCGTCCTGGATGACCACTGCGAACTGGTTGACGGTTGCACCAAGGTAGGTGAACGGCGTCTTGAAAGTGCCACCCACTATCGCGAGGTCTCCGACGACGGACACACAGGTCACCGTCGCCTTGGCCACAGGGATCGAGCTGATTGGAGATTCGAACAAGATCACGCCTTTCGGCCCTTTCTTGCCGACTTGGGCACTGACCGTGATCGTTTCGACGGTTGTGTCGCCGGGGGCGGGAAAGTCCGGAAGCGGCACACTTGCCGTTCCAGCGACGAAGTCGCGCGAACTCGCTCCCTTTGCACCGACCGTGCCAACGAGGATCATCGCCCCGATGGCGGCCGAAAATACTGCCGCAGTAAACACCTTCACCCTTTCCACCTCCCATGATGGGGTCACTTCATTCGCATAAGCGTGTCACTTGATGCAAGAAAAGTCGAGAGGTGACCATCCGACCGGCGAGGTCGTCGACGTCGAGGTATGCCCGCCACTCGTCGGCCCCGTTCTCGTCGTCGCGCGGCTGCCAGCCGCACTCGGCGCGAACCAGACTGCGTGGGGTGCGGATCCCTCGTTAGCCGCCGGTGACGCCGGCCGGTAGGCGGATCGACGCGATGATGCCTCGGGCGGTTGCGGTCAGGCGCGAGAGCCGGGCGTGGTTCTCTGCGTCGAGTGCGACGAACAGTGTGTGGGAAGCGCCTCCGAATCTGACCGTGCCCAGGTAAGGCGTACCTCTTCCGGTGCGCCGATGGCGTAGAAATCCGACGCTCCCCAGTTCTTCGGATTCTTGAAAAAGGCGGCGCATCTCGGATTCGACGGGCATCCCGCATCGCCGAAGTTCGCCGAGGTGGAGACGCCGAGGGCCAGGGTCGTCATCCGCACGCCGTGTACGAGGCTCGACAGGCTGGGGCGGGAGACGACCGCGAAGTCGGGATTGCGCGTGAGCCACCCAATCAACTTGTCGGGAGTACGGCCGACGCCGGGGAGAATTGTCCCGACCCCTTTCCCGGTGCTCTTGACCGCGACGAGGTCGAGCCAGATTAACAGCCACTCGTTGGGGAGACCGGGAGGGACAAGTTTCAGCTCTCCTCCGCTGTTCTCGGTGGTCGACCAACCCCTGGGCAGCATGAGCCGAAGTCCTTCGATGACCGTGGAGAACCCCATCCGATAGGTGCCCGCGGCGAGTCGACATGGACTGTTGTCCGAACAAGACGACGGCAGAGCGGGTGGCTGGGCGCCTCGGACGGCGGATGCGTCCGCACCGACCACGGCCACGCACAACGGATGCGGTTAACAGCGCGGCAGTCCGCCTCATCCAAAGACTCCCCATAAGCAGGTTGAATGCGCCAGCCATTCGCGTGCCTTAGGCGATTACCTCACGACGCTTGGTGCGTGTCAAGCCGAGTCGCGCGCTTGAACATCGTTCGAGGATGTCCCTGTGCTGTCACGGCCCTTCAGCCTGAGCTACCTGCCTAGCTCCCTGGCGAGACCAGTCAACGCCCGCTCCGTCGAGTGACGAACCCGCCCGCCGCCGCTCGCCGCACGTTGCACACTGTCGAAGCTGACACCAGCCCGTCGGGCGATCCGATCAGTCGGTGCGGTGCGGCTGAGTTCGAGTGCTGCGGCTGCTTCAGCCCCGGTGAACACCTGCGCTGTGATGGGGCCGAGTGTTCGGGTGTTGTGTGGTCCCAGCGGCTGAGAGGCTTACCGGCGACCGGCAGGAATGTGCGCGGCTCGATCCGCGGCACCGACCCGGTGTCCGAGACGATCAGGCGGGCCGAGCGGCACGGGCTGTGAGCTCGCGGCTCGTCTACGCGCCGAGCGGGAGACCGCTATACGTCGAGGTCACATCACACGCGCCCGAGCTCGAGCACGGTCTCCGGTTCGCCGTGCTCGGCACCGAGTTCTCGATGACGAGCGACCGGATCCAGTTCACCGGCGAGCCGACCGGGCGGTCACCGCTCCCCGACGAGACCGCGACGACGCGCAAGCGAGCCGGCTCGCACAACGGGGTCGAGCACGACCATCGCCCCTGGACGGACGACGACCGGGAGCAGGCGCGCCGGCTCCAGATGGAGAGGCTCTCGCAGGCGAAGATCGCGGAGCGGATGTGCGGCGACCGGAAGTTCAGGAGCACGGTTCAGATGTGGCTCCGGCAGGCGACAGTGACCAGGCATTGACACGAGCCTGATCATCAGACACAGGGAGGGGCGGGACTGCGGCTCCGCCTCTCCCGCCATCAGTACGACGCCTCCTGTGCCTAATCAGTGCCCAAACGACGCCGAACCCGCCCTCTAAGCCATGCGGTGGGAGTGGGGGAAACGGCGTAACGAAGCCACTTCCCGCCACTTGCCGACATAGCCCGCCACCCCCCTGCGAACCCGTGGAGGTTCAAGTCCTCTCATCCGCATAGCCATTTCAAGCGGATGCTGGCCCCATTCCGGCCCCAAACTGGAGCGAGCCTGTGGCGAAGACTGACGAACGAGGTGCGGATCCTTCGCTACCTTCGAGGTCGCTGCCACCACCAGGCCGCTCACGCGCGACCATTCTTGCCAAGTCGCGAACGTGTGTCGCATCGTGTACGGCCCTCGCGCGTAGAGGCCCGCGGCGGGGCGCCGGCGCCCACTCGCGGTGGCGGAACCGCTCCAGGTCGATGTAGCCGCCCCGCGGCGCGGGGAACAGTCGGGGTATCGATCCTGCGGGGCATCGCTAGGGCGATGCATGCAAGACTCGGGAGGCACTCAACCGATGCCGGACGTCTATCTCACCATCGGCCAAGCCGCACCCGCGGTGATCGAGGAGCTGGCACGCATCCTCGAGTTGCGAGCCGCCGATCCGCAACAGGGGGCGATTCGCGATGCCTACTTTGCGGACCTCGGCCTTCCGAGCGGCGCGCGTGTCCTGGAGGTCGGTTGCGGAACAGGAGCGGTCTGCCGCGCACTCGCCGAGCTCGCCGAGACCGGGGAGGTGGTCGGCGTGGATCCCTCTCCCGGTTTCTTGGACATCGCGCGGAGCCTCGCCGATACGCTCGCGAACGTCGAGTTTGTCGAGGGCGACGCAGCGGCGCTTCCGCTCGCGAACGGCTCGTTCGACGCTGTCGTGTTCCACACGACGCTCTGCCACGTGCCCCAGCCGGAGGTCGCGCTTGGCGAGGCCGTGCGGGTGCTCCGCCGCGGCGGCCGTCTCGCGATCTTCGACGGCGACTACGCGACCGTGACGTGTGCAACGGGAGGCTCCGACCCGTTGCAGGCGTGCGCGGCGGCGATGGTGGAGTCGAGCGTCTACGACCGCTGGTTCGCCCGCCGGCTGCCGAAGCTCGTGCTCGACGCCGGCTTCCGCGTCGAATACGTTCGGGGCCACAGCTACGTCGAGGCCCCGGCGTCGGCCGGCTACATGCTCGCCATCGTCGATCGCGGCGCTGATGCCCTGGTCGGCTCGGGGCGGATCGGCGAGGACACGGCCGCAGCGTTGAAAGCGGAGGCGCGCCGCCGGTCGGACGCGGGCGAGTTCTTCGGACACATCGCCTACGTGAGCCTCATCGCGGGCAAGCCGGCCTGAGCCTCTCTCGGCTTCTTTGCGATGCCGACGAGCTGACCACCGACGTATCGCAGCGTGGGAGGCCATGCTCGCAGTCGTGCGTCCGTAGCATGAGCACCCATCCGACGCCAGGGAGGTGTGAGGCCCTTGTCCCGCACAGTGACCGACGAAGACCTCGCCGCACTTGTTCAACGGATAACTGAGGCGGCGCAAGCACTGATTTCGGGCGACATCGCGGGCTATGCCGCAAGGATCAAGCATGCGCCCGACTACACGCTCATGTCGCCGTACGGCGGCGACCCGGTGCGAGGATTCGACGACTCAGACGCAGGCGTTGGGTGCTCTTGCGCAGTTCTTTCGCGGCGGCCAGGCGGAGGTCGAGGTCGTGGAGACCTATACCTCCGGCGACTTGGCGGTGCTCGTCGTCATCGAGCGACAGCAAGGGACGATCGGGGATCTCCCGGAGCAGGACTGGTCGCTGCGGGTGACGTGGGTCTTCCGGCGCACTGCTGAATCGGACTGGGAGCTCGTGCATCGTCATGCGGACGCGCTGGTGCATGCCATCGACCACGAGCGGCTGGGACTACTAGCGCGGGGTGAGTGAAGACCGCGGCCCGCCGTCTTGCTCGCTAGAGAGCCAGGCCGAGGACGCCAAGCGATGTCGAGATGGGTAAGCCGGAGCCGCCGACCTTGCGCTCGATCGCCCCGGCATCCACCACAGCGTAGTCCTGCCAGCCGAACGTGCCAGTCACGTATTCGCCCGGGTGAAAGTCGGAGTTTCGCGACGCTTCGACCCGCCCGACGGCTAGCGAGCGCATGACCGCACCAAGCGCTACAGGCTCGGAATATTTGGCGACCGCTGACCCAACCGCGCATCGCGGGATCCACCGACAGGTAGATATTGCGCACCACAACCATCCGACGGGTCAGGCACAGGCGCTTCCACGATCTCGAAATGCTCCGCCTCCGGAATGCCGGACGGCCTGGACTTCAATCTGACCTGCCGTTCACTCGTTGATGCATAGCCAGTGGGGTGCACTCTAGTGCTCGCGTCTTGCCGCGCGATATCGGCCACCCCTTGAGAAGACGCGACGCGCTGCACTACCCTCGGCCTGCCGACGAAACGCGCGCTGTGGCTCGATCGGCATCGCTCGGTAGCCACAGCCGTTCGTGCCGCGACCTCACGCCGGACACCGCCGGATCGACCTGTTCACGATCAGCCGCCGGATAGGCACCTCGCTGAGGCAGATCGACGATACGTACGCCCACTAGCCCCGCTACTTTGAGCGGCGTGAGCCGCATCAATCCGTTCGTCCGCGGAATGCTGATCGTCGCCGGGATCTCGGCGGTGATCGTCGTCCTCAAGCTCCAGGCGACGCTGACGGCGCTCTTCCTGATCGCGCGGATCGCGTTCCTGCTCGCAATCGCGTTCTTCGTCTACCTGCTCTGGCGCGAGCACCGGCAGGAGATCTCGGCGTGGCCGACCCGCGCGCGCTGGGTCTTCTACAGCGCCGCCGTCCTCGCCGTCGCGGACATCGCGGCGATCTCGTTCGTGAACGAGACCGGCCCGGACGCGGTCGTGTTCGTCGTCGTGCTCGCCATCTCCGCGTTCGCCATGTGGCGGACGTGGAAGGACCAGACGACCTACGTCTGAGCTTCGACTCGCGCCGAGGCCCAAGCCTTTCAGCGCGTGGCCGGGCTTTGCTCGGCCACGCTGCGGGTAGCACCGTCCAAAGCATCGAGCGCTGCGCGGATCGGCGTCAGCTGCCCGACGAAGATCGGCGTGTCGCGCTCGGTGTAGCGGCTCGCCTCGCTGTCGCGCAGGCGCAGCATCAGGTGCATGAAGTCGGCCGGCTCGTCGCACTCGAACGCGGTCATGAACTCCTGGTCGTCGATCCCGAACGAGTACGTGGTGTGGTTGTGGATCCCCGGAAACTCCTCCCGGCCGATCCGGATGTGCTCGTCCATCGCGCGCTGCCGGTCTTCCTCCGTGAGCGCGTACCACGGCCGCACCTTCACGAACGGGTAGACGACGAGGTAGGGCTGGTTGTGCGGCGTGATCTTCCGCGCGCGCCGCGCCTGGGTGTACTGCGAGGCCATCGTCGTCGCGAGATAGGAGTACGGCGTCTCGAGCCAGCCGGCGAGCGGCGTCCCGTTCAGCTCGGCGCCGAGCTCGCCGAGGTCGCAGTAGCGCTCGGTGATCTTCCAGAGGAAGAAGTCGCAGTCCGGGCGGACGCCGGTGCACGTGTACGCGCGCAGGCCCTCCATGCGCTGCGCCCAGGACTCGACGACCTCGGCGAACGCGTCCTTGCCCGCTGCGCGCTCGTCGACCGGCCGGCGCCGCCATTCCGGCGAGACGCGGTAGAAGGTGTAGGCGACGTACTGGCCTTCGGCCATGCGCGAAACGCTAGCGCGTGAGCAGCAGCGGGGCGCTCGCCGCCGTCTGCGGCGGGCCGGGGTTCACGGGCGCGGTCAGGCGGACCGTGAAGCGGTAGGTGGCCGGGGGCGATGCGGCGCTGCGGGAACGGCACGAGCGTGCGGACGCCGGCGAGCGCGATCATCGCGCTTCGCGAGCGTGGTCGTGTGCGTCGTCGCCTTCTCGAGCCGCGCGTAGATGATGCAGTCGATGTCGCAGGTGACCGCGACCGCCGCCGTGCCGAGCGCGACCGCCCTGATCCGCGGGTAGGCGATCCGGGCGTTCGGGGTCAGCTGGAGGCCCGGGCACTTCGCGATCACGCCGCCGTGCACCGCGCGCGCGGCGTCCTTGACCGGCGGCAGGCTCGTCTTCGGCGTCGCGTCCGTGTAGTAGAGGCCGGACTGAAACCGGTCGAGGTCGGACTCGTCGAAGGCGTGGAAGATGAAGAGGCCGATCACGTTCGGCTGGCAGAACGCGATCTGCATCGCCTGGCTGTAGTAGCTCGCCTGAGTCGCCTCCGGCACGGGCTTGATCGTGGCCGGCTCGGTGCCGGTGTAGAGGGCGGCCTTCTGCGACGGGATCTGCGTCTCGACGCCGTACTCGGCGTAGAGGATCGGCAGCGTCGATCCCGCCTGCGCGGTGCCGTCGAAGGCGGTCGTGAGCAGCGCGACCAGCTTCGAGTAGTCCGCGATCCCGATCGGCGTCGTTAGCGGATGCGCGAAGGTGGGCGGGATCGTCGAGTTCTCCGGGTACGGGTGGATCGCGAGCGCGTCCATGATCGGCGTCGTCCGCCCGGAGGCGCGGTACGCCGTGCCCATGTCCTGGATGAAGACGGTCGGCGAGTGGGTGTCGCGCCCCGAGCCCGGCCGGTCGATCCCGCGCGGGGAGATCGCGCCCCCGTACACCGTCGCGGCCGGGTTCGCGGCCTTCAGCGCGTCGTACGTCTTCGCGAGCAGCGAGGTGTAGGCGGGCGCGGCGAGGTCCTCGCCGTTCGGCCCGAACTGCGGCAGCCAGAAGCGGTTCAGGTTCGGCTCGTTGCCGATGATGAAGTTCGTCAGGCCGGGGACGTTCCGGGCGAGGTACGCGGCGTGCCCGGCGAAGCTCGCCTGGTCGGCGTCGCTGAGCGGCGTCGTCCGGCTGCCGAAGTTGTAGACCGAGACGAAGACCCTCATGGTGTCGAGGGAGGCCGCCCGGACGAGGTTGCGGAGCTGGAGGATCGCGTCGGGGCCGGGGGTCGGGTTCGCCGGGTCCCAGATCGAGGTCACGCGGACGGTGTCGAGGCCCGCGAGCTTGAGCAGATCGAGCCGCGCCTTCGCCGCGACGAACGTGTTCGACTTGACCGCGTCCTCGGCGGCGCCGACCATCATCGTCGGCCCGCCGGCCCGCGCAGCCGGGGCGGCGAACACGATTGTGATCGAAATCACTGCCAGGAGCAGGCGTTTCACAGTGCCAGGGTAGCCTGAGGTTGTTATGAGAAAGCAACACCTCGAGGCTCAGCTCAAGGCGTTACCGGCCAAGCCGGGGGTGTACGTCTTTCGCGGCGAGGACGGCCGTGTCCTCTATATCGGCAAGGCGAAGTCGCTGCGGCCGCGCGTGCGTTCGTACTTCCAGGCGACGCCGGACACCCGCGCGCAGATCGCGCAGCTGCCCGGCCGGGTCGCAGACATCGAGGTGATCGTGACCGGAACGGAGGCCGAGGCGCTCCACGTGGAGCAGAACCTGGTCAAGCGCCACCGGCCGCCGTTCAACATCCGCCTGCGCGACGACAAGTCGTTCCCGTACATCGCCGTGACGATCGAGGACGAGTACCCGCGCGTGATGTTCACGCGCGAGCGGCACCGCCGCGGCGTTCTCTACTTCGGGCCGTACGCGAACGCGAAGAAGGTGCGCGAGACGCTCGACGTGCTCAACCGCGTCTTCCAGTTCCGGCCCTGCGAGGGGCCGAAGCCCGGGCCGGCACTCGGGGATCCCGTGCCTCGATTACCACATCGAGCGCTGCAAGGCACCCTGCGTCGGCTACGTCTCGAAGGAGGAGTACGGAGAGCTGATCGACCGCGTGATCGAGTTCCTCTCGGGCGAGACGAGGCCGGTCCTGCGCGAGCTCGAGCGGCAGATGCAGCAGGCGGCCGGCGAGGAGCGCTTCGAGGACGCCGCCCGCTACCGCAACCGTCTCTATGCGATCCGCCACCTCGCCGAGCGCCAGGCGGCCGACCGGCGCTCGGTCGGCTCCGTGGACGTGATCGGGATCGCGGCCGAGGGCGACCGTGCGGCGGTGCAGGTCTTCCCGCTCCGCGACGGGAAGCTCGTCGACCGGCACGGGTTCCACCTCGAGAACGTCGAGGGGCAGGACATTGCCGCCGTGCTGGAGGCCTTCGCGCTCGAGTACTACGGCTCGTCGCCGAGCATCCCGCCGCAGCTCGTCGTGCCGCGGGACGCGGGCGACACCGGGGCGCTCGAGCAGTTCCTCTCCGAGCGTCGCGGCTCGCGCGTCGAGGTGCGCACCCCGGAGCGCGGCGAGAAGAAACGGCTCCAGGAGCTCGCCGCCCAGAACGCGCGTGTTGCGCTCGAGTCGGACGCGATCCAGGCGGAGCAGAAGCGGCTGCGGCGCGTCGAGGCGCTCGAAGAGCTGCGCGAGACGCTGAACCTCGAGAGCCTGCCGCTGCGGATCGAGTGCTACGACATCTCGAACATCCAGGCCGAGTCGCCGGTCGGCTCGATGGTCGTCTTCCAGGACGCCGTTCCGAAGAAGGCGCACTACCGGAAGTTCGGCGTGCGCCGTCTGGAGGCGGGCCCGGACGATTTCGCGGCGATCGAGGAGGTCGTGTCGCGGCGATTCGCGCGTCTGGGCGACGCTGCGAGTGCGGACTACGACGAGTCGTTCGCGGGTGTTCCGAACCTGGTCGTCATCGACGGCGGCAAGGGCCAGCTCTCCGCAGCGTTGTCTGCCATGCAGGCCTACGATCTTCCGCGCGTGGCGGTGATCTCCCTTGCGAAGCGCGCCGAGGAGGTGTTCGTCCCCGGTCGGCCCGATCCGATCGTGCTGCCGCGCGAGTCGCCGGGGCTCCAGCTGCTCCAGCGGGTCCGCGACGAGGCTCACCGCTTCGCGCTCGGCTTCCACCGCCAGCGCCGCGAGACGCGCGCCCGCGGTTCGATCTTCGACGACCTCCAGGGTGTGGGTCCGGCCCGCCGCCGAGCGCTGCTACGGCACTTCGGCTCCGCCGAGCGGCTGCTGGAGGCGAGCCGGGAAGAGCTCGAAGGCGTCCCGGGCGTCCCGGCGAAGACCGCGCGCTCGATCTACTCGCAGCTGCACAAGACAGGTCGCGGGTGAGGCGCCTGGTCGCGCACGTCATGGCTTGACGTGAGACCGCAATGAGCGAGCGCGTAAGGGCTGGTCTAGGGCAGCGCGCTGTTTCGCCGCGACACGCTAGACGTGGCGCCCGCTACGTCAGCGGGAGGAAGACCTGGCGCAGCTGCCACCAGGCGGCGGCGAAGCGGGTGCCGAGCGTCTTCTGCGAGTCGACCGTGAAGTGCACGCCGTCGGACTGCGTCTTCAGGTCGAGCGTCGTGATCATCGTCAGGCCGGCGCTCGCACCTGCCGCCTTCGCCTGCTGGTCACGCACCGTCTTCTGGTACGGGAAGTCGGAGGACTTGATCTTCCCGATCTGGGCCATCACCATCGGGACGTCGGCGCCGAGGTCGGTTCGGAAGGCGGTGAGCACGACCTTGAACCGCTTGGCCCATTTCCCCGCGTCGTCCTTGTTCGTGGCGTCGCTCTCGCCCTGGAGGAAGAGGATCCCGTCGATGTGCCCGCCCGCCGCATGCACCTGGCTGATGCAGTTCGAGTACGCCGAGTGCGGCGGCTGCCACTTCGAGATCGTCGTTCCCGAGATCGCACACTGGACGAGCCCGACCGTCTGCGGGTTCAGCGTCTCGATCGTGCCGAGCCCGAAGGTCATCCCCGGGCCCACGCCGTTGGCCTTGTCCTTCAGGTCGCCGAGTGGGTCGACCGCCACCTGCCAGCCGCCGTCCTTCCGCCACACGAGCAGGCGCGGGTCGCTCTTCGCGCCCTTGCTGACCGGAACAGCCCGGCCGAGCATGTTCGACTGGCCGGCCAGGACGAAGACCTGTGCCGGGATCTCGAGGCCGGACCCGGCCGACTCGGCGGCGGCAAAAACGGCCGCGAGCAGGGCAAGAAGAAGCAGGATGAGGGGGAATCGAAGGCGCACTGGGGGATCCGCGCGGAGATAAGCACAGCTTTCGGACGCTAGAAGGTGGCCTTACAAAGACTTTTCCCGCAAATAGCGACTTTCCTGTCAGTCGCCGTCGGGCGACATGAACGGATAGCGATAGTCGCTCGGCGGGACGAAGGTCTCCTTGATCGTCCGCGGCGAGACCCAGCGGATCAGGTTCCACATCGAGCCGGCCTTGTCGTTCGTCCCGGAGGCGCGTGCGCCGCCGAAGGGCTGCTGGCCGACGACCGCGCCCGTCGGCTTGTCGTTGACGTAGAAGTTGCCGGCCGCGTACTCGAGCTTGTCCGACGCGAGCTCGATCGCCGACCGGTCGCGCGCGAACACGGCGCCGGTGAGGCCGTACGGTGCGGTGCGGTCGACGAGCTCGAGCGTCTGCTCGTACTCCTGCTCCGGATAGACGTAGGCGGTGACGACGGGGCCGAAGAGCTCGTCGCGCAGCAGGCGGAAGTTCGGGTCGCGCGTCTCGATCACCGTGGGCTGGACGAAGTAGCCCTGGCTGTCGTCGTACCCGCCGCCGACCAGCACCTCGGAGTTCCCGTCGGCGCGCGCCTCCTCGATCGCCTCCTTCTGCGTCTTGAACGAGCCGGAGTCGATCACGGCGCCCATGAAGTTCCCGAAATCGCCGACGTCGCCGACCTTCAGCTCCGCAACCTGCTCGGCGAGGCGCTCGCGGAGCTGCGGCCAGAGGTTGGACGGCGCGTACACCCGCGATGCGGCGGAGCACTTCTGGCCCTGGTACTCGAACGAGCCGCGGACGATCGCGGTCGCGACCGCGTCGAGGTCGGCGGAGGGGTGCGCGACGATGAAGTCCTTGCCGCCCGTCTCGCCGACGATCCGCGGGTAGTTGCGGTACTGCTCGATGTTCTTCCCGACCGTCTTCCACATGTTCTGGAAGACCGCCGTCGAGCCGGTGAAGTGGATGCCGGCGAGGTCGGGGCTCGCGAGCACGGGGTCGCCGATCGCCGAGCCACGGCCGTAGACGAGGTTGACCACCCCGGGCGGCAGGCCGGCCTCCTCGAACAGCTTCATCGTGTAGTACGCGGAGAGTGCCGCGGTCGAGGCGGGCTTCCAGAGGATCGTGTTCCCCATCAGCGCAGGCGAGCTCGTCAGGTTCCCGCCGATCGCCGTGAAGTTGAACGGGCTGACCGCGAAGACGAACCCCTCGAGCGGGCGGTATTCCAGCCGGTTCCAGACCCCGGCCGAGGAGACCGGCTGCTCCGCGTACACGCGGGTCATGAACTCGACGTTGAAGCGGAAGAAGTCGATCAGCTCGCACGCGGCGTCGATCTCGGCCTGGTGCGCGGTCTTCGACTGGTTCAGCATCGTCGCCGCGACCATCGTCGTTCGCCACGGGCCGGCGAGCAGCTCGGCAGCGCGGAGCAGGACGGCTGCGCGGTCCTCCCACGACGTGCGCGACCAGTCGTGCCAGGCCTCGGCCGAGGCCTTGACGGCGCGTTCGACCTCGGCGGTCCCGCCCTGGTGAACGTCGGCGAGCACATGATCCTTGCGGTGGGGCATCACCGCCTGGACGGTGTCGCCGGTGCGCACCTCCTCGCCGCCGATCACGCACGGGACATCGAGCCGCTCCCGCTCCATCTCGGCGAGCCGGACGCGGATCTCCTCGCGCTCGGGCGTCCCCGGCGCGTAGCTCTTGATCGGCTCGTTGACCGGCGGCGGCGGCCGGAAAATCCCGTGACGTGCTCACGGAGGCGATTGTATGGTGAGCCAGGTCGGCCATGCCGCTCTCTGAAGACGTCCGCCGTGAGCTCGCCGGAGTGGTGCCGCTGAAGCACTGCGACCGGCTCGCGGAGCTCTCGGGGCTCTTCCACACGGCCGGCAGCCTCCACCTCCGCGGGCACGGCGAGTTCTCCGTCCACCTCGACCTGGCCGAGTCCGCGGTCGCCCGCCGGGCCGTCGGGCTCGTGCGCTCGTTTGACGTAGAGGCCGAGATCCGTACCTACACGCGCCACGCCTTCGAGCGCGGAACGCGCTACCAGCTCCACTTGCCGGGGGAGAGCCGCGCGCTCGAGGTGCTGCACGAGGCGGGCGTGCTCTCGTCGGCGCACGCGCCGCTGGAGGCGCCGCCGAAGCGGGTCGTCGGGCGGTCGTGCTGCCGTCGCGCATACCTGCGCGGTGCATTGCTCGGCGGCGGGTCGGTCAGCGGGCCGCGCGCGGCGCACCTGGAGATCCGGACCGCGAGTCGTGCCGGTGCGGAGCTGCTGGCGTGGGTCGCCGCCCAGGAGGAGGTGCAACTTCGCGTCCACGACCGCGGCCGGCATGCGATCGCCTACGCGAAGGGCGCGGAGCCGATCGCAGACGCCCTCGCCCTGGCCGGCGCAGGGGACGCGGCGCTGGCGATCGACGAGCACGCCGTCGTCGCGGAGGCGCGTGCCCGCGCGAACCGGATCGCGAACGCCGACCACGCGAACCTCGTCCGCGCCAGCCGCGCTGCCTATGCACAGGTCCAGGCGATCCGGCGGCTCGAGGAGGACGGCGCGCTCGAACGGCAGTCGCCGAGCCTCCGCGAGATCGCCGAGCTCCGCCTGCGTCATCCCTCGCTTTCGCTGCGCGAGCTGGCGGCAAAATGCCGGCCGCCGGCCACCAAGGCCGCTGCGCATCGCCGGCTGAGCAAGCTCGTCAGTCTGGCAGAACACGATTTGCAACGCATGTAGCTTTACGCGGTCCGATGCTTCATAATTCGTTCGAGGTGGGTCCGCGCTCGTCCGCCGGTGGATTCAGACCCCGTCTGCCGGCTCGGTCCTGAGCGCGGTGCAACCGGAGGGGAGGGTCGTCCTCGGAGCTTCCCCTCCGGCCCGCCTGTACGCCGTGCCTCCGGCTGCGGATCACTACTGAGGGCTGCGGGATCACTACTGAGGGCCGCCGGCGGGCGGGTGACTAGACTCGCGGCAGAACAACCGAATTGGGGGGCCACCATGGCGAAGATCCGCGTAGGCATCAACGGTTTTGGGCGCATCGGGCGCAACTTCTTCCGTTCCCACCTGAAGCGGGGCGGCGACTTCGAGATCGTCGCGGCGAACGACCTCGGCGACCCGAAGACGATGGCGCACCTGCTTCGCTACGACTCGACCCTCGGCCCGCTCGGCGAGGAGGTCTCGCTCGGCGCCGACACCCTCCGCGCGGGCGACTTCGAGCTCAAGCTGCTCTCCGAGCGCGATCCGGCAGCGCTGCCGTGGGGTGACCTCGGCGTCGACGTCGTCCTCGAGTCGACGGGCTTCTTCACCGACCGCGACGGCGCGCAGAAGCACATCGACGCCGGCGCGAAGAAGGTCGTGATCTCGGCGCCCGCGACCGAGCCGGACGTGACGCTCGTGCTCGGCGTCAACGACGACATGTACGACCCGGCCTCACACCATGTGATCTCGAACGCGTCCTGCACGACGAACTGCGTCGCGCCGCTGGCGAAGGTGCTGAACGACGCCTTCGGCGTCGAGCAGGGCTTCATGACGACGATCCACGCGTACACGCAGGACCAGGGTCTCCAGGACATGCCGCACAAGGACCTGCGCCGGGCGCGGGCCGCGGCGATCAACCTGATCCCGACGTCGACCGGAGCCGCGAAGGCGATCGGGCTCGTGCTGCCCGAGCTGAAGGGCAAGTTCGACGGCATCTCGGTGCGAGCGCCCGTCCCGACGGGTTCGGTCAGCGACCTCGTCGCGCTGCTCTCGCGGGAGGTGACCCGCGACGAGGTGAACGACGCCTACCGCGAGGCCGCGGGCGGAACGCTCGGCAAGTACCTGCAGTTCAGCGAGGATCCGCTTGTCTCGACGGACATCGTCCACTCGCCGTACTCCTGCATCTACGACAGCGAGCTGACGATGGCGAACGGGTCGCTCGTGAAGGTCTTCGGCTGGTACGACAACGAGTGGGGCTACAGCTGCCGGCTCGTCGACCTGATCGCGATGATCGGGGCGACGCTGCCGGCCGAAGTCGCGACGGCGTGAAGCTCCCGCGTTCGGTTCGCGACGCCGACGTCTCCGGCAAGCGCGTGCTGGTCCGGGCCGACCTGAACGTGCCGCTCGAGGACGGTCGCGTCGCCGACGACACCCGGATCCGCGCGGCGCTGCCGACGCTCCAGCTGCTGCTCGAGCGCGACGCATCCGAGGTGATCGTCTGCTCGCACCTCGGGCGGCCGAAGGGGCCCGATCCGGCGTTCTCGATGGCGCCCGTCGAGGAACGGCTGCGCGAGCTGCTCGGCGCGAACGGCCGCGTGCGCGTACTGGAGAACACACGCTTCGACCCGCGTGAGACCGCGAACGACCCGGAGCTCGCGAAGGAGCTCGCGGCGCAGGCCGATCTCTACGTCAACGACGCGTTCGGCTCGGCCCACCGCGCGCACGCGTCCACGGAGGGCGTGGCGCACCTGCTGCCCGCGTACGCCGGCCTGCTGCTCGAGCGCGAGCTCCAGGAGCTCGGGCGGCTGCTGGAGTCACCGGAGCACCCGTTCGTCGCGATCGTCGGCGGCGCGAAGGTCGAGGACAAGATCGGCGTCCTGCGCTCGCTGGCCGAGCGGGCGGACGTCGTGCTCGTCGGCGGGAAGATGGCCGAGGAGATCCGCGTGCACCCGATCGACGTGGAGGTGGAGCTCCCGCAGGACGTCGTCGCCGCTGTCGCGTTCGAGCCGGACGCGGAGTCCAAGGTCGTCGCGGCCGATGAGGTGCCGGAAGGCTGGCTCGGCCTCGACATCGGCCCGGCGACGCGCGCGGCGTACGCGCAGCGGATCGCGGCGGCGAAGGCGGTCTTCTGGAACGGCCCCATGGGCGTGTTCGAATGGCCGCGCTTCGCGGAGGGAACGCTCGAGGTCGCCCACGCGGTCGCCGACGCGGACGCGCACACCGTCGTCGGCGGCGGCGACTCGGTGCGCGCGATCGAGGAGGCCGGTCTCGCCGACCGGATCGGCTGGGTCTCGACCGGCGGCGGCGCCTCCCTCGAGCTGCTCGAGGGCAAGGAATTGCCTGGGGTCGCCGCGATTCCGGCCGCATGAACTAACATCGCGCCGTGCTGATCGCCGGGAACTGGAAGATGTACAAGGGCGCCGAGGAGACGGCCGCCTTCTGCCGCGAGCTGCGCGACCAGCTCGAGTGGGTGGACGGCGTCGATGTCGCCGTCTGCCCGCCGTACCTCTCGCTGCACGCGGCGGTGCAGGCGCTCGCGGGGACGGACATCGCCGTCGCCGCGCAGAACGTGCACTGGGAGGCGGAGGGCGCGTTCACCGGCGAGATCTCCGCGCCGATGCTGTTCGAGCTCGGGGTCTACGGGGCGATCGTCGGCCACTCGGAACGGCGGCAGCTGTTCGGCGAGACCGACGAGGGCGTCGGCAAGCGCGCCCGGGCGGGTCTCGAGGCGGGCCTGTCGATCATCGCCTGCGTCGGCGAGACCGAGGCCGAGCGCGAGGCGGGGGAGACCGAGGACGTGCTCCGCCGGCAGCTCGCGGTGCTCGAGCAGCACGAGCATCTCGTGATCGCGTACGAGCCCGTCTGGGCGATCGGCACCGGCAAGACCGCGACGCCCGAGCAGGCGCAGGAGGCCCACGCTTTCATCAAGAGCCTGATCGACGTCCCGATCCTCTACGGCGGCTCGGTCAAGCCCGACAACGCGGCCGAGCTCCTCGCCCAGCCCGACGTCGACGGCGCGCTCGTCGGCGGCGCCTCGCTCGAGGTCGCCTCGTTCGCAGCGATTTGCAAGGCCGCGCGCCCCTCGTAGCGCTCGTCATCCTCGACGGGTGGGGCTGCGCGCCGCCCGGCCCTGGCAACGCCGTCGACCTGGCCGACACGCCGGTCTTCGACCGGATCTGGGCCGAGTACCCGCACACGCAGCTGAAGGCCTCCGGCGAGGCGGTCGGCCTGCCGCCCGGCCAGATGGGGAACTCCGAGGTCGGCCATCTGACGATCGGGTCGGGCCGGATCCTCTACCAGGACCTGATGCGCGTGAACCGCGGGATCGAGGACGGCTCGTTCTTCGAGAATCCGGTGCTGCGCGGCGCCTTCGAGCGTGGCCGAAACGTCCACCTGCTCGGCCTCGTCTCGTACTGGCGGCGTCCACTCGCACATCGACCACCTGCGCGCACTGCTCCGCTTCGCGCCTGAAAAAACATGGATCCACGCCTTTACCGACGGCCGCGACGTCTCGCCGCACTCTGCCGTCCACGACCTCGCCGAGCTCCCCGCCGAGCGGATCGCGAGCGTCGCCGGCCGCTACTACGCGATGGACCGTGACCAGCGCTGGGAGCGCACGCAGCGCGCCTACGACGCGATCGTCGCCGGCGAGCCCAGCACGCCGATCGACCCCTGTCTCCTACGTGCAGGCGCAGTACGACGCAGGCGTCACGGACGAGTTCGTCGAGCCCGCGCATTTCGCCGGCCGCCCCGGGATCGAGCCCGGCGACGCGGTGATCTTCTTCAACTTCCGGCCGGACCGCGCGCGCCAGCTCTCGCAGCGACTGCTCGAGGCCGGCTTCGACCTGACGACGATGACCCGTTACCGCGACGATCTCGACTGCCCGGTCGTCTTCGAGGAGCAGGAGGTGGCACAGACGCTGGCCGAGGTGCTGGCCGAGCACGGCCTCCGCCAGCTGCACTGCGCCGAGACGGAGAAGTACGCGCACGTCACCTACTTCCTGAACGGCGGCCGAGAGCAGGAGTGGCCGGGAGAGAGCCGCGTCCTCGTCCCGAGCCCACGCGAGGTCGGCACCTACGACAAGAAGCCGGAGATGTCCGCGCCCGAGGTGGCGGCAAGAGTCGCGGCCGAGGCGGCAGACAGCGACTTCGTGATCGTCAACTTCGCCAACCCTGACATGGTCGGTCACACCGGCTCGATCCCGGCCGCGATCGCGGCCGTCGAGACGGCCGACCGCGCCCTCGGCGTCGTCCTCGACGCCGTCCGGCGCGCCGGCGGCACCGCGCTCGTCACCGCCGACCACGGGAACGCGGAGACGATGCTCGAGCCGGACGGAGTCAGCCCGCACACGGCCCACACGACGAACCTCGTCCCGCTGGTCGTCACCGATACGAAACTCACCCTGCGCGACGGCGGTGAGCTGTCGGATCTGGCGCCGACGATCCTGTCGATGCTTGGGATTCACCAGCCCCGGGAAATGACCGGGCGCAGCCTTGTAAACCCGACGTAAAAAGGGGATTCAACAAATTGCAACCGGGGCTATACTCCGCCGGCCTTGTCACTCCAGCAACCTGATCTCGGGGTTCTGCGCAAAGCGCAACGGGGTGACGAGCGCGCTTTCTCGCTGATCGTCCGCGCGTACGAGACGCCGGTCTACAACTACGTCCTGCGCCTCGTCGGCGACCGTGCCCTCGCCGAGGACCTGACGCAGGAGGTGTTCCTCCGCGTCTACCAGGGCCTGCCCAAGTTCTCGCTCCGCTGCAAGTTCACGACCTGGCTCTTCCAGGTGACGAAGAACCGCGTGCTCGACGAGCTCCGCGCGAGCGAGCGCCGGCCGCGGCACCTCGTCGCGCTCGACGACATCCCGCCGCTCGAGGCGCTCGACGCGCCGATCGAGCGGGGCGAGACGGTCGACGCGCTGTGGCGGGCGATCGAGAAGCTCTCGGTCGACCTGAAGATGGCGCTGCTGCTCCGCGACGTGACGGGTCTCTCCTATACGGAGATCGCCGACTCGCTCGAGATCACGCTCGCCACGGTCAAGTGGCGGATCTACAAGGCGCGGGAAGAGGTCGCACTCGCGCTCGCCCGCGAGGGCATCACCTTCGGCGACGAAGAGCAGCCGGTCACGGCCGAAACGGCCTAGGGAACCGGCACCGGTTCGCCTCCGAGACCAGCGTCTCCTGGAGCGACGGCGGCACCTCGTGCCGGTTGACCGCTGCGATCGTCTCGCGGATCAGCGCCGCACATCGGTGCTGCGCGGCAAGACGGTCGAGCCGCAAGGCGGTGTTGACCGGCAGCCGCTCGCCGCCGCCGCACCCCGCCGCGAAGAGCCCGGCGGCCAGGCTACACGCCGTGAGCGAGGCGCTCCGCCAGCGCATCCGGTAGTCCCTGGTCGCGGATCTCCGCCTGGTCCGCTCGACGTCGTACTCCGCCCGCAGGAACGACGCCCGCCGCTCGTCGAGATCGAGCAGCAGCCAGGCCGCTGCGGGGTCGCCGTCGCGCGGCTGGCCGACCGAGCCGGGATTGAGCAGCCAGCGCGCGCCGTCGAGCTCGATCTCCTTGCCGCCCGGCGCGTGCCCGCCGGGTCGCGCCGGGGTCGTCCGGGATCGCGAGCGGCACGTGGCTGTGGCCGACGAGCGTGACGGCGAAGCCCGAGTCGTGGATCGCGGCCTCGCGCCGCCTCCCAGGTCAGCACGTACTCCCATACCGGGTCGCGCGGGCTCGCGTGGAAGAGGCCGACGTCCTCGCGCTCGACGCTCGACGGCAGCTCCGCGAGATATGTCCGGGCGGGCTCGCCCGAGCACGCCGCGCGTCCAGATCGCCGCGGCGGCTGCGTCGTCCGAGAAGTCGGCGATGTCGAGCGTGCCGAGCACGCCGAGGTCGTGGTTCCCGGCCAGGCAGACGGCCGTGTGCCCGGCCGACCACTCGCAGCACGCGTCCGGCTGCGGGCCGTAGCCGACGAGGTCGCCGAGGCACCAGATCTCGTCGGGAGCCTCCTGGTCGATCGCTTCCCGTACCGCCTCGAGCGCGTGCAAGTTAGCGTGGATGTCGGAGATGACGGCGACGCGCATGGGGTCGGGGCGAGTGCGGCTCGCAACCTTAGCTGTGCTCGCCGGGGTGTGGGCCGCCGCCGCCTACTTCCTCTGGACGACGACGCGCGTGCCCGACGGCCTGCACCTGTCGGGCCTTCCGGAGGGGACGTTCTTCGCCGCGAGCCTGATCCACCGGGCCGAGCACTACGAGTCGTTCTTCTACTGGCTCGTGCTCGGCCAGACCGTCGCGACGGTCGTCGTCTTCGCGCTCTACGCGTGGCGCGGAGCGCGCTTCACGCGCGAGTCCGCGGCCGGCCCGATCGGCACCGGGATGATGCTCGCGATGCTCGGGTTCGGCCTGGCCTGGCTGGTCACGGTTCCGTTCGAGGTGCTCGCGCTCTGGTGGGAGCGGCGCTACGACCAGTCCGACGAGAGCTACGGCGCCGTGATCTTCGGCGGCTGGCTCGCCCTGGCCTTCATCTTCCTGCTGCTGAGCGCTGCCGTGCTGATCGCGATGGGGCTCGCCCAGTGGCTGCCGCGCTTCTGGTGGATCCCGGCGGCGGCGGTCTTCGTCGGCGCTCCAGATCCTGCTCCTGTACACGAGCCCGTATCTGATCCCGGACACGCACCCGCTTCGCGACCCCCAGCTGAAAGCGGCGGCGGCGCGGATCGCCGGGCAGGAGGGCGTGAAGAAGATCCCGATCCGCGAGGTGGAGGTGGACACCGAAGGACCCGAACGCCTTCGCCACCGGGCTCGGGCCCTCACGCAAGGTCTTCATCCTCAGCTCGATGCTCGACGGCGCGCTTCACCGAACGGCAGCTCGAGGCCGTGGTCGCGCACGAGTACGGCCACCAGGCCCGGCACCACCTGCCGAAGGGGATCGCCTGGTACGCGCTCTTCACGATCCCGCTCGCCTACCTGATCGCGGTGGTCGCGCGGCGGCGCGGCGGCATGCAGCGGCCCGAGGCGATCCCGCTCGTCCTGCTCGTGTTCGTCGTCTTCGCGCTGCTGAAGACGCCGCTCGAGGCGGCGATCACCCGGCACATGGAGGCGGAGGCCGACTGGATGGCGCTGCAGACGACGCGCGACCCGGCGGCGGTGCAGACGCTCTTCCAGCGGTTCGCGACGACGGGCCTCAGCGACCCGAGCCCGCCGACGGCGGCCTACCTGGTCTTCTACGACCACCCGACCTTCGTGCAGCGGATCGCTATGGCTCGGGCGTGGGCTCGTCGGGAGGGGTTGCCGGAGCCTCCGGCAAATTCCTGATCCCCTCGCGCGCCGACCACTTCGACCACGAGTCCTGCATCGCGTCGAGCAGCTCCTTCATGAACCGCGTGCGACATGTTCACGCGGGAGACGACGACGCCCGGGATGTCGCCGTCCTCGACCTCGTGGTCGATCCGCGCGAAGGTGATCGTGAACTCGTAGTCCGAGAAGCTGACGTTCGCGAAGTTCGCGTAGACGCCGCCGAGGAACTGCGGGTCGACGTGGATGTTGAGCTGGCGCTCCTGGCCCTCGGGCTCCACGGCCACGGATACTACTCGCGTGAACACGCCGTACACCCTGCGGCACTTCATGCCGGCGCGATCGCGGCCTTCTGATCGCGCTGCTCGCCGGCACGGCGGCGTTCGCCGCCTTCCTGCACGAGAGCGCGCTCCAGTCGTTCTACCGCTCGACGGTCACGCTCTCGCTGACGGGCATCGACACGAAGCCGCAGGGCAACGGCGGGATCGTCGCGACGATCCTGCTGATCCTCGCCGGAATGGCAATCTACGGCTACCTCGCGAGCGCGATCGTGGAGCTGATCGCCCACGGTGTGCTCACGGGCACCATGGCGGAGCGGAGGAGGCGCCGCATGATCGAGCGGATGAGCGACCACTACATCGTCTGCGGCTTCGGCCGCGTCGGCCGCGAGGTCGTCGACGAGTTCCGCGCCGCCGGCGTCCCGTTCGTCGTCCTCGACTTCAATCCCGACGTGCTCGAGATCGCCCGCGAGCAGAACGTGCCCTTCATCGAGGGCAGCGGCACGAAGGACGAGGACCTCGAGGCCGCCGGGCTCGAGCGGGCGCGCGGGCTCGTCGCGTGCCTCCGACTCGGACGTGGACAACCTCTACATCGTCGTCTCGGCGCGCGTCCGAGCGGCCGGACATGCACGATCGTCGCGCGGGCATCGACCGAGGACGCCGCGCAGAAGATGCGCCGCGCCGGCGCGGACCGCGTCGTGCAGCCGTACGCGAGCGCGGGCCAGGAGATCGCGAAGCTGATGCTGAAGCCGCAGGTCTCCGCGTTCCTCGACATCGTCTCGCGGCACGGCGGCCCCGACCTCCGCTTCGAGGAGATCGAGATCACGACCGCGTGCCCGCAGGCCGGCCGGACGATCCGCGAGACCCGCGTCCGGCACGAGACCGGCGCGCTGATCGTCGCGCTGCGCAAGGCCGACGGCACGTTCGACACGACGCCCGATCCCGACGCGGAGCTGAACCCGGGCGACGTGCTGATCGCGGTCGGCACGCAGCAGGAGCTGAACGCAGCTCGAAGAGCTGTTCGCGCCGCGAGCGAGGCCAGTTGCCGGCTAGGAGCGATCACGGAGCTCGCGGCGCGCTCGCCGAGGCGGCCGGCGCGGAGGTCGAGCTCGAGCGGCCGAGCGAGCCCGCCCACGGCGACTACGCGACGAACGTCGCGCTCCGGCTCGCGCCCTCACGAAGCGCGCGCCGCGGGAGCTCGCCGAGGAGCTGGCCGCCGCCGCCGCGGCGATCTGCCCGACGTCGAGCGCGCCGAGGTCGCGGGGCCCGGGTTCGTCAACCTCTTCCTCGCCGACTCCTGGTTCGCCGGTGCGCTCGCCGAGATCCTCGCCGCGGGCGCCGACTACGGCGGCGGCTTCGCCGCGACGAAGCGAGCGCGTGCAGGTCGAGATGGTCTCGGCGAACCCGACCGGCCCGATCACCGTCGCCGCGGCGAGGAACGGCGCGATCGGCGACTCGCTCGCGCGCCTGCTCGAGCTCGGCGGGGACGAGGTCGAGCGCGAGTACTACTACAACGACGCCGGCGCGCAGATGGAGCACTTCCGCGCGTCGGTCGAGGCGATGCGGCGCGGGGAGGAGCCGCCGGAGAACGGCTACCAGGGCGACTACGTCCGCGAGCTCGCGGCGCTCGAGGGCGACCCGGTGCCGCCGATGCTCGAGCGGATCGAGGCGACGCTCGAGCGGTTCCGCATCCATTTCGACTCGTGGGCGCTCCAGAGCGAGCTCGCGAAGCGGCTCCCGGAGCTGATGCCCCGGCTGGACACGTACGAGCAGGACGGCGCCGTGTGGGCGCGCTCGTCCGCCTACGGAGACGAGCAGGACCGCGTGATCCTTCGCTCCGAGACCGGGGAGCCGACCTACCGCGCAGCCGACATCGTCTACCTCGTCGACAAGCTCGAGCGCGGCTTCGACCGGGCGATCTACGTGCTCGGCGCCGACCACCACGGCACGCGCAACTGGTACGCGGCGATCGCGCGGATGCTCGGCTACGACCCCGAGCGGGTCGAGGTGCTCCTCTACCAGCTCGTCCACCTGACCTCCGGGCGGCGAGCAGAAGAAGATGTCGAAGCGTCGCGGCGACGTCGTCTTCCTCGACGAGTTCATCGACGAGATCGGCGTCGACGCCGCGCGCTGGTACCTCTCGAACCGGAGCCCCGACCAGACGATCGACATCGACGTCGACCTGGCCGCCGAGCGCTCGGAGAAGAACCCGGTCTACTACGTCCAGTACGCCCACGCCCGGATCGCGGGGATCCTGCGGAACGCCGGCGGCGCGGAGGTCTCGGCCGAGCCGGCCGGGGCGTTGGCGGTCGAGGAGCGCGACCTCGTCAAGCGGCTCGCGGAGTTCCCGGAGATCGCCGCGGAGGCCACGGAGCGCCGCGGCCCGCACGCGATCCCGACCTACGCGATCCGCGTCGCCGACGAGTTCCACCGCTTCTACCACCACCACCGGGTGCTCGAGAGCGACCAGCAGGCGTTCCGTCTCGGCCTCTGCCGCGCGACACAGGCGGTGATCGCGCGCTGTCTCGACCTCGTCGGGGTCGAGGCGCCCGAGCGGATGTGACGGAACCGGTGGGCAGGCGCACTGCGGCTGGGCCGCATCCAGATTCAATGCGCCCCGCGGAGCGCTGTTCCTTCGTACGATTCCGCTCGTGAGCGGGCAGCCTCCGGACAGAAACCTGGCGCTGGAGCTCGTGCGCGTGACCGAGGCAGCGGCGATGGCGGCCGGCCGCTGGGTCGGGCGCGGCGACAAGATCGCCGCCGACCAGGCCGCGGTGGACGCGATGCGGCTGATGCTCGACACCGTCGAGATGGACGGCGTCGTCGTGATCGGCGAGGGCGAGAAGGACGAGGCGCCGATGCTCTACAACGGCGAGGAGATCGGCAGCGGGCACGGGCCGGCGGTGGACGTCGCGGTCGACCCGCTCGAGGGCACGCGTCTGACGGCGCTCGGGATGCCGAACGCGATTGCCGTGATCGCCGTCGCCGAGCGTGGGACGATGTTCTTCCCCGGCGCGGCGGTCTACATGGACAAGATCGCGGTCGGGCCGGAGGCAGCGGACGTGATCGACATCACCGCGCCGCCGGGGGAGAACGTCCGCCGCGTCGCGAAGGCGAAGGGCATGCACGCCGGAGGACGTCAGCGTGGTCGTCCTCGACCGCGACCGCCACGAGGGGCTGATCGAGGAGCTCCGCGAGGCGGGCGCGAAGGTGCGGCTGATCACCGACGGCGACGTCGCCCCGTCGATCGCAGCGGCCCGCCCGGGAACCGGGGTCGACCTGCTGATGGGCATCGGCGGGACGCCGGAGGGCGTGATCTCCGCCGCGGCGATCAAGTGCCTCGGCGGCGCGATCCAGGGGAAGCTCTGGCCGCGGACCGACGAGGAGAGGCAGCAGCTCGTCGACGACGGCTACGACCTCGACCGCGTGCTGACGACCGACGACCTCGTCGCCGGCGACGACGTCTTCGTCGCCGCCACCGGCGTGACGGACGGCGCGCTCCTTCACGGCGTTCGCTACACGGGCATCGGGGCGGACACCGCTTCGATCGTCATGCGCTCACGCTCGGGCACGACGCGCCGGATCGACGCGACGCACCGCTGGGGCAAGCTCGAGGAGATCGCGGGCGAGCGCTACAGGAAGTAGGCGGACGTGAGGTGCCGCGGGCATCGGGACAGGCCGGAGGCCTGTCCCAGCCCTTTACGCCGCGACCTTCTGCTCCATGTCGGGCGAGTACGAGCCCGACCTGGCGAGGCCGTTCATCTTCGCGCGGTGCAGGTACGCCGCCTGGCCGGCCTGAACGTTCTCCGCCGCGCCACGCCATGCTTTCAAGGCCGGCGCTTGCAGCGCCCGCCCGTAGGAGAAGCTCAGCTCCCACGGGTGCGGCCCCATCGCGTTCATCGCGTTCAGGTGCGCGGTCGCGTCCTCGTCGGTCTGCCCGCCCGAGAGGAAGACGATCCCGGGCACCGCCGCCGGCACGTGCCGCTTGAAGCACTTGACCGTCTGCTCGGCGACCTCCTGGATCCCGGCGCGATCGGACGCGTCGTAGCCGGAGAGCACCATGTTCGGCTTGAGCAGCATCCCCTCGAACCAGACCTTCTGGTCGCGCAGCTCGGTGAAGACCGCGTGCAGCGTCCGCGAGGTGACGTCGAACGACCGCTCGATCGAGTGGTCGCCGTCCATCAGCACCTCGGGCTCGATGATCGGGACGAGCCCGGCCTCCTGGGACAGCGCGCCGTAGCGGGCGAGCGCGTGCGCGTTCGTCCAGAGGCAGTACTCGCTCGGGATGCCTTGCCCGATCGTGATCACGGCGCGCCACTTCGTGAACCTGGCGCCGAGCTCGCGGTACTCGTTCAGGCGCTCGCGGAGGCCGTCGAGGCCCTCGGTGATCTTCTCGCCGGGCGCGTTGGCGAGGTCCTTCGCACCCAGGTCGACCTTGATCCCGGGGATGACTCCCTGGCTCTCGAGCAGCTTCGGGAACGGAGTGCCGTCCAGCGAGCTCTGGCGGATCGTCTCGTCGTAGAGGATCACGCCGCTGATGTGGTCGGCCGCGCCCTCGGTCGTGAACAGCAGGTCGCGGTAGGCGCGGCGGTTGTCCTCCGTCGACTCGACGTTGATCGAGTCGAAGCGCTTCTTGATCGTGCCGCTGCTCTCGTCGGCGGCGAGGATGCCCTTGCCCGGCGCGACCAGTGCGCGGGCGATGTCCTCGAGGTTGTTGCCCATCTCTCCTCCTAGGTCTCTGGCGTCGTCTGGATTATCCCGATTGAAGAATGCGGTAAGCATTTTGTTTGGCGGCCGCTGGATCTGCTCGAGGGTGGGAATACTCCCGACATGTCCAGGCGCGTGGCGCTCGTCGTCGGAGTGGGGCTACTTCTCCTCGGGGGAGCCGCGCAGGGCGCCCACCGGACCGCTCCTGCGAACACGGCGCCGCCGACCATCTCCGGCAGCGCGTCGGTCGGCGGGACGCTGACGGCGTCCAGCGGGTCGTGGTCAGGCTCTTCGCCGATGAACTTCGGCTACCGCTGGCAGCGCTGCAACTCGGGCGGCGACAAGTGCTCGAACATCGGCGGCGCGACCGCACAGACCTACAAGCCAAGAAGGAGCGACGCCGGGCACACGCTGCGCGTCTCCGTGACCGCCTCCAACTCGGACGGGTCGGCAAACGCCGTCTCCGGTCCCAGCGGGGTCGTCAGTGACGGCGCGCCGGCCAACACGTCGGCGCCGACGATCGTCGGCACGGTCAAGCAGGGGGAGACCGTGACCGCGACGTCCGGCACGTGGAGCGGCGCGGGGCCGATCACGTTCACGTACCAGTGGCGGCGCTGCGACACGGGCGGCGGCGACTGCAGGGGCACGTCGACCGGCCAGACCCGCCAGCTCGGCACCGAGGACGTCGGGCACTCGATCCGCGTCGAGGTGCGGGCACGCAACCCGTTCGGCTCGAACAGCGCGACGTCGGCCGCGACCGGCGTCGTCCCGTCGAAAGGCCCGCTGCCGGCCGTGTCCTCGCCGCCCGTGATCAGCGGGCTCGCGCGCGAGGGCCAGGTGCTGACCGCGGCGGTCGGCACCTGGGGGAACGTGACGACCTTCAGCTACGCCTGGCGGCGCTGCGACGCGAACGGGAACAACTGCGACGGCTTCGCCACGGGCCCGTCGGTGAAGCTGACCGCGAACGACGTCGGCCACCGGATCCGCGTCGTCGTTGCGGGCACGAACCAGTTCGGGACGACGAAGTCGACCTCGGTGCCGACCGCGGTCGTCACCGCGGCGGTGCCGCGGTCCGGCAGGGGCGATCAAGCTCCCGACCGGGGAGACCTCGCTGCCGGTGACGGCGATCCTGCCGCCGCAGCGCCTCGTCATCTCGCGCGTGCAGTTCATCCCCGCGCGGGTGCAGGGGCGCCAGGCATTCACCGGCCGGTTCCGGGTGACGGACACCCGCGGGTTCGTCGTGCGCGGCGCGCTGGTCTACGCGATCGGGCTGCCCTACGGCTGGATCCGCCAGGCGCCCGAGACCCTGACCGGCACGGACGGCTGGGCGACGCTCAACTTCTTCCCGACGGTGCTGATGCCGACCAAGCATGCGTCGGTCGTCTTCTTCCTGCGCGCCCGGAAGCCGGGCGACACCCTGCTGGCCGGCGTCTCGACGCGCCGCCTCGTGCAGGTCGGCATCGGCTGAGCCGCGCTATCCTTGGTCAACCGCGGGGGTAGCTCAGTTGGTAGAGCATCAGCTTCCCAAG
>CAWJZI010000014.1:0-61142 GCA_963847305.1 uncultured Actinomycetes bacterium | reverse complement strand
GCTGCGGTGACGCCCTGTCGGGCGCGGGCGCGCTCGTGTGCGGCGCCGACGAACTCCCGGAAGAGCGGCGCCGGGCGCGTCGGGCGCGACTTGAACTCGGGGTGGAACTGGCTCGCGACGAACCACGGGTGATCGGGAAGCTCGATGATCTCGACCAGGCGGCCTTCCTGGAACGTCCCGGAGACGACGAGGCCCGCGTCGACGAGCTGCTGGCGGTAGTGGTTGTTGACCTCGTAGCGGTGGCGGTGCCGCTCGTGGATCACCGGCTCGCCGTAGGTCTCCTCGGTGCGCGTGCCCTGCGCGATCTCGACCGCCTGGGCGCCGAGGCGCATCGTGCCGCCGAGGTCCTCGACCTCCTTCTGCTCCGGGAGCAGGTCGATCACCGGGTACGGCGTCTCGGGGTCCATCTCGGTCGAGTTCGCGCCGTCGAGCCCGACCACGTGGCGCGCGAACTCCGAGACGGCGACGTGCATGCCGAGGCAGATGCCGAGGTACGGGATCGCGTTCTCGCGGGCGACCCGGCAGGCGAGGATCTTCCCCTCCCAGCCTCGCGAGCCGAACCCGCCGGGAACCAGGACCCCGTCCACTGTCTCGAGCTCATGGAGCGCCTCCTCGAGCGACATGCCTTCGGCGTCGACCCAGCGGACCCGCACATGGCAGCCGTGGTGGATCCCCGCGTGCTTGAGCGCCTCGTGCACCGAGAGGTAGGCGTCGTGGAGCTTCACGTACTTGCCGACGAGCGCGATCTCGACAGTTCCCTCACGCTGCCGGATCCGCTCGGTCAGCTCGTGCCACTCGCCCAGATCGGCCTCGCCCTGCGGAAGGCCGAGCTTCTCGCACACGAGATCGTCGAGGCCCTGCTCCTGGAGCAGCGCCGGTACGAGGTACACGTCGGAGACGTCCTCGTTCGCGATCACCTCGCGCGGCTCGACGTCGGCGAACAGCGCGATCTTGTCGCGCACGTCCGTCGAGATCGCGTCGCGCGAGCGGCAGACGATGATGTCCGGGTGGATACCGATGCGGCGCAGCTCGTTGACCGAGTGCTGCGTCGGCTTCGTCTTCAGCTCGCCGGCCGAGTCGACGTAGGGCACGAGCGTGACGTGCAGGTACAGGACGTTCTCGGGCCCGACCTCGCGGCGGAACTGGCGGATCGCCTCGAGGAACGGCAGCGACTCGATGTCGCCGACGGTGCCGCCGATCTCGGAGAGAACGATGTCGCAGTCGGTCGCCTCGGAGGCGCGCCGGATCCGTTCCTTGATCTCGTTCGTGATGTGCGGGATCACCTGCACGGTCGAGCCGAGGTACTCGCCGCGGCGCTCCTTCCGCAGGACCGAGTACCAGACCCCGCCCTGCGTGTGGTTCGCCGTCCGCGAGAGGTTCTCGTCGATGAAGCGCTCGTAGTGGCCGATGTCGAGATCGGTCTCGGCGCCGTCCTCGGTGACGAAGACCTCCCCGTGTTGGAACGGGCTCATCGTCCCCGGGTCGACGTTGATGTACGGGTCGAACTTCTGGACCTGCACCTTCAGGCCGCGCGCCTTCAGCAGCCGGCCGAGCGAGGCGGCGGTGATGCCCTTGCCGAGCGACGACACGACGCCGCCGGTGACGAAGACGTACTTGGTGGGCGGGCCGCCCGCTCCGGCAGTCGGCACTCCGCTCACTGCCTCCGTCCGCCAGGCGGTCCGAGGGTCGACGTCAGGACCGGCGTCCGCTCGATCAGCTCACCGAGGGAGCGCATTTCGCCCAGGAGGTTGAGGCCGGCCAGCGCGCCGATCGCCAGCCATCTGCTCCGAACCGTGAGCCGATCCACGGAATTCAAGCCTAGCAGAGCCCCCAGCGCGTTCGACCCCGAGTCCCCGAGCATCGCCATCTCGCGGAGATCGTAGGGAGCGATCAGGACGGCGGGCAGAAGTGGTGCCCGGAGAGGCAACGCCGCCAGCGCGTACGCCTTCAGCGCCCGCCCCGGCTTCGTGTCGAGCTGGTTGAGCGCGTTCGCGGCGAGGCCGACCAGGAGAGCGCCGGAGAGCCGCCGCGTCGCCAACAGGCCGACCAGCGGGATCCCGACGAGCTTGAGCACACCGGTTGTGCGTCCCGCGCGCAGGTGGTCGGCAAATCCCCGCTCCGGGCCGGCGAGCAGGTCGTCGGCGAGGCCGATCGCCGCGACCGGCGCGACCCGCGGCTCGAGCAGGCCGACCGCCCAGCCGACGAGCGGGAGGCGCAGGCCCCGGTGGTTCTCGGCGAGCGGGCCGAACGCGAGCAGGAGGTCGCGGAGCTGGCGGGCGCGGTGCACGAAGCCGGGAACGTCGCGACCGGTTGCCCGGTGGCGGAGCGGTAGCTCGATCTCTTCGACCTCGAGCCCGGCCTGGAGCGCATCCAGGGTCATGCGGGCCTCGCCGCCGAAGCCTGCGGCCGTCGGGAAGCAGCGCTCACGCGCTCGCGGTGAGAGCGCGCGCTGGCCGGAGAGCGGCTCGCGCAGCTCGCGACCGGCCGCCAGGCGCAGGAGCTCGTGCGCGGTGCGCTTGACGAGCCCGAAGCCGCCGCCCTGGCGTTCGGCAAACGCGGCCACGGCCAGATCGGCGTGCGCCCCGAGGAGCGGCCGCAGATCTCCGGTCAGATCGGCGTCGCAGAGCAGGAGGCCTCCGGGCGGAGCCTCCCGCTCTGCGCACGCGAGTGCCTGTCCTTTTCCTCTGCGGGGGAGCGAGACGACACGCGCGCCGGCGCGCTCGGCGGCTCGTGCGGTTCCGTCGCGCGACCCGTCGTCGGCGACGATCACCTCCGCGTCCGGAAACGCCTCGCGCAGCGCCGTGACCGTGTCCGCGATCCGCTGCTCCTCGTCACGGGCGGCAACGAGGATGCTGAAGCTATCCACCTGCGGCGGTGGGGATCGCGGGCAGGACTCCGTCGTCCGCCGACTTCTTGACGCCGTAGCTCCCCGGGGACGCGCCCGAGAGCAGCAGCACGAGCGCGAGCCGTCCCGCCTCGGTGTCGAGGTCGTCCACCGTCGAAAGGTTCTCGCGCGAGAACGCGTCGATCGCGGAGTCCTTGGCCCGCAGCCGCTCCGCACCCACCGCGGGTATGCCGGCGGATGCCAGGCCGGAGTAGAACCCGGCGAGGAACCTCGCGGTCACTCCCGACTGGGCGGGCACGCTCCGGGAGACGACGACCCCGTCGAGCGGCGGCGCATCGTTCCCGGACTGCTCCTCGACGAGCTGCGGCGCGAGGAGCTTCCACGCCGGGCTGTCGCCGCCGGTCGCGAAGTCGTGCCCGAGTCGCTTGCCGAGGTCGCCGAGCCGCCGCTCTGTCGCCAGCGCCGCGAGCGCAGGCCGCCGCGCGAGGGCACGCCGAAGCGACGGTAGGTCGATCGGCAGCTTCAACGCGCGCATGCGGACCGGCGCGTCGCCGCTCGCGTCGTCGAGCGACTGCTCGACGAGGCTGCGGACGCGGCCGTCGGTCGGGCCGGCGAAGACGAGGCCGACCCGGCTGCCGAGCATCCGGCCGTCCATCACGGCCGGGTAGACGTCGGCGACGAAGGTCTGCGCCGCGCGCTGGGCGCGCGCGAGGTCGTTGCTCCGCGTCGTCGCAGAGTCGAGGCGGTTCTTCAGGTCGGCGATCCGCTCGTTCAGGAGCGAGCGCTCGCTGTCGCTGACGAAGCCCTTCCCGGAGATCCCGACGCCGACGAGGATCCCGATGATCAGGGCCAGGAAGACGGCCACGAGCGAAGCGACGTGGTAACGCAGGTCGAACACGGCTCAGAGTGTCGCAGCCGTCTGGCACAGGGCGTACAGCCGAGCGACCGCGCGGCGCGCGAGCGAGCGGCGGTACGTGATCAGCCACGGCCCTTCGATCGTGACCGTCGCGAGCGTGCGATCCGCGGCGGTCGCCTCCAGGTCGACACGGACGCTCAGCTTCTCGCCGACGAGCTGGAACGCGAACAGGCGGGGCGGGTCGGCGGCGGTGACGACGAGGGTGCCCGCCGCGCGGGGCCGGCGGAGCAGCGTGGGCTCGTTCGAGGCGACGATCTTCCAGCGGGCGCCGGCGGCCGAGCCGCGGCGATCGGGCGTCACTCCGGAGATGCCGGGATACCAGTCCGCGAGGTGGTGGGGCTCGGCGAGGAATGCCCAGACGTCGGGCCGCGCTGCGAGCAGCTCGCGCCGCAGCGCCCTCGCGCATCCTCGATCGCGCCTACCCGAGGCCGAGCCAGTCGCGGATGCGCAGCACGATCAGCTCGATCAGGTGGTGAACTCCAGGCGAGAGGACGACGGCGACGACGATGGCGCCGAGGCCGGCGAGCCCGAGCATCGCGAGCGGCCACAGGCCGACTCGACGCGAGACGAGCCGCGACACGCCTTTTGCGTCGACGAGGATCTCCCCCACGCGCAGCCGGGTCAGGAACGTCGAGGACATCCCTGCGCGGTTCCGCTCCAGGAACTCGATCAGGTTGAAGTGCGTCCCCACGGCGACGATCAGCTCGGCGCCCTTCTCGAACGCGAGCAGGAGCGCCAGGTCCTCGCTGATTCCCATCGAGGGCACGACCTGGTACGGGACGCCGAGCGACTCCATCCGCGCCGCCCCGGGGGCGTTCCCGTTGCCGTGGTACCCGTGCACGAGCACCTCGGCGCCCGTCTTCAGGGCCGAGTCGGAGACGGAGTCCATGTCGCCGACGATCACGTCCGGCTTGTAGCCCGCCTCGATCAGCGCGTCGGCGCCGCCGTCGACGCCGATCAGCACCGGCTTGAAGTCGCGGATGTACGGCCGCACGATCCGGAGGTCGCGCTTGTGGCCCGGCCCGCGGGCGACGACGAGTGCGTGGCGGTCGCGGAACCGCGTGTGCAGCGGCGGGAAGTCGATCCCCTCGCTGAGGAGGCTCCCTTCGGCCTTCAGGTGCTGGAGCGTGTTCTCGGCGAACTCGGAGAGCGACTCGGTCACGCGGCTGCGCTGCTCCGCGAGCGCCAGCATGAGCTCACGCTCCTCGCGCGCCTTGCCGCGCGCAAGGCAAGTGCCGTTGCGGAAGACGCTCGCGCCGCGGACGGTGAGCGGCTCGCCCTCGGAGACCTCGTCGAACAGCGGCGCGCCCGGGGCGTCGATCAGCGTCACCCCTCCGCGGACGAGCAGCAGCGGCCCGGGGTTGGGGAACTTCCCCGAGAGCGACGCCGAGACGTTCACGACGACGCGCACGCCGGTCTCGAGCAGCTCCTCGGCGGTCACGCGATCGAGGTCGGTGTGGTCGACGACGGCGACGTCGCCCTCGTCCAGCCGGTGGACGAGCCGCTTCGTGCGCCGGTCGAGTTTCACGGGGCCGGTGAATTCGATCAAAGTGCTCATTGCTCGAGCGTCGAAAGGAACTCGCGGCCGCCGAGCATACGCTCGATCTCGTCTTTGCGCTGCATATCCGACAGTTCCTGGATGCGCGTGTGCGTCGGATCGCCCGGAATCTTCTCGACGCGGAAGTGCCGCTCGGCGCGGCTGGCGATCTGCGGCAGGTGCGTGATCGTCACCACCTGGGCCCGCTCGGCCAGGCGCGCGAGCGTGTCGGCGACCCCGTGCGCGGTCTGGCCGCCGATCCCGGCGTCGATCTCGTCGAAGACCATCGTCTCTCCGCCGCCGACCGCGGCGATCGCGAGTGCGACGCGGGAGAGCTCGCCGCCGGATGCGGTCTCGGCGACCGGGGCGAACGGCAGGCCCGCATTCGGGCGGATCAGGAAGGTCGCCTCATCGGTGCCGGAGGCGCCCGGGTCGCGACCGCGGAGCTCCACGCGGAACTCGCCGTCGCCCATCCCCATACCGGTCAGCTCGGCCGCAACGGCCTCCGCGAACCGGTCGGCCGCTGCCGCGCGGGCCTCGTGGAGCGCGCCGGCCAGCTCCGCGACGCGACCCTCCGCCTGCGCGAGTGCCTGCACGGCGGCCGCGGCCGGGTCGGCACCCTCGTCCAGGGCCTCGAGCTCGGCGCGCGCCTCCGCCGCACGGGCGAGCAGCTCCTCGTAGGAGGCGCAGCGGTACCGCCGGCGCGCCTCGGCGATCCGGTCGAGCTCGCCCTCGACCTGCTCCAGCCGGCGCGGGTCCGCTTCCAGGACGCTGAGAAAGGAGCGCAGTGCGCTCGCCGCCTCGCGTAGCCGCAGCTCGGCGTCCCGAAGCTCGTCCGCCGCCTTCTGGAGCTCGGGCGCGAGCCGCTCGACCGGCGCCAGCGAGCGTTCGGCGGCCGCGGTCAGGCCGGCGGCCCCCTCGCCGTCGTCGGGGTCGAGGGCCTCGGCAGCGGACGACGCTCCCTCCACGAGCTCGGTCAGGTGCCGCAACCGCTCCCGCTCGTCCCGTAGCGAGTCCTCGTACCCGGGCTCCAGCTCGAGCGTGTCCTCGACCAGCGCCCGCAGCTCGGCCAGGCGCGCCTCGGTCGCCGCCGCGCCCTGCGTGAGCTCCTCGTGCCGCTTCCGCGCGGCCGCGAGCTCGCGCCACGCGAGCCGCGCCTCCGCACGGCGGCGCAGCTGCTCCTCGCCGCAGAACGCGTCCAGCACCGCGAGCTGGTACGAGGGCCGCGCGAGCCGCCGCTGCTCGAACTGGCCCGACATCGCGAGCAGCCGCTCGCCCAGCGCCGCGACGTCCTCGCGGGCGGCGCTCCGGCCCCACGCGTACGCGCGCGTGCGGCCCTCGGACCCGATCCGCCGCGCCAGGACGACGCCCTCCTCGTCCCCGGGCCGCAGCTCCAGCAGCGACTCGAACGCTTCCTCCTCGGGCAGCCCGGCCGGCAGGTCGAACTCCGCCTCGACGTACGCGTCCGATCCCCCCGGGCCGACGTAGGCGGCATCGCCCTTCGCCCCGAGCAGGAGGCCGATCGCCTGCGCGAGGATCGTCTTCCCGGCGCCGGTCTCCCCGGTGATGACGTTCAGGCCGGGCCCGAAGTCGAGCTCGGCCTTGCGGATCAGGACCAGGTTCTCGATGCGGAGGCTACGAAGCAAACGTCTCGCGGTAGCGATGGAAGAACGTCATCTCCGGCAGCAGCGCCAGCAGCGCGCGGCGTTCGCCGAGCCGGACGCTCGCCGTCCCGTCCGCGCCGAGCTCTCCGAGCGCCCGGCCGTCGGCGATCACCTTCGCAGCCTGGCGGTCGGTGACGTTGCGCACCGTCAGCTCGAGCCCGCGCGGCACTACGAGCGGCCGCGCGTGCAGCGAGTGCGGCGAGACGAACGTGACCGCCATCGCGTCGAGCCCCCAGACGAGGACCGGCCCGCCGCTCGACAGGTTGTAGGCGGTGGAGCCGGTCGAGGTCGCGCAGATCACGCCGTCGCACGGCTGGACGCCGAGGTCCTCGCCGCCGACCGCCCAGGCCAGCTCGACCATGCGGCCGATCGTCGAGGTCGCGCAGACGACGTCGTTGATCGCGACCGACTCGATCCCGTCCATGGCGACGTCCAGGGTCGGGAGCTCGACGACGCGGCGCTCGCCCGCGAACGCGCGTGCCAGCCCCTCCTCCATCGTCTCCGGCGTCATCGCCGAGAGGAAGCCGACCCGGCCGAAGTTGACTCCGATCACCGGCACCGGCGCGTCCAGGAACTGGTGCAGCGCGCGCAGCATCGTCCCGTCCCCGCCCAGCACGACCGCCAGCTCCGCGTCCTCCTCGACGATCTCGACGCCTGCGTTCCGCGCGATCGCCTCGAGCCGTGCGCGCGCCCCCGCCTCGACGTCGGGGCGGCTGACGACCGCGATCCGGCGCACCGGCTCAGCCGACAGCGGCATCGATCCAGCGGTCGAGCTCGGCAGGGAGCTCGGCTCCCGGGGCGTGGACGAGGTGGAGGAAGAACTCACGGTTTCCTTTCGGGCCCGGCAGACCCGAGTCTACGACGGCGGCCGTCTCCGCACCCCATTCCAGGGCCGCCTCCGCCACCTCTCGCAACACTCTCGCGCGCGTCTCGTTCGATTTGACGACGCCGCCCTTGCCGACCTCACCTCGGCCGGCCTCGAACTGCGGCTTGACGAGCACGAGGGCCTGCCAGCCCTTGGCGGCGAGCCGGAGGGCCGGCGGCAGCGCCGTGCGCACGGAGATGAACGAGACGTCGCACACGACGAGCTGCGGCGCGTACGGCAGCTCCTCGAGCTCGCGCGCGTTCGTGCGCTCCAGGACGGTCACGCGGGGATCGTCGCGGAGGCGCGGGTGCAGTTGGCCGTAGCCGACGTCGAGCGCGATCACGCGGGCGGCGCCGCGCTGGAGGAGCACGTCGGTGAAGCCGCCCGTGGAAGCCCCGACGTCGAGGCAGTCGGCGCCCCTGGGATCGACCCCGGTCGCGTCGAGCGCATTCGCGAGCTTCTCGCCGCCGCGCGAGACGTACCGCGCCGCTCTCCGTGACCGCGAGCTCGACGTCCTCGTCCAGCTGCTCGCCGGCCTTCGAGTGCCCCGGCACGAGCCCGGCGAGGACGAGCGCCTGGGCCTGCGCGCGGCTCTCCGCCAGCCCACGCTCGACGAGCAGGACGTCGAGGCGCTTCTTACTCACGGCTATGCAGTACGGACGACGAGGCCGTTGACGATCTCGGTCAGCACCGAGGTGTCCGCGGGGATCTCGAGCAGCATCGCGAGCGCCCGCTCGCCCGCGCGGTCGGCGAGCTCACGCGCCCCCTCCTCGCCCTTCGTCAGCACGTAGCCGTCCTGGTCGAGGATGTCGTCCACGATCTGGAAGAGCAGCCCGAGCTCGTCGCCGAAGTCCCGCCACGGGCCCTGCTCGTCCTCCGGCAGGCCGGCGGCCCAGAGCGGCATCGCCACGGACGCGTAGAAGAGGCAGCCCGTCTTCAGGCGGTGCACCTGCTCGAGGTCGGCGGTGTCCCGCTCCATCGTGTCGAGGTACTGGCCGCCGATCATCCCGAGCGTCGCGTGCGCGAGCTCACGCACGACGTCGGCGGTCGGGTAGCCCGCGGCCAGCCGGAACGCCTCCGCGAGCAGCGCGTCTCCGGCGAGCACCGCCTTGCCCTCGCCGTATGCCGCCCACACGCTCGGCTTCCCGCGCCGCTCGCTGTCGTTGTCGAGCGAGGGCAGATCGTCGTGGACGAGCGAGAAGTTGTGAACCATCTCCAGCGCCAGCGCGGCGGGCATCACCTGCTCCGGCGCGGCCTCGAGCGCCTCGCCGACGGCGAGTGAGATCACCGGCCGGATCCGCTTCCCGCCCATCTCGACCAGCCCGTAGCGCGCCGACTCACGCTGGCCGTGCAGCGAGGGCCAGAGCTCGTGCAGGGCGAGCGCCTCGTCGACGAGCGCCTTCAGCTCGTCAGGAGTGTGCATCGGACTCCCGCTTTGCCCGGTCGATCGCGTCGATCAATTGCTTGGCGGCGGCGTCGAACTCGCCCAGGAGATCGACCGCCTCCTCCAGCGACTCGCAGCCCTCGAGCTTCTGGCGCAGCTGCTCCAGCCGGTCGACCTGTCCCTGGATGTCCATCTCGCTCACGGTCTGGCCAGAGCCCCGAGCACGCCGTTCACGAGCCGGCCCGCGTCCTCGGACGCGTAGCGCTTCGCCAGCGAGACCGCCTCGTCGATCGCCACCTCGACGGGGACCGTACCTTGCTCGAGCTCGTAGACGCCGATGCGGAGGATGTTCCGCTCGAGCGTGCCGAGCTGCTTCGCCGGCCAGTCGCCGGAGACCGAGCTGATCCGCTCGTCGAGCTCGGGCGCCCGCTCCACGACGGCCTCGGCCAGGCCGCGCGCGAACTCGTCGATCTCGCCCTCGTAGTTCGTCCCGAGCGGCTGCCCGGTCAGGTCCCACTGGTAGAGCAGGAAGAGCGCCGTGCGGCGCCCGGCCTTACGCGAGAGCGCCATGCTCGTCGATGAACGACGTGTTGTAGTCGCCGGTGACGAACGCCTCGGTGCGCAGCACCTGCATCGCGAAATCGCGCGTCGTTGCGATCCCCTCGACCTCGAGCTCGCCGAGCGCACGAAGCGCCCGCGCGATCGCAGCCGGCCGGTCCTCGCCCCAGACGCAGAGCTTCGCGATCAGCGAGTCGTAGTTCGGGGGGATCGACGCGCCGGCCTCGACGTGGGTGTCCATCCGCACCCCGGGCCCGCCGGGGATGCGCAGCCGCTCGATCCGGCCCGGTGACGGTGCGAAGCCGTTGGCGGGGTCCTCCGCGTTGATCCGCACCTCGATCGCGTGCCCCTGGCGCGGCGCCCGTCCGGTCAGCCGCAGGGACTCCCCGGCCGCGACCCGCAGCTGCTCGTGGACGATGTCGATCCCGGTGACGAGCTCGCTGACCGGGTGCTCGACCTGGAGGCGGGCGTTCAGCTCGATGAAGTAGAAGCCGCCGTCCGGGCCGAGCAGGAACTCGAGCGTGCCGGCGTTCGTGTAGCCGGTCGCCCGGCAGGCGCGCTCGGCGGCGGTCTCCATCTCCTCGCGCCGCTCCGGCGTGAGCGCGGCCGAGGGCGACTCCTCGATCAGCTTCTGGTGGCGGCGCTGGATCGAGCACTCGCGCTCCCCGAGCGTGAGCACGCCGCCCTTGCCGTCGGCGAGCACCTGGATCTCGACGTGCCGCGCGGGGACGACGGCCTTCTCCAGGTAGATGCTCCCGTCGCCGAACGCCGCCTCCGCCTCGCCCGAGGCGGTCGCGTAAGCGTCCTCCAGCTCTCCGGCAGAGGCGACGAGGCGCATCCCGCGGCCTCCGCCCCCCGCAGCGGCCTTGAGGAGGACGGGAAAGCCGAGCTCGGGCGCGAGCTTCGTCGCCTGGTCGAGCGTCGTCGCCTGCTCTGTCCCCGGCACCAGCGGGACGCCGGCCGCGCGCATCGCCGCCTTCGCCTCGACCTTGTCGCCCATCTGCGCCATCACCTTCGCGTCCGGGCCGACGAAGACGAGGTCGTTGTCCACGCAGGCCTCGACGAAGGCCGGCCGCTCGGACAGGAAGCCGTAGCCGGGATGAACGGCGTCGCAGCCGGTCGTGTTCGCGGCGGCGACGATGGATGCGATGTTCAGGTAGCTCTCCGCGGGTGACGGCGGGCCGATGCAGACCGCGCGGTCGGCGAGGCGGACGTGCGCGGCGTCCCTGTCCGCCGTCGAGTAGACGGCGACCGCCTCGATTCCGAGCTCCCGCAGGGCGCGGATCACGCGGACGGCGATCTCGCCGCGGTTCGCGACCAGGACGCGAGCTGAACATGCGCTAGAGGCCTGGAGGGCGGCCGTTGACCGGCTCGAGCTCGAACAGGAGCTCGCCGTACTCGACCGACTGGGCGTTCTGCGGGACGATCCGGCGGACGATCCCCTCCTGCTCGGCCTTGACCTCGTTCATCAGCTTCATCGCCTCGAGGATGCAGAGCGTCTGGCCGACCGCAACGGCGTCACCCTCCTCGACGAACGGCGGCGAGCCGGGCGACGGGGCCCGGTAGAAAGTGCCGACCATCGGCGCCTCGACCCGCATCACGCCGGGGTCGACCGGCGGCGCTGCCGGCGCGGCCGCGGAGGTCAGCTCCTCCTCGACCGCCGGCGAGGGCGCCGCCCCGACCGGCACCGGAACGGTGTCGGGCGTCCGGCGCACGGTCACGCGCAGGCCTGCGTCCTCGATCGTCACCTCGCCGACGCCGGACTCCTGGACGATCCGGACGATCTCGCGGATCCGCTCGGCGCGCGACGCGTCCACGCCGCCGCCCTCGAGCGAGTCGCCGCGGCCGCGGCCGCGAATCGTCTCCAGCAGCAGCTGTGCCTCGTCGCCGAAGAGCGCGAGCAGGAGGAGCTCCTCCTCGCTCGCGGCGATGCCTGCGTACCGCTCGCGGAGCTCGTCGAGGTCGGGCGTCTCGAGGGTCGGCGGCTGCCCGTCGGAGGTGAGCTCGACCGCGCGCCGCACCTGCGCGGAGATCTCTCCCGGCGGCTCGCCGTAGCGTCCGGCGAGCAGGTCGCGCAGCTCGTCGACGACGGTCTGGTAGCGCTCGGCGGAGAGCACGTGCAGGAGGGCCTGGGAGGCGAGCACCTGGCCGATCGGCGCAGCCAGCGGCGGCCGGCCGGCCTCCTCGCGGATCCGGGCGAGCTCCTCGATCACCTCGTCCAGCCGGTCGCCGGCGGACTGCGCGCGCAGGTGGACGTCGAGCGCCGCGATCAGGCCCGCAGGCAGGCTGTGCTCCGCTGCGCGGGTCGCGATCCGCGGGGCGAGCGGGGTCACCGGCTGGTCGCTGATGTGCTCGTCGACGAGGTCGGAGCCGCGCCAGAGCGCGGCGACGTCGACGCCGGTGCTCAGGCCGAGGCCGTCGAGCGCATCCGCGAGCGACTCGCCCGAGGCGCGGTGGAGGACGAGCGCGACCGGGTACACCGCGGCGGCGATCAGGTCCGCGCCCGCGCGCGCGGCCTCGATCCCGGCGGCGAGCGCAGAACCCCCGGCGCCCTGGCAGTACAGCCCGACCGGCAGGCCGCTCGCCTCGCGCACTCCCTCGACGAGCTCGCGCACGCGGTGCGGGTCGAGCGAGCCCGAGGGGTCGTGGATCAGGACCCGCGCGGCGCCGAGCTCGGGCAGACGGCGGGCCTGCGTGACGAGCGCGTCGGTCTCGCCCGAGGGGCCGGGGCTGTAGACGAGCCCCGCGTCGAACTCGCGCTCGGCGGCGGTGATGGCCTCGCTGGCCTCGCGGAGATTGGAGACGTCGTTCAGCGGGTCGTGGAGGCGGAAGACGTCGATCCCGCTCTCTGCCGCGGACTCGACGAACCGGCGGACGAAGTCCGGCCCGACCGGCCGCGAGCCGACCAGGAAGCGGCCGCGGAGGGCGAGCGCAAGCGGCGTCTTCGTCCGGGCGCGCAGCGCGCGGATCCGCTCCCATGGGCTCTCGACGCCGCGCTTGACCGCGGAGTCGAAGCAACCGCCGCCCGAGACCTCGAGGTAGGCGAACCCGGCGGAGTCGAGGATCTCGGCGAGCCGCAGCTGCTCGGCGATCGGCATGACGCCCGCCAGCGGCTCCTGGCCGAGCAGCCGGATGGTGGTGTCGACGAGCGCCGGCATCTAGCGCGGAGCCTATCGGCGGTCGCTAAGGTGTCGTGCGTCTTGCGCCTCGCCCTGGTCGCCGCCTCCATCTTCTTCGTGCTCGTCGGCACCGCCGCCGCGACCCGCATCGTCGGCGTCGGCGGGAACAAGAACGGCGAGAACATCAAGATCGACGTCGGCGACGTGATCGTCGTCTCGCTCTCCGCGCAGCCCGCCTCGAGCGGCTACGGCTGGCGGGTGGCGACGATCAACCGGCAGGTGCTGCGGCCCGATTCGGCCGCGTACGTCGCGGGAGCCCGTCCCTCCACCGTCGTCGGCTACGGGGGCGTGCAGGTCATGCTCTTCAAGGCGATCCGGCAGGGGAAGTCGGACCTGAAGCTCAATTACCGCAAGGCGGGGAGCGCCGTGAACCGCACGTTCGAGCTGAACGTGACCGTCGGCGCTGCGGGCGCCTAGTAGCTACGCGCGGCTGATGTAGCGCTTCTCGCGCGGGTCGACCTTGATCCGGTCGCCAACGTTGACGAACAGCGGCACCTGCACGACCGCGCCCGTCTCGAGCTTGGCCGCCTTCGTCACGTTCGAGACCGTGTCGCCGCGGATGCCGGGCTCGGTCTCCGCGACCGCGAGCTCGACGGAGGCCGGCAGCTGCACGCCCGCGGGCTTGCGGTCGACCATCAGCAGCTGAACCGTGCTGGACGGCTCGCAGGAAGTCGAGCGCGTCTTCGACCGACCCGCGCGGCAGGTGCATCTGCTCGTAGGTCTCCTCGTCCATGAAGATGACCTCGTCGCCCGCGTCGTAGAGGTACTGGACGTTCTTGACCTCGGTGTGGACGCGGCTGAACTTCTCGCCCGCCCGAAAGGTCTTGTCGACGACGGCGCCGGACTCGAGCGCCTTCAGCTTCGTGCGCACGAACGCCCCGCCCTTGCCGGGCTTGACGTGCTGGAACTCGACGATGCGCCAGGGTGCCCCGTCGATCTCGATGTGCATGCCGTTCTTGAACTGGTTCGTATTGACGACGTCGGCCATCGGCGGGGCAGTGTAGCTACGAGACCGTCACCAGCTCCTTGGTGAAGGTCGTCAGCACCTGCGGGCCGTCCGCGTCGACGATCACGAGGTCCTCGATCCGGATTCCGCCCAGGCCCGGGTGGTAGATCCCGGGCTCGACCGTGCAGACGCCGTTCACGGGCAGCACGTCGTCGCTCTCGGGGCGCAGGCGCGGCAGCTCGTGCACCTCGAGCCCGAGGCCGTGGCCCAGCCCGTGGCCGAAGAGGCCGCCGAGGCCCTCGGCGGAGATCAGGTCGCGTGCGACGGCGTCCACCTCGCGGCCGCCCGCGCCCAGGGCGTACCGCCTCGAGCGCCGCCAGCTGCGCGCGCAGGCAGACGTCGTACGAGCGCGCCAGCTCGTCCGGCAGGTCGCCGGTCGAGAACGTGCGCGTGCAGTCCGAGCAGTAGTCGCCGAGCTTGGCCGCCGCGTCGACGACGACCGTCTGGCCTCGCTCGATCACCCGGTCGCTCGTGCTGGCGTGCGGCTGCGCGCCGCCCGGGCCTGCCCCGACGATCACCGGGAATGCGGCCTCGTCCGCCCCGAGCTCGTGCATCAGCGACTCGAACCACCAGGCGAGGTCCTTCTCGGTTCGGCCGACGAAGGTCTGCTCGGCCAGCCGCTCGAAGCACTCGTTGGTGATCGCGGTAGCGCGGCTGATCGCCTCCAGCTCCGCGTCTTCCTTGACGGCGCGGATCCCGACCATCAGCTCCCGTCGCGGGACGAGCTCGAAGCCGCTCGCCTCGAGCGTCGCGTACTGGGCGTAGGTCAGCGACTCCGCCTGGAACTCGATCCGGCCGCCGACGTGCTCGCCGAGCCCCGAGTAGATGTCGCGGGGCACCGTCGACCGCCTCGATCCCCAGCTCGCGTGCCTTCTGCACGTACCTGAAGTCCGTGAACAGCCGGGCGCCGTCCGGCTCGACCAGGAGCGCCGCGTTCGACGAGTGCAGCCCGGTCAGGTAGAGGACGTCGACTGCGTTGGAGACGAGCAGAGGCGCCTCGATCTCGGCGCGGACGCGGTCGAGCCTGGCCTCATTCATCGGTCGAGCCGGTCTCGTTCATCGCGCCGGTGCGGCCAGGAACTCGAGCGCCTCGCGGTAGCCGTCCGGGCCTTTGCCGATCACCCGCCTGGCCATGAGGTCGGCGATCACCGAGTGCCGGCGCCACTCCTCGCGCTCCTCGATGTTCGAGAGATGCACCTCGACGACCGGCACTTCGAGCAGCTCGACCGCGTCACGGATCGCGTAGCTGTAGTGCGTCCACGCCCCCGGATTGACGATCACGCCGTCCGCCGAGTCGAGCGCATCGTGGCACCACTCGACGAACTGCCCCTCGTGATTCGTGTGCCGGCAGCGCACGCGAAGGCCGAGGTTCGCCGCCCACTCGTAGATACGCGTTTCGAGCTCCGAGATCGTCAGGCCGCCGTACAGCGCGGGGTCGCGCCGCCCGACGACGTCGAGATTCGCTCCGTTCAGGACGTCGATCTGCACCGCGGCACCTTACTCGGCGATGAGCTCGTCGAGCGCCCCGCGCACGTCGGCCTCGGGGAGCTCCTCCTCGCGCGCGCCGTCGTCGTCGAGCAGGACGATCCGCAGGCGGCCCTTCTTGTCGCGGAGCAGCGCCTCCCATGCGCGCTCGCGGTCGACCCGCACCGGTTCCGGCGCCAGCGCCTCGTCGACAGGCGCTGTGTCGCGGCCGGAGAGCCGGAGGGCGGCCTGGAGGCCGAGCGCAACCGCCTTTCCGTGCGGAAGCACGTACCCCGACGCCGCCTCGAGCGCGTGCGCGAACGTGTGGCCGAGGTTGAGGGCGTGGCGCGGCCCGCGGTCGTGGGGGTCGCGCAGGCAGAGGGCTGCCTTGTACGCGGCACAGCGCCGCACGAGCTCCTGGTCGGGCAGCTCCCAGAGGCGCTCCCCGGCGAGCAGACCCGTCTTGACCACTTCGGCGAGCCCGTTGCGGCGCTCGTCCTCGGGCAGCGTCGCGAGCAGCGCCGGATCGATCACGGTCCGCGCGGGCCAGTGGAAGGCGCCGACGAGGTTCTTCCCCTCCGGGATGTCGATCGCGGTCTTGCCCCCGATCGCCGCATCGACCTGGCCGACCAGGCTCGTCGGCACCGCGACCCAGTCGATCCCGCGCATGTAGGTCGCGGCCGCGAACCCGGCGAGATCGGTGGTCGTCCCGCCGCCGAGGCCGACGATCACGCCGCTGCGCTCGAGCCGCAGCGACCGCCAGAGCGAGGCGAGCTCCTCGGCTGTCTTGCTCCCGATCTCGTGCGTCGTCGAGAGCCGCCGGCCGAGCTCGGGCTGCACGCTCGAGCCGTAGATGCCGGCGACGTGCGCATCGGCGACGAGCGCGACCTGCCCCTCGCCGGGCACCAGCTCGCCGAGCAGCTCGATCGCCCCGATCTCGACGCGGATGCCGGCGGCGCCCAGCACCATGTCGTCGACGTCCTGCGCGGCTGCGTCCGCGACCTCCCGGTAGAGCGGCATGCGCTCCTCGTAGAGCGTGCGGAACGACCCTTCCTCCTTCGCAAGCGGGCGGTTGCTCCACCGCACGCGCTCCCACGCGGCCCCCGCGTCGACCTCGACGTGGATCGTGAGCGCGTGCTCCCGCAGCGCCTTGCGGATTCCGGGGCTCGTGACCGCGCCGCCGCCGAGCGCGACCACGGCGGGCTTCCCGCGGGCGAGCCTGTCGACGGCCGTCGCCTGCTCGAGGACGCGGAACTCGAGCTCGCCGCGCCTCGCGAAGATCTCCGGAATCGTCTCGTGCAGCTTGCCCTCGAGCTCGCGGTCGAGGTCGACGAACTCGCGTCCGAGACGGTGGGCGAGCTCGATCCCGAAGGTCGTCTTGCCCGCGCCCATGAAGCCGACGAGGGCGACGTGGCGGTCTAGCGCGGTTGCCAATCGATCCGCTCGCGGTAGGCGTTGTACGCGCCGACGAAGTCGCCGAGCGCGTCGCCGCCGAACTTCTCCCGGGCCGCCCGCGCGAGCTCGAACGCGACCGCCGCCTCGGCGACGACGGCCAGCGCCTCGATCGCGGCGGTGTCGCTGCGCTCGACGAGCGCCTCTGCGGGCTCGCCGGTGTCGAGATCGACCGACCGGAGCGGCTTCATCAGCGTCGGCAACGGCTTCATGCCGGCGCGGACGACGATCTCCTCGCCGTTCGAGATGCCCGCTTCGATTCCGCCGGCGCGGTTCGTCTCGCGGTACAGGCCGTCCTCGTCGCGGTGGATCTCGTCGTGCGCCTCCGAGCCGCGCAGGCCGGCAAGCGCGAAGCCGTCGCCGATCTCCACCCCCTTCACTGCCTGGATCCCCATCACCGCGGCGGCGAGCCGGGCGTCGAGGCGGGTCTCGCGCGACGCATAGGAGCCGAGCCCGGGCGGCACGCCCCTGGCACGCACCTCGACGCGGCCGCCGATCGTGTCCTGCGCCTTGCGCGCCTCGTCGACGCGCTGCTCGAGGTCGTCGCCGAGCACCGCGCCCTCGACCTCGATCCCGATCTCCTTCAGGAGCGCCTTGGCGACGGCGCCCGCGGCGACGATGGCGGCGGTGTGGCGGGCGCTCGCCCGCTCGAGCGCGTCGCGCACGTCGGCGAGGCCGTACTTGAGCACGCCCGCGAGATCGGCGTGCCCGGGCCGCGGCAGCGTCACCGCCTCCTTGCCCTTCCCGGTGGGCGGGCCCTCCGGCGGCCACGGGCTCATCCCCCACGTCCAGTTCTTGTGGTCGCGGTTGCGGACGACGAGCGCGAGGGGCGTGCCGAGCGTCCGCCCGTGCCGTAGCCCGGCGTAGACCTCGACCTCGTCGGTCTCGATCTGCTGCCGCGGGCTGCGCCCGTAGCCTTGCTGGCGGCGGCGGAGATCGTCGTCGATCGCGGCCTTGTCCAGCATCAGCCCCGCCGGCAGGCCGCTGACGATCGCGACCAGCGCCGGCCCGTGGGACTCCCCCGCGGTGACGAGCTCGAGACTCATTTCCCGCTCCGGCGCCGGCAAAGCCGGCACCTCCGCTCCCTGCTGAGCTCCGTCGAGCCTACGCTCATGCAAGCAAGCCTACGGCGGCGCGCATCACCTCGACGGGCGCCGGCATCCCGGTCCAGAGCTCGAACGCGGCCGCGCCCTGCGCGACGAGCACCTCGCGCCCGTCGATCACGGTCGCCCCGGCCGCTCGCGCAGCCCGGCCGGTCGCGGTCTCCGGGTAGGGGAGGTCGATCAGGGTCTGACCTTCGGCGAGCCCGACGAGAACGGCGTCGCGTTCGGAGGTGGCGTTGACGACCACGTCCGCATCGGCGACGTCCGGGGGCCAGACTCCCCGCCGCGAGAAGACGCGCGCCTCCGGCAGATGCGCTGCAAACGCGGCTGCAGCGCCGCCGCTCCCGAGAATCACCGGCTGCTCGGCGGTCAGTCCCTCGAGAATTGCGGTGTCGGTCGAATGGCCCTCGACGCGCCCGTTGCGGACGATCAGCGTGTTCACCGAGTCGAGCTGCGTGTCGGTGAGACGCGCTGCCTCGGCCTTGTGCGGCGCAGTCACGTTCGCCCCTGCGAAGCCGAGCGCGACGAGGCCCCGGATCGCGTCCTCGACCTGCCCGTCCTCGACGAGCAGCGGCAGGTAGGCCCAGTCGAGGCCGCGCGCGGCGAAGGCGGCGTTCTGCATGGCCGGCGAGAGCGACTGCGCGACCGGGTTCCCGATCAGGCCGACGAGGCGTGTCTGCTCCGGTCAGCAGTTGGTGAGCCCTCTGCGCGTGTAGTTGAGGAACGCGTTCACGTCGGCCGTGAAGAAGTGGCTGCGGCAGTCGGGCTTGCGGACGAAGTAGAGGTAGTCGACCCTCGCCGGGTGTGCTGCGGCCTGCATCGCGGCCAGACCGGGGTTCGCGATCGGGGTCGGCGGCAGGCCGCGGAGCTTGCGCGTGTTGTACGGCGTGTCGGAGGCCAGCTGGACCTTCGTGATCGCCTGGGTCGGCGGGATGTCGAGGCCGTAGCGGAGCGTGGCGTCGATCCCGAGGGGCATCCGCTGGTGCAGGCGGTTGTAGATCACCGCCGCGACGAGGCGGCGCTCGCGCGGGACGACGACCTCCTTCTCGATCATCGAGGCGATCGTCAGGACGTCGTAGTTGGTCAGGTTCTTCGAGCGCGCGTAGGTCATGTCCACCTTCGCCCATTTGGCCCGGAAGTCCTCGAGCTGCTTCTCGACGAGCGCGGCGGCAGGATCGGTCTCGAAGACGAAGTACGTGTCCGGGAACATGAACCCCTCGGGCGAGCGCGGGTTGCCGAATCCGGCGGGGCGCTTCTGGACCCGCGTCTGCCGGAGATAACCCGCGGCGGTGATGCGCGGGCTCGCCGTGTCGGCGGCCGCAGCCATCTGGTTCACGGTCAGGCCCTCCGGCAGCGTGACCCGCAGCTGTTTCGGCGGCTCGACCGTGGTCGTCGGCTCGCGCGGCAGCGCTGCTGTGGTCACTGAGCGCCGTCCACCCGGCCCAGACGGCGGCCCCGATCGCGGCGGTGAGCACCACCAGTGCGATCACGCGACGCCGGTAGATCTGCCCCCGGCTCGGACGGTTCAGCTCTGGCGGCTCGACCACTCGAGATAGCTGGACAGGAGGTGCGCGGCCGCGCGGGCGTCGTCGCCCGCGCCCGGCCCGGCGAGCGTCGTCGTGAACCGCTCGTCGAAGGTCTCGATCGGGACGTCCACCACTGCGCGGAGGCCTTCGACGAAGCGCTCGGTCTCGCGAGCCTGCTCGCCGCGAGTGCCGCGCAGGGTCAGCGGGAGACCGACGACGACGCGCTCGGCGCCCTCTCCCTGGACGAGCTCGCGGAGTCGCGCGAGGCCGGCCTCGGTGCCTGCTCGCTCCACCACGCAGAGCGGCCGGGCGAGCGTCCCCGAGGGGTCGGACACGGCGACGCCGGTCCGTGCGGAGCCATAGTCGAGCGCCAAGACTTTCAAAGCTTGGCGAGCAGGGCGGACTTCGCCGTCTCCAGGGCCTCTCCGAGCGCCTCCGGCTTCTTCCCGCCGGCCTCGGCCAGCGTCGGCCGGCCGCCGCCCCCGCCGCCGATGTGTTTCGCCGCGTCGCGGACGAGCTCGACGGCGTCCACGCCCTTGTCGGCGAGCGCCTGGTCGAGATTGAAGACGAGAAAGGCTCGGCCGTCGTCTGTCGACCCGAGCAGCACTGCTGCGGCGCCTTCTTGCCGCCGGATCCGGTCTGAGAGGTCGCGCAGGTCGCCGCCCGTCACGCCCCTCGCCTCCACGACGACGACGTCGCCCTCGCGCGAGCGGATCTCGAAGTCGGCCTCGGCCTGCTTCGACGGCTTCTTCGCCTCCTTGCGCGCGCGCTCGAGCTCGACGCGGAGTTCTTCCGCCTTGTCCGCACGTGCGCGCAACAGCGCGAAGGCCTCACCCGCCGTGACCGCCTCGATCCGCCGCGCGCCGGAGCCGACCGAGCCCTCGGACAGCATCACGAACGGGCCGATCTCCGCGGTCGTGCGTACATGTGTCCCGCCGCAGAGCTCGCGCGAGACGCCGTCGACCTCGACGACCCGGACCTCGTCGCCGTACTTCTCGCCGAAGAGCATCATCGCGCCGAGCTTCTCCGCGTCGGCTTTCGGGACGATGTACGTGCGGACCGGCGTGGTTCTCGAACACGACCTCATTCACGCGCCGCTCGACCGAGTCCCGCTCCTCGGCCGTCATCGCCTGTGGGTGGGTGAAGTCGAAGCGCAGCTTGTCGGGCCGCACCTGTGAGCCGGCCTGGTGGACGTGGTCACCGAGCACCGTCCGTAGCGCCTCGTGCAGCAGGTGGGTCGCCGTGTGGTTCGCCATCGTCGGGAAGCGCGTGTTCCACGGCACGAGAGCCTTGACGCGGTCGCCCTTCGCAAAGCCCTCGCCCTCGAAGACCAGCGCCTGATCGTCGCCGACGCGGTAGGCGGCCCGCAGCACGGCAACGGCGCCGTCGTCTCTTTCGAGCTCCCCGGCGTCGGTCACCTGCCCGCCGCCCTCCGGGTAGAAGGGCGACTCGTACAGCTTCGCCAGGAACGTCCCGTCGTCGAGCTCCTCGAGCGCGCCGATCTGGGTCAGGGCCTCGGTCTTCTCCCAGCCGACGAAGTCCGTGACGAACCCCGCGGCCGCCGCGAAATCGGCGGCGTGCTGGGCCTCCCCCTTGCCGCCGCCCGCGCGTGAGATCTCGCGGTGCCCCTCCATCTGCCGCAGGAACTCGTCCTCGTCGACCGGGACGCCCCACTCGCGCGCCAACTCGACGGTCAGCTCGATCGGGAAGCCGTAGGTCGCCTGGAGCGTGAACGCGTCCTCGCCGCTGATCGCGCCGCGGTCGGCCGCTTCCTCGAAGAGCTTCATCCCGCGCTCGAGCGTCTCGCCGAAGCGCTCCTCCTCTGCCCGCAGGATCCGCTCGATGTGGCTCTGGTGCTCGACCAGCTCCGGGTAGGCCGTCGCCATCTGCTCGATCACGGCCCCTGCGAGCCCGGGCAGAAACGGGGTCTGCATCCCGATCCGGAGGCCGTGCTGCGCCGCGCGGCGGATCACGCGGCGGAGGACGTAGCCGCGCCCCTCGTTCGACGGCGTGACGCCGTCGCCGACGAGGAAGGTCATGCCGCGCCCGTGGTCGGCCAGGACGCGGTGTGCCTTGGTCGCATCCGCCGAGTCGCCGTACGCGACGCCGGACTGCTCGGCGATCCACGACATGATCCGCTGATAGCCGTCCGTGTCGTAGACGCTCGGCACGCCCTGAACGATCCGCGCCGCGCGCTCGAGCCCCAGGCCGGTGTCGATGTTCTGCTTCGGCAGCGGGGTCAGCGTCCCGTCCGGATGGAGCTCGTACTCCATGAAGACGAGGTTCCAGAACTCGAGGAACCGCTCGCAGCGCGTGCAGCCGGGGAGGCAATCTGGCTCGCCGCAGCCTGCTTCCGGGCCGAAGTCGTAGTAGATCTCCGAGTCCGGCCCGCACGGCCCAGGCCCGCCGACCGACCAGAAGTTCTCCGAGCTCGGCAGCGGAACGATCCGCTCGGGCGGCATCCCGATCTTCTCCCAGAGCCCGATCGCCACTTCGTCCGGGCCGAGCTTCAACTCCGGGTCGCCGGCGTGGACGCTCGCCCAGATCCGGTCCCAGTCGAGCTTCAGGCGCTCGCGGATGAACTCCGTCGCGTACTCGATCGCGCCTTCCTTGAAGTACTGGCCGAACGAGAAGTTCCCGAGCATCTCGAAGAAGGTCAGGTGGTAGGTGTCGAGCCCGACCTCCTCGATGTCCGGCGTGCGGAAGCACTTCTGCGCGGTCGTCGTCAGCGGCGCCGGGGGCGGCTCGCGGCCGAGGAAGAACGGCATCTGCGGCTGCATGCCCGCCGTCGTCAGCAGGGTCGAATGGTCGTCCGCGCGTGGGACGAGGGAGTACGACGGGCACCGCAAGTGACCCTTCTCCTCGAAGAAGGACAGGAAGCCTTCGCGGATCTCGGCTGACGTCCGCATGGACTGGATTGTAGGTGCGGGCTCCGTGGTCACTCTCTCGGCACGCCGGCGTCACACGCGCGTGCGTGCTCGAGGATTACGATCGCCGCGGGGAGGAGGCTGGGTCCACCGGAGCGCGCAAAACAAGCCAGGTGAAAAGCGGCCGTGTCCGTTCAGGACGTGGCGGCGCGGCGCGGCGGCTCGTCGATCCCCTCGGAGTCGGCGGCGATCTCGTCGCGGATCTTCTCGAGCGACCGCCGGATCAGCCGGGAGACGTGCATCTGCGAGATCCCGACCTGCTGGGCGATCTGCGACTGGGTCAGCCCCTCGAAGAAGCGCAGGTGCAGGATCCGGCGCTCGCGCTCGTCGAGCACCCGGAACCCGGGCTCGAGCACGGCGCGATTCTCGGACAGCTCGTACTCGTGCTCCTCGGTGCCGATCGTCTCCAGCGGGTCGATCTCCTCGTCGTCGCCCATCGACGACCCGGCCGACAGCGACAGGGACGAGTACGCGCGACCGCTCTCGAGTGCCTCGAGCACCTCTTCCTCCTCGACGTTGGCAGCCTTCGCGAGCTCGGCGACCGTCGGCGAGCGTTCGAGCTGCACCGTGAGCTGCTCCATGAGGCGCGACAGCTGGACGTTCAGCTCCTGGAGGCCGCGCGGCACGCGCACCGCCCAGCCCCGGTCGCGGAAGTGCCGCTTGATCTCGCCGATGATGTTCGGCGTGGCGTAGGTGGTCAGCTCGACACCGCGCTCGAGATCGAAGCGGTCGATCGCCTTGATCAGGCCGATCGCACCGATCTGGATCAGGTCGTCGAGCTGCTCGCCGCGGTACGAGTAGCGCCGCGCGAGCGACCTCACGAGCGACATGTACCGCTCGATCAGCTGCTCGCGGGCGGACAGGTCGCCGTCGTCGTGGTAGGCGCGCAGCAGCTCCTTGTCAGTCGGGTGCCCGGCCACTACGCCCCGGCCTTCTGCGGCAAGGTCGCGATCGTCTTCGTGAAGTGAACCCATGCCTCGCCGCCGTCGACGTCCACGCGGTAGCTGTCGAAGACCGCCTTCAGCACGACCGGTATCCCATAGCCGTCTCCGCCGATGCGCTCGAGCTCGGCCACCGCCTCGGTATCGAAGGGGCCGATCTGCCCGTCGAGCAGCTCGTCGTGGATCCGGATGACGACCGTGACGTCGCCCCCGGTCTCCCGGCGAGGCAGTAGCCCGTCGAGCGCGAGCTGGAGGTCGGCGAGATTGTCCATCGTCAGGTTCAACCGCGCGCCGAGCCCGCTGACGACCAGATGGGCGACGTCATAGAAGCGCCGCTCGCGGGGCAGAGTGAGAACGATCTCGTCGGTCATTTCCGCTCCCGGCACCGGCAAAGCCGGCACCTCCGCTCTTTGATGAGCTCCGTCGAGCCTACGCTCATTTCCGCTCCCCGCACCGGCAAAGCCGGCACCTCCGCTCTTTGATGAGCTCCGTCGAGCCTACGCTCATTCCTCGGCCAGCTCGTCCTCGAGATCCCGCTCGCGGCGAGCGGCCTCCTCCTTGCCCGTCCGGACCGCCTCGTCCCACGAGCCCCGCGTTCGCATCGTCGACACCCCGTGCCTGAGCCCGGCCGCCAGGCCGGCGAGCTTCCCGATCGGCGTGGTGACGACGGCGCTCACGGTCCGGACCGCCGTGTCGGCAGCCGTCACCGCATCGACGGCGCTGTTCGTCATCACATCGACTTTGTCGAGCTGCACGTTGACGCGGTCCACAGTTCCTCCCAACTTCGAAATCACGGGCAGGAGCTCAGTCTCCGTCCCCTGTAACAACGAGGAAGCACGCCCCAGGGTTCCGCCGAGGCGGATTGCGGCGTAGAGAAGCGCACCGCCGGCGGCGAACAGGAACACGGCCAGCGCGAGGTACGCGAAGTCGCTCCAGCCGAACGAGGCCAGCATCGCGGGATCCTATGTGGACCGCGCAGACGACGAGACGAGCCCGCAGCCGACCACGACGCCGTCCTCGTACAGCACCGCGGTCTGGCCGCGGGCGACCCCGTAGACAGGCTCGTCGAGCTGCAGGCGGAAGCCGCGCGCGGTCGGCTCGACGTCCGCCGCGACCGCGGGCGAGCGGTAGCGAACCTTGACCTCGGCACGCTCGACCGGCACGTGCAGACGCCCCGACGCGTTGACGGTGTCGCGCGCGAGCGCCGCGCGCGGGCCGACGACGACCGCGTTCGTGGCCGCACTCGTCCGCAGCGCATACAGCGGCTCGCCGCCGCCGACCCCGAGCCCGCGCCGCTGGCCCGGCGTGAAGCGCCAGTACCCGGGATGCGTTCCGAGGACGATGCCCTCCTCGTCGACGACCGGCCCGTCACGCGAGACGAGGCCACGGCGTTCCAGGAACGCGCGGTAGTCGTCGCCGGCGAGAAAGCACGCTTCCTGGCTCTCGGGACGGCGTGCGGCCGCGAGACCCGCCCTCGCCGCCTCCTCACGCACCTGCTCCTTCGTCTGCTCGCCGAGCGGGAACCAGATCCGATCCAGCTTCGCGGGATCGAGCCTGGCGAGCATGTACGACTGGTCCTTCGACGGGTCCGCGCCTCGCGCGAGCAGGAGCTTCCCCCGGTGCTCGACCGTCTGCGCGTAGTGGCCCGTCGCCAGCCTGGCGGCCCCTGCCCGGCGCGCGAACGCGAGCAGCGCGCCGAAGCGAAAGCCGCCGTTGCAACGGGTGCACGGGTTCGGCGTCTCGCCGCGCGCGTAGCCGCGTACGAACGGCTCGACGACGGCGCGGCGGAAGCCCTCTCGCAGGTCGAGCGTGACGTGCGGGAGCCCGAGCCGGTGGCACGTCTCGCGCGCCGCGATCACCGCCTCGGGCGAGCAGCAGGCCCGCTCCGAGTGCGGCCCCTCGGGATCGGTCCAGAGCCTGAGCGTGACGCCGACGGCGTGCGGCCCCGCGCGCAGGAGCGCGACCGCCGAGTCGACGCCGCCGCTCATCGCCACCGCGACGCGGCCGGGGGCGGGCGGTGCGCGGAAGAGCGGGCCGAGCGCGTTCGCCAGCGCGTCGACCGCGAGCGTCTCGCCGCCGACCGCCGCGGCCTCGAGGAGCGTCAGGCCCCGCAGGTCGCGGTCGAGACCCTCGGCGTCGGCATCGACGACCCGGTCGCCGTCCACACGCAGGCGGACGAGTGCCCAGCACCCGTCGCGAGAAGAGTCACCGCTTACCTCGTGCACGGCATCAGTGTGCCCCACCCTGCCGATTGCTCCGCCCCGTAGCGAACCTGGACGAACCAGGTGGGTGCCGTGCGGACCGACTCGTCTCCCGACTCGCCGAGCCCGACGCTGGCTCCCTCGCTTTGGCTGTTGGTTCTACATTGGAAGACGAAGCCACGAACAGGGTCGGGCACGGCGCCAGTCTAGCCAGGGGCTTCGGCTGCCCGGGCGAAGCTCCAGCGGATCTTCTGGACGCCGGTCAATCCCAGTCGCTCCGCGAGCGCCGGGGTCAGCTCGAACTCGTAGCCGGGTGCGAGCGGACCGCGGTCGACCACCGTCGTCAGGACGGTCTTGCCGCCGTAGGTGAGGAAGATCTTCGCCCCGCACGGGAGTACCGGGTGGTCCACGCCCAGCGTCTTCGGGTCGAGCAACGTGCCGCACCCGGAGGCATGCCCGGCGAGCGGCCGCTTGCGGACGCCTGCCAGAGCCGGATACCAGCCGCTGAGCTTGGACACGGCCGGCTGGGGCAGCTGCGATACCGACGCGGCCGGCTCGTCCCTGCGGGTCGCGACCGCGAGGGCGACGACGACCGCGAGGAGAGCAGCCGCGCCGAGGGCGAGCTCACGCTGAAGGAGCGGGACGGTCACCCGGCGGCCACCAGTTCGGGGAACGACTCCCGCACGAACCCGTCGAATTCCTCGGTGAGGTCGCCGGCGACGTCGGCGAGCTCGCGCAGATACAGGAGCAGGAACGTGAACTCCTCGTGGCGCGCCGGGTCGGTCGTGGCGATGCCGCTCGCCCTGTTCTGGAGATCGAAGACGTTCCACCGGCGCCGCTGGACGACGGGCGGGCTGGGCGGCGGCGGGGCCGGCGCTTTGGGCGGCGAGGCGGACGGCCAAGTCGGGGCCGGCTTGACCGGCCCCGAGGCGCGGCGGCAGCCGCGGCCGGTACGGGGCGTGGCCGCGGGCCGTACGGGTTCCCGTGCGAGCGGCCCAACGGGCGGACGCAGGAGCGATTTGGTGGCCGGCTCGGGTCGCATCCGGCCCCGCGGTGCGAGCGGCTGCGGCTCGGGCTCGGCTACGGGTTCCGGTGCGGCCGCCTTCCAGGAGGCGCGAGCGCCCCCGTTCCGGGTCATGAACCGCTCCGCGCAGACGACCGCCGCGAAAGCGCCCGCCATCACGACCACGATCGCCCACGCGTTCAGATGCAGCACCGCCGCAATCGTGGCGACGAGGATCAGAAATCCCGCTTGGAGCAGAAACCGCGGCGGGCTACGCGAGAGCACGGTCATATTCTGAACTGCGTCGCGGAACGAGATTTATCCTGTCCCCGGCTCCGTCTCGTTCGGCTTCGCGCTCTCGGGCGCCGCGATCACGCGTGTGTACGCCTCGGCCTCGGCGTCACGCAGGTCGGTATCGCGACGGAGGGGATACGACTCGTCGTCGTTGTCGTCGGCATCGGGCTCGACGACCGGCCAGCCGACATCGAGCTCCGGCTCGAGCTGGGGCGCGGGCGGCACGCGCGGGTTGGCCGTCCTCCCTTCGGCGCGCCAGATGGACAGCTCGATCAGCGAGACGAGCACCCATCCTCCCGCCACGAGGACGACGATCACCCGCGTGCGGAGGTCGGCGATCCCGGCCCCGACTCCGAGCAGGATCAGGAAGCCCGCCTCGATCGCGAACCTCGGCGCGAACCCTCCTGGCATCCCCGGAGTCTAGTGCGAGCCTCTAGCTCGCCTGGTCGGGCTATCGCTCTTCCTCGGGGACCACGACCTCGATTCCGAGCTCCTCGAGCTGGTCTTCCGTCACCTCCGACGGCGCCCCGCTCATCGGATCGACGCCCGCCTGGTTCTTGGGAAACGCGATCACGTCGCGCAGGTTCGGCTCGCCCGCGAGCACCATCACCATCCGGTCGATCCCGAACGCGATCCCGCCGTGCGGCGGGGCGCCCATGCCGAGCGCGTCGAGGAGGAAGCCGAACTTGACCCGCTGCTCGTCCGGCGTGATGCCGAGCAGCCCGAAGACGCGGGCCTGGAGCTCGGGCTCGTGGATCCGGAACGAGCCGCCGCCGATCTCGTTGCCGTTCACGATCAGGTCATAGGCGTGAGCGGTCGCCTCGCCGGGCTCCTGGTCGAAGCGCTCCTCCCACTCCGGCGTCGGCCGCGTGAACGGGTGGTGGACGGCGCCCCAGCGGTCGTCGTCCTCCGACCAGTCGAACATCGGGAAGTCGGTGATCCAGAGGAACTCGAACCGGCTCTCGTCGATCAGGCCGAGACTCTCGCCCAGGTGCGTGCGCAGCGCGCCGAGGGCGCGTGCGACCATCTTCGGGTCGTCGGCGCCGAAGAGGACGGTCGAAGCCGGCTCGCCGGCGAACGCGGCGAGCTCCTCCTCGGAGAGGAACTTGGCGATCGGCGAGCGCACCTCACCCTCCTCGTCGTAGACGAGATACGCGAGGCCCTTGGCCCCCCACTCCTTTGCTCTTTCTTCGAGCGCGGCGAGCTCCGCGCGTGAGAGCTCCTGCGGCACCCGCAGATAGCGCACGCAGGCCGCGTCGGCGAAGACCTTGAAGCCGGAGCCGCGCGTGAGCTCGGTCGCATCCTCTAGCTCGAGCCCGAAGCGTAGGTCGGGCTTGTCGCTGCCGTAGCGCGCCATCGCCTCGGCGTAGGTCATCCGCGGGAACGGCGGAGCGAGATCGACGCCGATGCACTCGCGCCAGATCGCGACGCACATCTCCTCCATCAGCCCGAAGATGAGCTCCTGGTCCGGGAACGCCATCTCGACGTCGAGCTGGGTGATCTCCTGGACGCGGTCGGCGCGGAGATCCTCGTCCCGGAAGCAGATCGCGATCTGGTAGTAGCGGTCGAAGCCGGCGATGATCGAGAGCTGCTTGAGGATCTGGGGCGACTGCGGCAGCGCGTAGAAGCGGCCCTTCTGGAGCCGGCTCGGGACGATGAAATCGCGCGCGCCCTCCGGCGTCGGCTTGAACAGGATCGGGGTCTGGATGTCGAGGAACTCCGCCGCCTCCATCGTCCGGCGGATCACGCCGACCATCTGCGCGCGCAGGCGGATGTTGCGCTGGAGGCGCGGGCGGCGGAGGTCGAGCCACCGGTAGCGGAGCCGCAGCGTCTCGTCGACGTTCTCCTCGTCGAGCTGGAACGGGAGCGGCGGGCAGCGCGAGACGATCTCGAGCGTGTCCACCTGGAGCTCGACCTCGCCGGTCGGCAGCTCCGGGTTGACCGCCTCCGGCGCGCGGGCGACGACCTCGCCCTCGGCGCGGAGGACGAACTCGTTCCGGATCTCGTGCATGACGGCGTGCGCCTCGGGCGCGCGCTCGGGGTTGATCACGAGCTGGCAGATCCCGGCGCGGTCGCGCAAGTCGATGAAGACGAGCCCGCCGTGGTCGCGCCGCGTGTCCACCCAGCCGGCGAGGGTCAGGCGCTTGCCGACGTGCTCGGGCCGCACCTCGCCGCAGCGGAGGTCGCGCCACTTCATGCGGTCACCTTCCCCAGGTCGGTGTCGGCCTCGACGACGACGACGCGCTTGGCGCCGAGGCGGCCCGCCTGGGTGTGCTGGCCCTTGACGGAGCGGCCGGCGAAATCGGCGTCGGCCTTGACGCCGGCCTCGCGCAGCTCGGCGAGCTTGCGCGAGGACGGCGGCGCGGTCGGCGCCGTCGGCGACGACGAAGAAGAGGTCGATGCCCTCCTGCTCGGGCTCGGGCGTGCCCTCGAGCGCGAGCAGGAGCCGCTCGATCCCGGCGCCGAAGCCGACACCCGGCGTGTGCGGGCCGCCGAGCGCCTCGGCCAGGCCGTCGTAGCGGCCGCCGCCCGAGAGCGTGGACTGCGAGCCGCCCTCCGGCCCGACGAACTCCCAGGTCGTCCGGGTGTAGTAGTCGAGGCCGCGCACGAGCGTCGGCACGAGCTCGTAGCGGACGCCGAAGGCGTCGAGGTAGCGGCGGACCTCGGCGAAGTGCTCGCGGCAGGCGTCACAGAGCGAGTCGCCGATCGTGGGCGCCTGCCGGAGGATCTCCTGCGTCTGCGGCGGCTTGGCGGCGATGTTGTCGAGCGCGCGGAGCGGGTTGCGCGCGGCCTGCTCGCGGGTCGCCTCGTCGAGCTCGGCGGAGTGCTCCTCGAGCCAGGGGACGAGGCGCTCGAGGTAGGCGGGCCGGCAGGCGGCGTCGCCGATCGAGTTCAGCTCGAGCCGGTACTCGGTGACGCCCAGCCGACGAAGGAGCGCGTCGAACAGGTGAACCACCTCCGCGTCGACGGCGGGATCGTCGCTGCCGATCGCCTCGAGGTCGAGCTGCCAGAACTCGCGGTAGCGCCCCTTCTGCGGGCGGCCGTAGCGGTACATCGTCCCGACCGTGAAGAGCTTCTGAGGCTGGGGCTCGCGGTGCAGGCCGTGCTCGAGGTACGCGCGCACGATCCCGGCGGTCGGCTCGGGGCGGAGGGTCAGCGAGCGGTCGGAGCGATCCGTGAACGTGTACATCTCCTTCGAGACGATGTCCGACCCCTCGCCCGAGGTGCGTGCGAAGAGCTCCGTGTCCTCGAAGACGGGCGTGTCGATCCGGCGGTAGCCGTAGAGCGCGCACAGGCGCTCGAACTCCGTGATCACCTGCCGCCAGCGAGGCTGCTCGGACGGGAGGATGTCGTGGGTGCCTCTGGGCGCTTCGAACCTAGGCACGCAGCTCTGCCAGGAACGGATTGCGGGCGAGCTCGGCGCCGAGCGTGGTCGGCGGGCCGTGGCCGGAGTAGACGACCGTGTCGGGCGGGAAGCGGTCGACGAGCGTGCGGATCGACTGGAGGAGCGTCTCCCAGTCGCCGTACGGGAGGTCGACCCGGCCGACCGAGCCCGCGAACAGGACGTCGCCGGAGAACAGCGAGCCGTCCGCGTAGTAGGCGAGGTGCCCGGGCGAGTGGCCGGGAACGGCGATCGTCTGAAACTCGATCCCGGCGAGCTGGAGCGTCTCGTCGCCGGCGAGCGTCGTGCTCGGGCTGCCAGGGGCGGATCCGCATGGCGGGGTAGAAGGCGTCCGGGTTCGCGACGACCTGCGCCTCCGTCTCGGAGACGTAGACCGGGGCGCCGGTGGCCTCGGCGAGGTCGGCGACCGCCCCGATGTGGTCGTAGTGGGTGTGCGTGACCAGGATCGCGGCGACCGTGCCGTCGGTCCGGGCAAGCTCGAGGCGAAGTGTGGCGGCGTCGTCGCCGGGGTCGACGACGACCAGCTCGGGGGCGCCGCGCTCCGTGCGGACGACGTAGCAGTTCGTGCCGATCTGGCCGAGCTCGTAGCGGTCGACTGCAAGCGCCATCCGGCGATTGAGTCTAATCGCCCCGTCTTTTGGCGCGAGCCGGGCTTTGCCCGGTTCGCTGCCGGTGAAGCAGGGTACGGTTCCTGTCGTGGAGAGCTGGGACCTGACAGCGGTCGCGACTCCGGGCGGGAACCGCTCCCCCGTCGTGCTGTACTCGGACAACGAGGCCCGGGTCGTCCTGATCGGGCTCGAGCCCGGCCAGGAGCTCGGCGAGCACGAGGTGAAGGAGAACGCATTCCTGGTCGTCGTGGACGGCGTGGTCCAGGTCGCGGCCGGCGGCCAGACGATCGACGCCGGCGCCGGCACGCTCGTGCGCTTCGATCCCGAGGAGCGGCACGCGGTCTCGTCACGCGACGGCGCCCGCCTGTTGCTCCTGCTCGCTCCGTGGCCGGGCAAGGGCCACTACCGGGAGGACTAGGCCGACGGCGGCTTGCGCTCGCGCGGCGGGATCGGGTCGCCGATCCGCTTCCGGTACTGCCGGTACATGACGCTGTCCATGAAGTAGCTGAACGGCAGGAAGAAGAGCACCAGGACGATGCTGCTGATCAGGGTCTCGCGGACCGGGTTGGCCGCGTTGCGGTTCAGGTAGTAGACGACGATCACCATGATCGGCGCGAAGATCGCCGCGCGGCGGCCGACGCGTCCCCAGGAGGGCGGGTCGATCTTGCGCGGCGCACGCGCGCCGGCGGGCTGCTTGCCGCCGGACTGCTTCGCGCGCTGGGCCGGCTGCTTCGCGGTCGGCCTGACGCCCGACGACTGGGACTTTGCCTTGACGTCGCTCGCTTTCCCGTCGGGCTCGGCCTCGACCTCGTTGCCCTCGTCGTCGACGTAGACGATCTCGTACTCGTGCCGCCGTTCTTTCTGCTGGCGGCGCCGCTGCTTCCGTGTCGGCACGACGCCTAGCCTAGCTCCGCTCTCTCGCCTGCGAGCACGACCGCCGCAACGTGGTCGTGGCCGAGGTGATAGGCGAGGTAGCGCCAGTCGGGTGCGTCGAGGAGCACCAGGTCGGCGTCGTAGCCCGGGGCGATGCGGCCCTTGCGATCGGCGCGGCCGAGGACGTGGGCGGCGTTGACGGTGGCGGCCGTGAGCGCCTCGGCCGGGACTGAGCCGGAGCTGGGTCGCGGCGAGCGAGCAGACGAGCGGGAGGCTCTCGGTGAACGAGCTCCCGGGGTTGAAGTCGGTCGCGAGGGCGACGGACGCGCCGGCGTCGACGAGCGCGCGGGCAGGCGGCATCGGGCGGTCGAGGAAGAGAGCGCAGGCCGGGAGCAGCACCCCGGTGACATCGCTCGAGGCCAGCGCGGCGACCCCGTCTGCGCCCGTTGCCTCGAGGTGGTCGACCGAGCGCGCCCCGAGCTCGATCGCGAGCGGGATCGCCCCCTGCTCGGTGAACTGATCGCCGTGCAGGCGGAGAGCCAGGCCGGCGTCCGCTGCGGCGGTGAGATAGCGCCTGGCCTGCGCAGCATCGAACGCGCCGCGCTCGAGGAAGACGTCGGCCGCTTCGGCGATCTGCGCTGCTTCCGGGAGGACCTCGGCGAGTGCGAAGTCGAGGTAGCGGTCTGCGTCCGGATGCTCGGGCGGGACGGCGTGCGCGCCGAGCCAGGTCGGGATCCCCCCGGCTGCGCGGATCGCGCGGAGCTGCGCGAGCTCGGTGTCCCGGTCGAGGCCGTAGCCGGACTTCGCCTCGAACGTCGTCGTCCCCGCGCTCAGCATCCAGCCGCGGTGGCGGCGGACGGCCTCGGTGAGCAACTCCTCGCCGGCGGCGCGGGTGGCGCGAACCGTCGAGAGGATCCCGCCGCCGGCGGCGTGCAGTTCCTCGTAGGTCGCACCCGCAGCGCGCAGCGCGAACTCGTCGACGCGGTCGCCGGCGAAGCACGCATGGGTATGGCAGTCGACGAGCCCCGGGATCGCAACCAGGCCGCGGGCGTCGAGCTCGTCGAGGTCGCCGAGCCCGGCGGGGAGGTCTCGCATCGCGCCGGTCGCGGCGATCCGGCCGTCCTCGCAGAGGACGTAGGCATCCGTGACGACCTCGACCTCGCCCAGCTCGTGCCCGCGGAGCGGCGCTCCGGAGCCGGCCGGGCTGACGAGCTGCGCGAGGTCGCGGACGAGGAGGCGGCTCAATTCCAGGGGAGGCCCGGATCGTCGACCCGCTCCGGCCGCCACTCCGGGAAGGCCGCGTACGCCTCGCGCGGCTCGTCGGTCTCCTCGGCGACCCCTGCGCCGTGCTTCTGCGCCAGCTCGGAAACCGGGTACTTCACGCGCCCGTCCGCGCGCGAGCCGACCATCAGGATCGCGCAGGGGCCGTTCCCGGCGCCGACGATCACGTGCTCGGTCCACTTCGGGAAGTGGACGAAGTCCCACGCCTTCAGAGGGCGCTCCTCGCCCTCGATCAGCAGCAGGCACTCGCCGGAGAGGACGAGGAAGTCCTCCTGCGCAGCCTCGCCGTGGTACATGCAGTTCGGCTGGCCCGGCCAGACGACATGGATGTTGATGCCGTACTCCTGGAAGCGCGCGGCGTCGTTGCGCGCGGACTCGAACCCGCAGGAGGCCCCGAAGACGTCGTTCCGGTACCAGGCGCTATCGGCGACGTTGACGACGAACCAGCCGTCGTCGACGGGCTCGAGCCCGGCCGGCGTCTGCTCGAGGGGTGCCTCGTCGGGCATCAGACCTCCAGTCCGGGTAGGTCGAGGCCGTGCCGCTCGGCGTGCTCGACGGCCTCGGCGTAGCCGGCGTCGGCGTGCCGCATGACGCCCGTGCCGGGGTCGGTGGTCAGCACGCGGTCGAGCCGCTCGGCCGCGTCGGTGGTGCCGTCCGCGACGACGACCATCCCTGCGTGGATCGAGTTGCCGATCCCGACGCCGCCGCCGTGGTGGACGCTGACCCAGGTGGCGCCCGCCGCCACGTTCAGGAGGGCGTTCAGGATCGGCCAGTCCGCGATCGCGTCGGAACCGTCGGCCATCGCCTCGGTCTCGCGGAACGGCGACGCGACGGAGCCGGAGTCGAGGTGATCCCGCCCGATCACCACCGGCGCCTTCACGCGGCCGCTGCGGACGAGCTCGTTGATCGCGAGGCCGGCACGGGCACGGTCGCCGTAGCCGAGCCAGCAGATCCGAGCGGGCAGTCCCTGGAATGCCACCCGCTCAGGCGCCAGCTCGAGCCACCGCTGGAGGATCCCGTCGTCCGGGAAGAGCCCCTTCAGCTCCGTGTCGATCGCGGCGATGTCCTCGGGGTCGCCCGACAACACCGCCCACCGGAACGGCCCGATCCCGCGGCAGAAGAGCGGCCGGATATAGGCCGGGACGAAGCCCGGGTATGTGAACGCATCCTCGACGCCCGCCTCTAAGGCCTCACCTCGCAGATTGTTGCCATAATCGAAAACGTAGCTGCCGGCGCGGACGTACTCGAGCATTCCACGCACGTGCGTTGCAATCGAGTCACGGGCTCGTTCCAGATAAGTCACAGGATCGGCCGCGCGCAGCTCCGCGGCCGCCGCAACGTCCAGTCCGACCGGCACATAGCCGTTCAGCGGGTCGTGCGCCGCGGTCTGGTCGGTGACCAGGTCGAAGTGCTCGCCCCGCCGGGCAAGCTCCGGGACGACTTCGGCCGCGTTGCCGAGCAGGCCCACCGAGACGCCCCGTCCCTCCCGCTGCGCGGCGCGCACGCGCGCGAGCGCGTCGTCGAGAGACTCGGTCGCCTCGTCGAGGTACCGGTGCTCGAGCCGCCGCTCGATCCGGGCCGGGTCGACCTCGACGCAAAGCGTCGCCGCGTTCAGCATCGACCCGGCGAGCGGCTGCGCACCGCCCATCCCGCCGAGGCCCGCGGTGAGGATCGTCCGCCCGGCGAGATCGGTCGCCCCGAAGTGCTGCTCGGCTGCCGCCGCAAAGGTCTGGTAGGTGCCCTGGAGGATCCCCTGCGTGCCGATGTAGATCCAGCTCCCGGCGGTCATCTGGCCGTACATCGTCAGCCCGAGCGCCTCGAGCCGCCGGAACTCGTCCCACGTCGCCCAGCGCGGCACGAGCATGGCGTTCGCAATCAGCACGCGCGGCGCGCCCGGATGCGTCCGGAAGACCCCGACGGGCTTGCCGCTCTGGACGAGCAGCGTCTCGTCGTCACCGAGGCGGAGCAGCGTGCCGACGATCGCCTTCAGGGCTTCGTGGCTCCGCGCCGCGCGCCCAGTGCCTCCGTACACGACGAGGTCCTCCGGCCGCTCCCCCACCTCGTGGTCGAGGTTGTTCAGCAGCATCCGCAGCGGAGCCTCGGTCGACCACGAGCGGGCGTTCAGCTCCGAGCCGCGCGGAGCCCTGATCGAAGACAGGTCGCCGCACAGCGCCTCGACGGTCGCAGCGAGCGTTTCCGTCGTGCTCACCGAAGCGCCCCGATCTCGTCCTCGACCGCTGCGACGAGCGACCCGTCGCGGATCGCGCCGGCGACCGCGTCGATGTCGGCCCCCAGCGGCCGGTCGTCGGTGAGCCTCGGCGAGAGCTCGCGCACGAAGCTTCGCGCCGCGACCACTCCGCGTCCCGGCTCGAGCGGCGCGAGGAATTCGACCCCCTGCACGCCGGCGAGCAGCTCGATCGCGAGCGCCCACTCGGCGTTCGCGAGCACCTGCCACGCCTTCAGCCCGGCCGCGTTCCCCATCGAGACGTGATCCTCCTGGCCCGCGCTCGTCGGGATCGAGTCCACGCTCGCCGGGTGGGCGAGCACCTTGTTCTCGCTGACGAGTGACGCTGCCACGTACTGCGGGATCATGAACCCGGAGTTGAGCCCCCCGTCGGTGGTCAGGAACGGCGGCAGTCCGCCCGACAGGCTCGGGTTGACGAGCCGCTCGACCCGCCGCTCGGAGATGTTCGCGAGTTCGGCCGCGGCCATCGCCAGCGCGTCGAGCGCGAACGCGAGCGGCTGTCCGTGGAAGTTCCCGTTCGAGACGAGCATGTCGTCCTCGACGAGCACGAGCGGGTTGTCGGTCGCCGCATTCAGCTCGACGGAGACCGTGTAGTCGATGTAGTCGAAGAGGTCGCGCGACGCGCCGTGCACCTGCGGCGCGCACCGGAGCGAGTACGCGTCCTGCACCTTGTCGCACCAGCGGTGTGACTCGTTGATCGCCGAGCCCTCGAGCAGCGAGAGGACGTTCGCCGCGGACGCCCCCTGGCCACGCAACGGCCGCAGGGCGTGCACCTCGGGAATGAACGACGACCGGGAGCCCTGGAGCGCCTCGAGCGACACCGCGCACGCGATGTCCGCGGCTTTCGCCAGGCGCCGCGCGCGCACGAGCCCGAGCGAGCAGAACGACGCCATGAACTGCGTCCCGTTGACGAGGGAGAGCCCCTCCTTCGCCTCCAGTGCCATCGGTGCGAGACCGGCTCGCTCGAGCGCGTCCCGGCCCGGCAGGCGCTCGCCGTCGAACCACGCCTCCCCCTCCCCGACGAGCGGGAGCGCGAGATGTGCGAGCGGAGCCAGGTCGCCGCTGGCACCGACCGAGCCGCGGCTCGGCACGACCGGCAGGACGCGCCGGTCGAGGCACTCGAGCAGGAGCTCGACGAGCTCCGCGCGCGCGCCGGAGCGTCCCTTGGCGAGCGCGTTGGCGCGCAGGAGCATCGCCGCCCGCACGATCTCGTCGGGATAAGGGTCGCCGACTCCACAGGCGTGGCTCCGCAGCAGGCGCAGCTGGAGCTCCTGCGTCAGCTCCTCCGGAATGGACTGGGAGACGAAGCGCCCGAAGCCGGTGTTGACGCCGTACGTGTGCTCGCTGCGCCCGTGCGCGGCCCGGTCGACAACCTCCCTGGCAGCGTGCATCTGCGCGCGCGCCGAGTCCGAGAGAACGGCCCGCGCACCTCCGACGGCCACTGCCCAGACGTCGTCGATCGTGAGGTCGTCGCCCGTCAGGGCGTGCTGCGCGATCACCGGCCGAGTCTAACTGGGGGATATCGGCAAGGTTTCCTGCGATGGCCGACCCCGTCACCGCGCTGCCGGAAGAGAGCCTCGAGCTCCCGACCAGCCCTCCTCCGCGGGCGCTGCGGCTCCTGCGCCGGCACGACTTCCGGAACCTGTTTCTCGCCGTCTCCGCGAGCGAGCTCGGCGATTCGCTCCACTACATCGCCCTCATGTGGGTGGCGCTGGAGACGGGCGGCCCGCTCGGCGTCGTCGCCGTTCGCCTGGCCGACAGCGTCCCTGCCCTCCTCTTCGGCCTGCACGGCGGCCTCGTCGCAGACCGCTGGGACCGCCGCTCCGTGATGATCTCCGCCGACCTCGTTCGCGGCGCGACGCTCGTGCCGATCGCGGTCGCCGGTCTCTCGGGCCACCTCCCGCTCTGGGCGCTCGTCGCCGCCGCCTTCGTGCTCGAGGCGGCGACCAGCTACTTCGTGCCCGCCTACGGCGCGCTCGTGCCCTCCCTCGTCGACCGCCGCAACGTGCAACAGGCGAATGCGCTCGTCCAGGCCTCGGCGCAGGCGCTCTCGATCGGCGGTTGGGCGCTCGCCGCCGGACTCCTCGCGGTACTCCCGATCTCGACGTTCTTCGCGATCAACGCCGGCTCGTTCTTCCTCTCCGCGTTGCTGATCGCCCGCATCCGCCGCCACCACACGCTGCCGCAAGCCGAGCAGGAGATCGGGCTTCGCGGCGGCTTCGCCGCTCTCCGGCTGCTGCCCACGCTCGCGATCGGGGTGATCGCCCTCGGGGTCGCGGTGACGATCTCCGCCGGCACGTGGATCGGTGGGGTGCCGACGCTCGTCCGCGACCACCTCCACGAAGGAGCCGGTGCGTTCTCGATCGTGATGATCGGCTATGCGGCCGGGGCGATCCTGAGCGGGGCGCTGCTCGCACGGAGGCCCGTGCGCCGGAAGGCATTCGCGAGCCTCATCGCCTGGACGCTCTACCTTCCCGCCTACGGCCTGATCGCTCTCGGCAGCTCGCTGTGGGTCGCCGTCGCCGGCGCTTTCATCGCGGCCTGCGGGCAGAGCTCGGCCCACGTCCTCCTCGTCTCGGCGGCGCAGGAGGACGTCCCCGATGCCTCACTCGGCCGGGCTCTCGGGCTGATCTCTCTCGTCCACCGGGGTGCGCACGCGACGGGCCTGCTGCTCGTCGCGCCGCTCTTCGCCGTGCTCGCGCCGCAGGCGGTGTTCGCCGGTGCAGCGGTCGCGCTGGCGCTCGTCGGAATCGCGGGAGCAGGCGCCGCGCTCGTCGTCAGCTCTCGTCGAGCAGCCTGAGCTCGAGCACGCGTGACGCGTCGAACCCGTCGATCCGCAGCATCGCGCCGGCCGCCGCGGCGGCCGCCCCTGCGGGCATCAACCCGACGAGCTCGGAGCCGATGACGTCGACTCCCCGGGCGGACGCCTCCTCGACCACGCGCGCGACGATCTCGTGCAGCGCGGCGGCCTCCCAGTCCTCGACGTTCATGCTGACCTGAACGACCCCGGCGCGCGGCAGATCGAGGCCGAGCGCCCGAACGCCGGGAAAGCCGCCGCCGCTCTCGCGGACGACGGCGGCGATCGCCCGCGCGACCTCGACGTCGTCACTCGCCAGGTCGACGTTGAACGCGATCAGCGGCCTGCGGGCGCCGACGAGCACCGCGCCCGCGGCTGCGTCGAGCCGCGAGGGCCCGAAGTCCGGCACCAGCTCACCCGCGTCGATCCGCTGCTGGAGCCCCTCGGGGCCTCCACGCCGGAAGAACGCCGGCCCACGGCCGGGGCCGCCGTACAGGAACACCGGCAAGCCGAGCTCGCCGATCCGCCCTGCCGTCTCCGTCGCCGCCGCCTCGTGCGCGCTCCAGGTCGCCCGGCGAGATCGGGACGAGCGGCACGACGTCCGCGGCGCCCACGCGGGGATGGGCCCCCTCGTGCCGGCGCAGGTCGATCCGCTCGCGCGCGCACTGGACGCCTGCGACGAGCGCTTCCACGAGCGCGGCGTCCTCCCCGACGAGCGTGAAGACGGAGCGGTTGTGGTCCGGATCCGCGTGGACGTCGAGCAGCCTGGCCCGCTGCGACGAGCGCCGCGCCGATCGCGTCGATCACGTCGCGGTCGCGTCCCTCGGAGAAGTTCGGCACCGACTCGAGCGGCAGCACCTTGCGTACCCTAGACCCCGATGAAGGCCTACTACCACGCGCGAGCCCACGAGTACGACGACTGGTGGCTGCAGCGCGGGCTGTACGAGCCCCGCACGAACCCGGCCTGGCAGGCCGAGCGCGACGAAGCGTTCGCCGCGATCGCCGCGCTCCCGCGCAAGCGCACCGTGGACGTCGCCTGCGGAACGGGATTCGTCACGCGCTTCCTCGGCGACGACGTCGTCGGCCTCGACCAGAGCGACGAGATGCTCGCCGTCGCCTCCGAGCAGGCTCCGAACGCGACGTATGCCCAGGGCGACGCTCTCGAACTGCCCTTCGAGGACGGAGCGTTCGAGCGCGTGTTCACGAGCCATTTCTACGGCCACCTCGAGGAAGGTGACCGCGAGCGGTTCATCGCCGAGGCGCGGCGCGTGGCACCGGAGCTCGTCGTCTTCGACGCCGCCCTGCATGACGGCGAGCCGCGGTTCGAGTGGCAGGAGCGCCTCCTCAAGGACGGCTCGCGCTGGGAGATCTACAAGCGCTTCTTCACCGGCGCCGGCCTGCTCGAAGAGCTCGGCGGCGGCGATGTCCTCTTCGAGGGCCGCTGGTTCGTGCTCGTCCGCGCGTGACGCGGCGGCGCGCGACCTACCGATCCCTGACCTCGCTCCAGCGCGACAACCGACGCTGCCGCGCCTGTCTCGAGGCCGGCTACCCGATCGAGTCGCTCCCGGTCCTCGAGGGCCACGAGGGGCAGCGCGCGTACATGTATGGGCAGGCGCCCGGCGTCCTCGAGGGGGAAGAACGGCGCCCGTGGCGAGGCCGGGCCGGCCAGAACCTCCGCCGCTGGCTCGACCTCGACGAGGAGACCTTCTACGCGACGTTCTACTGCGCCTCGGTCACGCGCTGCTACCCGGGCCGCTCGCCTTCCGGCTCCGGCGACCGCGTCCCGGCGCCGCAGGAGCAGGAACTGTGCGCGTTCTGGTTCGAGTGGGAGCTGCGCCTGCTCCGGCCCGAGCTGATCGTGGCCGTCGGCGGGCTCGCGATCCGCCGCCTGGTCGGCCGCCGCGCGCTCGACGAATGCATCGGCCGGACATTCGAGCTCGCCGGCGCCGCGGTCGTGCCGCTGCCGCACCCGTCCGGGGTCAGCCGCTGGCTCAATTCCCCGGCGAACCGCGCCTGCCTCGACGAGGCGATCGCGCTCGTGCGCGCCAGGCTGTAGAGCAAAGGGCCAGGGCTAGACTCGAAGCGTGACCCCCGAGGCCTCTCCGTACCGCCGCACGTTCGCCCGGCTGCTCGGTTTCCTGAAGCCGTACCGGGTCTCCCTCGTCGTCTCGATCCTGCTCGCGGTCGGCTCGCAGGCCGCGCAGATCGGCCTGGTCTGGATCACGGGGCGGGTCGTGGACGAGGCGATCCAGCCGCGCGACTCGCACGCGCTCCAGATCTTCGATCGCGGCGATCCTCGCCCTCGGCCTGCTGAAGGCCTCGCTGATGGTCGGGCGCCGCCTGATCTCCGGCCGCCAGGCGCTCGGTGTCGAGATGGACATGCGCAACGGCCTCTACGCCCGGCTCGTCCGCCTCTCGTTCGGCTTCTACGACCGCCATCAGACCGGCCAGCTGATGTCGCGCGCGACCGTCGATCTCCAGGGCGTCCGCTTCTTCCTCGGCTACGGCCTGATCTTCTTCTTCCAGAACGTGCTCGTCGTCCTCTCCGTGACGGCGGTCCTGTTCTTCGTCGAGTGGGAACTGGCGCTGCTCGCGCTCGCGATCGTGCCGCTCCTGATCGTGCTCGCGTACCGCTACAGCCACGTCGCGCACCCGACGCTGCGCGAGGTCCAGCAGAAGCTCGCCGACGTCGCGACCGTTGCCCAGGAGAACATCGTCGGCGTCCACGTCGTCAAGGCGTTCGCGCAGGAGCCGGCCGAGCAGGACAAGTTCCGCGTGCGCTCCGAGTCGGTCTTCCGGCAGACGCTGCAGGCGAACCGCCAGCGCGCGCTCTACGTGCCGCTGATCTCGTTCGTGCCGATGCTCGCGCAGGCGGGCGTGCTGCTCTGGGGCGCGAAGATGGTCGAGAGCGGGAGCCTGTCGGTGGGCGCGTTCGTCGCCTTCAACCTCTACCTCGGAATGCTCGTGCAGCCCCTTCGGTCGCTCGGCATGTGGATCGGCCAGGCCCAGCGTGCGACCGCGTCCGGCGAGCGGATCTTCCAGGTGATGGACGAGCCCGAGGAGGTTGCCGACAGCCCCGAGGCGGTCACGTTGCCGCCCGGCCTCGGCGCCGTCCGGTTCGAGGGCGTGTCCTTCGAATACCTCGCCGGACGGCCGGTGCTCGAGGACGTCGACCTCGACATCGCCCCCGGCCGGACCGTGGCGCTGATCGGCCACACCGGCTCGGGCAAGACGACGCTCACGTCCCTCGTCCCGCGGTTCTACGACGCGACCGAGGGCCGCGTGGTCGTCGACGGCCACGATGTCCGCGACCTCACGCTCGCGTCGCTCCGCCGGGCGATCGGCGTCATCTCCCAGGATCCGTTCCTCTTCTCGGCGACGGTGCGGGAGAACATCGCGTTCGGGGCCGGCGACCTCCCGCCCGAGGCGATCGAGACCGTCGCCCGCGCCGCCCAGGCGCACGAGTTCATCGAGCGCCTGCCGCAGGGATACGACACGGTGATCGGCGAGCGCGGGATCACGCTGTCCGGCGGACAGCGGCAGCGGCTCGCGATCGCCCGCGCGCTTGCGGTCGACCCGCGGATCCTGATCCTCGACGACGCGACCGCCTCGGTGGACGCCTCGACCGAGGCGCTGATCCGGATCGGCCTGCGTGGCGCGATGCAAGGGCGGACGACCTTCATCATCGCCCACCGCCTCTCGACGATCGCGCTCGCGGACGAGATCGTCGTCCTCGCGGACGGGCGCGTCGCCGCCCGCGGGCAGCACGAGGAGCTGCTCCGCGAGAGCCTCGTGTACCGGGAGATCTACGACCACGGGCTGCTCGAGCGTCGGTTTGCGGACGCCGTCGAGGCGCGGGCGGCGATCGAGGAGGTCGCGTGAGGGTCTACCAGCCCGGGAGCCATCTGCTCGAGGAGCGCGATGCGAAGGTGCGCGACTGGTCGTGGCCGAAGACGCGGCGGCGGCTCCGGACGCTGCACGGGCTCGCGGCGCCCTACAGGTGGCGGGCGATCCTCTCGCTGATCTCGCTGCTGGCCGCGACGGTGACCGCGCTCGCGCCGCCGCTGCTCGCGAAGTACGCCCTCGACGACGCGATCAACCCGGACAACGGCGGACATCTCTACCTCGTCGTCGCCGCGTTCCTGGTCGCCGGGCTCGCGAACTGGGGAATGACCTACGCGCAGACCTACCTGACGGGCTGGGTCGGGGAGCGGATGCTCGCCGACCTGCGGACGCAGCTCTTCGGGCACCTCCAGCGGCTCTCGCTCGGCTACTACGAGCGAACCAGAGCGGGCGTGATCATCAGCCGGCTGACGAACGACGTCGAGGCGCTCGACCAGCTCGTCACCGACGGCGTCGCCAGCCTGGTCAGGAACACGCTGACGCTGATCGGCACCGCCGTGCTTCTCTTCTTCCTCGACTGGCGGCTCGCGCTCGCGACGCTGGCCGTGATCCCGGCGATGAGCGTCGCCACGTTCTTCTTCCGGAAGTACTCCGCGCGGGCGTACAGCAACGTCCGCGAGCGCCTCGGCCTCGTCACGGCGACGCTCGCGGAGGACATCGCCGGCATGCGGGTCGTCCAGGCGTTCACGCGCGAGAGCGCGAACACGCGCCGCTTCCGCGAGATCAGCGACGACTACCGCCAGGCGAACCAGCAGACCGTCCTCTACAGCGGCCTCTACTTCCCGTTCGTCGACCTGCTCGCGACGATCGCGCTCGCGGTCGTGCTCGGCTACGGCGGCCACCTGTACTTCGCGGGGGCGCTGACGATCGGCACCCTCTTCGCCTTCATGCTCTACGTGCAGAACTTCTTCGACCCCGTCCAGGAGCTCTCGCAGCTCTACGGCACGTTCCTCTCGGCGACCGCCGCGCTCGACAAGATCACCCAGGTCCTCGACGAGCAGCCCGAGGTGGTCGACCGCCCGGGCGCGGGAGACCTGCCCGAGATCGCCGGAGACGTCCGCTTCGAGGGCGTCCGGTTCTCGTACGGCCGCGGCGACGAGGTACTGCACGGGATCGACCTCGACGTCCCCGCGGGCACGACCGTCGCGCTCGTCGGCCACACCGGCGCGGGCAAGACGACGATCGCGAAGCTGCTGGCCCGCTTCTACGACCCGACGCACGGCCGGATCACGATCGACGGGCTCGACCTCCGCGACGTCACCCAGGCCTCGCTCCGCCGCCAGCTCGGGGTCGTGCCGCAGGAGGGCTTCCTCTTCGCCGGCAGCGTGCGCGAGAACATCGCCTTCGGCGAGCCCGACGCGACCCCGGAGCAGATCGTCGCCGCCGCCCAGGCGGTCGGCGCGCACGACTTCGTCCTGCGGCTGGAGGACGGCTACGAGACCGAGCTCGGCGAGCGCGGGCTGCGGCTCTCGCTCGGCCAGCGGCAGCTCGTTGCCTTCTCGCGGGCGCTGCTCGCCGACCCGCGCATCCTCGTCCTCGACGAGGCGACGTCGTCCGTGGACATCGGCACCGAGCGAAGAATCGAGCGCGCGCTGCAGACGCTGCTCGCCGGCCGGACCGCGTTCGTGATCGCCCATCGCCTCTCGACGATCCGAGACGCCGATCTGATCGTCGTGCTCGAGCACGGCCGCATCGTCGAGCAGGGCACCCACGAGGAGCTGCTCGCCCGACGCGGCCTGTACACGAGCCTGTACGGCGACTGGGCCGCCGAAGTGGCGTAGGCCCAGGCGGCCGGAACGGCCACGAGGCTGACGCGGAGTAGAGTCCAGGCCAATGGCGCTCGACAGGGAAACCGAGGAACGGATCGAGCAGCCGGTCTCCGAGCAGGCCGAGCACGAGACCAGACTGACGCCGGCCGAAGCCGTCGACCACATGCGCATCCGCGCCCCCGAGCGCGCGAACAAGAAGCTCCGGGCGCTGCTCGAGCGGGTCAACGCGGACAAGACGCTGAAGGGCTGGTGGCACGTCGCGAACGTGAACGCGACCGTGCGCATGGAGATCAACGACCACTCCTGGGTGCACATCCAGATCGTCACGAACATCGCCCTCAAGCTCCTGCGCCAGCTGACCAAGCACGGCGTCGAGCCCTCGGTCGTCCGCGACTTCGCGATGACGAACGACGACGCCGAGATCGTCGTCGTGCTCGGCGCGCTGACGCACGACGTCGGGATGTCGATCCACCGCGAAGGCCACGAGGAGTTCAGCCTCTTCCTCGTCGAGCCGGAGATCCGCCGCCTGCTCGACGGGATCTACGAGGAGCCCGACCTGACCGTGATCACGTCCGAGGTGCTCCAGGCGATCATCTCCCACCGCGCCGGCGGGGAGCCGTTCTCGCTCGAGGCCGGGATCGTCCGCGTCGCCGACGCGCTCGACATGGCCCAGGGCCGCTCGCGGATCCCGTTCGAGAAGGGGCGCGTCAGCATGCACTCGCTCTCGGCGGCCGCCGTGGACGCGGTCGAGATCAAGGACGGCGAGGAGAAGCCGATCCGGATCGAGATCCTGATGAACAACTCGTCGGGCCTCTACCAGGTCGACGGCCTGTTGAAAGCGAAGCTACGCGGCTCGGGGCTCGAGCCCTACGTCGAGGTGATCGCGCACATCGACACCGAGGCGGAGAAGCGCCTCGTTCCCGTCTACCGCCTGGAGACCTAGGCCGCGGGCAGCAGCTGCCGCACCGCCTCGACGAGCTGCTGCTCGCTGAACGGCTTGTCGCAGCACCGGATAGACCGTCCCCGGGACGAACGACTCGCCCGAGTCGCCCGTCATCAGCAGCACCGGCAGGTCGGGGCGGGAGCGCCGCAGGAGATCCGCGACCGCGTCGCCGCTCATCCCCGGCATCAGCACGTCGAGGATCAGCAGGTCGACCTCCTCCTTGTCGAGCAGGGCCGACGCCGCCAGCCCGGAGCTCGCGCAGACGACGTCGTAGCCCGCGTCCTCGAGCATCGCGCGGAGCATCTCGACGAGCTGCCGGTTGTCGTCGGCGACCAGGATTCTCGTCACGAAGGGCATTCTGGCCGACGGCTACAATTGCCGCCGACCCGTTGCGGGGTCGTCTAACGGTAGGACGCCTGACTCTGGATCAGGAAGTTGGGGTTCGAATCCCTGCCCCGCAGCCTGGGAAAGCCCCGGAAACGGGGCTTTTTCGTTGGCAGCACCGTTGCTCGCGGCCGGTAGTTCCCTCCCTTGCCCTTACCGTGTCCGTTCCCGGCGGTCGCGGTCGCAACCCCGAGCGTCAGGCAAGCGCCGTGCAGAGTACGAACAGCACTCGCATCGTCATCTGGACCTCTCTCTCGTAGGTGCAGCTTCAGCCGCCAGAGTCCGTTAAGAGTTGATCGCTCGTGCCGGCCCGCTCTCAATCGCTCGTTCGAGGGAAGCTTTGAAACCCCCTCAGATCGGCGACCACCTTTGGCGAAGGCTGCCCTCGCCCAAATCAGCGGCGCCTTACAGCGCCGCCCCGCCGAAGGCGGCGCTCCCTGAATCCTCGGGAGTGCCTGCGAGGGAGTCGGTACCGCCATCGTTGGCTAACCGATTCGCTCGATGCTCGAATACGTGCTGTTGTTTGTGCGGGCAGGGCGACGCCGCGTCAAGAGCTGTTGCATCCGATCGGCGAGTCGTCGTCGTATCTGACACGAGTCTCCAGGAGGTCTCAGATGGGCAGCCCTGCCGAGGGAGGGTAGGGTGTCGTCGGCCACGCTTGTGGCTTTTAACCAAGGAGAGGGAGGAATAACTTGATGAAGGTACCCACGCGTGGGCGGTATGCCCTTGTAGCTGGATGCGCCGCGGCGCTTGCAGCGCTTGTCGTGGCGGTGCCGTCGTTCGCGGGCGGTGACAAGACAACGACCTGCGACGGCGTGCTCGCGTCCGGTACGTACCAGAAGGTGGTCGTTCCGGCGGCGCGGCCTGCTTCGCCGAAGTGCCCGTCACGATCAAGGGGGGCCTGTCGGTCGGGGCGGGCGCGACCTTGGTGCTTGGTGACGAGGAGCATCCCGGCGACAACGGCACGATCTCGGGCGGAGTGCGGTCGCAGAACGCGGCCTCGGTCCAGATTCACTTCGTCACAATCAACGGAGGCGTCGACCTGATTGGTGGCTCCGGACCAGCCGGAGGGCCTTTCGGTATCACCTGGAACACGATCGAGGACAGCGTGATCCACGGCTCGGTCAACATCTCGGGCTACAACGGCTTCTGGCAGGGTTTCTTCCGGAACACCGTCAACGGGTCCGTGAACTTCAACAACAACGTGGTTGTGGACGAGGACGGCAACGAGATTCAGACGAACACGATCCACGGCAGCTTGAATTGCTCGGGGAACAGCCCGAAGCCTCAGTCGGGCGATTCCGGTGGAAGCCCGAACACTGTCACGGGCTCCGAGAAGGGCCAGTGCAAAGGGCTTTAGGAAATATCGAGTAAGTACCGCAACGGGAACGTGACCCTGTCCGTGGGGGCGGCCGTGCGCCGCCCCCACCACCACCTCAGTAGCCGAGTTAGTTCACCGCGTTAAGCTGATCCCGCCGTCCGGCCCCAGCGGGAGGGGCTGTTGATGACTGCGTCGGGGTCGTCTGGAAGATGGTGGGCGCTTCACTTCAGCGACGAGGGCGTTCGTGTCGCTGCACTCGATCGCTTGCGGAGGCTCGAAGGGCTCGACCACTCTCACCCTAAAACGCTGACGGGTTGGCGAAAGCCAACTCGGAACCTGTGCCCGCACGTGTCGCCCCCGTGTCACATTGGCAAGGGGATCCGTTTGCGGCCGGCTCTCCGTCTGCTTCCTCTGGATCAGGAAGTTGGGGTTCGAATCCTGCCCCGCAGCCTAGGAAAGCCCCGAAGACGGGGCTTTTTGTTGTCAGGAATGGAAACGCGGACGACCGTTTCCAGGCCGGCGGCCCTCAGCGCTGCGGCTTGATCCGAAGCACGCGGCCGTAGTCGTCGTTGACCCAGACCGAGCCAAAGCCGACGCCGAGCCGGACAGGGAGGCCGACGATGTGCAGCCTCGCGACGAGCCGCCCGCTGTGCGGGTCGATCTGATCGATGTTCCCCGATCCTTCGTTGGCTACCCAGACGGAGCCGAACGCGACCTCGATGCCAACCGGATGCGCCTCGGCCGGATTGGTCGTGAGCCTGTTCGTGCGAGAGTCGACTCGTGCGACCACATCGCCGCACGAAGCGCCGGTCGACCAGACGCCGGTCTTGTCGGCGGCGAGGATCCCGCACGGCGGATACGCCGATCCTCGTGGTCGCGACGACGCTGTTTGTCGCCGGATCGACGTGCACGATGCTCTTCCCGTTTGCAAGCGCGACCCAGACGGCGCGGGGCGAAGCGATCACGCTCGTGTGCTCTGCACAACAGTCGCGCTTCGGGCCGACGCGGATCGTCGCCACGACTCGATTCGTGGCGGGATCGATCCGTGAGACGCTCGGGCCGCCCGCGTTTGCGACCCAGACAGCGCCCGGCGAGACGGCGATGCCCTGCGGCTGCGGACCGACCGGGATGGTCGCAGTGACCGTGTTCGTTGCCGGATCGACGCGAGTGACTGTGTTCAAGGACGGATTGGAGAGCCAGACGGCCCCGTCGCCGGCGGCGGCCGCTTCCGGGGTGCCGACCTTGATCCTCGCCACGATGACATTCCGCGCCGGGTCGATTCGCATGAGCGTCGCCTTGGCGTCGTTCATCGCCCAGACAGCGCCTTCACCGACGGCCAACGGCCCTCCGCCCCTTTGGCCGAGTACCACGTTGCCGCGCCCGATGCGAATCCGAGCTACCACCTTGCCGCCCGGAGGCAGCACGGGCGCAGCGGTCGAGCCCGTCGGGCCATTCGCCTTCTTCGCCAGCAGGACGGAGCCGACGATCGCCGCGACCACCGACGCGACGATCACCGCGAGCCGGAATAGGAGGCGCGCCGAGGAGCGCGCGGGCGCGGATGGGGCCGCCATTCGTTCATCATGAGCCGCGCCGATCAGGGATTCCACCAGTCTGGGCAAGCACCCAGGGAACGTCCCCTCCGCGGTCCAGATGCTGCCTCTTCTCCCACGCGCTTCAACCGGGCCGCAGGATTCGGACGGCGCACGGCGGACTCAGGCGTCAACGATAGGTGATCACCCGGCCTATCGGCCGGTTGGCCCAGAGTCTTCCTCTGCGAGCAGGTAGTGGTGTACGGGATCACGCCCAGATCCCTGCCCCGCAGCCTCAGAAGGCCGCTAACCGCCGCGGCCCTGCGCGTGGGCGCGGCTCAGCGCACTCGCGAGCTCTTCGGGACGGACCGGCTTGGCGAGGTAGTCGTCCATGCCGGCCGCGAAGCAGGCCTCGCGGTCCTCGAGCATGGCGTTTGCCGTCATGGCGATGATGCGGGGACGGGACTCGGCCGGCCAGCGCTCGGAGATTCGCCGTGACGCCTCGAGTCCGTCCATCTCCGGCATCTGCACGTCCATCAGCACGACGTCGTAGCGCTGCCGTTCGAGCGCCTCGAGCGCCTCGCGGCCGTTCGACGCCACGTCGGCGCGATACCCGAGCTTGTCGAGGAGCCGGAGCGCAACCTTCTGGTTGACGGCGTTGTCCTCCGCCAGCAGGATCCGCAGCGACGACGGCTGCGCCGCAGCCCTCGCCGGCGGCGGCCTCGAGCGCCGCAGGCTCCTCCGCCTGCTCGGTGAGCACGCCCACCAGAGCGTTGTAGAGCTGCGAGGCCCTGACCGGCTTCGTGAGCTGGACGATGAACTCCTCGGCCGAGCGCGCCCGTCGGGAGATCGGCGATCGAGGTGAGGAGCACGAGCGGGAGCTCCCGGCCCTCTCGGTGACGCCGGATCTCGCGGGCGAGCTCGAACCCGTCCATCTCGGGCATCACCATGTCGAGGGCGGCCAGGTCGAACTGCTCGCCTGCCTCGATCAGCGCGAGCGCCTCGGAGGGAAGCGCGACTGCCACGGCCTCCATCCCCCACGATCGCACCTGCCGGCTCATGATCTCCCGATTGGTGGCGCTGTCGTCGACGACGAGGATCCGCTTCGCGGCGAGCCGCGGAACGGCGTCGTCGAGGCCGGCGGCCGGCGGGATCTTCGCCTCGGAGGCGGCCAGGTCGATGTGGAACGTCGAGCCCTTCCCCTCGGCGCTCTCCGCCCAGATCGTGCCGCCCATCAGCTCGACGATGCGTTTCGAGATCGCGAGACCGAGACCCGTGCCGCCGTAGCGGCGCGAGGTCGACGCGTCCACCTGGCTGAAGGACTCGAAGAGCCGGTCCATCCTGTCCTGCGCGATCCCGATGCCGGTGTCCCGGACGGCGAGGTGCACGCGGTGCTCTCCCGGGCCCGCTCGGCTCCGCGTCCACGTGGACGATCACCTCGCCCTGCTCCGTGAACTTGACCGCATTCGAGAGCAGGTTGAGGAGCACCTGCCGAAGCCGGGTCGCATCGCCCACGATTCCCGCCGGCACGCCCTCGCCGACGAGACAGCCGAGCTCGACGTTCTTCTCCGCAGCGCGGGGAGCGACGATGTCCAGCGCTCCCTCGACGCAGTCACGAAGACCGAACGGCTCTCGCTCCAGCTCGAACCTGCCCGCCTCGATCTTGGAGAAGTCGAGGATGTCGTCGATGACGCGGAGCAGCGCGTCTCCGCTCGACCGGACGACCTCGGCCAGCTCGCGCTGATCCGGCGTCAGCTCCGTCCCGAGCAGCAGGCCGCTCATCCCGATGACGGCGTTCATCGGCGTTCGGATCTCGTGGCTCATCGTCGCGAGAAAGGCGCTCTTCGCGCGCGTCGCCGCCTCCGCCTCCTCGCGCGCCCGCTGGAGCTCGGCGACGTAGCGCGCCTTGTCGATCGCGGTGGCCGCGAACGCGGCGAACGCCTCCGCCATCCTCGCGTGCTCGGCCGTGTAGAAGTCGGGCTCGAAACTGTCGAGCGTCAGCATCCCGATCAGGCGGTCGCCGACGAGCAAGGGGACGGCCATCCATCCCCTGATGTGCCCCTCGCCGAAGGGGTCCTGGAAATGCGTGTATCGGTCACGGACGTCCGGGACGATCAGGGTCTCGTGCCTCTCGATCAGTTCATGGGCAGGATCGTCGACTCCCCGCCAGTCGTAGCGGACTCCGATCAACTCGTCGAGGTTCGGATAGCCCTGACCCCCGACGATCACCAGCTCGTTGCCGTCGAACTGCTGGAGGCTCGCACCCTGATAGGGCACCACCTTGCGGAGCTCCGTCAGGATCAGATCGAAGACCTGCTGCACCCCCATGGCGCTGCCGAGCGAATGGGCCGCTGCCCGTAACGTCTCGGCCTCCTGGCGGGCAGCGCGCTCCGTCTCGAGCAGACGGGCGTTCTCGATCGCGATTGCCGCCTGGGCGGCGAAGGCGGTCGCAACCTCGGCGAGCTCCTCGTTGTAGAAGTCGGGCTCGAACTTGTCGACGCTGATCACGCCGATGACGCGGTCGCCGACGATCATCGGCGCGCAGATCCAGCCGCGAATGCGCGCCGCACTCCCGAAGTCGCTCGCAAAGTGCGGGTTCTCCGAGACGTCGGCGAAGACCTGTGTCCGCTTCGACCGCACGACGTGGCTGTTGATGCTGCTCTCGTCGTCGAGGTCGAAGCCCTGCCCGAGCAGGGAGTCCAGGTCGTCGAAGCCGCGGCCGCCGACGATCACCAGGCGGTTTCCCTGGATCACCTGGACGGAGCAGCTGTCGTAGGGCACGACCCGCTGCAACTCGCCGATGATCGTCTCGATGGTGTCCTCGAGGCTCAGCGTCTTGCCCAGCACCTGGGTCACGGTCAGGAGCGTCTCGGCGTGCTCCCGTGCCCGCTGGACCTCGGTGAGGTCGTGGTAGATGGCGAGGAAGCCCACGTGGGCGCCTTCGACGCTGAGTGGAGCGAGCATCAGCTCGACGTCGACAGTCGTGCCGTCCTTCCGCCTGCGGCGCGTGATCCGCTGGGCGCGGCCGGTCGCGATCGCCTCGCGTGTGACCTTGCGTCCCTCGTCGCGGCCCGCGTCGCCGATCACGAGGTCGTCGATCGGGCGGCCGAGCGCCTCGTCCGCGGAGTAGCCGAAGAGGGTTGCGGCCGCCGGGTTCCAGTCCGTCACCCGCTCGTCGGAGTCCATGACGATCACCGCCACCGGGCTGTTCTCGACGAGGGACTCGAGCTCGGCCAGCCTCCGGCGCGCCTCGGCGAGCTCCGGGGAGGACGCCGCGTCCGTCGTCATCGACCGTCGCGGACGGCGAGTAGCTCCGCCTGCACGCGACGCCACTCCTGATCGATCCCGTCCACCTGAGCGAGCACAGCCTCGAGATCGCCCGCTCCAGCCGCCGACTCGGCCTGCCTGGCAGAGCGACGCGAGCTCCCTGGCTCCGAACGTCAGGCCGTTGCCCTTCAGCGTGTGCGCGGCACGGCGTGCGCCGGCCGCGTCGCCCGAGGCCGCGGACCCGCGTAGCGACTCGAGCTGGCCGGGGGCGTCTGCAACGAACGTGTCGATGAGCTCCGCGAGGAACTCCGGATCGTCGCCGACGCTCTCGCGCAGCGCGTCGAGCACTGCGTTGTCCAGTGCGCTCTGTAGTTCCGTCATTGCCAGCCCAGTCGGGTGGCGAGCCTACCGCGTTCTTGACCCGGCCGCTCGGCGCCGCGAGGATCTCGCGGACCGCAGTGTCCGGCACGATCCTCATCGCCGACGACGACCGCGCCAGCCGGAAGCTGCTCCGACGCCTCCTCGAGCAGGACGGCCACTCGGTGCGCGCCGCGGCGGACGGAGCGGAGGCGCTCGAGCTATTTGCCGAGGGAGCGATCGACATCGTGCTCCTCGACATCGTCATGCCCGAGCTCGACGGGATCTCGGTCCTCGAGCGGCTGAAGGCGACACCCGGCGGGAGTCACGTGCCGGTGATCATGATCTCCGCCGTCGACGAGATCGAGAGCGTCGTCCGCTGCATCGAGGCGGGAGCGGACGACTACCTCCCGAAGCCGTTCAACCCCGTGGTCCTCCGGGCGCGGATCAACGCGGGGCTGTCCAAGCGACGGCTCCACGACCTCGAGCGCGCGCGAGTCCACGACGTCTTCTCGCGCTTCCTCCCCGAGCACGTCGTCGACGATGTGCTGGAGCGGACCGACGACGACCTACGGCTCGGCGGCGTCGGCAGCGTCGGCACCGTCATGTTCACCGACATGCGCGGCTTCACTGCGTTCTCCGAGAACCGCCCGCCCGAGCTCGTGATCGAGGCCCTCAACCACTACTTCGACGAGACGAGCGAGGCGATCCTGGAGCACGGCGGCACACTCGTCGCGTACCGGGGCGACGGATTCCTGGCGGTGTTCGGCGCACCGATCGAGGTCGAGGACCACGCCGATCGCGCGCTCGCCACCGCCCGCGACATGGTCGACGTGCGCCTCCCGCGCTTCAACGCGTGGCTGCGCTCGAACGGCCTCGGCGAGGAGGTGCTGATGGGCGTGGGCCTGAACAGCGGGCCCTTCATGTCCGGAAACGTCGGCTCGCTCCGGCGGCTCGAGTACACCGTGCACGGAGACACCGTCAACACCGCGTCGCGCATCGAGGGGCTGACGAGGACGCTCGGCGGCTCGATCCTCCTGTCCGACTCGACGCGCGCGGCGCTCCTCCGCCCGCCCGACGACCTCCGCTCGCTGGGGGAAGTGGACGTGCCCGGACGCCAGTCGGCCGTCGTCCTGTGGACCGTCGACGGTGCCGGCGGGCCGCCGCGAGCTGCGGTCAGCTCCGGCTGAGCCCGGATCGCCCGGCTTTCACTTTCCCGGCGATCCCGCCTGCGTCCGCGCCTCGACCGCCCGGTTGCGCTCGTCGACGACGAGGCCGACGAGGTACTGGATGAGCTTCCACGACACGTCTGCGCTTCCCTGGACGAACTTCCGGAAGTCCCAGGCCGCGATGACCAGGCAGCGCATCGGGCCATCGGCGGTCACGGTCGCCGTGCGGACCTGCTCGCCGATCAGTCCCAGCTCGCCGAAGTGATCGCTCGGCCCAAGCCGGGCGATCTCCTCTCCGTCGACGGTCACGGACGCCTCGCCTTCGACGATCACGAAGAAGTCGACTCCGCTCATCTTTCCCCGCTCGACCAGCGTCGTCCCCGACTTGACGGTCCGCTCCCTGAAGTCGCGCGCCAGCCGCTTGAGCTGCCTCTGGCTGAGGCTGTTGAAGAGAGGAACCTGCTTCAGGCGCTCGACGACCTCTTCCACCGGCTGATCCTAACGCCACGAGCGCCCGACGCAAATGGCTCGCCTCAGCTTCCACGCCACGACGCGTCGCCGCGGTAAGTTGAGCCCGATGGCAGGCCCGCTCCCCGTCCTCGTCGCCGTCGACCAGGACGCGCTCGAGGACGTCACCGCGCAGCTGACGCAGCGGTACGGCCGCGACTACCGGGTCGAGGGCTTCGGCGATCCGACCGAGGCGCTGCGGGCTCTCACCGAACTGGACGAGGACGGCGGCGAGGTGGCGCTCGTTCTGGTCGGCGAGTCGTCCGCCGCGGCCGGAGACGGCAAGCTCTTCGAGCACGTCCGCCGGCTCCACCCGCATGCGAAGCGCGCCCTGCTGGTCTCGGCGAACGCCTGGACGGACGAGCCGACCGCGGACGCGATCCGCGCGTCGATGGCACTCGGCCGGATCGACCACTACGTGTTCCGGCCGGCCTCCTCGCCCGACGAGGTGTTCCACGAGGCGGTCTCCGACTTCCTGCTCGAGTGGGCGCGCGAGCAGCACCTCGTCCCGCAGACGGTCCACATCGTCGGCGAGGAGTGGTCCGGCCGGGCGTTCGAGCTCCGGGAGGTCTTCAGGCGTTGCGCCGTCCCGCACGACTTCTGCCTGGCGGACTCCGAGAAGGGCCGCACCCTGATGGCGACGGCGGGGCCGGACGCGGAGCTGCCGGTGATGATCCTCCCGGACGGCAGGGTGCTCAGCGACCCCTCGGACGCGGAAATCGCCGAGGCCGCCGGAGCGCCGATGGATCTCGACGAGAAGACCTACGAGGTCGTGATCGTCGGCGCCGGGCCGGCGGGCCTCTCCGCGGCCGTGTACGCCGCCTCCGAGGGGCTGCGCGTCCTCGTCGTGGACTCCGGCGGCATCGGCGGACAGGCGGCGTCGAGCTCGCTGATCCGCAACTACCTCGGCTTCGGCAAGGGCGTCAGCGGCAGCCGGCTCGCGGAAGAGGCGTACGAGCAGGCGATGGCCTTCGGCGCCAGCTTCCTGTTCATGCACCGCGTGACGGCGCTCGACCGCTCCGCCGGCTGGTTCCACCTGCCGCTCTCCGACGGCCGGTTCGTCAGCGCCCGCGTGGTGATCCTCGCAACCGGCGCGACCTACCGCCGTCTCGGCATCGAGTCGCTCGAGGAGCTCGTCGGCGCGGGCGTGTTCTACGGCGGCCCGGCCTCGGAGGCCGCCGCGCTGACCGGCAAGGAGGTCTACGTCGTCGGCGGCGGGAACTCCGCCGGCCAGGCGGCGCTGCACTTCGCCCGCTACGCAAACCGCGTGACGATGGTCGTACGCGGCGAGTCGCTGGAGGCCGGCATGTCGCACTATCTGATCCAGGCGATCGAGGCCGCGCCGAACGTCGACGTGAAGACGGCGACCACCATCGTCGGCGGAGGGGGCGAGGGCCGCCTCCAGCACCTCGTGCTGCGCGATCGCGACGCCGACGAGGAGACCACGGTCGCCGCGGACGCCCTCTTCATCCTGATCGGAGCCCGCCCCTCGACCGACTGGCTACCCGCCGAAATGCAGCGCGACCAGCACGGCTTCCTGCTGACCGGCGACGACCTCGTCCGCGATCCGGGCTGGACGCTGGACCGCGCTCCGCTCTCGCTGGAGACGAGCGTGCCGGGCGTCCTCGCGGCGGGGGACATCCGCCACGGCTCGGTCAAGCGTGTCGCCGCCGCCGTCGGCGAGGGCTCGATCGCCGCCCAGCTCGTTCACCGGCTGTTCGCGGAGGAGGAACAGGCGGCGTCCGTTGGGATCCGGGTCACCCCCTAGGCTCGACCCATGGAGCCGGTCGAGGTACTGCGCTCGCCGCGGGCGCGGCGCTGGCGGCTCGAGGTGCCCTGGGGCGAGCCGCCGCGGCTGACCGCGCCGCGCCGCATGACCCGCGCCGAGATCGAGCGCGTCCTCGCTGTGTACCGGCCCTGGATCGAGGAACAGCGCCGCCGCCAGGTCCCGCGCCTCGGGCTCGAGGCCCTCGGCGTCAGCGAGTCCGAGGCGCGCACCGCCGCCCGCGAGCTCGTCACCATGCTCGCGGACGAGGAGGCGCCACGGCTGGAGGTCGCCTATCGCCGCATCCGGATCGGCGACCAGCGGACGCTCTGGGGCTCGTGCTCGACGACGGGGACGCTCTCGTTCAACTGGCGACTCGTGCTCGCGCCGCTCGCGGTCGCCGACTACGTGGTCGTGCACGAGCTCTGCCATCTCCGCGTCCACGGCCATTCGCAGCGCTTCTGGTCGCTCGTCGAGCGGTGCCGCCCGGGCTACCGCGAGCAGCGCGCGTGGCTGCGCGAACACGGCCCCGAACTGCTCGCCTTCAGACCGGCGCGCTAGCCCGCGCCTCGCGCCGGGAGGGCCACCAGCTCCAGTCGCCGGCAACTGCGAGGAGCGCCGGGATCATCAGCGTGCGGACGAGAAACGCGTCGATGATCACGCCCGTGCAGACGGCGAAGGCGAACGAGCGGAACGGGTCGATCGGGATGATCGCGAGCGTCGCGAACGACCCCGCCAGCGCGAGCGCGGCGATCGAGATCGCCCGGCTCGCGCGCGGGACGGCGGCGCGGATCGCCGAGGCCAGGTCGCGCCGGTCCGCCTCCTGCCAGATCCGGCCGACGATGAAGAGGTTGTAGTCCGTTCCGAGCGAGAGCAGCAGCACGCCGACGGCGAGCGGGACGTAGTAGGTCATGTCCGGAGTCCCGAGCACGACCCGCTGGAAGAGCGCGGTCAGCCCGAGCGTGGCCGCGATCCCGAGCAGGCTCGCGCCGACGAGCAGCAGCGGCGCGACCAGCGAGCGCAGGAACGCGGCGAGCAGCAGGATGTTCACGAACATCGCCGCCAGCCCCACGTAGAGCAGGTCGTGCGTGACCAGGTGCGTCGTCTCGGCGGCCAGCGCCGTGTCGCCGGCGAAGGAGGGCTGAGCGCGCGGGAGACCGGCGCGGTCGAGCAGGCCCGGCACGGCCCCTTCGAGCGCCCGGATGTCGTCGATCCCGGCCGAGGAATACGGGTGCCGGCGGAGCGCGATGAAGTACCGGACCGCGCCGCCGTCCTGGGACTGAAATGCGACCTGCGCGCGCTTCGGCAGTGCCGGGAGCGCTGCGCCGATCACGGCGGCGACCTCCGGGCGCGCACGCAAGGCGCGGCCGAACCGCTTCAGCGCGACTTGCCGGGAGCCGATCCCCGGCTCGCGGAGAACGAGCTCCGTCGGCGCGACGATCCCCGGCGTGAAGCCCTCACCGGCAGCACGCGCCGCCGTGGCCGCCGGCGCGTCGGAGGAGAGCCCGCGCACCGGCGTCAACGCGAGGTGGACGTGTACCAGCCCGACTGCGGCGATCGCCAGAGCCGCGATCGTGACGACGAGCGTCGGCACGGCGCCGAGCCTGCGGCTCGTGCCGTGAGCAACCGCGCGCCGGATCGAGTCGCCGACGCCCGCGGCGGGCTCGACGTCGGGCTGCCCGTCTCGCAGGCCCGGCCAGAACATCCTCCGGCCGAGGATCCCCATTGCCGCCGGCACGAAGAGCACGGAGACGGCGAGGCTGACCAGCACGACGACGGCCATCGCCGGCCCGAGCGCGCGCACGAAGTCGATTCCGGCGATCCAGAGCGTGGCGAGCCCGGCGGCGATGATCAGCCCGGCCGTGAGCACGATCGGGAGCACCTCCGCCGTCGCCCGGCGCGCGGCCGCGCGCGGCGGCTCGCCCTCGCGCAGCCGGCCGAGCATTCCGGAGAGGAAGAAGACCGAGTAGTCGGTGACGACCGCGAGCAGGAGCACGACGACGATCGGCTCCACCTCGTGCTGGACGTGCACCCCGAGCCTCGCGGCCAGGTACGACATCGTGTGGATCGCGATCAGGTAGGCGAGCCCGGCGGCGGCGAGCGTGACGAGCGGCGCCACGACCGAGCGCAGGTACAGACCGAGGATCCCGCCGATCAGGAGGATCGTCGCCAGCTCGACCCAGAGGAGGCCGCTGTCGATCTCGTCCGACTGCGCGATCGACCCCGGGAGGAAGCCGGTCGCGTGCGCACGGGCGCCCGGAACCGAGACCGCGTCGGCGTAGTGCGCGGCGAGCGCGTTCTGCTGCCGCGGCGAGAGGCTCCCCGGAAAGCCGAGATAGGTGATCGCCGACGTGCCGCGCTCGCGCGAACCGCGGATCAGCCGGAACGTGTTCAGGTACGGCAGCGCGCGTGAGCCGGCCGGGTAGCCCGGCAGGGCATCGCGGTCGAGGAGGACCGCCGTCTTGACGATTCGCCGCTGCTGGGCGCCGGTCAGCCCGTGTGGGTTGCGCTGGACGACGGCGATCCGCGGCAGGAGAGCCGAGCCGAAGAGCTGCCCCGCCTGGCGCTCGGCCCGGCCGGCGTCCGTGTCCTGGGGCAGCAGCGCGTTGACCCCGGACTCGGGCAGCGTCGAGATCCCCGGCAGCGAGTGCCAGGCGAAGAACGCCGCGACGGCGACGGCCGGGACGACGAGCCAGCCGAGCGCGACGACGAGCCGGGCGTAGAGGCGCGTCACGCCGGGTTCTCGCGCCGGAGCAGGTGAGGTGCAGGCGCTTCCACGACCTTCTGCTACTACCCGGTCCGCGCGGACGAATCACCTGGCCCCATCCGCCACCCGAGAGCCGTATCGACAGTGGGGCTACCCTGCGTCGGCGTGGGCAAGATCATCGACGCAGCCGGGGAGTTCTTCCACCACCTGGCGGACGTCCACTGGCTGCCGCTCGCGATCGGGCTCGGCTTCCACCTCCTGCGTCTGCTCGCCCGGGTACCGGCCTGGCGGAACATCCTGCGCGCCTCGTACCCCGACCTCGTGATCCCGCGGCGGACGGTGACCGGCGCCTACCTCGCGGGCGTCGGCGTCAACTCGGTCCTGCCCGCCCGCGGCGGCGACATCCTCAAGCTCTACCTCGTCAAGCACCGCGTCGAGGGAACGACCTACCCCACGCTCGGCTCGACCCTGATCGTCGAGACGCTCTTCGACACGGCGGTCGCAGGCGGGATCCTCGCCTGGGCCCTGTTCATCGGCGTCCTACCGGGGCTGGACGTGCTGCCGCACCTGCCGCAGGTGGACTGGAGCTGGCCGCTGCGCCACAGGAAGGAGGCGGCCGTGATCGGGATCGTCTGGCTCATCGTCCTGCTCCTCCTGATCGTGATCGCGATGGCGCGGGTGCGCTCGTTCAAGGAGCGCGTCGCCCAGGGCTTCGCGATCCTGCGGCCCTTCCGCCGGTTCCTGACGCAGGTGTGCACGTGGCAGGCGCTGTCATGGGGCTTCCGGCTCGCCTCGGCGTACTTCTTCCTCGAGGCGTTCCGGCTGCCGGCGACGCTGCACAACGCGCTGCTCGTGCTGGTCGTCCAGAGCCTCGCGACGCTCTTTCCCTTCACACCGGGCGGCGTCGGCACGCAGCAGGGCTTCCTCGTCTACGTCTTCGACCGGGCCGGGAGCGGGATCGCAGGCTCGCTGCTGCTCAGCTTCAGCGTCGGGATGTACATCGCGACGACGATCCTGAACGTGGTCGTCGGGTTCGCCTCGCTCTTCCTGATGGTCGGCACGCTGCGCTGGAAGCGTCTCGTGGTTCCGGAGGAGGAGAAGGCGTATGCTCGCGGGCCGTGAGTGACGCGCTGCCCCCGGAAGCGCCGCCGCCCACACCCCCGCTGCGCCCCCGCCGGGCGAGCCCGCGGCTCGAGGCGTGGCACCCGGTCCGCCTGGTCGTCAACGACGACCTGCGGCGCTCGCGGCTGACGGTCTTCTTCCGGCTGCTGCTCGCGATCCCGCACTACTTCTGGATCAGCCTGATCGGGGTGGTCGTCGCGCTGCTGGTCTTCGTCAACTGGTTCGTCCTCCTGTTCGTCGCCCGGACGCCGAAGGGCATCCACGACTTCCTCGCCGGCTACATCCGCTACACGACGCAACTCGAGGCGTACATCCTGCTGGCCGCGAACCCCTACCCGGCGTTCTGGCCGCTCGGCGAGGCGGACTACCCGGTCACGCTGGAGATCGACCCGCCGGCGCAGCAGAACCGGTGGAAGACGTTCTTCCGCCTCTTCCTCGCGATCCCGGCGTTCCTGGTCAGCGGCGCGCTGCTCGCGGGCGGCGTGCGATTCGGCGGCTACGGGCTCGGCCTCGCGTTCACGGTCGCCTTCCTGCTCTGGTGGGTCGCGCTCTTCCTCGGGCGCTCGCCGCGCGGGCTTCGGGACCTGGTCGCGTTCTGCGTCGGCTACAGCGCCCAGCTGGCCGCGTACCTCTTCCTCGTCACCGACCGCTACCCGTACAGCGGCCCGAACCGGTTCGTCCCGCCCCGCGACGACGAGGAGCCGCACCCGGTCCGCGTCGCCGTGAGCGACGACCTCCGGCGCTCGCGCGTCCTGACCTTCTTCCGCCTGCCGATCTCGATCCCGCACATCGTCTGGTTCGTCCTCTGGACGATCCCCGCGGCGGTCGCGGCGGTCCTGAACTGGCTCTGCGCGCTCGTGATCGGGCGAGCGCCGCGGCCGTTCCACCGGTTCCTCTCGCGCTACGTGCGCTACTCGACCCATCTCTGGGCGTTCCTGTTCCTGATCGGCAACCCGTTCCCGGGGTTCACCGGCAAGCCCGGCACGTATCCGATCGAGGTCGAGCTGCCGCCGTCCGAGCCCCAGAAGCGCCTCGTCACCCTCTTCCGCGGACTGCTCGCGATCCCCGCGATGTTCGTCCTCAGCGGGCTGTGGGGCGCGCTCTTCACCGCCGGCTTCCTCGGCTGGTTCGTCGCGCTGTTCCTCGGCCGGATGCCCGATGGGCTTCGCAATCTGGGGGCGTACGTCCTGCGGTACGGCGCCCAGGCGAGCGCGTATTTCTACGTCCTGACCGAGCGCTATCCGGACGCCGGCCCCCGGCCCGACCCCACTTCGCCCTAGCTACACTGGCGCCCACGGCGCATTCGTCTAGTGGCCTAGGACACCGCCCTCTCACGGCGGCGGCACGGGTTCGAATCCCGTATGCGCCTTTCCAGGGGTTTTCATTGAGCCAACTTGGCTCAACCATGCGAGTCAGACGTGTCAGGGATGCGGGGAATGCTCACCGCGTGCGTACACCGGTGCGTGCACGGAATCGTGTCAGGCGAGGCAACGGCAGCCGCCTACCGCAGCCACGTCCCCACGGTCGCCTTGTACCGCTTGTCGCCGCAGACCCGCTCGGCGATCTGCGCCCAGCTCACCCCTTCGGCCTGTAGCCGGCGCGCCTCGGCACGGTCGGCGTCTGACCAGGCGCGATGCTCGAGCGCGTGGGTGCCGGTGCGCAGCAGGGCGGCGGCGGCATCCTCGAGCGACGGCGGCCGCCCGGTCGGCGTGCCCGTCCACTGCACCCGCCCGCTCGTCATCGAGATCTCGGTGCCGAGCACGGCGAACCGGAGGCCGTGCTCGAGCTCGGGGGCGGGTGACGTCACTTCGACGCATCTGCCTCCCGTGCGGTGTAGCGAGCCGCGAGCTGACCGGCGGCGTTCACTGCGCCGGATCGTCTCGGCGAGCGGATCGCTGCCTCGCTTGGAGCCGCGCACATTCCTGCCGATCGTCGGTAGCCCGCAGCCTTTCCAGACGTCGCCAGCCGCATCTTCCAGCCGGGGCCTCGCGACCCCTCTGCCGGCCTCGGCCGGTGTCCGCTTCCGCTCGGCCGGCTCGCGAAGGTGGGGGCGGAGCCTAGCCTGGTCAAGCGGCAGATGCGCCACGCCAGGGAATGCTACGGCTGCACCCCGCGCTTCCACACGATCGCTGCTAGCTCGCCCGCTACGTGGCCGAGAACAAGGCCGTCTCGTTTCTAAGGCGCAACTGGCGCTCGGCGCTAGTATCGGCTGGCGCGACCGCATAGGCCACACGCACTGGACGACGTTCCACGACGTACTCGACAAATTGATCGCCGCCGACTAGCGTCGATTGGCCCGCCGTTCCGGCGCTTGCTGGCCCTAGGCG
>CAWJZI010000013.1:0-29441 GCA_963847305.1 uncultured Actinomycetes bacterium | reverse complement strand
CGCATGACGAAGATGTGAGAAGGGCCATCGCGCCTGCTCGCGAAGGCGATCTGCCCGCCGTCAGCCGACCACGCCGGCTCGACCTGGAAGAACAGGCCGCGAGGGGTGGACGGATCTCCCTTCTCGCGGGTGAGCCGCTTCTGCCGGCTCCCATCGGCGTTCATTCCGAAGATCGCGTAGTCACCGTCCCGGGTCGAGACGAAGGCGATGTCGGGCCGTGGGTTCCCCGACGCTCCGCAGCCGGTGGCGAGCAGCGCTGCGGCGGCGGCGAGCACCGCGAGGAGGAGACATCGCGTCATACGGGGGAGCGCAGACTAGCCTAGTGAGCCAACGGCTCGACGCCGAGGTACCGACGCTGCAACTCGGGATCGCCCGCAAGCTTCCCCGCCGTCGTCTCCAACGCTATTTCTCCCCCGAGCATGATCAACTGCCGCTGGGCGAGGGAGGTGGCCACGCCCAGGTTCTGCTCGATCAGGAGGATGCGAAGACCCTCGTCCTCCAGCCGGCGGAAGACCTCGATCAGGTTCTCGATGACCGCCGGCGCGAGCCCTTCCGACGGCTCGTCCATCACCAGCAGCCGCGGATTCGTCAGCAGCGCCCGCCCGATCGCGAGCATCTGCTGCTCACCGCCCGAGAGCTGGGCGCCTCCGTTCCGTTTCCTCTCGGCAAGGCGCGGGAAGAGGTTGTAGACCTTCTCGATCGTCCATCCGTCTCCCCCGCGAGGCGCGAGCATCCGCAGGTGCTCGTCGACGGTCAGCGACGGAAAAAGACGCCTGCCTTGCGGGATGTAGCCCACTCCGAGGTTCGCGATCTTGTACGGAGGCCTCCCGATCAGCTCCGCGCCCATGAAGCGAACGGAGCCCTTGGCGGAGCCCCGAAGCGACGGCATCAGGCCCATGATCGCCGCGCAGAGGGTCGTCTTGCCCATGCCGTTTCGGCCAACGACGGCGACCGATTCGTCCCGCATCTCGAACTCGACGCCACGGAGGATCTGTGCCGAGCTGTAGGACGCGTCGAGCGCCTCGACCGTGAGGATCGGCTCAGCCAGGGGACGTCTCCTCGGCGTAATGGCTTCGCCCGAGGTAGAGCTCGTGGACGAGCTGGTCGCCGCGGATCTCGTCGGGCGTCCCTTCCACGATCACGCGGCCCTCGTGCATCATCGTGACCCGCTCGGCCACACGGAGCGCGACATCCATGTCATGCTCGATCAGCAGGAGCGTGACGTCCCGATCGAGGCCGAGCAAGAGGTCGGTGAGGAGCGCCCGCTCGCCGCGAGACAGGCCCGAAGCAGGTTCGTCGAGCATCAGCAGCAGCGGCTCCGAGGCAAGCGCCATCGCGAGCGCCACCTGCCTGTGCTCGCCGTGGGACAGCGAGCCGACGAGCACCGAGAGCTTGTGGTCGATCGCCAGGCGGCCCGCAGCACGCCGCGCCTGCTCGCGGACCTCCCGGTCTTTCTTCGGGAGGATCACCGGCCGCAGGTGGCCGGCGCCGACCCCGAGGATCGAGAGATAGATGTTGTCCTCCACGCTCAGACCCAGCAGCAGACGCGACTGCTGGTAGGTTCGGGCGAGGCCCAGCCTCGCACGCTTGCGCGCCGGGAGGCGGGTCACATCCTGCCCGAAAAGCTCGACCGACCCGGAGCTCGGCGGCAGATCGCCGGCGACGACGTTGAACAGCGTCGTCTTCCCGGCCCCATTCGGGCCGAGGATCGCACGGCGCTCGCCCGGTGCGATTGCTAGGTCGACCTCGCGTACGGCGTGAAGACCGCCGAAGCGCCGGCCGACCCCCCGCAAGCGGAGGGTCGGCTCGGTGCTTGAACTCTGCGACGGTGCCTCTGTCACCTACCCTTTCGGCACCCCGTTGACCACCGGGACGATCTTGTTGTGCCAGGGCAGGTTCGCCTTGTGGCACGACGGTGCGGCGCGGCTCGGCGAGGGTGTGGTCTCGCTGAAATACCCGCCGAACTTCTGCGTCACCTGGCGCACGACCCCGATCACGGCGAAGCTGATCTTGCCGTCGGGGCTCTTCGTGTACTGAATCGGGTACTGGTCCTGAATTGCCTGCCGGTTCTTGTCGAGGATGATCTTGCCGAAACCGCCGGCGAGGACCCTCGGCATCGCGGCCCGCAGCTTCGCCTGACCGCCCGAGAGATTCCCCTTGGCCGCCGTCATGCCCTTGACGAGCGCCCACGCGGCGTTCCAGTAGTTGTAGTAGAAGCCGTCATCGACGGAGAGCTTCGCGCCCGACATGTACGGCTGGTACCAGTGATCGCTGACCTTCCGGTAGGCGTTCGCGGCCGGCGTCTTCAGACCCGGTCCGGTGCCGAACCCGCCCATGTACGAGCCCACGACCTGCGGGCCGATCTCCGCGTCGTTGCCTTCAAAGGCAAAGAAGAGGTTACCGATGAACTTCTTCGGATCGATCTTCCCGAACCGCTGCTGGTAGGCCTTGAGGGACGGGCCCGTGCCCGAGCCTCCGATGACCCAGAAGTAGCCGTCGACCGAGTTCGGCGGCGGCAGCTGCTGGACGTATGACGAGTAGTCCTGGTTCGGAGACGGCGCGAACACGCGCTTCGTGATCTGACCGCCCCAGGAGCAGAAGTCGGCGATGAAGCCGGCTCCGGACGTGTAGCCGAAGCTGTAGTCGTCCATGAAGATCGCCGCCTTGCGCCAACCGAGGCGCTTGTACGCGATCTCGCCCGTGCCTGCGTTCCACTGGGCGCCGTCGCCGTTGTAGCGGAAGAAGTTCGGCGCGCGCACCTTGAGCGTCGTCTGCTGCCCACCCGAGGTGCCGTTGATGAACAACTTGCCAGGCTGCTTCGTCTTCGCGTAGCTGGCGATCGCGACCCCCTCGTCACCCGAGAGTGGTCCGATCAGGACGTCGGCGCCGAGCTGCTCCACCAGGCGTCGCGTTTCCTTGAGCGCGAGGGCAGGCGTTTCGTCGCCGCAGCCGTAGCCGACGATCTTGATCGACTTTCCTCCCATCGAGCCGCCGACCAGGCCCGCAGACGGCTTATTCGGGTCCTTCGGCCTCGCGCCTGCGTACGCGGCGAAGGCCGCCTGCGCACCTGCGATGTCCTCCTCGTAGGCGCCTCCGAAAGCCCCCTTGCAGTCGGTCATGATTCCGATCTTGATCACGCCGGCACTTCTCGATGCCGCCGCGGTCGTCGCTGCGATCGCCGCACCGGCGGCGAGCAGCACGCCGAGCGGAACCGCAAACTTCCAGCTCCGCAACTTGATTCTCATGCTGTTGGTCCTCCCTTCCCTTGGTTGTCCCCGAGCGGTACTCGAACCTCTTGGCGATTCTTCTTACGCACGTGCTGTGACTATCTCAAGTCGCGCAGGTTTCCGCAGTCGTCTCGGGGCTTAAACTCCTGAGCCGGCCGGTTGAGCCTCCGTTGGACCAGGGTGCTCAGGCTCCTGGCCCCGGTCCAGAAGCCGAAGCATGCTTTCCCAGATCCCGATCAGCCCCCCGGGCGATACGAGGACAACGATCAGAAACACGGCACCGATGTACGTGCTGAAGTGCGACGAGTCGACCCCGAGTCGAGTAAAGAACGCGCCGTTGAGGAACCCGAAGCCGCGAACGTAGTTGTTGATCACGATGTAGGCGAACGCACCGAGCCAGGCCCCTTCGATGCGACCGAGCCCTCCGATCACGGCCGCGATCAGGAGGGCGACGATCGAGTTGAGGTCGACCGACGCGGGGTCGACGTTGCCCTGCCACCACGCGTAGAGCACGCCGCTGAGCGAGGCGATGAGGCCGGCGAAGCCGAACGCGAGGGTGCGATGGAGCGAGACGTTGTAGCCGAGCGACGCCATACGGACGGGCTCGTCGCGAATGCCTTGAAGCACGAGGCCGAACGGTGTCTTGACGACGTAGCGGATCATCGCGTAGACGATTGCCGCCACCACGAGCGCGGTGTAGTAGAGACGCGCGGGGCCGAGGTCGGGGCCGACGATGCCGGGCGCGTGCAGATCGACGGTCGAGATGCCGGCCCGCCCGGAGAGCTTGTCGACTTGGAGGAAGAGGAAGAAGGCGATCACCCCATACGCGAGCGTGATCATCAGGAAGTAGATGCCGAAGCTACGGCTGGCGATCGCCCCGAAAAGCAGCCCGATCGCGGTTGCAACCGCGATCGCGAGGAGGACTCCGACCCACGGATTCCAGCCTAGATTGAGGCCCTGCTGGGCGTTGGTCGTGACGACGTTGGCGAGGGTGAAGCCTGCGATGCCCACCAGGGCGGTCTGCGCGAGCGAAACCATCCCTCCATAGGCGGAGAGAAAGACCAGGCTCGCGGCCGCAATGCCGACGAGGAAGGTCTGCGTGAGGATGGAGTCCACCCAGTTGTGGTCGAGGAACGTCGGCCCGAACACGAGCACGGCCAGCAGGCCGAGCCCGACCGCCCGGTCGACCAGCTTCGACCTCGACATGGCCCTCATCCAGGTTTCCCGATCAGTCCCTGCGGCCGGAACGCGAGCACCAGCGTCAGCAAGACGAACGTGAAGACGATCGAGTACTGCGCACAGCAGTCGTTTCCGATCGTCGGCAAGTAGACGGCCGAGAACGAGTAGACGAGCCCGTAGAGGAGCGAGCCGACGGCTGCACCGAGCAGCGACCCCATGCCGCCGATGATCACCACGACGAGGGAGTTGAGCAGCCAGTCTCGGTCCGCTCCCGTCGCGGCGATGTTCTGGGTCGCCCCGACGGCACCACCGAACCCCGCCAGCGCCGAGCCGACGAAGAAGGCGATCGCGAACGTGCGCTGGATGTTGATGCCGAGCGCAGAGGTCATCTGGCGGTCGTCGACCCCGGCGCGGATGACCATGCCGGTACGGGTCCGGTGGAGCCAGAACCAGAGCAACGCTCCGACGAGGAGACCGAGCCCGAGAACGACGAGGCGGGCGAGGGAGTACTGAACGCCGAACATGTGCAGATCGACGAACTGCTCGATCGATCCCGGCCACGTGACGCTTCTGCCGAGCCCGCCGTGGAAATGGGCGATGACCTGGTCGGCAAGGATGACGGAGACCGCAATCGTGATCAGCGCCTGGCGCAGGTCTTGCCCCTGATTCCAGCGCAGGAAGAGCTGCTGCACGGCGAGGCCGAGGAGGCCGATGCTGAGGGTCGCGACGACTGCCGGGATGACCCACTCCCAGGCGTTCACGTCGGACGAGAGCAAAGTGAGCCCGCCGCCATGGCCCACCGCTTGCTGCATGTCGTAGGCGATGTACCCGCCGAGCAGGAAGAACGCGCCCTGCGCCATGTTGATCACGCGCATCAGGCCGAAGATGAGTGCGAAGCCGCTCGCGACGATGAACAGCAGCCCGGCGAACGTCAGGCCGTTCAGCAGCGTGACGACGAAGTTCGCCGGGTCGTGGATCGCCGGCCCGAAGTTCGTGCTCGGCGCCCAGAAGAGAATCCACACGATGGCGAAGACGACCGCACCGATCACCACCGCACGCGGAGCGACCCGCCTGACGGACACCTGGCCTCTCGCGGTCTGAGCGGCAGTGCCGGCGACCGGCGTCACTGCGTCAGTGGGCGGAGCCGGGCGGGCACGGTCACTGCCGACCGTAACATGCGGCTTTCGGCCTTTCAATCAGATGGCCCTCGGTACTAGGAGTGATACAGCGTGGCGATCGCGCCGTCGCTGTCCTGCGGAACGGCGCTCTCCAGCGAGGTGATGTCGGCTCGCGTGGCCGGGTCGAGCGACTCGACGTCCGGCCAGTCGATCTCGACCAGGTTCCCGGCGGGATCGCGCAAGTACAGCTGCACCCAGCCCACCGGATGGCTCCGCAGCGGCGAGCCGAACGCACCCGAGTCGAGGATGCCCATCTCCTTCGCCCTGGCGTACACGGCGTCGAAGTCCTCGACGTCGAACGACACGTGCTGGCGCGGCGTCGGTGTCGTCCTCCGCGCTCTCGAACAGGTGCAGCTGCTCGCTCGCCGAGCCGCAGCCAGAGCACGGGATCGGGGAACTTCGCGGTCGGGATCCGCTCCATCCCGAAAAGCTCCTCGTAGAAGCGGGCCGACTCGTCGAGGTCGTTCGCGACGATCGAGACGTGGTTGATCCTGGTCGCGCGCATGCAGATGCGACGGTATCGCCAGCGCGGCCTAGCCTCGACAGCGGGTTGTCGACGAGGAGGAGACGATGGCGCAGCTCAAGATCCCGTACGAGTCGCTCGATCCGCTGACGATCGGAGCCTCCGGGGACGAGGAGAAGGTCTATCGCGAGGAGCTCGAGCTCGAGATCCCCGACGCCAACCTGCTCGCCGCGATCTACCCCGACGAGCCCGAGGCGGTCGGCGACGCGACCGAGGCGGCGCGGACCGCGCTCGAGTCGCCCGTCTCCGGACCGCGCTTCTCGGAGCTGCTCGAGGGCGCGACGAAGGTCGCCGTGATCATCGACAACCAGTTCCGGCCGACGCCGTCGTCACGGCTGCTGCCGGCCGTGTTCGACGCGATCGAGTCGGCGGGGAAGCAGGCCGTCGTCGCGTGCGCGAACGGGAAGGTCTTCCCGATGTCGGAGTCCGACATCGAGCAGAAGATCGGCCGCGAGAACCTCGACCGCATGGAGCGGATGGGGATCCCGTTCCACCAGAACGACCCCCGCAACGCCGAGGCCTACACGTACATCGGGGTCTCCTCGCGCGGGACGCCGGTATGGATCCTGACCGCGGTCGCCGAGTGCGACCTGAAGATCACGATCGGGCACGCGCAGGCGAACCACTGGGGCGCGGGCGGCGGCGGCAAGCTGATCCTCCCCGGCGTCGCCTCCGACGAGACGATCGAGTCGAACCACTGCGCCTTCGTCCCCTCGCCGCAGACGCACTACGGCGCCTACGCCGGCCCGATGCGCTCGGACATCGACGAGGTGGCGACGATGTCGGGGCTCCAGTGCACGATGAACGTCCTGCTCGACACGCGCGGCCGCGTGATCGACTGCATCTTCGGGGCCCATCCCGCCGCGCACCGCGAGGCGATCGAGCGCTTCAACCGGATCTACACCTACGAGCACCCGGGCGAGCAGGCGGACATCGCGATCTGCGGGGTCTTCGCGCCGACCGACCACCTGTTCTTCCACACCGGCTGGGGCTGCATGTCGGCCGACTTCGTGCTCAAGGACGGCGGCACGCTGATCTACACGTCGCCCTCGCCGGGCGTGTCCACCGCGGTCGGCGACTTCCCCGGCCTGGCGCTGATGGACCTGATGAAGCCGTACATGCCACCGAGCCAGGAGAACTACCAACAGGTGCTCCGCGACATCCACGGTCGCGTGATCCAGATGTGGGCGGGCTGCATCTGGGTGCCGATCTACGAGGTGATGACGCGCAAGCACCTGAAGCTCGTCACGCTCGAGGAGAACCTGGAGATGGCGGCCGACATCGGCATCGACGCGACCACGTCGCTCGACGAGGCGTTCGCGGAGGCGATGGAGCGCCACGGGCCCGATGCGAAGGTGATCGTGCTCCCGTACGCGCGCTACCAGCTGCCCGGGAACATGGTGCGGATGGACGCCGAGCCGCTCCGCTACCCCCAGGCGGCGCACGCGCACTGACGCAGCAGCGCGTCATCGGCGTGCAGGCGCGCGGCACCTCGCCCGAGGCGCCGCTCTCGCGCGAGATCAGGGGATCGACGACGATCGTCGAGCTGCTGCGGATGTTCCCGGGCGGCGAGGCCGCGCAGCTGATGTCGACGCTCTCGCTGCCCTGCGCGCACTGCGGCGGGGCGTTCCACGAGCCGCTGACGATGGCGGCGAAGCGACATCGCCGCGACCCGCGCGCCGTGCTCGACGCCTTCCGCGCGCTCGAGGCCGGCGGACCGACCCCGGCGCAGGTCGAGGCCGCAGCCAGTAGGGTTCCGCCCCAATGAGCGGAGGCTCGACGGAGCTCATCGGGGAGCGGAGGCGACAGCTTTGCCGGCGCCGGGAGCGGGAACATTGAGTGCGGCGCGGTACGAGGAGCTCCGCGACCGCCTGTCCGAGCTGTGGGATCTCGCCAAGCTCGGCGGGCTCGCGGGCTGGGACCAGCAGACGATGATGCCCCCGCAGGGCGCGGCGGTCCGGGCGCGCCAGTTCGCGACCATCTCGAAGATCGTCCACGAGCAGGTCGTCTCGGAGGAGCTCGGCGAGCTGCTCGAAGAGCTCCGGCCCTACGAGGAGAGCCTCGACTACGACTCCGACGAGGCCAGCCTGATCCGGGTTGCGCGCCGCGACCGCGAGAAGGAGGTCAACGTCCCGGTCGAGCTCCGCGAGGCCCAGGCCCGGGCGTCGGCGGAGGCCTTCCCGGTCTGGGTCGAGGCGCGGCGGACGAACGACTTCGAGCTCTTCCGTCCCTACCTCGAGCGCAATGTCGAGCTTCGCCGCGAGTACGCATCCTGCTTCGAGGTCGACGAGCCCTACGACGCTCTGCTCGACGACTTCGAGCCGGGGATGAAGACGGCCGAGGTGCGAGAGGTCTTCGCGCGCCTGCGGGACGGGCTCGTCCCGCTCATCACCGAGGCCTCCGAGCAGGGAATCGACGACTCGTTCCTCCGCCGCGGGCCGTTCCCGGTCGCAGCCCAGCAGGAGCTCGACCGAATCGTCCTCGGACGCTACGGCTTCCGCGAGGGCACGTGGCGGATCGATCCGGTCGAGCATCCCTTCGCCACCTCGATGGCGACGGACGACATCCGGATGACGACCCGCTGGCCGGAGCACGAGTTCAGCGGCGTGTTCGCCGCCATGCACGAGGGCGGACATGCGATCTACGAGCACAACGTCAGCCAGACGCTCGAGCGCACACCACTCTGCCGCGGCATGTCGCTCGCGCTGCACGAGTCGCAGAGCCGGATGTTCGAGAACCTCGTCGGCCGCAGCCACGCCTGGTGGAGCTACGCCTACCCGGAGGTCCAGCGCCTGTTCCCGCAGCTCGCCGACGTCGAGCTCGACGACTTTCACCGGGCGATCAACAAGGTCCAGCCGTCGCTGATCCGGATCGAGGCCGACGAGGCGACGTACAGCCTCCACATCATCCTCCGCTTCGAGCTCGAGCAGGACCTGATCGACGGCTCGGTCGCGGTCGCGGATCTGCCTCGCGTCTGGAACGAGCGGATGCAGGAGTACCTGGGCATCGAGGTGCCCGACGACGCGCACGGCGTCCTCCAGGACGTGCACTGGTCGCGCGGAACGCTCGGCTACTTCCCGACGTACGCGCTCGGCAACGTGATCTCCGTCCAGATCTGGGAGCGCGTGCTCGAGGACGTGCCGGACCTCGACGAACACATCGGCCGCGGCGATCTCGCGCCCCTCGGCGACTGGCTGCGGGAGCAGCTGTGGCGGCACGGGCGGAAGTTCACGCCGCAGGAGATGCTCGAGCGCGTCGTCGGCGGCGGCCTCGACCCCGAGCCGTACCTGCGCTACCTGAACGGCAAGCTCGGCGCGCTCGCCGCGTAGCGGCGCGAGTCGTCTTAACGAAATCTTTGCGCGTAGGGACTACGCAGCCCACCTCCGGCGTGGCACCCTGAGTACATGGAGACGTTGACGAAGCCGGACAAGCGGGAGCTGGCCCACCGGGTCGGGGACGGCTTCGAGGTCACCCTGCTCTGGGCCGAGGACGGCGGCGCTCTGACCGTCGTCGTCAACGACTGGCGCACCGACGAGCGCTTCGAGGTCGAGGCGCGCGCGGACAACGCCATGGACGTCTTCAACCACCCCTTCGCATACCGCGCCGCGTAACCTCGCGCGCATGCGATTCGTCGCGGTCGGCGAGCTGCTCGTCGACGTCGTCGCCGACGGCTCGGGCCACGACGCCCAGATCCGCCTGAGCCCGGCCGGTTCGGCCTTCAACGCCGCCGTCGCCGCGGCTGCGGCAGGCGCGGAGGCGACCGCCCTCGGCACGGTCGGCGACGATCCCGGCGGGCGGATGATCCTTGCCGAGCTGGCGAGGCGCGGCGTGACCGCGGAGGTGACGGTCGCCGAGGGGACGACGGGCACGTTCCTGCTCGCGGACGGAGAGATCCGGGTCGACCGCGGGGTGTCGCACGATCTCGTCCTGCCCGAGCGGATCGAGGCGGATGCCGTGCTCGTCTCGGGCTACGTGCCGGCTGCCGACGAGGCGCTCGCGCGCGCGGACGCGTCCTGGGTCGCGCTCGACGCGGCCCGCCTCACCGCCCTGCCGCCGGGAGGCAATGCCGTGTTCGCAAGCGGGCCGCACCACGACGTACACCGGCTCGCGGAAGGCCGCCGGCTCGCGGTGGTCACCTTCGGCGCCCGTGGCGCCGAAGCCGTGCTGGACGGACGCCTCGAGCGGGTCGCCCCCGAGCGCACGGCCGCGGACGCGCCGGGGTCCGGTGACGTCTTCGCCGGGACGCTGCTCGTCGCGCTCGGCCGCGGCGAGGACCTCGCGGACGCGCTGTCCGAGGCGACCCAGGCCGCTCTAGACTCGCTCGCGTGAACCTCGCGCTCAGCCTCCTCTACGCGGCCGAGCGGAACCCCGGGGCCGAGGCCGTCGTCCAGGGCGAGACCCGTTTCACGTATGCGGCGCTGCAGGAGCGGGTCGCGCGGCTCGCCGGCGGCCTGGCCGCGGAAGGGCTCGGCACCGGTGACCGGCTCGCCGCAGTGGTGCGACCCCGCCACGAGTCCGTACAGCTCTACTGGGCGTGCCAGTGGCTCGGCGCGACGTTCGTCCCGATCTCGCCGCGGGTGTCGGCGGCGGACATCGCCTACTGCCGCGCGGACTCGGAGGCGAACCTGTTCCTCGAGGCCGACGTCGAGCTCGAGCCCCTGGTCGGCGACCCGCACCCCGGCGCGCTCGAGTCCGCGGACGACCACGAAAGCCTGATGCTCTACACCTCCGGCACGACCGGCCGCCCGAAGGGCGTCCCGCGCTCCCACCGCGCCGACCGCGCCGGCGGCCTCTCGCAGGTCGTCCACCAGGCCTACCGCTACGGCGACCGGACGCTCGGCTGCATGCCGCTCTACCACACGATGGGCATGCACTCGCTGATCGCGATGCACCTGATCGCCGGCTGCTACGTCTGCCAGCCGGACTGGGACGCGGAGGCGGCGCTGGCGCTGATCGAGCAGGAGCGCATCACCTCTCTCTACCTCGCGCCGACGCTCTACCACGACGTCGTCTGGCACCCGCGGTTCGGCGACTACGACGTCTCGTCGGTCGAGACGCTCGCCTACGCCGGCGCGGCGATGACGAGCGCGCTCGTCGAGCGCTGCGCCGAGGCGTTCTCGCCGCGGCTGTTCGTCAACCACTACGGCTCGACCGAGATCTACACCTACTCGATCCACCGCGACCAGCGCGCGAAGCCGGGGTGCGCGGGGCGGCCGGCGCTGAACGCGCGCCTGCGCCTCGGCGAGAACGGCGAGATCCTCTGCCACATGTCCTCGGATGAGGCGTTCGCCGGCTACTGGAACCGGCCGGATGCAGACGAGAAGCAGATTCGCGACGGCTGGTACCACACCGGCGACGTCGGGCGGCTCGACGAGGACGGCGACCTCTGGCTCGACGGCCGGCTCGACGACATGATCGTCTCCGGCGGCGAGAACGTGCACCCGCTCGAGGTCGAGGACGTGGTCGCCCGCCACCCGGCCGTCCGGGAGGTCGCGGTGGTCGGCGCGTCCGACGACCGGCTCGGCCACCGCGTCGTCGCCTACGTCGTCGTCGAGGGCGAGGTCACCGCGGAGCAGCTCGACGAGCACTGCCTCGCTTCCGACACGCTCGCGCGCTTCAAGCGGCCGCGCGAGTACCGCTTCGTCGGCGAGCTGCCGAAGAGCCCGTCTGGGAAGATCCTGCGGCGCATGCTCCGCGAGGACGAGGTGACCGCATGACCTTCAACGGCTTTCCGGTCGACCGCGACGACGCGCGCGGCGTCGTCACGATCACGCTCGACGACCCCGGGAAGATGAACCGCGTGCCGCTCGCTGCGCGAGGCCAGCTGGCGCACCTCTTCGCGGAGCTGAGCGAGGACGACGGCGTCCGCTTTGTCGTGCTCACGGGCGAGGGCGAGAACTTCACCGCGGGCGGCGACATCGCCGCGTTCATGGAGGCGACGCCCGAGCACCTGTCGCGCCTCGCCTGGAACGTCGCCGCTCCGGAGCGGTTCCCGAAGCCCGTGATCGCGCGTCTGCGCGGCTACTGCCTCGGCGTCGGCCTCGAGCTCGCGCTGGCCTGCGACTTCCGGATCGCCGCCGACGATGCGCAGCTCGGCCTCCCCGAGGTCGGCCTCGGGATGATCCCCGGCTCGGGCGGGACGCAGCGGCTCGCGCGGCTCGTCGGGCTCGGCCGGGCGAAGGACGTGGTCATGCGCAGGCGGCGCATCTCGGCCGCTGACGCGCTCGCCTGGGGACTCGTCTCGGAGGTCGTCCCGGCCGGCGAGCTCGACGCGGCGGTCGAGCGCGTGATCGCCGACCTCGAGCAGCTCTCTCCGCTCGCCCTGCGGATGGCGAAGCGGGTGCTGAACCACGTCTACGACGCGCCGCTCTCGATCGGCCTCGAGCTCGAGGGCCTCGCGTACGGGCTGCTCCGCACGACCGACGACTTCGCCGAGGGCGTCCAGGCGTTCGGCGAGAAGCGCCCGCCGAGGTTCGAAGGCCGTTAGCTGTCGATCTCGACTGTCGTCGTTCGTCAGAGAGCTATAGCCGCGACCGCTTCGATCTCGAGCAGCGCGCCGGGGACGGCGAGCGCGGAGACCTCGACGAGCGTCGACGCCGGGCGGGCGTCGCCGAAGACCTCCTGCCGCACCGGGTTGATGCGCGCGCGGTCGCCGATGTCGAGCAGGAAGGTCGTCACCTTGACGACGTCTCCAAAACCGCAGCCGGCGGCCCGGAGCACCAGCTCCATGTTCCGAAACACCTGGCGGGTCTGCTCGACGACATCGCCCTCGCCGACCAGCTTCCCCTCGCCGTCGACCGGCACGATCCCGGAGAGAAAGAGCAGCCCGCCGGACCGGACGGCGTCGGTGTAGTGGCTGATCGGCTCGGCGAGCCCTTCGACACGGAGTTCCTCACGGTGATGGGTCATCAGGGCGGATCGTACAATCGCCGCATGGAGCCGCAGTTCGTCGACTTCGGCGACGTCCGCGAGTTCGAGCTCGCGGCCGGCGTGACCGGCCGCCCGCTCTTCGGCGAGGGCGCGATGCTGAACCTGATCGAGTTCGCGCCGGGCTCGGCCGTGCCGCTGCACAGCCACGAGCACGAGCAGCTCGGGCTCGTGCTGCGCGGGACGCAGGTGCTGATCGTCGACGGCAAGGAGCACGCGCTGGGGCCGATGCAGGGCTACGTCCTTCCGGGCGGTGTGGAGCACTCCGCCTTCTGCGGCCCCGAGGGGGCACTGGTCCTCGACGTCTTCCGGCCGGTCCGCGAGGACTACCGGGAGCGCTGGACTACGGGCTAGCGGTCGAGCGCGGCCCGGACGGTGTCGGCGAGCGGCTCCGGGTGGCCCTCACCGTCGACGTGCACGACCGTGTGGCGCCCCTTCACGTGCGCCTCACCGTCCTTCGCGATCGTCCAGGCATACGTGACCGAAGTGCGGCCGACCTTCTCGACCCGTAGCCGGATCTCGATCTCGTCCTCGAACCGCAGCACCTTCAGGTACTCGGCCTCGACCTTGCGGCGCGGGTAGTCCCCCCAGGTCTCGTCGATCAGCCCGAGCCGGCGGATCAGGGCGGTCTCGGCCAGCTCTGCCCAGCGAAACGCGGCGGTGAAGTGAATCCGCCCGCCGGCGTCGGTGTCCACCCAGGCCACCCTCGAGCTCTCGACCTGCTCGACCAAGGCTCTATTCTCCCCCGCCGCGGCGCTCGGCGCGGTAGGCAGCCGCCTCCTCGACGAGCGCCCTGAACAGCGCGGCATCCTCGCCTTCCTCGGGGTGGAAGAGCACGCCGAGCGCGAAGCGCCGCGACGGGTCCTCGAGCGCCTCGATCGTCCCGTCGTCGGCCCACGCCGTCGTCACCAGGCCCTCGCCGATTCGGCCGAAGCCCTGATGGTGACTCGACTTCACCGCCGTCCGCCCGCCGACGATCCCGCCGAGCCGGCTGGTCTTCTCGACGGAGATCTCGTGGTCGGAGAACTCGCCGAGCACCTCCTTGTGCTTCTCGTCGCCGACCACCTCCGGGAGGTGCTGCACGAGGTCGCCTCCGCGGGCGATGTTCAGCACCTGGCTCCCGCGGCAGATCGCGAGCACAGGCATGTCGCGCGCGAGCGCGGCCTGGAGCAGCGCGAGCTCGGCCGAGTCGCGCTGCGCATCCACGCCCGCAGTCTTCTCGTGCGCGTCCGCGCCGTACGACGCAGGGTCGAGGTCGCCGCCGCCGGAGAAGAGCACGCCGTCGAGCGCGTCGAGCGTCTCCTCGATCCCGTCGCCCGAGGGCGGCACGAGCAGCGCCCGCCCGCCGGCCGATTCGACTCCTTGCACGTACGCGTACGGGATCAGCGCGGCCGGCAGGTTCCACTGGCCCCACGAGGCAGGCTCGACGTACGTCGTGATCCCGATCACCGGCCGCATCAGGGCCTGATCAGCACACGGCCCGGAGTCCCTGCCAGCGAGGCGTCGATCGCCTCGTTCACCTGCTCGAGGGGATAGATCGGACCGAGGAGGTCCTTGAGCCGCAACCGTCCGGCCCGCGCGTGATCGAGCAGGAGCGGCAGCGCGACGGCGGGGTCCTCGGAGCCGTACATCGTCCCGGTCAGGAACTTCTCGCGGCGGTTGAACTCGCCGAAGTCGAGGTCGAGGCGCTCGCCGGTGGCCGGGATGCCGACGATCACGCACGTGCCGCCGCTGCGCGTGAAGCGAAGCGCGAGCGCCGACGTCTCGGGGTTGCCGACGACGTCGAACGCCTTGTCGGCGCCGTCGGGCAGGTTCTGCTTCATCAGCGCCTTCAGCCCGTCCGGGTCGGTCGTGTGCGTCGCGCCCAGCTCGCGCGCGAGCTCGAGCCGCGCCTCGAGCGGGTCGGCGACGACGATCGTCTCCGCGCCGGCGATCCGCGCCCCCTGGACGCAGAACTGGCCGACGCCGCCGGCGCCGATGATCAGCACGGACTCGCCGGGCTGGGTCTTCCCGGCGAACAGCACCGAGCCCACGCCGGTCATCGCCGCGCACCCGAGCAGCGCCGCCTCCTCCAGCGGCAGGCCCTCGCGCAGGGGCAGGGCGACCCGCTCGGTGACCGTCACGCGCTCCTGCATGCACCCCGTCGCCGTGCCGCGGTAGAGCGTCTCGCCGTCGATCGTCATCCCGGTCGTGCCGTCGACGAGGGTGCCGCTCCCGATCGCGCGGTGCAGGTTGATGCAGGCGGCCGGCCGGCCGCGCCGGCAGTCCCAGCACTCGCCGCACGACGGCGCCCAGGAGAGGACGACCTCGTCGCCCGGCTTCACCGAGGTCACGTCGGCACCAACCGCCTCGACCACGCCGGCGCCCTCGTGGCCGAGGACCGCCGGCGTCGGCCGCTCCCACTCGCCGCGGATCGAGTGCAGCTCGGTGCCGCAGATCCCGACCGCGGACATGCGGACGAGCACGTCGTGCGGGCCCGGCTCCTCGAGGTCGATCTCCCGCACCTCGAGCGGCTGCCCGGGACCATGGAAGACGGCGGCGCGAGACTTCACGGGGACAGCTTAAGCCTCAGTCGTAGATCGATCGCCCCTTGCCGGGGCGCGCGTTCTCGGGGTACGGCGCGAGGTCGTCCACGAATCCGGGGAGCGCGCGTACGCGGTCGAGCCACGCGACCACGGCGGGGTAGCGCTCGAGCTCGAAGCCGGCGTCACCCGCGACGTGCGTGTACGCGAAGACGGAGAGGTCGGCGATCGTCGGACCGTCGCCGACCAGCCAGTCACGGCCCGCGAGGTGCGCGTCGAGCGTCGCCAGCGTCTCCAGCCCGGTCTGGAACCGGCGCGCGTCGCCGGCCGGGTCGGCGGCGGCACGCCCGGTGAGGCGGCGGAACCGCGTCCCGCCGAGCCCCGGCATGACGCGCTCCTGCTCGAAGTACGTCCACTGAAGCGCCTGGGCGCGCGCGACCGGGTCGTCCGGCAGGTACCCGGTGCCTTCGGCGAGGTAGAAGAGGATCGCGTTCGACTGGGCGATCGAGCTCGCCGTCGTCGGTCTCCAGCACCGGCGTCTCGCGCAGCGGGTTCACGCGGGCGTACCCGTCGGTGAGCGTCTCGCCGGCGAAGATGTCGACCGGCACGCGCTCGTACTCGCGCCCGAGCAGCGCGAGCAGCAGCCGCACCTTGAAGCAGTTGCCGGAGGCGTCGTAGTCGTAGAGGCGCATCACACGGGAAACCTGGGGCGCGGGCATGTAAGCCCGGGCCCCATGCCCCGCCTCGGCTACCCGAGCGCCGCCGCGACCGCCTTGCCGTCGGTGACGGTCGAGACGTTCTGGAGCGCGTAGTTGATCGACGCGTTGTGCCAGTCGGCGTTCATCGTCGAGCAGCAGTCCTCGGGCACGACCATGTAGAAGCCCTTGTCCGCCCCGGTCCGGGCGGTGTGCTCGATCGACATGTTCGTCCAGGCGCCGGTGACGACGATCGTGTCGACGCCGAGGCCCGCGAGCAGCGTCTCCAGCCGCGTCCCCTGCCACCCGGACATCCGCATCTTCTCGACGACGTGGTCGCCCGGCTGGGGCTCGAGCCCTTCGGCGGGCGCGGCGCCCCACGAGCCGCGGACGAGCGCGTTCGTGTCCTTGACGCCGTCGAAGAGCGGCGCGTTCAGCTTCAGCCCGGGCGCGCCCTCCTCGACGATGTACCAGACGTGGATCACGTGCCCGCCGGCCTTGCGCATCGCGTCGGCGAGGCTCTTCACGTTCTCGACCACGTTCTGTTCCTTGGCGTGCTCGGGCGCGCCCGACTCCGCGAACGCGCCGCCGTCGATCATCACGTCGTTCTGGAGATCCTGGATCAGCATCGCGGTGCGCTTCGCGTCCAGCTTCAGCGGTTCATCTGCCATCGCGATCCTCCTAGCTCATGTACGGCTCGCGCCGCGGGCCGACCTTGGTCTCGACCGCGTACAGCGAGGTCGAGCTCGGGATGAACAGGGTCTTCCAGTCCGGGCCGCCCCACGCGAGGTTGCCGGTGTTCTCGGGGATCTTGATCACGCCGAGGTGCTCGGCCTCGGAGCTGATCACCCAGACGCCGCCGGGGCCCGTGACCCAGATGTTGCCTTCCTCGTCGCACTTCATCCCGTCCGGGATGCCCTCCTCGATCACGCCGGAGCCGATGCCCTCGAAGAACATCCGACCGTTCGCGAGGCTCCCGTCGGACTCGACGTCGTAGACCTTGATCCACGCCTTCGGCGTGTCGTTGATGTAGAGCAGCGACTCGTCGGGCGAGAAGCAGAGCCCGTTCGGCTGCTCGTACTCGTCCCTGTCGACGACCAGCTCCGGATCACCGCCGCCGGGCGGGACGCGGAAGACGCCCTGCCAGCCGAGCACCCGCTCGCGCTCGAGCCCGAAGCCGGGCATGCGCCCGTACCAGGGGTCGGAGAACCAGATCGACCCGTCCGACTTGACGCACACGTCGTTCGGGCTGTTCAGCTCCTGGCCCTCGTAGTGCGAGGCCAGCACCTCGCGGCCGGTGTCCTTGCCGTCCGGGTCCATGCGGACGAGCGAGCTGGTCGAGTGCTCGCACACGATCAGCCTGCCGTCGGCGTCCAGCGTCATCCCGTTGCCCTTGTTGCTCGGGCTCGCGACGACCTCGACTCCCCCCTGCTCGTCCCAGCGCCGCCGCGTGTCGGCGGGCATGTCGGAGAAGAGCAGGAACTGTCCCTGCGGGTTCCAGACCGGCCCCTCCGTGAAGGTGAAGCCGGTGCCGAGCTGCTTGACCTCGACGTTCTCGTCGACGAGCCGCCCGAGCTTGTCGGACCTCACGTCTACTGCGCTCACGCTGCCCTCCTTGGCGTGGAAAACAGCGCCGAACCTAACAGACGGCTATTCGTCAGACTGGCTTTTGTGCGTGCGGCGCCGGGCTCTGCCCGGCGCCGCAGCTAGTCAGCAGCCTCGAAGTCGAGCGCGAGCGAGTTGATGCAGTAGCGCTGCCCGGTCGGCTGCGGGCCGTCCGGGAAGACGTGGCCGAGATGCGAGTCGCAGGCGGCGCAACGCACCTCGATCCGGCGCATGCCGTGGGTGTCGTCGACCTCGGTCTCGACCGCGTCCTCCTCGACCGCCTGGAAGAAGCTCGGCCAGCCGGAGCCCGAGTCGAACTTCGCGTCCGAGCGGAAGAGCTCCGCCCCGCACGCGCCGCAGCGGAACACGCCGTCCTGCTTGACGAAGTTGAGGTCGCCCGACCAGGGCGGCTCGGTGGCCGCGCAGCGAAGGATCGCGTAGCGGTCGGGGTCGAGCTCCTCCCGCCACTGCTCGTCTGTCTTGCGAATTTTCTCCATGCTCTTCAGTCCACCGAGGCGTGGATTCGTTTCTTCGCCGTCTTCAGCGGACCGCCCTCGCGGTGCGCGCGCACGGCGAGGATCTCGGCGAGGATCGAGAGCGCCGTCTCCTCCTGCGTGTCGGCTCCGATGTCGAGGCCGCACGGGCCCGAGATCCGCTCGAGCGCGTCCTCGGCGACGCCGGCCTCGAGCAGGCGCTCGCGGCGGCGCTCCTGGTTCCGGCGCGAGCCGAGCGCGCCGACGTAGAACGCCTCGGTCTCGAGCGCGCCCTTCAGCGCAGGCTCGTCGAACTTGTCGTCGTGAGTGAGGACGACGATCGCGGTCTGGTGGTCGGGCGCGACCTGCGCGAGCGCCTCGTCCGGCCACTCGACGATCAGCTCGTCGGCGCTCGGGATCCGCTCGGCGGTCGCGAACTTCGCGCGCGCATCCGCGACGATCACCGTCCAGCCGAGCAGCTTCGCAGCGCGCGCGAGCGCCTCGGCTGTGTCGACCGCGCCGTAGACGAGCAGCCGCGGCGGCGGGCCGTACCACTCGGCAGAACACCTTCGAGCCGTCGCCCAGCTCGAGCAGCCGGTTGCGGCCGCCGCGGATCAGCTCGTCGAACTGCCCGACCGCCTCGTCCGGCACGCCGTCGCCGAGGCGCTCGCCGCCCTCGACGACGAGCACCTTCCCGCCCGCGCCGTCGCCCTCCACCACCGTGAAGAGCACGGCGCGCTCCTCGCGCTCCTTCACCTGCATCAGCCGCTCGAGCATCAGGCCTACAACCTACTCGGCGACGCCCTCGAAGAGATGCCACTCGCTCGAGCTCCGCGTGTCCCCGACGAAGCGGAACCCGGCAGACTCCAGCAAGCTCGCGAACTCGGCGGTCGTGCGCTCGCAGCCTCCCGGGTTCACCAACATGTTCAAATCCCCGAATTTCGCCATCGGATCCGCGTTCGGCGAGCCGAGTTCCCGTTCGACCACGAGCACGGCCGCGCCCGGACGCGCGGCCCGCCGGCAGATCTCCAGGATGCTCAAGGCCTCCGCGTCCTCCCAGTCGTGGATGATCGCCTTCAGGAGATACGCGTCGCCGCTCTCCGGCACGTGGTCGAAGAAGCTGCCGCCGACGATCTCGAGGCGCTCGCCGACGTCGGGCGCGAGCTCCGCGGCCACCCCTTTGACGACGTCCGGCTGGTCGAACAGGACGCCGTGCATCGTCGGGTACGCCTCGAGCAACGCCGCCAGCAGCGCGCCGCGGCCGCCGCCGACGTCGACGACCGTCGAGAAACGGCCGAAGTCGTAGGCGTCGAGCAGCGACCGGTTGATGCCGCGGGTGACGTCCGTCATCGCGCGGTCGAAGACCGCGCGCTCCGCCGGGTCCCGTGCGCGGTGCTCCCAGACGTCGACGCCGTGGACTGAGCGGAACGCGTTGTCGCCCGTGCGCACGCTGTGGAGCAGGTTGCCCCACGCCTCCCAGGTCGAAGGGCGACCGATGAACGCCGCCCATCCGTAGAGGGAGTCGGCCGCCCCGTCGCCGAGAAGCTCCGAGAGGGCGGTCGAGGAAAAGCGCCGTCCGTCCTCCTCGTGGAAGATCCCGATGCTCGCCAGCGCGCGCAGGAGCCGATAGAGAGAGCGCTCGTCCGAGCCGGAGGCCGCCGCCAGATCGCCAACCTGCCTCGGGCCGTTGGCGACTAGATCCGGAATCCCGAGTGTCGTCGCGACGTGGATCGCCTGGCTGACCTGGTACCCGTTGATCAGCTGCCGCAGCCGATCGAGAGCCGTCGGTTCCGTGCTCAATCGTCGAGCCGCTCCACGAAGACGTCGATCTCGCCGCCGCAGGGCAACCCGACCGCCCAGGCCTCCTCGTCGGCGATGCCGTACGAGAGCAGCTTCGGCTCGCCGGTCTCCATCACCTCACGGGCGTTCTCGTAGACGTCCGACTCGACGCAGCCGCCCGAGACCGAGCCGCACATCTTCCCCGACTCCGAGACGGCCAGGCTCGTGCCGACGGGCCGCGGCGCCGACCGGCGCGTGGCGATCACCGTCGCGACCACGACCTTCTCGCCGTTCTCGCGCCACTTCTCGACCTCTCCCAGGATCTCCTTCACGCTGCATGCCTCCTCTCGATGCCGGCGAGCACACCGGCCAGGTCTTCGAGACTCGCCAGATTGTGCCCCGGCAGGAACCGGTCGACAAACGGAAGCGCGGCGCGCATCCCGCCGGCGAGCGGCTCGTAGTCGGGATGGCCCTTCAACGGATTGACCCAGACGACCGCGTAGGCGCAGCGGGCGAGTCGCGCCATCTCGCGCGCGACCGTGACCGTGTCCTCCCGCTCCCAGCCGTCGGAGACGACGACCACGACCGCGCCGCGCGAGAGCGCCCGCCGGCCCCAGAGGTCGTTGAACGCCTTCAGCGACGCGCCGATCCGCGTGCCGCCCGACCAGTCGACCACGCGGCGCGACGTCTCCTCGAGCGCCTTCTCGGGATCGGGCCCGGAGAGCTCCTCGGTCAGCCGTGTCAGCCGCGTCCCGAACGCGAACGCCTCCACCCCGCGCCCGCTCTCGAGCAGGCCGTGGACGAAGAGCAGGATCGCCCGCGAGTACGGCTCCATCGAGCCGGAGACGTCGCAGAGGACGATCAGCTTCCGGTGGGTCTCGACCCGCGAGCGGAACGCGCGGTCGACCGGGTCGCCGCCGGTGGCGAGCGACTTCCGGACGAGGCGCCGCAAGTCGAGCGTGTCGCCGCGCGGATGGCGGCGGAGGCGGCGCGAGCGCCGCAGTGGGCGGGCGCGCGCGAGCTCGGCGATCAGCCGCCGCAACTTCGTGAGCTCTTCGGGGCTCAGCTCGGAGAAGTCCTTCTGGCGGAGCAGCTCGTCGGCGCTCCACCCCGTTGCGCGCTCCTCGTCCTCCGCGCCGGCCTCGGCAACCTCGTCGGTGCCGTCCCGCGAGTCCGCCTTGGCGACGCGGCGCCGCTCCGTCGTCGACGTCCGCGGGGGCGCCAGCTCGGGCGCGCGCAGGAACCACGCCGCGAACGCGCGGTCGAACGCCTCGAGATCCTCGGCCCGGGAGACGAGCGTCTGGCGCAAGGCCCAGTAGACGTCGTCGCGCCGCTCGAGCTCGACCGCGTCGAGGCCTTGCAGCGCGTCGATCACCCGGCCCGGCCCGACCTCCAGCCCGGCCTCGCGGAGCACCCGGCCGAACGTCACGACCTGGCGGACGAGGGCCTCAGCCGGCAGCGCGGGCCTCCTCGACCAGCATCGCGAGCGCAGCGTCGCGGACGGTCTCGAGGTCCTCGTGGTACTTCAGCACCGAGCCGAGCGTCTGCTCGACGACCTCGGCGTCCAGGTCCTGCCGCCCGAGCGCCGCGAGCGCCTGTGCCCAGTCGATCGTCTCCGCCACGCCCGGCGGCTTCGCCAGGTCGAGCCCGCGCAGGCCGCGCACGAACGTCGCCGCCTGCGCCGCGAGCCGAGCGGGAATCCCCGGCACCCGCATCACGACGATGTCGATCTCGCGCTCCAGGGTCGGATGCCCGATCCAGTGGAACAGGCAGCGGCGCTTGAGCGCGTCGTGCAGCTCGCGCGTGCGGTTCGAGGTCAGGATCACGCTCGGCCGCCGCGCCGCGGCGATCGTGCCGACCTCGGGAATCGTGATCTGGAAGTCGGAGAGCACCTCGAGCAGGAAGGCCTCGAACTCCTCGTCGGCGCGGTCGATCTCGTCGATCAGGAGCACGACCGGCTCCGGGCTCTCGATCGCCTCCAGCAGCGGCCGCCGGATCAGGAACTCGGGCCCGAAGAGCTCCTCCTCGTGCACCGTCCCCTCCTGCGCCGCGCGGATGTGCAGCAGCTGGCGCGAGTAGTTCCACTCGTAGACGGCGTGCGCGACGTCGAGGCCCTCGTAGCACTGGAGGCGGATCAACCGGGCCGGGAGCGCTCGGGCGAGCGCCTTCGCCGCCTCGGTCTTGCCGACCCCGGCCTCGCCCTCGAGCAGCACCGGCTTCTCCAGCCGCAGCGAGAGGTAGAGCGCGGTCGCCAGGCCGCGGTCCGGCAGGTAGTCGGACTCGCGGAGCGCGGTCTCGAGCGCCTCGATCGACTCGAAGGGCATGCCGTAGCTAGACGACTGTAGCGCGTTGACAGCGCACTCCCGGAGGCGTATCTAAGGGTTGTGCCTGCACACGAGCTGAAGCTGCTCTCGCTGACCGACGTCTTCGTCGAGTCGAGCTTCCTCGTCCTCGGCCACAACATGGGCACGCCGATCTGGGTGCACACCTGGGGCGTCCTGATCCTGGGCAATCCGGCGGGGCCGATCCTCGTCGACACCGGCGCCCGCGACCCCGAGATCATGGGGCGCCTCGGGATGCAGGGCCGGGTGGACGAGGACATGCAGCTCGAGAACGCACTCGGGGCGCACGGCGTCTCGATCGGGGACGTCGCCGCGGTGCTCCACACCCACTGCCACATCGACCACGCCGGCCAGGACGAGCGCTTCCCGATGACGACGCCGGTCGTGATGAACCGGCGCGAGCTCGAGCACTCCGCCTCCGGACTGATGGGCGAGCAGTACCCGGCGGAATACGTGAAGCACCACATTGACCGGCTGCACACGCCGGGGGCGCTCCGCCTGCTCGACCTCGAGCTCTCCGGCCCGGACGAGATCTACGACGGGATCGTCTGCGAGGCCGCGGGCGGGCATACGGAGGGCTCGATGAACATCCTCGTCGAGACCGCCGAGGGCACGGCCTGCATCTGCGGCGACGTGATCTATGACATCCAGAACCAGATCGTCGAGCCGTGGCACCAGGTGCTCGCCTTCGAGCCGCAGACCACCGGCAACCACACGCTGACGAAGCGCGGCGAGAAGGCGGCGATCAAGAAGGCGCTCAACTCCGGCACCTTCGTGCTCCCGATCCACGACTTCCCGGCGCGTGTCGACCACGGGCGCGTCGTGGCCAGGCTGAAGCACGAGGTTCCTGGCCCGGAGTGGCCGGTCGAGGAGTTCGCGGCGGAGTTCGCCGAGCCCGTCGCCGCGGTCTGAGGCGTCAGCGCAGCAGGGCGCGGGAGAGCGCACCGCGGAGCTCGGCTGCCGCATCCCCGGACGCCTCGGCGGCACGCCACGCGACGAAGCCGTCCGGGCGAACGAGCAGGGCGCCGGCCGAACCGACACCGTAGAGCTCGGCGAAGCGGTCCGAGCCGAAGTCCGCCCCGTCCCTGTACGCCTCCACGCCGACGCCGAGCTCCTTCCCGGCTGACGCCGCCGCCTCGCACCAGGCCTGTCCGTCGGCGCCGGCGAGAAGGACGAAGTCCCGTCCGAAGAGGTCGAGCGTCGAGACCGGGCTTCCGTCACGTTCGACGTCCAGATGGGGCGCCCGGGTCCCGGGCCGCGCCGTCGGCGCATGCGGGTCCTCCCAGACGAGCCCGTCGTCGTCCGGAGCGGCCTGGATCGCGTCAGACCGGTACCGGTAGCCGAGCTCGACCGCGTCCTCGGGGACGATCGGTTGCAGGTTCTCCTTGCCGAGGCCGGGATCGAGCCGGAGCACGTAGCGCGTGTAGGCCTGCTCGACGGCGAACTCCCCCGCCGGACGGCGCTCGGCATCGTAGCTGCCGAGGAGCGCCGGGCTCGCGGTGCCGTCCAGCACGTACTGGAGCTTCCACGCCAGGTCGAACGCGTCCTGGACGCCCGTGTTCCCGCCGAAGCCTCCGGTCGGCGGCATCACGTGCGCCGCGTCGCCCGCGATCAGGATGCGGCCCTCGGCGAAGCGCTCCGCCCAGTCGGCGGTCGCCGACCAGCGCTGGACGTTCTCGATCTGTACGGGCAGGTCGGGCGCTCCGAGCGCCAGGCGGACGTAACCGACGCATGCCTCCTCGCTCATGTCCTCGCCGATCGCCGTCGAGCGATTGCCCTCCTCGTCGATCGTCGCGTTGACGACGAGGAAGCCGGCGTCGCCGTCGATCGAGAAGCGAAAGAAGCCGACGAGCCGGGGATGGAAGACGTAGATCACGCTCAGGTTCCGCTCGCCGAGCAATTCGCGGATGTCGGCGCGGAAGTAGATCGTGATGCTGTCCGAGAAGCTGCCGTGGCCCAGCATCTCGACCCCGAGGCGCCGCCGGATCGGGCTGTGCGCGCCGTCGGCGGCGATCAGATACTGCGCCCGCACGGTCCGCTCGTCGCCGCCGTCACGCGGCCGGATGCGGGCCGTCACCCCGTCGCCGTCCTGGGAGACGTCGACGACCTCCGATGCGTACTGCACCTCGGCGCCGCCCGAGCGTGCCTTGTCGAGCAGGACCGGCTCCAGGCCGATCTGGGTGATGAACACCCGGGCCGACGGGCTGAGGTCTTCGACGCCCTCGTTGATCTCCCGGAAGTACCAGTCGAGCTCCTTGCCGCCCAGGCTCTCGACCGACACGATCGCCCCGTTCTGGACGAACTCGCGCGCGGCCGCCTCCTCGATCGGCGGCTCGATCCCGACCGCGCGATAGGTCTCCATCGTGCGCTGGTTGACGAGCGCCGCGCGCGGGTGGATCGCGGTCCCGACGTGACGCTCGACCACCAGGGACGGAACGCCCCGCTGTCCGAGGAAGACCGCTGCCGAGAGCCCGACGAGGCTCCCGCCCGCGATCAGGACCGGAACGTCGTTGTTCACGACCGGAAGAATACGACGCGGGACCGTCACGCACTACTTGACGCTCCGTCCCATGCATGTTTACCGTTCGTGAACACCCGATGGGACCGGAAGGAGCAAGCGCATGACCATTGCCTCGCGCGGCGCCACGATGGCGGTCGACTGGGAACAGCGGGTCGACTTCCCCCGCCTGCGCCTGGAGCGGATGGAACGGGCCAAGGCCGCGCTGGCGGCGTCCGACCTCGGCGCGCTCCTCCTCTTCGACCCCAACAACATCCGCTACGTGACGAGCTCGCACATCGGCGAGTGGGCGCGCGACAAGAACGCACGGTTCGTGCTGCTCTGCCGCGACTCGGACCCGATCCTCTGGGACTTCGGCTCCGCCGCCCGCCATCACCAGATGTACGCGCCGTGGCTGCCGGAATCGAGCTGGCGAGCGGGCGTGACCAGCATGCGCGGGGCGATGCCGGAGGAGACCGGCGTCCCGGACGCGATGGCGACGAAGATCGTCCGCGAGCTCGAAGAGCGCGGGCTGCAGGGCGAGCAGGTGGGCATCGACATGTCGGACATGGTCACGCTGCAGGCGCTCCACCGCGCCGGCGTCGCGACCACCGACGCGCAGCGGGTGATGCTCTCGGCACGGAAGATCAAGACCGAGGACGAGCAGGCACTGCTCGACCACGCAGCCGCGATCGTCGACGCGGTCTACGAGCGGATCTACGAGCTGTTGCGGCCCGGCGTGCGCGAGCACGAGATCGTGGCGGAGGCGATGAAGGTGCTCTTCGAGCTCGGCTCCGAGCACGTGGAGGCGATCAACGCAGTCTCCGGCGACCGCTGCAACCCGCACCCGCACGTCTTCTCCGACCGGCTGATCCGGCCGGGCGACCAGGCGTTCTTCGACATCATCCACTCGTTCATGGGCTACCGGACGTGCTACTACCGCACGTTCTGCGTCGGCAGCGCGTCGGCGAGCCAGGTGGACGCGTACCGCCAGTGCCGCACGTGGCTCGACGACGCGATCGACCTCGTGCGGCCCGGGATGACCACGGACAAGATCGCCGAGGTCTGGCCGACCGCCGAGGAGCTCGGGTTCGCGAGCGAGGAGTCGTGCTTCGGCCTCCAGTTCGGCCACGGGCTAGGCGTCGGCCTGTACGAGTCGCCGATGATCTCGCGGCTGCACTCCTTCGAGGATCCGGTGGAGATCGAGGAGGGAATGGTGTTCGCCCTGGAGACGTACTGCCCGGCGAGCGACGGCCGGTCGGCAGCACGGATCGAGGAAGAGGTCCTGGTCACGGCCGACGGCTGCGAGATCCTGACGCGGTTCCCGGCGGACGAGCTCCTCGTCTGCGGCCGGATCTACACGCGCGGCGCCGACTTCGCGGAGCTCGAAACGTCTCCGTCGTGACCGACGTCCGCGCACCCGCCGACGCCGACCAGGCGACCGTGCTCGCCATCTACCGGCGGATGCATCTGATCCGCGGCTTCGAGGACCGCGTGCAGTCGCTCTTCCTCAAGGGCCACGTACACGGGACGACACACCTGTGCTCCGGCCAGGAGGCGACGGAGGTCGGGGTCGCGAGCTTGCTCCGCGACGGCGACCGCGTCGGCGGGACGTACCGCGGCCACGGACACGCGCTCGCGCTCGGGCTCGAGCCGCAGAAGCTGATGGACGAGCTGCTCGGCCGCGCGACCGGAGTGTGCGGCGGCCGCGCCGGCTCGATGAACGTGATCGACCCCGAGCATGGGCTCCTGGGCTGCTACGGGATCGTCGGCGGAAGCATCGCGGCGGCAACCGGGGCCGCCCTCGCCCTGCGCGGCACGGGCAACGTCGCGGTCGCGTTCTTCGGCGACGGCGCCGTCAACCAGGCCTACTTCTACGAGTGCCTCAACTTCGCCAAGGTGTTCTCGCTGCCGGCGCTGTACGTCTGCGAGAACAACGTCTACGGGGAGTACACCCGGTCGGAAGACGTGACCGCGGGCACCGCGAGGAGCCGCGTGGAGGCGATGGAACTGCCGGCGCAGTTCATCGACGGCAACGACCTGTGGGCGGTTCGGGAGGCCGCCGGAACGGCGCTCGAGGACGTCCGGGCCGGGAAGGGGCCGGCGTTCATCGAAGCGTTCACCTACCGCTTCGTCGGTCACTCACGCAGCGACCCCGGGAAGTACCGTCCCGAGGGCGAGCTCGACACCTGGCGCGAGCGTGACCCGCTCGTCGTCGCGCGATCGCGGCTGACAGGCGACGGCGTCGCGCCCGAAGAGTTGGACGCGCTCGAGGCCGACGTGGTCGCCGAGCTCGACGCGATCGAGGCGGCGGCGCTCGCGGCACCGTTCCCGGACCCGGCGCAGCAGGCGACAGAGTTCGCCCCGACGACGAGCTAGCGGTGTACATCGTCGGGAAGCTCGCCGACACGGCGGCGGACGACGGACCGTTCGCAGGCCACGCGGCGGGACTGACCCGACGCCCGCTCTTCGACCGCGACCGCGGCACCGTCCATCATTCCGTCGTGCACTGCGCGCTCGAGCCGGAGGGGCGGGTCGAGCGGCACCTGCACGCGTTCGAGCAGGCGCTCTACGTCCTCTCGGGCTCGCTCGCGGTCGACGTCGCCGGGACGCGTGAGGAGGTCGGAGCGGACGACTTCCTCTGGATCGAGCTCGGCGTGCCGCACGCCGTGTCATCCACCTCGGGCGCGCGGTGGCTGGAGGTGAGCGCGCCGAACCCGGGCGCGCGCTTTCAGGACACGGTTTTCTCGGAGAGCGCGGGTGCGACCCCGGAGGTGCCGTACCGTCGCGGCCACTTCGACGTCGGCGACCTGCCCGAGCCTAGCGGCAACATCCTTGCCGGCGCGGGCGCAAACGTCGGCGGCGCCTCAGTCCTGCTGCTCGTGAACCAGGACTTCGGGGCAAGCCAGCTCGTCCTGATGGCGCTCCAGTACGCGCCGGGCGGCGGAATCAAGGAGCACGACCACGCGTTCGAGGAGGGGTTCTTCATCATCGAGGGACAGCTCGAGGGAGACCTCGACGGCGAGCTGCACACGTTCGGCCCCGGCGACTACTTCTGGAGCGGCGTGGGCAGCACGCACGAGCTGACCAACCGCTCGGACGCGCCCGTCAGGTGGCTCGAGACGCAGGCGCCCCAGCCGCCGTCGCGCCACCAATTCCGCTATCTCGGCGACTGGGAGAGGCTCGTCGGCGAGTAGCGCGCCAGCGCCGGCCCGCCCCCAGCGGCGACCAGGACCAGCACCCCGGCGCACGCCTGAAGCCAGGCTCCGGCCCCGAGCGACCCGAACTGATCGAACGCCGAGATGATCAGGGGGGCGCCGAGCAGGCCGAAGGTCGCAGCGGCCGTGAGCAGCTGCAAATCCGCGAGCCCCGGCGCCACCAGGAGTGCTGCGTCGAGTACGGCGAGCAGCAGCATTAGTAGCCCGAGGGCATGGCCGGACGACGATTCGTTCCAGGCGCTCGGTCCACCGCTCTCGTACGGGAGCCAGATCCCCGCCAGGAGCAACCCGATCCCGAGCAGGCCGATCGCCTCGCCGACCCCTCGATCGCGGGCAGAAGGCGCAAGCGGTTCGGCGAAGATGACGCCGACAGGGATCAGCACGGTGCAGAGGCCGAGCCAGCCGCTCGAGCCGAGGGAGCCGAGCTCGTCGAACGCGAATATCGCCGGAAGGAAGAGGAAGAAGCCGAACGCCGCGCCGCCGAGCACGATGCAGAGCCTCGCGGTGCCGACTTCCGCCGGGAACCAGCTCGTCAGCGCGAGCAACACGATCAGGAACGCCGCCGCCGTCCCGTCGTCGGCGTAACGCGAGCTCCCCTCGGAGACGAACGGCAGCGAGACCGCCAGGAGCCCGCAGATCAGGCCGACGAGGATGGCCCCTCTGCCTACCAACGATGTCCACATACGAGTCCGGCGAATATCCCATAATCGCCCGATGGACGAGGCAGCCGCGCCCGCCGGGACGAGACGGTTCACGCCCCCGATCACCCTCGACACGCTGCTGGCCGGCGCGCTCCTCCTCGCTGGGGCGATCGTCTTCCTCTGGTACGCGCCGGGCTCGTACCAGATCTACCTCGCGCTGCACATCCTGGCCGTCACCCTTTGGGTCGGCGGCGACATCACCCTGACCACGCTCGGCATCGTCTTCGAGCAGAAACGAGACAGCCCGACCCTCGCCGCGCTCGGCCGCATGGGCACGTGGATCGGCACCCGCGTGTACACGCCCGCTCTCTTCTTCGTCTTCGGCTTCGGGGTCGCGCTGATCGAGAAGTCCGGCACGCCGTGGGATCAGTTCTGGGTGATCTTCGGCGTCGTCGGCTGGGCGCTCGCAATGACGATCGGCATCACCTTCGTCGGTCCCGAGCTCGGCCGGATCGACCGCGCCGCGCAGGAGTTCGGCCCCGAGTCGCCGGAGGTCGCGACGCGCGTTAAGCGTCTCTTTACGATCTTCCGCTTCGACACCGCCTTGCTCGCGCTGGTCGTGATCGACATGGCGG
>CAWJZI010000012.1:0-35546 GCA_963847305.1 uncultured Actinomycetes bacterium | reverse complement strand
AGAGCAGATTGCACAACTTCCAAAAGCCAGACCAGGCGCGATCGCGTCTTTAATATTCACATCAGGCACAACCGGTCATCCGAAAGGCGTCATGCTGACTCAAAAAAATCTGACCAGCATGATGTCCCAATTGTTGAAGGTCTATGATGTTACAAAGGAAGACGGATTTTTAAGTATCCTTCCGTTGCATCATACATTTGAATTCTCCACTGGATTTTTACTTCCATTTAGCCGCGGATCGCAAATCACTTACTTGCAAGAATTGACCGGCGATTCAATTTCCGATGCTTTTAAAACCAGCCATGTCACGATGATGGTTGGCGTTCCTGCACTTTGGGATTTATTGCGCAGACGGATCTTAAACAAGTTTGGTGATAAATCGAAAAAACTTGAAGGCTTCGTGAAGTCGCTCATCAGTGTGAATCGCTGGATTCGTGAAAAAACTTCCTTAAATGTCGGACCATTTTTATTCTTCCCTGTTCATCATGGACTAGGCGGCCGCATCCGATATCTCATCAGTGGTGGTTCATCATTGTCAGAAAAAACCTATGACACTTTTTATGGTTTAGGGTTCTCGCTGAATGAAGGTTACGGACTAACCGAAAGTTCACCGGTGCTGACTGTAACCCGGCCTGGAGCAAAACCAAAAATCGGAAGTGTTGGTGAAGCCTTGCCCGGCGTGGAAATTAGAATTTTGAATCCGAATGAAAAAGGTGTAGGCGAAGTTATTGCGCGCGGTCCAAATATCATGTCTGGCTATTATGAAAATAAGGAAGCAACCGAAACAACCATCATCGATGGGTGGCTTCATACCGGTGATCTTGGATACGTAGATGAAGATGGCAATTTGTTTTTGGTAGGCCGATCGAAAGATCTGATCTTAGGTCCGAGCGGCAAAAATATTTATCCCGATGAATTGGAAGATCTGTATCGCGATTCACCTTATATCAAAGAAATGAGTATTGTGGGTTTGCCTGATCAGAATGGAGAACGGATCGCGTGTCTTGTTGTTCCTGATCATGAACATGATGAATCGCTTTCGCGCGATCAGGTTCGCAGGAAAATTAAGAACACTTCCGAAAGATTGCAGCCGGACTTCCCGTTTGGAAACGTGTAATAACTTTAGAATTTCAAGATGATGATTTGCCCAAAACCGGAACACGAAAAGTAAAACGGCGCGAAGTGATTTCCATACTGCAAGAACTTCATCGAAAAATTCCTGCCGCACCATTGGAACTTCCGGCATCTTCCGAATTTCAGGCACTCACCGAAATCATTAGTTCTGTTTGCGGTAAACCAACTTCAGAAATTCACAGGGATACAACATTCGATGAACTAGGATTTGATAGTTTGATGTACACCGAACTCGGTGCAGCTATTGAACATTCAGGCCGAACACTGCCATCGTTCGAAGCATTAAGTTCGATTACATCGGTCAGACATCTCGCTGATTTCTTGCACGTTTCTTCCAGAACTCATCTCGATAGAAAAATCTACGACACCTGAAGAAATTGAAACGGAAAAAGAATCTTCATTGCCTTCGGCATTGGGAGACCTTGGCGGAGCCGCGCTGGATTACATGAACGATGTTTTTTATGAATCCTACATGAAAGCCGAAATCATCGGAAGTCAAAATGTACCGGTTCATACCAATTTTATTGTTGCGCCAAATCATAGCTCTCATCTTGATACCGGGTTGGTGAAGAAAGCACTGGGCGATGCAGGCCAAAATCTCGCGGCGCTTGCTGCAAAAGATTATTTCTTCAACAACAAACTGAAGAAGACGTTCTTTGAAAACTTTACGAATCTGGTTCCGATGGAACGCGAAGGTTCAATTCATGAATCTTTAAAACTTGCGGTTCAAACTTTGCAGAAAGGATTTAATCTTTTGATCTTTCCTGAAGGCACACGATCGAAGACCGGACAAATTTCGGAATTCAAATCCAGTTTGGGTTACCTGGCACTTCGAGCCAAACGAGGGATTCTACCAATTCATCTAAGTGGAACATTTGATGCGATGCCGAAAGGTACAAAGTTTCCGAAAAAGAAAAAGGTGAAAGCGGTGATTGGTCCGTTCCTTTCGTATGAATCGCTGGAGAAATTGGTTGAAGGTTTACCTCGCAATGATGCGAACCGGTTAGTGACGTTGCTGGTTGAACAAATGGTGCGCAAGTTGAAAAATGGTCAAATTCAAATGCCTGATTTGAAAGCGGTGCGTCAGCGATGGGATCACGAAAATCAGCCTAAGCTTCATGAAAACGCATCCGCATTAGGCGATTAGATGCAACCCAGAATAGTAGCCCCCAACAGTAAGCTGGTATTACTGGGTTTGACAATAGGAATAGTAGCCCCCGGCGTAAGCGGGGACAACGAAGGGGGGAGTATTTAGCCCGCCCAAGCGGGCGTAAAAGTGGGATAGAAACCCCGATATGGGGCTAATAGCCAATGAAAAATAAAGCGTACAAAAAAGTTTTGGTGACCAGGTGGGACCGGTTTCTTGGGCAAACATTTACTCGATTATCTAAAGCTCAAAAAAGAAAAGAATGTCAGGGTACTCACAACATCTGCGCCTTCGTGGTTAGAAGATAGTGGATTCGAAATCATAGAAGGCTCGATCACATCCCCAGATATTGTAAAAATTGCAGTCGAAAACGTTCAACAAATTTATCACCTCGCCGGCAAAGTTTCGCGCACCAAAGAAGATCCGCGCGACATGCACGCAATCCATGTTGATGGAACGCGCCTACTTTGTGAAGCGGCGAAAGAAGCGGGAGTTCAGCGGATGGTGTTAGCTTCCAGCAGCGGAACAATTGCAGTCACTGAAGATGGCTTTGAGATTCCCGACGAATCATGGCCTACACCGATAGAAATCATCACAAAATTTCCGTATTACTCCAGCAAGTGGTATCAAGAACGAACTGCAATTAAATCCTGCGGCGATGCACTTGAGCTGATCATTTTGAATCCTAGCTTACTTCTCGGACCGGGAGATGAACGCTTGAGTTCGACTCAGGATGTTTTGAAATTCATCGCTGGTGATATTCCAGCAATTCCATCCGGTGGAATCAATTTTGTTGATGTTCGTGACGCCGCTGCCGCATTTCACACTGCGATGCAGCGCGGCAAACCAGGTGAGCGTTACTTATTAGGTGGGCCGAATTGGACTCTGGATAAATTTTTTGGACACCTTGAGCGGATCACAAAAGTAAAAGCACCACGAATTAAAGTTCATAAAAAGCTGCACTCGGTCACATCCAAATTAATTGAAGGTGTATTCGAAGGAATCGGAAAAGAGCCGCCAGTAGAACCAGTTAGTATGGAGATGTCACGATACTACTGGTATGTTGATTCTTCGAAAGCAAAACGCGAGCTTGGTTTTGTATCACGAGATCCAGGCGAAACATTATTTGATACAGTTGAATATCTGCGCAAGAATTTCTTGGGCGCAGGCGTTTTCAAGTAAGATTTATCACAAAGACGCAAAACACTTAACTTCGGATTTGCAAGGCCTCAGGCAATAATTCAATCGTCGCTGGCAACCGGCCGGGTGCTTCACCATCTACTTCAATCAAAACAGGATCATTTCCATTTACCGGCGTCGCTTCAATGCGAGTACCTAATGTGAAACCAACTTTATCAATCTTCAAATGCGTTCCAGAATAAAGACGATACGACTTCGTTAGTTTTTCTACCATACTCAAATCACCAATCATCACAACATCAAAATATCCGTCATTCAGTTTTGCATCCGGAGCAATTTTCATTCCCCCGCCCCAATATTTCCCATTCGCAACGCAAACGGATGCAACTTTCATGCGCCGCTTTTCCTGCTGATCAATTTGCAAATAAACATCGGAATTTGAATCAGCCAGTGTACTTTTCAAAGTAGCCGCAGCAAAGGTCAGGCGTCCACCTAACAATTTCTTGGAAGATTCATTCGCGCGGGTAGCAACACCGCCGCTCATCCCAAATGAAGCAGTATTCACAAAATAACGTACAGCTTCCTTGCCTTCGTTATTCAAAAAACGGATACGGCCTGCGTCGACACGCCGTGTTGTTCCTTCACGCAATTGGCGAGCTGCTTTGCTCAGATCTTTAGGGATGTTCAGGCTGCGACAAAAATCTCCTCCTGTTCCATGCGGCAAAATTCCAAGTTCAACCGATTCTCCTGAGCTCAATATTCCTGTTGATACTTCAGAAATTGTGCCATCCCCACCCATTGCTACAATTAGTTTTCTTCCTTGCTTCGCTTCCTTCTCAGCAATGCGGATGGCGTCACCCGATTCACGGGTAAATTCAAAATCAAATGGGCCAAGATTGTTGTGAATTTGCAACGTGATCGATGCCCACTTTTTTTCGGTGAGACCACGCCCCGACTTCGGATTCACAATAATAAAAGGAAGATTGTCATTCATGAGGTTTAAAAACCAATTTATCTAGTATGGAAACATATCGCGGATCAGATCTGATCGAATCAAACTCTGGAGAGTATGGAAGATACAGAAGGACATTTTTCTGTTGATATGCCTTTTCAAGTTCCTCAAAAAATCGATCCATTTGATTGAGCCCCATATAAACACGCGCAAAACTCAATGGTGCAACATATTCCTTCCGGGTTCGATCTTTCATTTGTGCAAGCAGTTCTTCTGCTTCATTTATAAATCCAAATTTTGCATAAGCCATTGCCAAATATGCAATAAAAAACGTGCCCCCTTGTGAAATATCAACAGCGCGTTTAAAAAAATTGATCGCTTGCTCCGGCATTTCTTTATTCATAAACGCCATCCCGGAAAACCAGACAGCCAACAAAAATTGCGGTTCAATTTCCAGCGCCTTGTTGAGTTCTTGAAGAGCTCGATCGTAGCGCCGATCGCCGTAATAATGCATTCCAGCAAAAGAGGAATAAAGTGGATTCAACGGATCCAACTCTTGTGCCTTTTGTACCGCTTTCGCAGCCTCTTCATGTCGGCCACCCCATGTCAAAAATCCACTGTACCAGCAATATCCAAATGCAAATTGAGGATTCAATTCCAACGCTCTTTTCATTGCTTTCTCACCGCGAATCCAATCAGCATCAAAATACAAAAGAGCGGCTCCCAATGATAAATGACCTTCCGGTAAAAGCGGATCAATCTGCAGCGCTTTTTCGGCAGCTTCCATCGCTTTGGGGTAAGCTTCCAGCGGTGGAATAAAGGTATAAAAGCCCAAAGTCTTCTCCGCGCGCCTTGGACCCGTTCGTATTGCTGTGCTGAAGACCGAGTACGGCTTTGCAACCGGATTCCGCCCACGGCAGGAGGGCGCGCCGGTGCTCGAGCCGCCGCTGAGCGGACCGGAGGAGGAGAACGCGGCCGGGTCGGAGCTGCGCATCGCGACGCCCCCACCCGCCGCCGAAACTGGTCCTGCCGATTTCGACGGGCCGCTCGGGGAAAAACAATCAGACGAGGCCGCGCAGGTCGACCCGGCATTCGCAAGCGGGCTGGCCGCAGTCGAGGAGACAACCGAGACGATCCTTCCAACAATCGCGGACGAGACGGATCTGGCCCTCGCCTCCGAGCCGCCCGAGACCGATCATCAGGTCGAGGCCGGCCCTCTCGAGCTTGCGGCACCGCCGTCAACGGGCCCCGAGGACCTGGCGGCATTCACAGGCGAGCTGGCCGCAATCGAGGAGGAGACCGAAACGATCCTTTTCGACCTCGAGACAATCGCAGCCGAGACGCGTCTAGCCCTAGCTGCTGAGCATCCCGTGGCCGATCAGCAGGTTGAGGCAGACCCAGCCCAAGATGAGTGTTCGACTGCGGCGGAGTCCGAGGAAGCACCTGCTGCCCGCATCACCGCCCTCGAAGCAGAGCTCGCAGCCGCGGAGGAACACAGTCGGCAGCTGCGATCGCAGGTTGCCGTTCTGGAAGGCGAGCTCGACGCAGCCCGCCTCACAACCCAGACCGCAACGGCAGAACGAGGTGCGGCCGAGGCCACCGCGCTGACCGCGCTCGCTCGCGTCGAAGAGCTCGAACGTGAGCTCGCCCTGGCTCGCGCCGGCAACGGGACGCTCCGCAGCGAGAGCGACGTCGTTCGCGCCGAGAAGGCTTTCGGACGCCTGACCGAGATCGAGGAGCGCCTCGCAGCGGTATCGGCGCACATGGCTGCGCTACGAGCGCTGAGCTGAGTGTTCGTCAGCAGGCTGAGCAGCGAGGGCTGAGGGCGCTCGCCCCCAGCCCTCGCCCGCATCGGCTCAGCCCTTGAGATTGACGCGGATCGACATGAGCCGCCGCGTCGAGATGCCGACCAGCACGTTCTCGCCGGACTTGCGAGCCCGGACGAAGACCGTCAGCTGCCTCTGCTTGTTGCTCGCCGGAAAACCGCGGCCGCGCTGGAAGGTCAGCGCCCCCCAGCCGTCGGCGCCCGTCGGCTGCTCCGGCGGAATCGCGAACTGGTTGTAGGGCGTCGCAGTCGCGTACACGAGCGCACCCTGCACCGGACCGCCGCACGTCGAAGTGACGTGGAAGCGGACCGTCACCGTCTGGGTGCTCTTCGTGACTACCGTCGGGTCGCTCTGGAGCGAGTCGATGAGCAGTCTCGCCGGCGGATTGATCGCCGCCACCTGATCGGGATTTCCGCCGGCCGGGCAACCTTGCCCCCGGAACTTGGAGACGACGGCCGTCGCGGCCGACATCGCCGTGTCGCTGCCCGCCGAGTTCGAGGCGACGACGCGAAACCGGATCGTGGCGCCGACGTCCGCCGAGGTCAGCGTGTACGTGTTCTTGATCGCGCCGTTGATCGCGGAGCAGGCGCCGCCGTTCTTGTCGCAGCGGAGCCAGGCGTACTCGTACTTGGACGGGCTGTTCGTCCAGGTGCCGTTCGTCCCCGTCAGCGTCGAGTTCTCCTGCGGCGTGCCGGAGATCGCCGGTAGGACCGTGTTGGCGGGCTTGCCGCCGGCCACGACGACCGCGGTCGCCGCCGACGTCGCCGACGTCGACCCGTCGCTGTTGGTTGCCGTCACGCGGAACCGGACCGTGTGCCCGTCATCCGATGCGGTCAACTGGTACTGCGTGCCGTCCGCTCCGTTGATCGTGTCGCAGCTGGCTCCATTGGCTGCGCAGCGAAGCCAGGTGTACCCGTACTTGCTCGGGTTGCCCGTCCAGGCACCGCGCTCGCCTGTGAGCACCTGCCCGACGCGGGCGGCGCCGATGACCCGCGGCGGCGAGATGTTGGACGGCTTCGCCTTGGCCGCGGCGAAACCGGAGCCGACGGTAACGACGCCGACGACGAGCGCCGAGGCGGCGGCGAGCGCGGCCCAGTAGGGCCAACGACGCCTTCGTGTGACAACTGTGCGCATCTGTCCCCCCTTCGATCCCTTTTGTGAGAGGCGTTCGCGCGCTTTGGTTTCTGCTCGGCGCACGATCAAAACCCCTGCAAATGGAATGCTTACACTTCGGCAGGGATCTCCTCATCCCTTTCGCCGTTGTCGCGGATGATCAGCCGAGGCGAGGAGGCGGGAGGAGCCGAGCTCTCGTCAGGCGAGCTCGGCGCATTGCTTCGCGGGGGATGTGGCGCCAAAGCGGCTCGGCGTGGAACCGCCTGGCCCCAGCCTTCAATTACCTGTATCAGCAGCGGCGGTCTCGGCAGCCGGAGGCGATCCGGGAAGATCAGGGTCGACACTGTCTGCGTGCCGCAACGCTTGTTCGGCGGCCTCCCGCTCGCGGCGAGCCGTGTCCTCCTCCTGGCTGGCCACGACCTCTCGCCGCGCCGCCGACGCCAACTTCTCTTCTGCTGAGCGTCGAAGCTCAGCTGCTTTCTCCCGCTGGGCTGCACGACGTCGTTTTGGTGTCCCGACCAACGCCACAACCACCCAGATGATCAGGGCGATGCCGGCAGCAACCACAATCCACACCCACAAGCTCATCTTGGGCTCATGCGCGGCGGCTGTAGCCGAATCCGCCCAAAGCAAGAATGACGAGAACGATGATCAGGATGAGTAGCCAGTGACATAAGCCCTCCTTTGCTCGGATAGGGGCGAAGCGACGCACCGAACCTCCTGTACCCCCTCGCCGGAGAATCCGGCGCACGCTCCGCCACTCGTTCAACGGCTGAGCCTGACTCGCGGTTACGGAATACCCCGGCCGTCCCGCTCCACTGGGCGGAGGGCCTCGACAAGACGATCAAGCGACCGCTCGGTGATCGGCTCGAGTCCGACGATGACGTCGTCGAAGCCGAGCGCCTCGTACGCGTCGATCATCCGCGCGAGCTCCTCGAACGTGCCTCCACAAGCCAGGTCACCTGCTTCGTCCGAGGCGGTCGCGTCACGGTCCTGGACATGCACTCCGACCGTCCGTCGTAGCGTGGCCGGGTCTCGGCCCTCAGCGTCAAGGGCCGTCTCGAGGTCGGCGAGTCGGCGGCGGAGCCGATCGTCCGGATGACCGAACCAGGCGGTGTGCCAGGCGTCGGCGTAGCGCGCGGTCAGCCCGAGCATCCGCGGGCGGTTGGCCGCGACAAGGATCGGGATCTGCCGGTCGGGTGGCGGGAGCAGCACGGCCTCGTCGACCTGGTAGTAGCGGCCGGCCGACGTCACGCGCTCCCCGCGCAGGAGCGGGCCGATGATCTGGAGCGCCTCCTCGAACCGGCCGACGCGGTGGTCGATCGGGTAGCCGAACGCCTCGTACTCAGCGTCGTACCAGCCCGCCCCGAGGCCGAGGATCAGCCGGCCGCCGCTGACCATGTCGGCCGTCGCCGCCATCTTTGCGAGCAGGGCCGGGTTGCGGAACGAGGCGCACATGACGAGCTGGCCCAGCTCGACGCGGCTCGTTGCGGCGGCGAGGGCCGAGAGGATCGTCCACCCTTCATGGATGCCCTCGACCGGCTGGCCGGGCGGGCGCGAGACGAAGTGGTCACAGACCCAGACCGACTGAAGGCCTACCGCCTCGGCGTGCTCGGCGAAGGCGAGCACCTGCGGCCAGGACGGCATCTGGCCGGATCCGTCGGAGAGAGACATCGGGACGGTGACGCCGATCCTCACCCCGCGCAGTTTCGCAGGCCGCGATTCGGGACCCAGTCCTCACTCCGGTGGGCGCTCCGACGCCTCGCCGAAGGTTGTCGGCCTGCGGTCGGGGCTCTCCGAGACCCTGATCGGAAGAAGCGGCGGACAACTCCGACATGCTCCCCGCTGCTACCAACCTCGGCTGGGTGCGAGACACCCACGCCGCGATGCAGCCCTACGTCTCCTCCGGAGCCGTCACGAACTACGCGGACCCCGAACTCGAGGAGTCGGCAACCGCCTACTACCGGCCGCACCTGAAGCGCCTGGTCGCCGTGAAGCGGCACCACGATCCCGACAACTTCTTCCGCTACTCGCAGAGCATCCCACTGCGCCACTGAGGGGGTGCTGGTGAGCTATGAGGCGAATGGAAGGCGTCCAGACGACGATGATCTCGTCCACCACGTCCCGAAACTCGCCGACAGGCTCAGCCGTCTCGTCGCGGCGTCCGAGCTATTGCCCGGTCAGCCAATGGGCGAAGCTCATGAGGTAGTTGCGGCTCCGCCGCCAGCGGATGAGGAAGCAAGCGAACGCGAAGCTGCCGACCCCGACCACCAACTGAGTCCACCAGACATCGGGAATCGCGGCGGCGGCCGGCGGGAGGTGAGGGCCCTCGATCGCCCGCCGAACCCACGCCAACCGAGCGAGACTCACCTCAGCCACGGCTTCCCAGCCGACTGCCCGCCGAAGCCCCGCTCTGTCGGGATTTCGCCGGCACGCCAGCGGCGAGCGTCTATCGCTTCACGTTCGAACCCCGACGCGGTTTCGCAACGGGGCTCGGATCGGGTTAGACTCCTGTTGCCATGGTCGATCCGGGTATGGGGCTTCGCTTCGAGGCGACCGTCCATCCGGGCGATGGGGATGTCCCGCTCGAGAGTGTCGCTGACCTCGACCTCGACCGTGTGCCGGATCCGCAGCGGGGCGTCCGGCTGCTCGTCACGACCGACGAGATCGTGGCGCTGCTCGAGCGCGGTTACGAGGTGCGGCTGCACCGGCGTCGCTCGCGTTGAGCCGCTGAGCCCGGAACTGCGCGTCGACGACGACGAGGCGATCGCCTGGCTCGAGGAGCGCGTCCAGGGCATCCCACGCGAGGAGGGCGAGCCCTGATGTACCGCAGTGTGGCGCAGCTCGACTCGCTTTCCAACCTGCTCGCAGCCTGGTTCCCTGCTACTTCACGCGCTTCGCACTACCCGAGCCCTCCGTGCAGGGCCGGGCCGTCTACGCGCTACGCCTGCGCGCGGGCGGCGGAGGTGAGCGCCGCGGTGTCATGGTCGTTGGTGGCACGCATTCCCGCGAGCTCATGAACCCCGACGCCATCATCGAGCTCGCCGTCGACCTGTTCGTCAGCCACATAAACGGCACCGACATCATGTATGGCAATCGCACCTGGTCGGCGGCCGAAATAAAGCTGATCCTGGAGACGCTCGATCTCTGGCTCGTGCCCTGCATGAACCCCGACGGGCGCGAGTACGTCATGAACATCGACAACCTGTGGCGCAAGAACCGCCGCGACAACCCTGGGACCGACATGCGATGGCGTCGATCTCAACCGCAACTTCGACGTCCTCTGGGGCGTCACCCAGGGCCAGACGTCGTGCGCGCAGTGCAGCGACGTCTACTGCGGGCCCGAGCGCCTTCAGCGAGCCCGAGACCCGCAATATCCGCAGCGTCCTGGACACGCGGCGAGTGGACTGCTTCGTCGACGTGCACTCCTACTCGGAGCTCGTGCTCTGGCCGTGGGGGCACGCGCCGTCGCAGACCACCGATCCGACGAAGCGCTTCACCACGCTGCCGTCCGGGACGTGTGCCCCGATCGGTGTGTCCGGCTACCAGGAGTACATCCCGCCGCGGGACCTGCAGCGCTTCCAGACCGTGGGGAGTCGCATCGTGAGCGCGATCGCCTCCGTGCGCGGTCGTGCTTACACCAGCGAGCCGTCAATCGCCCTCTACCCGACGACCGGGACGCAGAGCGACTACGCCTACTCGCGGCACATCGCCAACCCCAAACTGCGCAAGACCTACGGCTTCACGTTCGAGACCGGCCCGTGGGTCGGCAACGCCGCAGACTCCTTCCATCCGGCCGACCCGACGCTCATTAAGCGCGACGCGAAGGCCGGGATGATCGCGCTGATGCAGCAGTGCATCTGCGCGATCGAGCTTATCGGCGCCCGCTTCTTTGCGAGCGACGCCGAGGTAACCGAGCTGCGCCGGATCCGCGACGAGGTGCTCGCCACGACCGAGGCTGGGCGAGCGTGGATCGCGCTCTTCGAACGCGCGCAGCTGCCGCTTCTTACGACTCTCATGGCGAACGAGCAGCTGTCGTCGCAGGCCGCGGAGTTGGTGAAGCGAGCGGCTGAGCTCACGAAGAGCCCCCGCGCGCGCACGCGCGACGCGGACGTCGATGGCGCGATCCGGTTCGTCCGGACGTTGAGCAAGCTGCCCGCGGCGGCGGAGGTGCGTGCCGACCTACGCGCGGTCGAGCGCCAGCTCGGGGCCTTGCGCGGCCTCACAAGCGCGCGCGCCCTGGCATCCCTGATGGCCGAACCGCCCCAGAGCCGCAAGCCGAACTCACGCCGCGGACGCGCGGATAGCTACCCGCCAGCGTCGAGACAGGACGGCCGGGCGGGGTCGAACTCTCCGACCCGGGATGAAGCGCTTCCCCGCCCCTCCGGCCCGCTTCCGACGCTATCCGAGACGTCGCGGCTGCCTAGTCGCTCCCGCAATTCCCGGGCGCCTGTTGTATGCGGGGTTTCGCTTGCAGGGTCGCTGCCGGCCGGATGGGGACACGTGGGGCCCCTCGGCTTCGCACGGGTCTGTAGTGGGCCCGCCAGGATTCGAACCTGGGACCAACGGATTATGAGTCCGCTGCTCTGACCAGCTGAGCTACGGGCCCGCGCTAGCGAACGCTTCGCCGATCGATCACAATACGGCGCGTCGGACAAATCGGCCACCGGGGGTGAACAGACGGTGAAGGTCTTCCAGCGGGAAACGCATCTGCGCACGACAGGCGGGCTGCACGTTCGCGACATCACCGAGGAGGTGATCGAGGCCGTGCGCGAGAGCGGCGTCGACGAGGGGATCGCCTGCGTGTACTCGCCCCACACGACCTGCTGCGTCAGGGTCAACGAGTTCGAACAGGGCTTCCTCGAGGACTTCGCCCAGCTGCTTCTCCGCCTCGTCCCGCGCGAGACGTACTACGCGCACGACGACTGGGACCGCCGCACCGAGAACATCTGCCCCGAGGACATGGACTTCGGCAACGGGCACTCGCACTGCATGGCGATGCTGCTCGGCACAGCCGGCGAGTCGATCCCGATCCGCGACGGCGAGCTCATGCTCGGCACCTGGCAGCGCGTGCTCTTCCTCGAGCTCGATCGCGAACGCGACCGCCGCTGGGTTGTTCAGGTCGTAGGGAACTGACGCTCGAGCTCGGCTTCGTGCGCGCGCTCGCGCGGGCCGAGGTCGAAGTACCAGAAGTCCCTGCGCGTGACCTGGATCGCGACGTTGTAGACCGGGACGCGCCCGATGTAGCCCTCGAAGGTGCCCGCGTGGGCGTGGCCGTGGAGGACGAGATCGGGCGAATGCTGCGCGATCGGCGCGGCCAGGCGGTCGCTGCCGAGGAACGGCCAGATCCCGCGCGGCTCGCCCTCGAGCGTCGTCGTCGTCGGCGCGTAGTGGAGGAGCACGATGCGGAGGTCGGCGCCTTCGACCGTCGCGAGCTCCCGGTCGAGCGCGGTCACGTCCTTCGTCGTCTCCGCGTACACCTCGCGTAGGAGCGGCTCCCCGAAGTCGGGGAGCACGTAGTCCGGGAAGCCGCCGACGAAGCCCTTCAGCCCGACCACACCGACGTCGAGACCGTGCAGCTCGAACCGCATCGAGCTGCGCTCGAGCAGATGGATCCCGGCCCGGCCGAGGACGGCCGCGACCTCCTGTGTCCGGTTCAGGTGCCAATCGTGGTTCCCGAGCACCGCGCAGACCGGCACCTCGACCTGCCGGCAGGCCTCCGCCAGCACCGCCGCCTCGTCGGGGCCGCCGCACGTCGTCAGGTCGCCGGCGAGCAGGACGAGATCGGTGCCCGGTTCGAGCGACGCGAACGCTTCGAACACGCGGTCGCGCTCCTCCGGCGAGGCGTGGACGTCACCGGCAGCCGCGACCCGGATCGGCCGTCCGTTCTCCATGCCTGCATCGTGCCCAACTCGGCGCGGTTACATGCCCTGCAACGGCGGGTATCACCAGCTTGCGTGTCCTCCGGAGACAACACCCTCAACGGCATGGTCCCGACCCTGAAGAAGGCGGCTGCCGCGCTGCGCGACGCCGGCATTCCCTATCTGGTCGCGGGCGGGGTCGCCTCCTGGGTACGCGGCGGCCCGTCGACCGACCACGACCTCGATTTCCTGATCAAGCCGTCGGACGCCGACCGCGCGCTCGAGACACTGGCGGACGCGGGGTTGCGCCCGGAGACGCCGCCGGAGGAGTGGCTCTACAAGGCGTGGGACGGGGACGTGCTCGTCGACCTGATCTTCTGCCCCGCCGGCCTCGACGTCGACGACGAGCTGATCGGGCGCGGCGAGGAGCGCGAGGTCGAGGCGATGACGATGCGCGTGCTGAGCGCAGAGGATCTGCTCGTCTCGAAGCTGATGGCGATGACCGAGCACTCGATCAACTACCGAAGCTGCCTCGAGATCGCGCGCTCGCTCCGGGAGCAGATCGACTTCGACGACGTGCGCGAGCGCACCGAGGGCTCGCCCTTCGGCCGCGCGTTCTTCGTGATCGCCGAGGGCCTCGAGATCGTCTAAGGCAGCTTCGCGGAGGCCGGCGACCTCGCGGAGCATCGACAGCGTCTCGAGCGCGTTCGCCTCGATCTGGCGAACCCGCTCGCGGGTGATCCCGAGCTCGCGGCCGATCGCCTCGAGCGACATCGGATCGCGGTCGCCGTTCATGCCGTAGCGGAGCTTCAGCACCTGCTGCTCGCGTTCCGGCAGATCGGCGATCGCCTTGCGCAGCGTCTCCTCGCGGAGGCTGATCTCGATCTCCTCCTCCGTGCCGGCCTGGTCTGCTGCGAAGAGGTCGCCGAAGCTGCCGGAGTCGTCGTCGCCGATCGGCTTGTCGAGGCTCGTCACCGCGCGCGCGGCCTGCTTCACCTCGCGTACCTGCTTGACCGGCAGCTTCGCCGCCTTCGCGAGCTCCTGGTCGGTCGGCTGCCGGCCGAGCTTGACGACGAGCTCGCGCTCGGCGCGGGCGATCTTCTGCTCGCGCTCGACGATGTGCACCGGGATCCGGATCGTCCGCGACTTGTTCGCGACGCCGCGCTGCACGGCCTGGCGGATCCACCAGGTCGCATACGTGGAGAACTTGAACCCCTTGCGGTGGTCGAACTTCTCGACCGCGCGGATCAGCCCGATGATCCCCTCCTGGATCAGATCGAGCAGCGAGAGGCCGTGGCCCTGGTAGCGCTTCGCGATCGACACGACGAGCCGGAGGTTCGAGTTGATCATCAGGTCCTTCGCGTCCTTCTCGCCGCGCTCGATGCGCTTGGCGAGCTCGACCTCCTCCTCCGCGGTCAGGAGCTTGTAGCGGCCGGCCTCGTTCAGGAAGAGCTGGAGCGCGTCCGTGGTCGCGGTGGCGAGGTCGCCGTTGACGACGACGGTGTCGTCGTCCTTGACCATGCCGCAGTCGTCGGAGAGCTCGATCCCGCGTTCGGCGAGCTCCTCGTAGACGCGCGACAGCTCCTCCTCGTCCAGCTCCAGCTCCTGTATCGAGCTCGCTGAACTGCGAGAGGTTCGCGCACCCTTCTTCCTCGGCGCGGTCGATCAGTGCCGTCAGTCGGTCCATGGGTTCTCCCTCAGGGGTCACTGCCCATTACTTCCGGAGAAGTAACCCGTCCGGATTGCGAGAGCTAGAGCAATCCGCAGGATCTGGCCGTGTTCGGCCAGGGCCAGAAACCGCGTGTCCTGTAGGCCCGCTCGGCGACCCACATCTGCTCGAGCGGCGACCAGTGGTCGGCGGTGCCCTTTGCCCGCAGGAGCGCCCCACCGTAGGTCTGCTGGAACTCGAGATCCATCTGGAGGCCGCCGAAGTACGGTGCGTTCGGGTCGGCCCAGGCGCCCTCGTGGTGGTGGATGCACAGCCACTGCGCCTTGTGCGGCGGGTTCAGCGCCGTGAGCTTCGCGTGCGCCGCGCGGTAGCGCCAGAGGTTCACTACCCATTGCCGGTACGCGACGCTGCGGACGGTCTCCGCGCTCGCGGCGTACATCGTCCTCGGGCGCTGCATCACCTGCTCCCACCGCCACGTCTCGTCGCGGTGGCCCCTGATCTCCCCGAGCAGGCGCGCCAGCCGGACGCCGGTCGCCGGATCGTCGTGCTTGGCCACCGCCACCCGCCTGACCGACTCCTTGCGGGCACTCGCCTGCGGAACGAGCGCGACCGCCAGCAGTGCAAGCGCAGCAGCAAAGCATGCGGTTTTCACCTGGGCGTCTCCTCCTCCGAATTTCGGGCGACGACCGAGCGGTCGACCACGTGGGGGCGCGGACACAGGGTCCGCCGCGGCCGCTCAGCCGTCTGGCTTTCGTGTGACGCCGGCCACGGTAGCAGTGGCCTCCGACGAACCGCAGCGACTAGGTGAGCGTCTCGGCCACCTTGCGCTGAAAACCGACGATCAGGCGCTCGCTTTCCGGCAGCAGGCGGCCGCGCTCGACGAAGCCGGCGCGGACGCCCCGCTGGACGGACTCGACGAGCTCCGTGTCCTCGCGTCCGACCTGGTCGTCGAACTCGATCAGCTCCTTCGCCGCGCCCTCGGAAACGTCCGCGCCGAAGAAGTAGTCGAGGAAACCGACGGTGCGCTCCGGGCTCTCGGGCCAGACCGGGCCGATCGAGAGGTTCGCGAAGCCCGGGTACACGTTGATCTTCAAGCCGGGCCAGACGAGGTGGAACTCGCAGTGCCCGTCGCCGTTCCGCGCCTGGCCGTACTGGCTCCAGATCTCGCCGCTGCCTTCGAGCCGGTACGCGTCCGGGTCGACGTCCACGAGCCGGCTGAACCCCGGGTGCGCGATCGGGCAGTGATAGCACTCGAGGTAGTTCTCGACCGCGATCTTCCAGTTCGCCGCCAGCGAGTAGTCGACGCGCTCGTGGAAGCGCAGCTCGGCGGGGTCGAAGGGCAGCTCGACGTCGACCGCGAGCGACGGCGCATCGGGATCGGCGTTGACGAACAGGAACGGCCCCCACGCCTCGAGCCGGAGCGGCGCGAGCGCGACCTCGCCGAGATCGTCCTCCGCGGCGCGCGGTGCCGTGCGCAGCCGTCCGTCGAGTCCGTACGTCCACGCGTGGTAAGGGCACTGGAGCGTCTCGCGCCGCCCCTCGCCGGCGGCGATCTCCGCGCCGCGGTGGCGGCAGACGTTGAGGAACGCGCGGAGCTCCCCGCCCGCGTCACGGGTGACGACCGCCGGCACTCCGCCTGTCTCGCAGGCGAAGTAGGACGGCTCCTCCGACAGCCGACCTGCGTGACCGACGTAGTGCCACGCAGACCGGAAGATCCGCTCCCGCTCGCGCCGAAGCACGTCCGGATCGGAGTACCAGACCCAGGGGTTGGTCTCACTCATGTCCCGCGCCTCCCGCGCCGATGGAAAACCCGTGCGCAGGACTCTCCATGCCCTCGCCGCCTGTGCGGCACTCGCATGTGTGCTCGCCGGCGCCGGCCGGGCGGCGCCCGGCCTGCTCGTCGGAATGGACGACGACACCCTCAAGTGGGCCGAGAAGCCGCAGGCTCAGAAAACCCTCTCCTACGCGCGCGATCTCGGGATCCGCGCCGTGCGCGTCACCGTCCCGTGGCATCCGGGCGACACACGCCTTGGAGTGGATGACCGCATCCCGGTCGACCGGATGATCCTCGCGACCTGGGCCGCGCACTTCCGCGTCGTGCTGGCCGTCTACGGCGCCGCGACCGACGCGCCGCAGACCGACGCCGCGCGCGATTCCTATTGCACCTTCGTCGGCAACCTGCTGCGCCGCTACCCCGGCGTCGTCGATGTCGTGATCTGGAACGAGCCGAACACCGGCCGCTTCTGGCGGCCCCAGTTCGACGTCGACGGCCAAAGCGTCGGCCCCGCGCAGTACGAGGCGCTCCTCGCCGACTGCTACGACGTCCTTCATCGCGTCCGCCCCAACATCAACGTGATCGCCGCCTCCTCCCCGCACGGCAACAACCGCCCGGCGCTGTCCGCGAGCGCGAGCCACTCGCCGATCGAGTTCTACCGCAAGCTCGGCGAGGCCTACCGCGCCAGCGGCCGCGCCGCGCCGATCTTCGACACGATCGGGCACAACCCGTACCCGACGACCAACGCGGAGCGGCCGTGGACGCGCCATGCGGGCGGGACGATCGGCGAGGGCGACTACGAGAAGCTGATGGCGGCGCTGACGGACGCGTTCGGCGGCACCGGCCAGCCCCTGCCCGGCCAGCGCAACGTGAGCATCTGGTACATGGAGCAGGGCTTCCAGACCACGGTCGACCCGGCGAAGGCGTCGCTCTACAACGGGGTCGAGACCGACGGGCACACGCTGCCTCCGACCGCAGCGCGCACGACCGCCGGGACGAGCGACGGTCTCGCCGCCGACCAGGCGACGCAGCTGACCGACGCACTGCGCATGGCCTACTGCCAGCCCGGGGTGGCTGCGTTCTTCAACTTCGAGATCGCCGACGAGCCCGGCCTGGGCGGCTGGCAGTCCGGCCTGCTCTGGACCGACTTCACGCCGAAGCCCTCATACCAGCCGTTCAAGGACGCCGTGCGCACCGTCGCTTCGCGCCAGGTGGACTGCAACCGCTACACCCAGCTTTCTGCCGGAGCGGCCACCGGCGCCGAGATCAGCTTCTCCTCCGGGCCGGACAAGCCGCAGGCGCCGACGAGGCCTGCGCCGCCTCCGAAGAAGAAGAGCCGGGTGTTCACGGTCAAGTAGCCCAAAATCGCCTCTTGGCGCACCGGCGGGCTTCGCTCGGCGGTGCTGTCCTAGGATCTCAGCGTGATCGTCCGCTCGCTCGCAGAGGCCGAAGCGTTCACGACCGCGGACGGGAGCACGATCCGCGAGCTCCTCGGCCTCCCCACCGCGCCCGTCCGGAACCAGAGCCTCGCCGAGGCGACCCTCGAGCCCGGCCAGGCGACGGAACGCCACTACCACGCGGAGACCGAGGAGATCTACTACCTCGTCGAGGGCTCGGGCGAGATGGAGCTGGACGGCGACCGCCGCACGGTCTCGCCGGGCGACTCGATCCTGATCCCGCCCGGCGCATGGCACCAGATCACCGCCGGCGAGGAGCGGCTGCGCTTCCTCTGCTGCTGCGCGCCCGCGTACCGCCACGAGGACACCTTCTTCGAGTAGGTAGGTTGCGGCCATGGCGGTGACGGTCGGCCTCCAGGTGATCCCGCAGCACGGCGACTACGAGCCGATGAAGCGCGCGTGGCTCGAAGCCGACGAGCTCGGGGTCGACCGGATCTACAACTGGGATCACTTCTACCCCCTCAGCGGCGACCCGGAAGGCAAGCACTTCGAGTCGCTGACGATCCAGGCAGCGATGGCGGCGGTGACGAAGCGCGCCCAGATCTCGTCGCTCGTGATCTGCAACTCGTACCGGAACCCGCAGCTGCTCGCGGACATGGCGCGGACGATCGACCACATCTCCGGCGGCCGCTTCGTGCTCGGCATCGGCTCCGGCTGGTTCCAGAAGGACTACGACGAGTACGGCTACGACTTCGGGACGGCCGGCAGCCGGCTGCGCGACCTCGATCGCGCGCTGCCGCTGATCAAGGAGCGCTGGGCGAAGCTGAACCCGCCGCCGCTCCACCGCATCCCGATCCTGATCGGCGGCAGCGGCGAGAAGGTGACGCTGCGGATCGTCGCCGAGCACGCCGACGAGTGGCACAGCTTCGGCGATCCGGCGACGATGAAGCACAAGTCCGATGTCCTCGACGAGTGGTGCGCGAAGGTCGGGCGGGATCCAAAGGAGATCGTCCGCTCCACCACGATCACCAGGCTCGGCGGAGAGCGGCGCGAGCCCGAGCCGTACCTCGAGCTCGGCTTCACCGACTTCGTCGTCAGCGTCGCGGGCCCAGACTGGGATCTGACGCCGCTGCGCGAAGCGCTCGCCTGGCGCGATACCCTGAACTAGCCCCAGACCCCACTCGCCCGAGGGTTGCCGAGCCTCCGGCGAAGTCGATGACGTAGTCGTGATGACCTTTCGAGCCGCCCTCACAGCCATCGTTGCGCTCGCGCTCGCCCCCGCGGCGGCCGCCGGCGTCGTCGCCTACCCCTCCTCGCAGACGATCACCCCGGCCGGAGCGCTCCCGCAGGGCGGCGCCGCGACGATCACGATCAACGCCGCGCGAGGTGAGCGAGAAGGCGCCTGGATCGTCGCCTCCGGCGTGCAGGGACGGATGGTCTCGGCTTCGATCGACGGCTACCAGCTGGGCTCGCTCCAGGCGTCGCTCTACTTCGGCCACTTCGTCGAGTCGGGCGGACGGACGCGACCGGATGCGCTGATGCCGTGGAACGGCAAGCCCCAGGCGACGGAGCGGAGGAACCAGCCGATCTATTTCCAGGTCGTCGTCCCGGACGACGCCAAGCCGGGCGGGTACCGGGCCACGGTCCACGTCACGGCCGACGGCGTCTCCACCGACATCCCGGTCGCGATCACCGTCTTCCGCGTTCAGCTGCCCGCGCCGGACGCGGCCAAGGGGAACCTCCTCACCGCCTTCCACGTGATCCCGCAGTCGTACGTGAAGGAGGCAGGCGAGCTCTACCACTTCAAGACCAACGGGCAGCGCGCCGCGGCGAACGACTCGCTCTTCCAGTTCCTGTCCGGCTACCGGATCTCGCCCGCGGGCTGGGGGTTCGGCGAGCCACGCACGACGTCCGGCTATACCTCCTCCCCGAGGTGGTGGCTCGACGCCGCCGGGAACATGGTCCGCCAGAACCAGAACGGGTTCGCCACGATGCGGATCCCGATCTCGAACCAGCGGGTGAGCGCGGCGAGCCGGATCGCCGGTCTTTCCCCGTTCGCGCCCGAGAGCTGGTGTGCCTACCTGCAGTCGGTGCGGAACTTCTGGGGCGAGCACGGGTGGCTGACGGATCACGTCCCGTACCTCTACGCGCTCGACGAGCCGAGCCTCGCGGGGATGGGCCTGGTCGGGCGCCAGGCGGCCTCCGCGCACAGCTGCTTCCCCGGGGCCAAGGTGCTCGTCACCGGAAACCCGATGCCCTCCAACCGGTTCCTCTGGGACAACGAGGACGGCGACGACGTCGACATCTGGGCCGTTCTCTCCCGACGCTGGTACGGCCAGTTCAACGCCCCGCGCGGCAGACTCGCGTCGATCCAGAAGGTCCGGCGCGCCGGCAAGAGCGCCTGGTCGTACACGTTCCACGGCGTCGCCGGCACCCCGGGCTACGCGCTGACCGAGCCGCTGTCCGACCCGCGGATGTTCCTGCTCTGGAATGCGCTCGAAGGAATTCCGGGGACGCTCTACGGCCAGGGCGTCACCTCGTACCACTCGGACGACGTCTTCAACAGCCTGCGGCAGCACGGCGAGTTCGTCCTGGTCTACCCGGGCGAGCACACCCCGATCGCGAGCGCGCGCCTCGAACAGATCCGGGACGGGGTCGAGGACTGGGACCTCTTCGACATCGTCCGCCGCCGCTTCGGCCCGACGATGGTGCGGCGGATCCTCGGCGACGCCGGACTCTTCAGCACGACCGCCTCCCGCACGATCCTCGCCTGCACCACGGGCTGCGAGCTCGACGGCGGCACGCAGTACTCGTGGCCCCAGTGGTCGCACGACGCCGCGACCGCGGCGAAGATCGAGGCCGCGCACCTGCGGGCGCTGCGACTAGCCTCTCGCTGATCGCGCGCTCTATTCTCCCGGCATGGCCGACCTGCCAGCTCACCGGCGGCTCGCCTCTGCGGACGGCGTCCGCGATGCAGATCTCCGGCGCCGCTCGTCGGGGCGAGCTACTGCCACTGCACCCGCTGCCAGCGGCGACCGGCAGCGCCGCCGCCTAGCTCCGCACGGGTGGCGCCCGGATCTCTCCGCATCACCGCCAGCGAAGAAGCTGCTCCGAGTCGTGGGACCTCGACGAGCATCGGCTTCGAGAAGGCCTTCTGCTCGAACTGCGGCGGCGCCCTCTGGTCCCAGAAGCGCCCGCAGCGCCGGGTGATCGCCGTCCGCATGGGGCACGTTCGACTCACGAATCCGGGTGCTCCTGCCGGCCACGCACCAGTTCACCGCGTCGCCGCGGTCTGGGAGCCGATCCCCGACGACGGCCTTCCCCGCTACCCGGAGCGCACGCCGCCGCAGTGAGAGCTCGTCGCGCTGGTCGCCCTCGCGCTTTTGTTCTAGGATCCGCTGTCGCTCGCGCGCGGTTCCGGTGCTCTATTCTCCGGCCATGACCGATCTACCGCTCACCGGTGGCTGCCTCTGCGGCGGTGTCCGCTACGAGATCTCCGCGCCGCTCGTGGGGGCGAGCTACTGCCACTGCACCCGCTGCCAGCGGCGCACCGGCAGCGCCGCCGCCTGCTCCGCGCGGATGGCGCCCGGCTCGCTCCGGATCACCGCCGGGGAGGAACTGATCAAGTCGTGGGACCCGCCGGACGGCTTCAAGAAGGCGTTCTGCTCGAACTGCGGCGGCGCCCTCTGGGCCCAGAACCCGGCCGACCCGGAGATGATCTCCGTCCGCATGGGGACGTTCGACTCCGATCCGGGTGTCCGGCCGACCCATCGCCAGTTCACCGCGTACGCCGCGGTCTGGGAGCCGATCCCGGACGACGGCCTTCCCCGTCACCCGGAGCGCGCGCCACCGGGCTAGACGCGGCTACGATCGGCGCATGTGCAGAAACATCAAGACGCTCTACAACTTCGAGCCGCCGACGACGCATGACGAGATCCACGCGGCCGCCGTGCAATACGTGCGCAAGGTGAGCGGGATGCAGAAGCCCTCCCGCGCGAACGAGGCGGCTTTCGAGCGGGCCGTGCACGAGATCGCACACGTGACGGAGCACCTGCTCGAGGCGCTCGTCACGACCGCCCAGCCGCGCGACCGCGAGGTCGAGGCGGCCAGGCGGCGAGCCCGGGCCGAAGAGCGCTTCGCGGCTCGCTAAAACCGATCCGCGCCCGTCGCCGAACCTCCGCTGAGCAGGCTTACGGAGAAGGAGGAGGGCAGTGAAGAAACTCGTTTCGCTCGCAGGCTTGGCGGCAGTGATGTCGCTCGTCGTCGTCGCGCTCGCCCCGGCCGCACAGCGCGCCGGGAAGTACACGGTCAGCGCCAGCCTCAATTCGAGGCAGGAGACCCCCCGGCCGAAGCGCGCCGTGACCGCTCGCGGCTCGTTCAGCGGCACATACGTCGAGAACAAGACGGGTGCCGTCCTGAAGTGGAAGCTGACGTTCACGCGGCTGACCGGCTCGGCAACGGCCGCGCACATCCACAGCGGCAAGCGCGGCGTCGCCGGCCCGGTGATCGTGCCGCTCTGCGGCCCCTGCAAGAGTGGCCGGACGGGAACGACGAAGATCAGCAAGGCGGTCGTCGAGACCCTGGAGAAGAACGGCGCCTACGTGAACGTCCACACGGCGAAGAACGCCGGCGGCGAGATCCGCGGACAGGTCTCGGTCAAGGAGGACTAGGCAGACTCAGGCGCCCGACGGGACGCCAAGCTCGTCCGGCGCCGTGTAGCGTGACGCGGCTCATGCCGATCCACGTCACATCCCCCACCGTCGTCCCGGGCGTCGGCGAGAAGGTCATCCGCGAGCTCGTCGGGCGCGTGAACACGCAAACGAGCGCGCTCAGCGTCGCCAGGATGACGAGCCCGCCGGGCTGGGAGGAGCCGGCGCAGACGCCGGAGTTCGACGAGGTCACCGTCGTCTTCGAGGGCACCGTCGTCGTCGAGCACGACGGCGGGGAGTTCACCGTTCGCCCCGGGGAAGCCGTGCTGACCCGCGCGGGCGAGAAAGTGCGCTACTCCACGCCGGCGGGCGCCGAATACGTGGCTATCTGCGTGCCCGCATTCAGTCCCGAATCCGTGCATCGGGAAGAGTAGGAGCGGGTACCGACCGGAGATGCGTTTCCGCAGGGGAGCAACCCTCGACACCGGCCAGGTCACGGACGCCCGCGGCCGCAGCGGCGCGGGCGGCCTCGCTCTCGGCGGCGGCGGCCTGGGGATCATCGGCCTGGTCGCCTACCTGCTGATCTCGCTGCTCTCCGGTGGCGGCGGGCTCGGCCAGCTCGGCCCGCTGGACAACGCGAGCGTCGGAAGAGGCGACACGCCGAGCTCGATCTCGCAGGACTGCAAGTCCGGCGCGGATGCGAACCAGCGGGACGACTGCCGGATCGTCGGCGTCGTCAACAGCGTCCAGAAGTTCTGGAACGGCGTCTTCACCGCCAGCAACGAGCAGCTACCAGTACGTCGACACGGTCTTCTTCACGGGCTCGATCCAGACCGGGTGCGGCTACGCATCGTCAGCCGTCGGCCCGTTCTACTGTCCGGCCGACCACCTCGTGTACATCGACCTCGGGTTCTTCGACGACGTCAAGTCGCAGCTCGGAGTCGAGGTGACGCCGTTCGTCCAGGCGTACGTGCTCGCGCACGAGTACGGCCACCACGTCCAGGACCAGCTCGGCGTCCTCGACGCGATCCGCGGCGATACAAAGGGGCCGGAGAGCAAGGGCGTTCGCTCCGAGCTCCAGGCGGACTGCTTCGCCGGGGTGTGGGCGAACCACGCCGTCGAGACCGGGCTGATCGAGCAGCTCACCCAGGCCGACATCAACTCGGGGCTCGCCGCGGCAGCCGCGATCGGCGACGACCGCATTCAGGAGAAGACGCAGGGACAGGTCAACCCGGAGACCTGGACGCACGGCTCCTCGACGCAGCGGCGGCGGTGGTTCTCCCGCGGCTACGAGACCGGGAAGCCGGCGGCCTGCAACACCTTCGCGGGCTCGATCTACGGGTCGTACGACCGCTAGGCGTCGGGCTGCTCGACGACCATCAGGCCGTTGCCGTCCCCGTCCTTGAACATGAAGAGCAGCGGCACGGTGCCGTCGCCGCCCATCGGCTCCTCCACCTGAACGCCCTTGTCCTTCAGTTCGGCGTGCGCAGCGTTCGCGTCCGACGTCGTCAGCGCGATCCCGGTCTCCCGACCGGCCTGGAACTCGCCCATGCCGCGCGTGAGCGCGATCGCCGCCCCGCCCTTCGGAGGCGTGACCTCGACCCAGCGGTCGCCCTCGCCGTACGGGACGTCCGCGGTGAGCGAGAACCCGAGCTTGTCCGTGTAGAACGCGATCGCCTTGTCCTGGTCGGACACCGGCACGATCACCCTGCCCAACTGCGAGATGCTCGACATCTTCCTGCTCCTTTCCGACGTGGTCGTGGCATAAGACGCCCCGGCCTCCCGAAACTCATCGGCGCCTCAATGCCCGTTGTAGGAGAAGTGCATGTAGTCCTTCGTGTCGCCCGTCCAGGAGCCGCCCCAGCCCCAGCCGACGGACGCGAAGGCGCGGATGACCGCAGGCGTGACCATCCCCTGCCGCATGTTCGAGCGGTCGAGGTAGGAGAGCGCGGTCCTGTCCCGCGTCATCCCGCAGCCGACGTATGGGTTCTCGACCGGGTTCAGGTCGAGCGCCAGGCCGTACGCGTGATTCGACCAGTGCGTCCCGGAGGCGTTGCCGTTGCACGGTGATGGCACCGCTTTCCGGCACGAGAAGGAGCCTGTGACATCGCCGTCCTTCGGCCGGCCCTGCGGCGGCCCGTACATGTTCGCGAGCCGCATGTGTCGGATCGGGAAGCGCAGCTCGTAGAGCTGCCCGAAGGCCTTCGCGAGCGGCCCGGCGGCGGCCTTGTTGACGACCAGCTGGCCGTGGTGCGTCCGGTTGTCGAAGCCCCAGTAGCTGACGGCCAGCAGGCGAAGGTCGGAGATCGGCGTCGGGCAGCCCTCGTGCCAGTGGCGCGCCTTCACCTCGGAGAAGACCTTGGGCGGCAGGGGCTTCGTCGACGTGTGGAACACCGGCGCGATGAGCGCGATCGAAAGTGTGGCGAGGATCCGCATCGGCGACCTAGAGTAATCAGCCGTGGGGCTTACCCACTTCGACGAAGCCCGGCGCGGCGAGTTGGCCATCGGCCACCTGCACGCGACCTGGTCGTACCTCGGCGAGGACGCCGGCTGCGTCGGGATCGGCCTGAGGCGGATCCAGGTGCGCGAGGGCGCGTGGTCGACGCCCGCGCACGAGCATGGCCGCTCCGAGGAGATCTTCTACGTGCTGGCCGGGAAGGGATTGTCGTGGCAGCGCGGCGAGGTGGCCGAGATCGGCGCGGGCGACTGCATCGTCTACCTCGCGGGCTCGGGCGCGCACACGCTGCACGCGCTGACCGAGCTCGACGTGCTCGCCTTCGGTCCGCGCGAACGCGACGAGAGCCCGCGATTCCCGCGGCTCGGCGCGTCGCTGCTCGGCAACCGCTTCATCGACTCCGGCCCGGGCGCCGTCGACGGCCTGCCGACGCAGTTCGTGCGCGAGGCCGAGCTCGGTCCGCCCGAGCTCTCTGCCGAGCCGGGGCCGCGGCCCCCGACGATCGTCAACGTCGTGGACGTTGAAGGGAAGACGGTCGAGCGGCAGCACGTCGGGCGAACGCGGCGGAACCTCGGCGTTGCGGCCGGCTCGGTCACGACCGGGCTGCAGCACGTCGAGGTCATCCCCGGCAAGGAGTCCGCGCCGCTCCACTGCCACTCGCTCGAGGACGAGCTGTTCGTGATGCTCGAGGGCGACGGGGTGCTCGTACTCGACGACAGGGAGGAGTTCCCCGTGCGGCCCGGGTCGGTCGTCTCGCGCCCGGCCGGAACGGGCGTCTCGCATCTCTTCCGTGCGGGCGACGGGGGCCTGACGTATCTCGCGTACGGGACCCGCGATCCCGGCGACATCTGCTACTACCCGCGGTCGAACAAGATCAACTTCGGCGGCATCGGCGTGATCGGCCGGATCGAGAAGCTCGACTACTGGGACGGCGAGGACTGAGCCGGCTCGGCGAGCGTGTCGTCGAGCGCGGCTAGCGAGGTCCGGAGCTGTTCGTCGGTGAGCGGCAGGCTCAAGTTGACCATCCCGCGCGGCGCCGTGTAGACCCCGCGCAGGTAGAGGCCGAGGAAGAGCAGCTCCTGGAGCTCCGGGGTGTCGCCGTGGAGGGTGAGCATCGAGCCGTAGCCCGTCACCGTGACCGGCAGAGCGTGGTGCGCGAGGACGCCGGCGACGTCCGCCCGGAACTGCTCGCCGCGGGCGGTGTGAGCCTCGGCGACGTCTGCGGTGTACAGCTCGCCGAGCACGACGCAGCCGGCAGCCATCGTCGCGACGTTGTTGTTGAACGTGCCGGCGTGCGGGATCGCACCTGGACGACTCGTGTCGAACTGGCCCATCAGCTCGGCGTTGCCCCCGAAGGCGCCGAACGAGAAGCCGCCGCCGATGTACTTGCCGTACGTGCGCAGGTCCGGCTCGGCGCCGAGCAGCGCCGCGAGGCCGGCGCGCCCATGGCGGGAGGTCATCACCTCGTCGGCGATGCAGACCGCGCCGGCGTCGCGGGCTGCCGCGAAGAGCCCCCGCAGAAAAGCCGCGTCTGCAGGGATGCAGCCGCCGGAGCCGAGCATCGGCTCGACGAGCACCGCTGCGAGGTCGTCTTTGTGATCCTCGATCAGCGCGGTCGTCCCGGCGAGGTCGTTGTAGGGCGCGACGACGAAGGGGTAGGGCGCGTTCCAGGGCGCCCCGCCGGTCGCGAAGAAGAGCACGCCGCCGTGGTAGCCGCCCTGGAAGACGAGGATCTTCGAGCGCCCGGTGTGCATCCGCGCGGTCGTGATCGCAAACAGGTTCGCCTCGGTGCCCGAATTCGTGAACCGGACGCGGTCGAGACCGAACCGCGCGCACATCAGCTCCGCGAGCTGCCGCTCGTACGCGTGGATCCCGCCCACGCTCGCGAGTTCGCGCATGGCCCCGTCGACTGCGTCGAGTACCCGCCGCTCGCCGTGGCCGAAGAGCCCGGCGGTGTAGTCCCCGAGCAGGTCGACGTACTCGTGTCCGTCCGCATCGGTCAGGACGGCCCCCTCGCCGCGGACGAACGTGAGCGGAAACGGCTCGTGGTTGAGGATCGTGCGCGTGTGCCCGCCCGGCAGCACTCGCCGGGCCTCGTCGTGCAGTCGCGCGCTCTCCGGGTTACGGGCGGCGAACTCGCGACGCTTCTCGGCGACGAGCTCGGTTGCTGAGGCGAGCACCGTGCTCACATGCCGATTCTCCCACACGCCGCGATCAGTGCCGTCCCCGATGCCCGTTCGGGTCAGCCGCGCGGCTCGGTAACGCGTCGCCATACTCGGCCGCGTGGTCACGCTTGGCTCCACCCCGCTCTCCGTCCTCGATCTCGCACCCGTCGCGACCGGCTCCGACGCCGGCCGGGCGCTGCGGAACTCGCTCGAGCTCGCGCAGCACGCCGAGCGCCTCGGCTACCGGCGCCACTGGGTCGCAGAGCATCACAACATGCCCGGGATCGCGAGCTCGGCGCCTGCCGTCCTGATCGCGCACCTGGCGAGCGTCACCAGCACGATCCGCGTGGGCTCCGGCGGCGTGATGCTGCCGAACCATCAGCCTCTCGTCATCGCCGAGCAGTTCGGGATGCTCGAAGCCCTCCATCCCGGCCGGATCGACCTCGGCATCGGCCGCGCGCCCGGCACGGATCAGATCACCGCTTACGCCCTGCGGCGGTCGATGGACCCAGCGGCAGACGACCTGCCGGCGCAGCTCGAAGAGCTGCTCGCCTTCTTCAAAGGCACCTTCCCGCGGATCACCGCCGTGCCCGGTGCGGGCGAGATGCCGGCGATCTGGCTACTCGGGTCGAGCGACTTCAGCGCGCGCCTCGCGGGCGAGCTGGGGTTGCCGTTCTCGTTCGCACACCACTTCATGCCGCAGAACACGATCCCGGCGCTGGAGATCTACCGGCGCCATTTCACCCCCTCGCCGACGCTGCTCGAGCCGCAGGCGATGGTCGGCGTCGCCGTCGTCTGCGCGGAGACGGACGAAGAGGCGCGGTGGCTGCACGGCTCCGCGCGCCTCTCGTTCCTGAGGCTCCGAACCGGCCGTCCATCCACGCTCCCCTCACCACAGGAGGCCGCGGTGTACGGGTACTCGCAGGACGAGCGGGTCTTCCTCGACTCCTGGACAGCGTCCCACGTGGTCGGATCGCCCGAGACCGTCCGCGCCGGCCTGGCCGACCTCCAGGAGAGCACGCAGGCGGACGAGCTCATCCTGACGACGAACGTGTTCGACCACGCCGCCCGGCTCCGCTCCTACGAGCTCGTCGCGGGAGGCTGAGCTCGATAGGCTCGGCCGATGGAAACCGGGCGAATCCGTCACACGGTCTCGTTCGCGCTCGCCCACCCGGCCGGCTCCGCCGAGGAGCGCGACTTCCTGGACGCGGCCTCGCGGCTCGGCGCGATCCCGGGAGTCGAGGCGTTCGAGGTGCTCTCCGAGGTCAGCCCGAAGAACGGCTTCCGCTACGGGATCTCGATGGAGTTCGCGAGTCAGGCGGCCTACGACGGGTACAACGCGCATCCGGACCACGTCCGGTTCGTCGAGGAGCGGTGGCTCGAGGAGGTCGTGGACTTCCTCGAGATCGACTACGCCCCACTCGGCTAGAAGTGCCCGAGGATTACTTCGGCGAGCGCGTGGCCGCACGCTACGACGAGTCGACAGCGGAGCTCTTCGACCCGGTCGTCGTCGGCCCGGTCGTGGACTTCCTGGTCGACCTCGCGGAAGGCGGCGCAGCACTCGAGCTCGGTATCGGCACCGGCCGGATCGCGCTCCCGCTCGCGGAGCGCGGCGTCCGTGTCCACGGGATCGACCTGTCCGAGGCGATGGTCGCGAGGCTGCGCGCGAAGCCGGGCGCGGAACGGATCGACGTCACGATCGGCGACTTCGCGACCACGACGGTGGACGGCACGTTCTCGCTCGCCTACGTCGTCTTCAACACGCTCGGCAACCTGACCACGCAGGCGGCCCAGGCGGAGTGCTTCCGCAACGTCGCCGCGCACCTCGAGCCCGGCGGGTGCTTCGTAGTCGAGATCGGCGTCCCTGACCTTCAGCGGCTGCCGCCGGGGGACACGATGCGGGTCTTCCACGCCGGCGAGACGCACTGGGGGATCGACGAGTACGACATCGCGAAGCAGGGCCTCGTCTCGCACCACTTCACACGCGTGGATGACGAGCTCTTCGAGCTCGTCTCGGTGCCGTTCCGCTACGTCTGGCCGGCCGAGCTCGACCTGATGGCCGAGCTCGCGGGGATGAAGCTGCGCGAGCGCTGGAGCGGCTGGCAGCGCGAGCCGTTCACGAGCGAGAGCAGCAAGCACGTGTCGGTCTGGCAGTTGGACAACGAGCCCCCGAGCACCTAGCGTGCCGATGTGCCGAACGAGCTCGCCGAGCAGCTCGTAGCGGGGATCGCCGCACAGGACGAGGCCGCGATTGCGGCCTGCTTCGCAGAGGACGTCCGGTTCCGAGCGCTGAGCCCGCCCGGGCTACGGGAGCGAAGCGGCGCCGCCGAGGTGGGTGCCTTGATCGCGATCTGGTACGGCGACTCGACGGTGCTCGACCTCACGGAGACACGGACGGCTCAGATCGGCGACCGCCTGCGCATCTCCTATCGCTTCACCGGTGTCGAGAACGACGAACCGTACGTCGTCGAGCAGCATCTCTTCTGCACGGTGCGAGACGGCAAGATCGAGCAAGCCGACCTGCTCTGCTCGGGCTTCCGCCCGCGATAGGTCGGTTATCCGAGCAGCGTACGGTGGAGCTCCATGGTGGCGGGAGACGGGGCCGTCCCGAGCTCTTCTCTGAGCAGCGTTCGGAGCTCCTCGTAGACATGGAGCGCCTCGGCGCGGTTATCTCGCGCCGCGAGCACTTCCATCAGGTACCGGTACCCGCTCTCCCGGTAGGGTGCTAGCCGGACAAGCGAGCGCGCCGAGCGCTCGGCGGTGTCGAGCTCGCCGCCGCCGATCCGTAGGCTGGCGTGCGCGGCGAGCTCGAGCGCGCGCAGGTAGACGCCTTCGAGCTGGCGGCGGCGCTCCTCGATCCACGGCGCGTCGTCCCCGGCAAGGAACGGGCGCACCGCGATGTGTTGAGCGACCCGCGCGGCCACCCACGCCGCGGGCCAGTCTCCGCGCGCATGCGCGGCCTCGGCGCGATGAAGGCCCTCGCCGGCAGCCTCGGCGTCGATCCACGCGTCTTCGGGAAGAGCCAACCTGAGCTCGCTCCGCCCTTCGAGCCGGTCCGGCCCGACGAGCCGGCGCAACTTGGACACGAGTGCGCTGAGGGCCGAGTCCGGCGCGGGAGGCAGCCGGTCGGGCCAGACGGCCTCCATGAGCTCTGCGCGGGAGGACGCACGCCACCGGTTCGCCGCGAGATAGGCGAACAGCAACCGTCCCTGCCGACCGGGCAACCCGCCCTCCACGCGGCTTCCGTCCAGGGTCACGACGACTCTGCCGCACAGCTGGATGCGCGTCGCCAAGATTGCGCCAAGGTTATGACAAGGCGGACGCAGCACACTCCCGACGCTGACTACCGAGGAAGGAGAGATAGATGAGCGCCGAAGCCAACCCCACCACGAAGGTGATCAATTGCGAATGTGGCGCCGTCGTCCGCGCTGTGAGCGACGACGACCTCGTCGAGCAGGTGACACAGCACGTCGAGCAGGCGCATCCGGAGCTGGTCGGAAAGATGAGCCGCGACGACATTCTCGCCATGGCCGAAGAGGCGTAGTACCGCATGGTCGCTCAGCTGCGATGAGTTTCGTAGCTCGGCTCCGTCTAGTTGTTAGAGCCAGAAGCGGCTCCAACTAGACGTGCCAAGAAGGGGGTGGCCAGGTGAGCAAGCTCGACAGCGTTGGAGCGATCACGTTGTTCATCGAGGATCGGCAGCGCGCCAAGTCGTTCTACGAGCAGGCCTTCGACGTAGAGCCGGTCTACGAGGATGAGAACGCGGTCGCGTTCCAGTTCGAGAACATGGTCGTGAACCTGCTCGTGACCCGCGAGGCGCATGGCTTGATCGGGCCCGCGGTCGTCGCCGAGCGGGAAGCCGGAGCTCGGTTCCAGCTGACCATCTGGGTTGACGACACGAACGCCGTCTGCGAAGAGCTTGCCCGCCGCGGCGTCGAGCTGCTGAACGGCCCGATCGACCGTCCCTGGGGCTTGCGGACCGCGGCTTTCGCCGATCCGGACGGCCACATCTGGGAGGTGGCGGCGAAGATCGCCTGACCGTCGTTACGATCCCACCGTGGACCCGGCGACGAGATAGCGGTCAGACGCGGCGACAGCCGCGCGTGAATAGCGCAGCGCCCAGGCTGCTTTTCGAGGCAGCCCCGGACGCTGCGTGCCACCGCTACGACCTGGAGGTGCACGAAATGATTCGTCAGAACCTGCTTTCCGACGCATGGGACGGAGACGACGAAGAGGACGGGACCCGGCGTCGAATCTTCTGGCGGCCGGACTACGCCAGGATGGGAGCAACGCTGTACGAACTGGCCCCCGGCGCGCCAGGGACCCGGATGCACATGCACTTCGGGGCCGAAGAGATGTTCTTCGTCCTCAGCGGCCGCCCCGTCTTCCGGAACCAACACGGCGAAGAGGAGTTGGCTCCCGGTGATTTCGTCTTCTGCCCCGAGGGACGTGCCGGACTTCACGCGTTCAGCAACCCCACCGAAGAACCCGCACAGATCCTCGCGATCAGCGCCGGGAGCTTTCCGGACGTCGTTGCCTACCCCGAACACGGATATGCCTGGGTGGCGACCCGCGATCCCGATCCCGAGCTGCTCGCGAGAGGCGGCGACCCCGGCATCATCGCTCGCTTCGAGATCCCGATCGAGTAGATCGTTCGGGCGCCTGTCGGCCCTCGCTCGACATGAGGAAGAGGCCGCCAGAGCGGCCTCTTCGCTCATCTACGCGAAGCAGGCCCTTCATGCATTCGGCACGGCGGGAGCCGCTCTTCCATTCGGACAGCTCCTGTCGTAGACTCGCGAAGGACACGAGTTTTCCGCCGGGGGGGCGCATGGGGACTCGCACTGGTTTCGGTTGCATGATGGCTTTCGCAGTGGTGGTCGCTCTGGCCGCCGCGGCAGGAGGCGTGGGCGGGACGGTCGGTGCGCAGGCGGCGTCCGGTTGCAAGAAGAACTACGCCTACAGCGGTCTGCAGGAGGCCAAGCCCCGGTCGGGAATGCGCGCGCGCCTGACGAGCCTCGGGGCTCCCGGGGTCAAGGTGGGGCACGTCGCCGGGTGGATCGGCGTCGGCGGCGCCGGTGCCGGCCCGAAAGGCGAGGATGAGTGGCTGCAGATCGGCTACTCCGGGTTCGACGATGGCCACGCCGAGATCTACTACGAAGTGGCCGCGCCGGGGAAGCCGCCCACGTACCACACGGTGAAGGCCAAGCTCGGCCCGACGGAGAACCATCTGATCGGCGTCCTCGAGGTGGGCGACAAGAAGGGGAGCTGGAGGGTGTGGCTGGACGGCAAGGCGGTGAGCCCGGTGATCTCGCTTCCGAACAGCCACGGACGGTTCGCGCCGCAGGCGATCGGCGAGACCTGGAACGCCGGCACAACGACGTGTAACCATTACGGGTACGGCTTCCACGACGTCCAGGTCGCAACGGCTCCGGGCGGCGCCTGGGGGGCGGGCGTGAAGGGCTACGTCTGGACGGACTCGGAGAACACGACCAAGAAGGTCGCGAGCGCGTCCTTCGAGGCGCGCTCGGTCGCGTCCACCGCACCGGCCGACGACGGTCCGCCGCTGCTCGGAGCGCTCGCCTCGCGCCTCGCGGGCCGGCCGCTCACCGTGCGGTGCGTCTCCCAGGAGGCGCCGGTGCGTGAGCAGCCCACCGGCAGCCTGCTGCTGAGCCGGACCGTGTGCGAGCGACTCCTCGGCTACGCCCTGGCCGAGCCGGCGGTGCCGCGCGCGGACAGCGCGGCCGGCGTGGCGGTCGTGCTGACTGCGCTGGGCTTCCTGCGCGGCGTCGCCCGCGCAGGCCACGCGTCGGCCGCGCAGCTCGACTGCCGGGCGGTCGGCGGGCTCTACCGGGCGTTCCGCGCGCTCGGGGCGACGGGCGACCAGGCACTCGCGCTGCGCTCCGCGCTTCTCCGCGCCCGGGCGAAGATTCGTCCGGCGCTCGCGCTCCGCCCGAGCTGCCCGATTCACTGAACGCGATCATCGCCGCGCGCAGCTGCGCCGTGAGCGGGGAAAATGGAGGCGGCGGGAATCGAACCCGCGTCCGCAGTCGCACCGGGCAGAGCTTCTACAGGTTTAGCTCACCCTTTGATCTCGCCCGGACGGCCGGTGTGTGAGCGACCTACCGCCGGGCCAGCCATCCTGTTGTCTCACCCCTCCGGCGATTGGCTCTCCTTCGGGGCCAGCCCGTTTTATGACGCCGCTCCCCGAACCACGGGCCGAGTCCGGAGCGACGCGTCACCTAACTAGGTTAGGCAGCGAGTGCGAGTTCGTGATCCGCACTTACGTTGATTTCCCGGTTGTTTTACGAGGCCGACCGGGGACCTCGACCTGCAGCTCAGCCGGAGAACCGACCACGTCGAGACCTGGTCGCCCCCGTATGTTTGTTCGTGCCTCAGTGTAGCCTCGCCGCGTGGGGTTGGAGATTCGCCCAGAGCCTTTCGGCACGCCGCTCACCCAGGGAATGGCCGACGCACAGCAGGCCGAGCTGACCGAGCGACACCACGGCAGCCCCGGCTCCGGCGAGATGCCGAGCCCCGAATACTTCCAACCGCCGGACGGGACGTTCCTCGTCGCCTTCGAGGACGGCGAGGCGATCGCGTGCGGCGGGGTCGGCCGTCTGGACGAGACGACCGGCGAGCTGCGGCGGATGTACGTCCTGCCGGCCCACCGCGGCCGCGGGCTCGGGCGGGCAATCCTCGAGGAGCTCGAAAACGCTGCACGCGCGCTCGGCTACACACGGATGCGCCTCGAGACCGGGAACGAAGCCCCGGAGGCGCTAGGCCTCTACACCTCGAGCGGCTACGAGCCGATCCCCTGCTGGGGCCCGTTCGCGAGCGACCCGAAGAGCCGCTGCTTCGAAAAGCGTCTCTAGCGCCGCGCCTTCAGCGCGCGCTGCATGTCTCGGTCGGCCTCGCGCTTCACGATGTCGCGCCGCTTGTCACGCTGCTGCTTGCCGCGCCCGAGCGCGAGCTCGATCTTCGCCCGGCCGTTCTTCCAGTACATCCGCGTCGGCACGAGGGTCAGCCCCTTCTCGCGCACCTTGCCGATCAGCGAGGCGATCTCGCCCTTGCGGAGCAGGAGCTTCCGCTCCCGGCCGGGCTCGTGGTTGGCGACGTTCCCCTGCTCGTAGACGGCGATGTCGGCGCCGACGAGCCAGACCTCGCCGTCGCGAACGTCCGCGTACGCCTGGGCCAGCGAGACCCGGCCGTCGCGGAGCGACTTCACCTCGGTCCCGGTGAGCACCATGCCGGCCTCGAACCGCTCGAGCAGCTCGTAGTCGTGGCGCGCGCGACGGTTGTCGATGATCAGCTTCTCCCCGGCCATTCCGGGGATCAGTCTAGGCGCGGCCCAGCTTGAGCAGCCCGGCGGCGAGCGCGAGGAACGGCGCGGAGCTGAGTGCGTATGCGATTGCGACTGGCATGCCCCGACGATAGGTCTCGCCGGACGGCCTGTCGTTACGGCGAGCAGGCGTCTCGGGGTGCGGGCAGCCGCACTACGAGTGGCAACAGCAGGCGCTCAACGTGTATTCCTGACGAACTGCCGCTGAACCGGAATGCCGAGAGGGTCGCGCCGATGATCTGCAGTCAGCTGCGGGAGCGAGACCTGGGCGCGGAACTGCGGCGCGAACTTCGCGTACAGGCGTCCCCCGCTCCCGTGGGCGATCAGCGTGGAGGCGGCGCGGCCCTCGGCGAGGATGCGCGCAGCCGCCGAGCGATACCCGGGCGCCTGCGCGCCGGCGGGCGCCGCCACGGCAAGCACGACCGCTGCAAGCAGGAGCCTCGCGCCGCGCACGTCAGTCGAGGTGCTCTGCGTCCTCGGGCACGGCCACCCACGGGTGGCGCCGCGACTCCCAGACCGAAACCCGGGGTGGCGGGAAACCCGGGTCGGCAAACCCCCCGATCGGGACGGCGACCACGTCCGGCAACGCGGACAGCAGGAAGTAGACCGTGGCGCCGCACTCCGGGCAGAAGTAGGAGCACCGCTCCTCGCCCTCGTCGGAGATCCGAACGTACTCGGTAGCACGGCCGTCGATGCGCACGCGCTCGACCGGGAACCGGGCCTGCATCCCGAAGGCGCTCCCGGTGCGACGCTGGCAGGCGAGACAGTGGCACATCGAGATCCGGACCGGATCGCCCTCCACGATGATGTTGAGCTGTCCGCAACTGCAGGCTGCCCGGCGCTCGGCCATCCGCGGCCACGCTACCTCAACAACCGCTGCGGGCGAACGTGTGCCCGGCTCGCTAACGGGTTCCGCCCGCCTTTC